>NZ_SJEX01000003.1 GCF_005930495.1 Modestobacter excelsi | reverse complement strand
GTCCCCGCCTAGCCCCACGACCCCCTTCCTCGCTCCCGGCGCCGAAGGTGGAGAACCACCCGAGGAGGAACTCTCATGGCGTTCTACCGGCAGGTGGGCAGCGTCCCGCCCAAGCGGCACACCCAGCACCGCCGTCCCGACGGCGGGCTGTACGCCGAGGAGCTGATGGGCGAGGAGGGCTTCTCCTCCGACTCCTCGCTGCTCTACCACTCCGGCATCCCCTCCGCGCTGGTCGACGCCCGGCCGTGGGAGCTCCCCGACCAGACGCTCACCCCCAACGCGCCGCTGATGCCGCGGCACCTGAAGCTGCACGACCTGTTCCCGGCTGAGGAGCACAAGGCCGTCGACGCGGTGACCGGGCGCCGGCTGGTGCTGGGCAACGCCGATGTGCGCATCTCCTACGCGGTCTCGTCGCTGACCAGCCCGTACTACCGGAACGCCACCGGCGACGAGTGCGTCTTCGTCGAGCGCGGCAGCGCAACGGTGGAGACGGTCTTCGGTGCCCTGGAGGTGGGCCAGGGCGACTACGTGGTCATCCCGCGGGCCACCACCCACCGCTGGGTGCCCACCGGCAACTCGGCGTCCGGCACAGAACCGCTGCGCACCTACGTCATCGAGGCCAACTCGCACATCGCCCCGCCGAAGAGGTACCTGTCCAGGTACGGCCAGTTCCTGGAGCACGCGCCCTACTGCGAGCGGGACCTGCGCGCGCCGGCCGAGCCGCTGGTCGTCGAGGGCACCGACGTGGAGGTCCACGTCAAGCACCGGGGCACCGGCCCGGGCGGGCTCACCGGCACCGTCCACGTCGTCCCCGAGCACCCCTTCGACGTGGTCGGCTGGGACGGCTGCCTCTACCCCTACGCCTTCAACGTCGCCGACTACGAGCCGATCACCGGCCGGGTCCACCAGCCCCCGCCGGTGCACCAGGTCTTCGAGGGCACCAACTTCGTCATCTGCAACTTCGTGCCCCGCAAGGTCGACTACCACCCGCTGGCCGTGCCGGTGCCCTACTACCACTCCAACGTCGACTCCGACGAGATCATGTTCTACGTCGACGGCGACTACGAGGCCCGCAAGGGCTCCGGCATCGGCAAGGGCTCGATCTCCGTGCACCCGGGCGGGCACTCCCACGGCCCGCAGCCGGGCGCCGTCGAACGGTCCCTGGGGGCGGAGTCCTTCGACGAGCTCGCGGTCATGGTCGACACCTTCCGTCCGCTCGACCTCGGCGAGGGCGGCCTCGCCACCGACGACGGCAGGTACGCCTGGTCCTGGTCGGGTCGGGGACCGTCCGCGTGACCGCGCTGTTCGAGGGGTTGTTCGACGACGCGGCGCTCTTCCCACCCGGCGACGCGCCGATGGCCGCGGCAGTACCCGCGCACCGGGAGCTGCGCGCCCGGCTCGGCGGGCTGGTCGGCCCCTTCGTCGTCCCGGCCGCCCGGCTCGACGAGCTGGTCGCCCACCTCGGGGACGGCGACCCGTTCGACGTCTCGGTGATCGCCGCGGCCGGCGCCCTGCCGGCCGCGGTGGACCGGGCCAGCACCGACCCGCGGCTGCTGCTCACGGCGGCCGAGATGCCGGTCGTGGCCGACGCCGCCGCCGCGGAACAGGTCGTCGCGGTGCTCGACGGGGTGCTGCCGGACCACGTGCCGGCCGCCGTGGAGCTGCCCCGCACCGCTGTCCGGGACGAGGTGCTCGACGTCCTGGCCGGCACCCGGTACCGCGCCAAGCTGCGCACCGGCGGTCTGCAGGCCGGGCTGTTCCCGTCCCCCGTGGAGTTGGCCGGCACGCTGTCGGCCTGCCTGAGCCGCGAGGTCGCGGTCAAGTGCACGGCCGGGCTGCACTCCGCCGTCCGGCACACCGACCCGGCCACCGGGTTCCCGCACCACGGGTTCCTCAACGTGCTGGCCGCGGTGGACGCCCTCGTCGAGGGCACGCCGGCGGTGGCGTGGCTGGAACAGCAGGACGGCGACGCGCTGGCCGCCGCGCTGCGCAGCTGGACCCCCGGCCGCGCCGCCCGGGCCCGCGCCGTCTTCACCTCCTTCGGCACCTGCAGCGTCCTCGAGCCGGTCGACGACCTGGTCGCGCTCGGCCTGCTCCCCGCACGAGAACGGACTCCGGCGTGAGCTGGCTCGACCTCCCCGCCGGCACCGGCTTCGGGCTGACCAACCTGCCCTACGGCGTCTTCTCCACGTCCGGGACGGCCCGCCGCACCGGCGTCGCGGTCGGCGACTCCGTGCTCGACCTGGCCGCCGCGACCGGGGACCCGGTGCACGCCACCGGGTCCCTCAACGGGTTCATGGCCCAGGGTCCCGGGGCCTGGGCGGCGCTCCGGCAGCGGCTCCTGGAGTGGCTCACCGACCCGGCGCACCGGGACGCGGTCGAGCCGCACCTGGTCCCGCGCAGCGAGGTGACGATGCACCTGCCGGTGGAGGTCGCCGACTACGTGGACTTCTACAGCTCCCAGCACCACGCGGAGAACCTCGGCCGGATGTTCCGACCGGACTCGCCGCCGCTCACCCCCAACTGGAAGCACCTGCCCATCGGCTACCACGGCCGGTCCGGGACGGTCGCCGTCTCGGGCACGCCGGTGGTGCGGCCGTGGGGGCAGCGCAAGCCGGTCGACGGCGACCCAGTGCTCGGCGCCTCGCAACGGCTGGACATCGAGGCGGAGGTCGGCTTCCTGGTCGGGGTCGGGTCGCCGTTGGGCACCCCGGTGCCGCTGGCGGACTTCGAGCAGCACGTGTTCGGCGTGTGCCTGGTCAACGACTGGTCCGCCCGGGACCTGCAGTCCTGGGAGTACGTGCCGCTCGGCCCGTTCCTCGGCAAGTCGTTCCTCACGTCGGTGGCACCGTGGGTGGTGCCGCTCGCGGCCCTCGAGCACGCGCGGGTCCCGCCCCCGGTGCGGGACCCGCAGCCGCTGCCCTACCTCCGCGACGACGACCACCCGTGGGGGCTGGACATCGAGCTCCAGGTCCGGCTGAACGGCGAGCTGCTCAGCCGGCCGCCGTTCCGGGAGATGTACTGGACCCCGGCCCAGCAGCTGGCGCACATGACGGTCAACGGGGCATCGCTGCGCACCGGCGACCTGTTCGCCTCCGGCACCGTGTCCGGCCGCGGCCGGGACGAGCGCGGCTCGTTCATCGAGCTGTCCTGGGGCGGTACCGAGCCGATCGGCCTGCAGGACGGCACGACCCGCACCTTCCTGGAGGACGGCGACGTCGTCACCCTCACCGCCAGCGCGCCCGGTCCCGACGGCACCGTCATCGCCTTCGGCGAGGTCACCGGCCGCATCGAGCCCGCGCGATGACGGCTGCGGACGCCCGGGACCCGGCAGCGCCCCGGGCGGTGCCGGGTCGCCGCGGAGGCCGACCCTAGGCTGGGCGCCGACCGGACACGGGGAGGGACCGCCATGGCGGTGGAGGACGGCGCGGGGGCTCCGCAGTCGCAGACGTTGGACCGCGGCGTCCGGATCCTCGAGCACCTGGCGTCCGCGAGCGTGCCGCAACCGGTGGCCGAGATCGGCCGGGCCCTCGGACTGCACCGCTCCATCACCTACCGCCTGCTGCGCACCCTGGAGGACCACCAGCTGGTCGAGCGGGACCCGCTGGGCCACTACGGCCTGGGGCTCGGCATCGCCGCGCTGTCCCGCGGCGTGCGCACCGACCTCAACGCCGCGGCCCTCCCGCGGCTGACCGGGCTGGCGACCGAGCTCGGCATGACGGCCTTCCTCGTGGTCCGCGCCGGGGACGAGGCCGTGACGATCACCAGCATCGAGCCGCAGGACACCCCGGCGCACGTCACCTATCGGCCGGGCACCCGGCACCCGGTCGACCGGGGCGCACCGGGACTGGCGCTGCTCATGCCCGAGACCCCCACCGCCGAGGACCGCGACGCCCTCCGGGAGGCCCGGCGGACCGGCTGGGCCAGCTCGCACGGCGAGGTCATCCCGGGGATCCGGTCGATCGCCGCGCCCGTGCTCGGTCCGGGGGGCGTCGCCCGCGCCGCTCTCGCCGTGGTCTTCGTCGACCAGCACGCCGACGTCGACCACATCGGGCACGCCGTGACCGCAGCCGCCGAGAAGGTCGCCGCCGCCATGCAGTGACCGGCGCGCCCACGTCAGGGTGCCCACCCCCTCGAACAGACCAGAGAGGTCGACCATCGACGTCCGCGAGGACGCGAGCTGCGCCATCGGCTGGTCCCGGTCCGGTGACCAGTGCGTCGCGACGTTCGTCGACGACGAACCGGTCGCGACAGCTGACAGCGCCTCTGCCTGGTCGGGTCCCGTGCCCGGTGTGGCCGGGTCCGCGAGCCGGGGCGACGCCCCACCGGGAGTCAGCGCAGGTCCCGGCCCAGCGGGCACTCAGCTCAGGACGAGGTCGTGCAGCCCGACCGGTGCCAGCTCCTCCCGCAGGTGCGCGAGGACCCGGGCCCGGGTGGGACCGATGCTGCCGATCGGCATGCCCAGGCGGGAGCTGATGTCCCGGTAGCTCACCGGAGGGGACGCCAGCAGCAGCTCCAGCAGCTGGCGGTGCCGCTCCGGGAGGTCCGCCAGCGCCCGACGGAGCAGCCTCCGCTGCTCCCCTCGCAGCGCGGACACCTCGGGGCCGTCCTGGTCGGGGTCCTGGTACCGGGCGCTGCCGACCTCACCGCGGTCGTCCTCGCAGTCGACGAGCTGCTCGCGGCCGCTGTGCCGGATGATCTCGAGACAGGCCCGCCGGGCGGTCGTCTTCAGCCACCCCGCCAGGTGCTCGGGCTCCCTGAGGTCTGCGACGTGCTCGACCAGCCGGAGCCACGTCGTCTGCACCGCGTCCGCGGCCTGCCCCTCGTTCAGCCGGAACCCGCGGACCACGGACCGCAGCAGACCGGCGTACTCGTCGACGATCGCGTCCCAGGCCGTCGGGTCCCCCTCGGTGGCCCTCCGGACCAGCATGGCGACCTCTGCAGGCTCCACGTCCGACTCCCCTCGTCCGCTCGGTGCACCGCACCGGCACGGGAGAGGCTCGGGAGGCCGCGCTAGCAGAGCGTCAGCCGGACGACGGGCGGACGACGCCGCAGGTCGGAGGCGGGGCGAGCCCGCACGGACGCAGGGTGCAGGCGCTCAGCGACGGGCGGCCAGCTGCTGGGCGAGCGAGCGCGTCCGCGGCTGGGGCGGCACCCCCAGCTCGGACAGCATGTGCTGGCAGCGACGGAGGGCACGATGGGCGTCGACCAGGTCGTCGTCGGCCAGGTGGACGGCGACCAGGAGCTGGTGGGCGGTCTCCGAGCAGTCGTCGACACGCAGGGCCCGCTCGGCGAGGCTCCGAGCCGCCTCGGCGTCCCCCCGCGCCAGCAGCAGATCGCCGGCACGGACGGCGCTCGCGACGAACCTGCTCCGCAGGCGGTCCCGCTCCCAGTCCAGCCAGCTCCCGCCTGCCACGTCGGCGAGGAGGTCCCCACCCCACAGAGCCGCGGCCCGCCGGTGCGCCGACAGCGCAGCCGAGGGCGCACCCTGGCGCTCCAGCCGGGCGGCCTCGTCCAGGGCGTGCTCGAACTGCAGCACGTCGATCTCGAGCGCTCCGTCCGCCACCAGGTGCAGCACCGGGCCGGCACTCCGCACGAAGTACGGCGGGTCCAGCTCGCCGCGGTCGGGCTCGAGGACGTTCTGCAGGTAGGCGAGGGTGACGCGCAGGTTCCGGCCCGCCGCGGCGTCGTCGAGGTCGGGCCACAGCTCCGAGGTGATGGCGCTCCGGGTCGGCCGGTCGTGCACGACCAGGTAGCCGAGGAGCTGGCGCACCCGCTCCCTGCGCAGCTCCGGAGCGGTGACGACCACCCCGTCACGGCGCAGTTCGAGCGGGCCGAGGACACGCAGGTGCAGCCGGGCGGTCGGCACCGCCGGGATCGCCCGCAGCAGCGAGCGAGCCGTGACCGCGAGGGCAGGCGGTGCCGTGGTCGCCAGGGTGCGCAGGGTCGCCCTGGCGGCGGGACCGAGGTCCTCGACCAGCGCTCGGGCACCGGCCCGGCCTGCCGCCGCCATCCCCAGGGCCAGCTCGCTGACCCACGGCACGGGGAGGAGGGCGCGGAGCACCGGCCAGGTGGTGGCCGGGATGGCGCCCGCCGCCCTCGTCGACCCGCGCTCGCGCAGCTCGACGAGTGCACGCGCCCCCGCGTACACGTCGGCCAGGGAGCCGGGAGGCGGGTCGGCGTCCCAGCGGTCCCGCACCTCGGGCACGAGCACGTAGAACAGGGGCAGCGCGACCGGGGACACCCGGACCGCGGCCGAGCCGCGCCCACCGTTGCGCGCGACGATCGACCGCAGCGCGGCCGCCGCCCGTTCCTCGTCCCTCGCCGACAGGGCGTGGAAGGCCTCCGCCAGCGCCCACGCCAGCGGCGCCCACGCGACCGGGGAGGCGCCGAGGACCGACCGCGACGCCCGGAGGACGGCGTCCGCCTCATCCTGACGACCGAGGACGTCGAGCAGGGAGACCGCGCAGACCACCAGCTCGGGAGAGGTCAGCACCTTGGCCGGTGCCATGTCGGTGAGCAGGTACGGCAGCAGCCGCTCCGCCTCCTCCACGCGCCCCCTCAGCCGGAAGGACTCCAGCAGGAGGCAGCGCGCGACCCCGTGCATCGTCGTCGCCGCGTGGGACAGCGACCGCCGGGCGAGCACCTCGCCGGTCGCGGCGTCGCCCAGCCGGAGCAGGACCAGCTGGGCGTGCAGCCAGTCCTGCACCGGGTTGAGCGACGCCCCCGAGACCAGACCCGGGACCGCGAGCGCCGATCGGAGGTCATCGGTGGAGCGCGCCAGGACACCGCGGACGAGTGCCACGAACGCCGGTGCTCCCTGGTGACCGGCGCGCGCCAGGTCCTCCAGCTCCTGCAGCAGGTCCTCCATCCGACGCCGGTCGTTGCGCCAGAACGCAAGCTGGACCAGTGCGTTGAGGCAGGCGTACCGCACGCCGAGGGCCCCTGGGGCCGCTGCGAGCGCCTGGACCAGGAGCCCCTCGGCCGCGTCCGGGCTCGTCGGCTCCGCCACCATGGCGGCCAGCAGCAGGCCCTCGGGGGTCTGCTGCACGTCGCGCGGCAGTCGGTGCAGCCACGCCTCGAGGACGTCCGTCGGCACCAGCGCGGTACAGCACTCGCACACCTCGACGACGAGCCGGCGGACGTCGTCCCAGGCCCGGGCGTCGAGCAGCAGGCCCATCGCCTCGTGGTACTGGCCGCGGCCGCGCAGGATGCCGGCCGCGGTCCGCCGCGCCTCGGCCACCTGCCCGGAGTCGAGGTGGTGCTGGAGCGCCGCTGCCCACAAGCCGTGCAGCGACCACCACCCCGAGCGCGAGCGCACGAGGAGGGGCAGGCCCTCCAGCAGGGACGGGAGGTCCACGTCCCGGCCGAGAAGCGCGGCGGCGATCTCCTCGTCCGCGCCGCCCACCGCGACGAGCAGCGCCAGGGCATGACGACGCTCCGGTGACACCTGCGCGAGCAGTTCCTCCCAGACGTACCCGTTGACGGCGAAGGGACCCGCCGTGGCCGTCAACTCCGCCAGGGCCGGCCAGCCGCCGACGTCGCTGAGCAGCTCCGGCGACACACCGCGGGACTCGGCGAAGGCGGCGACCTCACCGTCACGGAACTGCAGGTCCTCCTCCCCCAGCACCACCGCGCCGCCTCCGGCCACGAGCCGGGCGACGGAGAGCGGCAGCGGCGGCCGGGAGGCCAGGACGAGGTGCCCGTTCCCGGGCAGCTCCTCGACGAGGTGGCCGAGGAACCGGCCGGCCGGTGACCCCGGGGTCACCAGGTGCACGTCGTCCAGGATCAGGGCGACCTGGCGTGGGGCCGCGTTCCAGAGCGCTTCGGCCACCGCGACCGCGGCCTGCCGGGGGTCCTCCGGCACCGGGGCGGAGAGCCCGACCGCGGCGGAGACGCCGGAGACCAGGAACGACAGGCTCGTGTCGTCCCGCTGACAGGTCAGCCAGCGGTCCTCCCCCCATGGGGACAGCGCATTCTCGCTCACGGCCTGTCCCAGCAGCGTGGTCTTGCCGAAGCCGGCGGGTGCCACCACCGCGGTGAGGGGGCGCTCGAAACGGCTGCGCAGGACGTCCAGCAGCCGCGGCCGCGTGATCAGGTCACGGTCGGCGAGGGGCGGCGTGTACCTGAGCGCCCGGCTCATGGACCGACTGTAGGGACCACGCGACCGTCGGTACACCCGAATTCGTCCCGCTGACGAACCGTCTGCGGCGTTCTCCGGCCGATCCCCCGCGCCCCGGCGTATCAGCAGCGGTCCTCCGCTCCTCTTGACCACACCGGCGTCGCCGGGCCCGGATCTCCGTCCCCGGCCTCCAGGCGTGCGAGCCGATGCCAGGAGGGAGGCGGTCGTGGAACGCGACGGTCGACCGCAGTGGGACGACGGGCGGCTGATCGGGCTCGCCGTCGAGGTGCTCGACGGCGACGGGGCGCGCCGTGGACGGTCCACGACCTCTGCGGCGCCGGGTGGCAGCCCGGCCGAGCTCCCCCTGGCGGACGTCGTCGCGGCCGGGCGGGCCGCCTACTGCTGGCTCGACGTCATCGTCTCGCTACGATCCGTCACCCGACACCACGGACCGGTGAGCGGAGCCTCGACCTGTGCCGAGCCCGGCCACTAGCTTGGCCCCTCCGCAACCGGATGGACGGCGACCGACGGGCGGTGACCTCTGTGCAGGTGTCCCGGGAAGGGCCCGACGCTCCGCCCCCGCTCCTCGTCGACGAGATCCGGCGGCACGTCGCCGTCCGGTTGGCGGGAGTGCTGAGCTGGAACCGGGTGGCCGGCCTCGGAGCCGTGCGTCGGCGCCGGCCCCTGACGGGTGTCGGTCGGTCCCTGGTGGTGGTCACCCGGCAGGACGACGTCGACGAGGTGCTCGACCGCACCGAGGTCTTCGCCTTCCCCTACGCACACCACCTCCCGGGCGAGTTCCTCCTCGGGTCCGGGCCGGTCGAGCACCGGCGGCAACGCGCCGAGCTCGACGCGGTGCTGCGCTGCGAGGACGCCGACCGCCTGCGGCGGATGGCCGCGGACGAGGCGGAGACGCAGGTCGAGCGCGCGCACCGCGCCGGGCGCATGGACGTCGTCAGCGGGTTGGTACAGCCGGTCCTCGACGTCGTCCTCGACGACTACGTCGGCACACCCGGTCCGGACCCCGAGATCCGCCGGCAGTGGGCCCGGGATCTCTTCGAGCACATCTTCCTCAACCGCGGGGAGATCCCGCTGGTGGCGCAGCGGGCCGAGGTGGCGGGGCGGCAGATGGACGCGCACCTCGCCTCGCTCATGGTCGAGATCCGGAAGGACCCCGGTGGACCGGACACCCTGCTGCGGCGCCTGGTCGAGCGGGAGGGGTCCGGCCACGACTGCGCCCTGGACGACGCCGAGATCCGCGGCAACGTCATCGGGATGGCCATCGGCTGGCTGTGGCACGGCGCGCGAGCGGCCGTGCTCGGTCTCGACGGGCTGCTCACCCGTCCTCGCGCCCTGGAGCTGGCACGGGAGGCCGCGCGGGACGGCGACCTGGAGCAGCTGCGCCGCCTGCTGTGGGAGGTCTTCCGGTTCCGGCCCGTCCAGCCGCGGCTGCCACGCCGGTGCACGGCCGAGACGATGCTGGCCGAGGGCACCCCGCGGGCCCTGCGGGTGCGCACCGGCGCCGCGGTCTTCGTGGGCACCCACTCGGCGATGTGGGACGAGACCGCCGTCCCCGATCCGGAGGACTTCGACGCCACCCGGGACCGGACGCAGTACCGGGTCTTCGGGGGCGGTCCGCACCGGTGCCCCGGGGAGGACGTCATGGGCGTCCAACTGCCGGCGCTCCTGGCGCCGCTCCTCCGCTCGGACGGGTTGCGACGGGTGCCCGGGTCCGCCGGATGCACCCGCTGGGACGGCCTGTACCCCCGGCACCTCGCCGTCGACCTCGGCGAGGGGAGGTAGCGCCGTGAGGTACCGGTCGTTCCCGACCCCGGGCCGGGCCGCTGTCACGGTCCGGGGGCAGCAGGCGCCGTCCCGGGAGGCCGGGGCGGGGACACCACCGACTGCGGTCCTGCGGCCCGACACCGCCGGGCGTGCGGGGATGATCACCGTCCTGACCGCGCTGAAGCCCCTCGGTGGGCCGTGGCTGCGGGCCCTGTTCGCCCTGACCCGACACGTACCCGGGCTCACCGGGCTCGGCCCGCTCAAGTCGGTCCACTTCATCCGCTGGACCGTCCTCGCCTCGCTGCCCTACAACGGCCCACCGCAGGTCCGCGAGCGGCTGCCGCACCGGCTCCTGCTCTGGGAGACCGTCTACAGCGCGCCGACGGAGCCCTACGTCGAGACCTTCGTGCACGGGGTCGGCGACAAGGTCCGGAACATCTGGTCGACGTCCCACGGATTCCCCGGCACCCGGTCGGTCACCGGGCTGGCGGGCTACATCGGCGAGCTGAGCATCACGGGCGCCCACTGCTGGTCCGCGCACCCCGGAGCCACGGTCCGCACGACCCTCTCGGCGCTCGACGTGGCGAAGGAGCACCAGTACCTCGTCCGGGCCGCCCGGAACACCAGCCCCACCGAGTTCGCGGTGATCTACCGCGGCTTCCTCGACCGACGCCAGGGGGACCTGTGAACGTCACCTGGCCGGCCACCCCGATGACCGTGCTGACACCGGTGGTCCCCGGTCGGGAGCAGGCGCTCCGGGAGTCCCTGGAACGGCTCTCGGGACTCGGGGCGCCGCCCTTCGGCCGGGTGGCCGAGACCCACTTCGCCCGGTGGGTCGTGGTGTCCGGGGCGCCCTGGCGGTACCGGGGTCTCCCTCGCCGGACCCGGCCGCTGCGCATGCAGTACCTGCTCTTCACCAGCACCGCCAACCGCCCACCCGAGCAGCACGTGGAAGACCTCCGAACCGGACTCCGGGGGGACGCCGACGCGGCTTGGGGTCACTGCGTCGGCTATCCGGGGTACCAGCAGCCCGCCGGCTTCCGACGCTACCTGCTGCACAACCGGCTCCCGACCCACCGGTGGTTCGCCGCGTACGACGCCACGGTGCAGGAGGTCGGCGACGCCCTCGACCTCCGACGCCGGCACACCCGGTTCGCCGTGCGCATGCAGGAGGTCGACGACCTGGGCCTGCAGAAGGCCTTCCTCAGCGAGTTCGGGGATGCCGAGCTCCCGGATGCCGAGCTCCCGGATGCCGAGCTCCCGGATGCCGAGCTCCCGGATGCCGAGCTCCTGGATACCGAGCTCCTGGATGACGGGACCTGAGCGATGGGGACAGGCCTCGAGCTGAACGACGTCCAGGGGAACATCCTCAACGGTTACGGCTTCGGCCACGCCGTCCACCTGCTGCTCCACGGGGAGACCCCGGCGGCCGTCCAGCAGTGCCTCGGAGAGCTCGGGGGACGCGTGACGACGGCGGCCCGCTGGCCCGAGGGCGAATGCCCGCGCGCCACCCTCAACGTCGCGATCAGCTACCACGGCTTCGAGCGGATGGGGCTCCGGCGACCTCTGCTGGACCGCTTCCCCGAGGCGTTCCGCGTCAGGACCCGCGAACGGGCCCCCGACCTCGGCGACGTCGGGCCCAGTGGCCCCGAGTACTGGGACGAGCACCTCGGCAGCGGCGCCGTGCACCTGGTGCTCAGCGCCTCTGCGCGGGAGCGGGACGACCTGGCGGAGGCGCGGCGGCAGCTGCGCGAGGAGATCGGGGCGATCCCCGGCCTGGGGGTCGTCGCCGAGCAGGAGACCCACGCCCTGCCGCACCGGCGGGAGCACTTCGGCTACGCCGACGGGTTCTCCCAGCCCGACGTCGAGGGCGTCGACCGGCCCAGCAGCCACCGGGCTCCGGAGGACAGCGGGGTCGGCGTCCCTCTCCCGGACGGCGGGTGGCGGCCCGTCAGGCTCGGGGAGTTCCTGCTCGGCCATCTGGACGAGGACGGCCGGGTCGACTCCGAGCCCGACCCGGACCTCGTCGGCAACGGCACCTACGTCGTCTACCGCAAGCTCGAGCAGGACGTGCGTCTCTTCCGGGACGTCCTCGCCGAGGCCGCGCGCCGGACGGGCCTGCCGGAGGAGCTCGTCGCCGCGAAGGTCATGGGCCGCTGGCGGGACGGGACCCCGCTGGCCACCCAGCCCGCCCGGAGCGACCCGGGCCAGCTCGACGACGTCGCGACCGACCAGCCGGGCAACGACTTCCGGTACCTGCCGGACGACCGCGAGGGCCACCGCTGTCCGCTGGGCGCCCACGTCCGCCGGGTCAACCCCCGGGACGCGCTCGACTTCGGCGGTGCGGTCCGCTCCAGCGGCCGGCTGACGGCGCGGCACCGGATCATCCGCCGGGGCATGCCCTACGAGGACCCGCCCGGCCCGGACGGCGACGCGCGCCGGGGGTTGCTGTTCGTCTGCTACAACGCCGACATCGCCCGCCAGTTCGAGACCATCCAGGCGCACTGGTGCAACGACGGCGACACCTTCGGGCTCGGGGACGACCGCGACTGGTTCATCGGTGGCGCCGGAGGCAGCGGGAAGATGACCATCCCGACCCGCGACGGCCGCCCGAGGTTCGTCGAGGTCCACCCCGACCTGGTCGTCACCCGGGGCACCGAGTACCTGTTCGCGCCCGGGATGCGCGCGCTCCGGGGACTGGCGGAGGGCGCCTTCGGCTAGTGGTGCACGAGGACGGGGAACCGAGACGCCCCGACCCGGTGCCCGTCACGCGCCCGGCTCACTCCGTGCGGTCCCGGCCGGACGTCCGCTGCTCGCTCGCGGTCGCGCCCGCGACGAAGGCCCACAGGGCGGTCAGGATCTGCGGCAACGCGATCAGCCACCGGTCCTCACCGGCCGTCAGGCCGCGTGGACGAGGAACACGACGGAGGCGCTCCACCGGAAGACCGGGCTGTCGACGGCTCTGCCGTGAGCGCGCCGGCAAGCGGCGCGCCCGCCTCGGCTCCCGACGCGTCCGCGATCACCGCTCGTTGCACCGGCCGTCCACGGGCTCGAACCGGCCCCCGCAGGTCGAGCCGTAGGCCTCGTGATCCGATCCCACCGGACTGATCGGTACAGACCGTCACAGGCGTACGGGTCTCCGTCGCTGGACCCCGTGCCAGCTGGTCGAGCAGCGCGATCCAGGCGTCGATCGAGCCGTCGGCACGGTCCGTCGCCAGCGCGGTCGCCTCGTCGTGCGACGCCTCCGGACTGCCTCCGCAGGCACGGAGGCTGTCCCCACCGACCTCGCTCACCGGATCCCTGCGGCGCCGACGGGAACCAGTCGGTCACGGTGGATCGGGACCACGGTGGGGCCCACCAGCCGACGACCGGCCCCGGCGAGCAACGCCTCCATCCGCGGAGAGGGGGACACGCCCAGCTCTGCGGCGAGGACCACCCGGAACGACTCGTACGCGCGGACGGCCTCGACCAGGTTGCCCTCCGCCAGGTGGATGCGGACCAACGTCCGGTGCGCGGTCTCCCTCAGCGGCTCGACCTGGACGGCGTTGTGGGCGGCTTCGACCGCCTCTCCGTAGCGCCCGCGACGGGCCAACCCGTCGGCCAGGGCCTCCAGTGCGTAGAGGCGCAGCTGCCGGAGTCGCTCCCGCTCTGGGACCACCCAGTCGTCGTACCAGCCCGGGAGGAGCTCCCCCCGCAGTTCGACGTCCCCCGGCATGCCATCGGGGAGGTCTTGCCGGCGGTCGAGCACGCGCTGCGCCCAGCGGGCTGTCTCCCGGACGTCCACCCGCACGCCCCGCGCCAGGCAGAGGGCGCCCCCGGTCATGTCGACCATGCCGGGTGCTGCCTTCTGCAGCCGCCACAGGGCCGAGCGCAGGCTGCCGTGGGCCTGGTCCTCGGGCACGTCCGGCCACAGCTGACCGGCGACCGCGGCGCGCGCCGGGCGGTGCGCCAGGCCGAGGTAGGCGACCAGCCGCTGCACCCCGCGCGGCAGGTCCACCACCGTCTCATCTCGCAGTCCCAGCCCGAACCCCCCGAGCAGGGCCACACGCGCAGGTCCGACGTCCACGGCTCGTCTCCCTCGGTGCCCCGGTGCTGTGCGCAGCACCTCCCTGGCTACCGGAGGACCACACGACCCCGGTTGATACCGCGGGGTGCGGCGCCGTCAGCGCGGCGCTGCCCCGGTCGTACGGGGGCGGTCGTGCTGACACCGGCGGAGTCGCCACAGCGCCGAGCGCAGGTTCCGCGCCGCACGGTCGCGAGACCGGCTCGCCGCCGACGCGGGGCAGGGCCGGGAAGCCGGTTCCGCTGTGCCCGTCGACGCCGAGGCGTCGACGGACTAGGCGGCGAGGGTCAGGGGCTCCGCCGGTGCAGCCTCGTCGCGGGCCGTGCCTGCTGCCGCCTCCTCGACCAGCCGCACGATGGTCTCGGGCCGGTCGGACTGGGGAGCGTGGCCGGCCCACAGCAGCGGGGTGAACCGGGACGCCGGGACCAGCGGCAGGTAGCGCACGGTCTGGCCGGAGGAGATCCAGTCCGCCACACCCTGGACCAGCGTGACGGGGCAGTCGATGCGGTCCAGGCCGCGCGGGACGTCGAGCATCAGCCCCCACACCAGGGTCCGCCAGAAGTCACGGGAGTCGGCGAAGCCCTCACGCGCTCCGATGGCCTCCTCCGGCGAGGTGCTCCACGGACGGGCCTTCAGCGGCCCCAGCAGCGCGGCCCGGCCGACCGCCGACCGGGACAGCGGCGCGAACAGTGGCTGCGCCGTCCGCGTGACCAGCCGAGCCGCGGCCATGCCCAGCCCCTGGACGACCCGCTCCGGCGGCACGTTCAGCCCGGACGGCGAGATCGCGACCACCGAGAGGGCGCGGCCGCGGCGGGCCAGCTCCAGCGCGATCCGGGCGCCCAGGGAGTTGCCCAGCACGTGCACCCCACCAACCCCCTCCGCATCGAGCGTGTGCTCGACCGCGTCGGTGAGCGCAGCGACGGTGGGGCGCCGCTCCAGGTGCGCCGACCTGCCGACGCCGGGCAGGTCGACGTTGAGCACGTCGAAGCGCGCGCGCAGCTCGGGGAGGACGGCGGAGAAGTCGCGGCTGGAGCTCCCCATGCCGTGCAGGAGCAGGAGCGGCTCACCGGAGCCCGAACGGGTGAGGAACAGCGGTGCGGTCACCGTCCAGGGATACCCACGGACGGCGGGAACGAGGCCGTGACGTCGGCCACCCGAGCGGCTACCGTCGGGCCTCCGAGTGATGCACGTCACAAAGGAGGCCTCCGTGACGACCACGACGTCGACACCGCGCACCACCCGGTCGGGGACGCCACGTCCCGGTGCCCAACCGCCGGTGCCCGCGGACGAGTCCCAGGCGCTGGCCTCGGTCGAGAGCGCCGAACCGGTCGGTGTCCCCTCCCCGCGCGGCATGGCCCGAGCGGTCCTCTCCACCCTCGCCCAGCCGGGACCCCTCGCGCGGGAGGCCGGCCGCCTGGGGCGGGACGCGGTGCGCATCCTCCGCGGCACCGACGAGATCGCGCCCTCCCCCCGGGACAAGCGCTTCGCCGATCCGGCCTGGTCGACGAACCCCGCCTACCGGCGGCTGGCCCAGTCCTACCTCGCGACGACCGGGTCGCTGAACAGCCTGGTCGACGCCTACGAGGCACGGGGCGCCGACTGGCGCGAGGTGGAGCAGGCGCGGTTCGTCCTCAACGCGTTCACCAGTGCGCTGGCGCCGACCAACACCCTGCTCGGCAACCCGGCCGCCGTGAAACGCGCCTTCGACACCGGCGGGCGCAGCGTCCTGCGCGGCATGCGCAACCTGCTCTCCGACCTCCGGCACAACGGCGGGCTGCCCACCCAGACCGACCGCAGCGCCTTCACCGTCGGCAAGGACCTGGGCATCTCCCCCGGCGCGGTCGTCCACCGTGACGAGGTCATCGAGCTGATCCAGTACACACCGACCACGGCGCAGGTCCGGCAGCGGCCGGTGCTGATCGTGCCGCCCCCGATCGGCCGCTTCTACTTCCTCGACCTGCGCCCGGGGCGCAGCCTCGTGGAGTACGCGGTGAGCCGGGGCCTGCAGGTGTTCATGATCAGCTGGCGCAACCCCACCAAGGAGCAGGCCGGCTGGGGCCTGGACACCTACGCGCAACGCGTCGTCGACGCGATCGGCGTGGCGTCGGAGATCACCGGCTCCCCCGACGTGACGACCCTCGGCCTGTGCGCCGGCGGGCAGGTCATGACGACGGCGCTGAACCACATGGCCGCGACCGGCGACGACCGGGTGCACGCCGCCGGCTACGCGGTGACGCTGCTGGACTTCGCCAACCGGGCGCCGCTCGGCGCCTTCTCCGGCCCCCGCCTGCTGGAGATCGCCCGCCGCAACTCGCGCCGGCGCGGGGTCATCAGCGCCCGCGAGATGGGCTCGGTGTTCAGCTGGATGCGCCCCGACGACCTGATCTTCAACTACCTGGTCAACCAGTGGCTGATGGGCGAGGACCCGCCGGCGTTCGACATCCTGGCCTGGAACGCCGACGGCACGAACCTGCCGGCGCGGCTGCACGAGCAGTTCCTGGAGATCTTCGGGGACAACGCGCTGGTCCGGGCGGGAGCGATGCGCGTCCTCGGCAGCCCGGTGCACCTGAGCCGGATCACCGTCCCCACGTTCGTGACCGGGGCCCTGACCGACCACCTCACCCCGTGGGACGGCTGCTACCGGACGACCCAGCTGCTGTCCGGGCCGAGCACCTTCGTGCTCAGCTACAGCGGCCACATCCAGAGCCTGGTCAACCCGCCGGGCAACCCGAAGGCCCACTACTGGACCGGTGGCGAGCCGGGGCCGGACCCCCACGCGTGGCGCGCGTCGGCCGAGCGGCACACCGGCAGCTGGTGGGAGCCGTGGGCGGAGTGGATGCTCGAGCGGTCCGGCGACGAGGTCCCGGCGCCGGCGGCCCAGGGCAGCGCCGACCACCCGCCGCTGGAGCCGGCCCCCGGCTCCTACGTCCGCGACCGCCGGCCGGCCTGACCCGTCACGAGGCGGGCAGCATCCGCCGCAGCTCCTCGAGCAGCACCCCGGGGTGCTGCAGCGGCAGGAAGTGGGTGCCCGGCAGCTCGCGCAGCCGCGCCCCCGGCAGGCTGCCCGCCGCGCGGCGGACGTCGGCGACGTCGACGAGCGAGTCGTAGCGGCCCGCCACGAAGGTGACCGGGCCGCGCACCGGTGAGATGTCCAGCGGGGCGTGCTCGGCGATGGCGAGGGCCAGGTGGCGGAACCAGCGCCAGTCGTGGCGGGAGAACTCCTGCAGCACCGCACGCAGCGCGCCCGGGTGCGCCATCTCGCTCGCGGGCCCGCGCAGGGCGCCGGGCGACAGCAGCTCGGGCCACGGCGGCAGGCTCGCCGCGATCGGCGGCAGCATCGGGCCGACGGCGAGCAGCAGGGCGCTGCCCCACCGGCCGACCGGGGCGCGCAGTCGGCGGGGCACCCCGTAGGGGGCGAACAGCGAGGAGAACGAGCCGCCCGGCACGCCCGCGACCGCCAGCACGCCCAGCACCCGCTGCGGGTCCTCCAACGCCAGCTCGAAGGCCACGTTGACCCCCAGCGACCAGCCGATCACGGTCGCGGCCGGGACGTCGAAGGCGTCGAGCACCGCCCGGGCGTCGTCGGCGTGGTCCTCCACGCGGACCCGCGCCGGGTCCACCGGCCGCGCCGACCCGGTCAGGCCGCGGTAGGACCAGCTGAGCACCCGGTAGCCGCTGGACCGGCCCACCAGCCCCGGCCACGCCGCCTCCGGCGCGCCCAGCCCGTTGCACAGCAGCACCGGCGGCCCGGCGCCGTCGTTGCACCAGGCGCGCAGGGCGGTGCCGTCCGCGCCGCGCACCGTCCGGGTGCTCAGGTGAACGCCTCGCGCAGCTGCTCCGACGCCGGCTGGGGTTCCTGCGCAGCCGGGGCCGGCGGCTCCTCTGCGACGGCCGACGGGTGGGCGTCCTGGATGTCGACGACCGCGGGGTCGACCCGCATCACGGCGTAGCCGGCGACGGCTCCGGCACCGAAGCCCGGCGCGAAGACCCGGACCGGTGCGGTGATCACGCCGTCCCGGACCGCGTCGTGGATGGCCAGCGGGATGCTCGCCGACGACGCGTTCCCGGTCGTCTCGATGTTGAAGTACAGCTGGTCGGCGGTGAGGCCGGCCCGGTCCGCGAGCTGCAGCACCATCGTCTTGTTGGCCTGGTGCGGCACGATCAGGTCGATGCTGTCCAGCACGGAGCCGGCCCCGCCGTCCGGGGCGGGCAGCGCGCCGATCTCCTCGATCATCTGCGCGAGGTAGCGCCCGGCGAGCGCCTTCACCTGCGGGCCGAACACGGTGATGTTGTTGTCGAACTCGGGGTTGGGCCAGATGATCGAGTTCACCTCGCTCGCCGGGCCGCTGGCGTAGGTCTGCAGGTAGTCGAAGTCAGGGGCCTCCCCCTCGGCGGCCACCCCCACGATCATGGCGGCCGCGCCGTCGGCGAACAGCATGCGCGAGGGGCGGACATTGCCGATCTTGTCCGAGAACTTCTCGGCGCAGACCACCAGGATCGGCCGCTCCACCTCCTGCAGGATGCGCACGGCCTCGGCCAGCCCGTAGGGCATGCCGGCGCAGGCGGCGATGAGGTCGTAGGCGGCGTGGGTCTGGTAGATGCCGAGCTGCCCGCAGAGGTAGGTGGCCAGCGACGGGATCAACCGGGAGCTGGTGCAGGTGCACACGATCACACCACCGATCTCCTCCGGACCACGCCCGGCCTTCTCCAGCGCCGCCTCCGCCGCCTGCAGCGCCAGCTCCTCCAGGCTCAGCGAGGTGTACCGGCGTTCCTCCACACCGGTCTTCTCCTGGATCTCGTCCGCGCTCATCGGTGACCAGTTGTAGGCGGAGTTGCGGACGACGTCGTCGTTCGTGCACACCTGGTCGCCGTGCACGGCCACCAGGCACTCCAGGCGCGGCATCACGGTGAACGCGCGGCGCACGTCCACCGCCGGGAACGGCCGGACCGGCTGCCTCGACTCGCGCGGGCGCGGCGCCTGCCGGGGCGCGACGCCGGCGCGCAGGCGGCGCAGGAAGTCCCGCACCTCGCGGTCGCGGGGGTGGAAGGCGACCACGTAGTCGTCGTCGGAGAGCTGGTCGGCCCGGGCCAGCTCCACCGCCGCCCGGTCCCACGGGTACTGGTTGTGCAGGACCATCGCCCAACGGTGCAACGCCTCGAGCTCGGGCACGTCCTCCCGGCAGTCGAGGATGTCGTCGTACTCGTAGACCGGGTAGTCCGGGTCGTAGTCCGGCAGCCGGAAGGTCAGGTTGCCGGCGTCGGCGAGGAACTCCTCCACCGTCGGCTTGACCGCCGGCAGCGTCGTCGCGTGGTTCTTGCGGTTGCCGAACACGTCGAACAGGACGGCGAAGACCCGGTCCTCGACGTCGGCGTCCCACCGGGCCGGCAGCGTCGGGTAGGCCGACTCGACGGCGGCGACCTTGGTCTCGCCGTCCTCCCACGGCTCGAGCACGGGCAGGAACACGTCGGAGCGGGTCCGCGGCAGGTCCGCCCACCGGGTAGGCCGCTTGTCGTACATGGTGATCGAGAAGCGGTTGGCCCAGAACAGGTTGAGGGCGATGTCCCGCATCAGGGCGTACCGGTCGTCGTAGTCCCCGGTGCGGATCTTCTCCAGGATGTCGGTCCCGCTCGGCGCCTTGGTCTCGAAGTCGCGGCGGATGACGGTGTCGAGCTGGTCCAGGGACTCCATGGTCGAGAAGTCCAGCTGCGGCATGATGCTCGAGGGGAAGACCAGCCGACCGTGTCGGTTCAGCACGAAGGCGTTCACGGGGTTCCTCTCCGATGGTCCTGACGTCGCCGCAGACCTAGGGCAGGTCTGCGCGCTGCATTCCTCGCTCGACGGCCGCGATGAGCCGCGGGCGCAGCTCGGCGGCGGGGACGATGTCGTGCACCGAGCCCATCCGGCGGGCCCGGTCGATGTCGTGGACGGCCTCGAACTCCGCCGCCACCTCGCCCAGCTTCTCCGACCGCACGCCGGCTCGGAGGGTGGCGAGCTCGGCCCGCAGGTGGGCCTGCTCCACCCCCCCGGCGGCGCTGACCGCCGCCTCCAGCTCACGCACCCGCGCATCGGCGGAGGTCCGCTTGTCGACCTCGCGGGTGAAGACCACCGCGGCGGCGGGCGCGCCGCCCAGCACCGAGGCGTAGGAACCCTCGACGGCGAGGACCTCCATGCCCTCGTTGAGCACGCCGGAGAACACGACGAAGGCACCGCCGTGGTACCGGGACACGACGCAGAACACGATCGGGCCGTCGAAGTTGGTGATCGCCCGGCCGATCTCGGCGCCGTACTCCAGCTGCAGCATGCGCAGTGACTCCGGTGACCCGTCGAAGCCGGAGAGGTTGGCCAGCACGACCAGCGGCCGGTTGCCGCTGGCGGCGTTGATCGCCCGCGCGGTCTTCTTCGACGAGCGCGGGAACAGCGTGCCGGCCGTCCACTGGTCCGGGCCGTCGGCCGGATAGCTGCCACGGCGCGGGATCGGCCGGGACTCGATCCCGATCAGCTCGACCGGGTGTCCCCCCAGGTGCGCGTCGAGGACGACCGACGTGTCGGCCTCGGCCATGCCGGCCCACCGCTCCAGGACGGGGTGGTCCTGGTCGCTGACGGCGTGCATGAGGGTGCGGATGTCGAAGGGCTTCTTCCGTTCGGGGTTCGCGGTGGCCGAGAAGATGTCACCGACCGTGGTGAAGTCGCTGGACGGGTGCTGGTGCGGGAAGGACCGCACGTCGCGCTCGCGCGGGTCGTCGGTCTCCGCCGGCCGCGCCCAGCGTTCGCCCGGTGCCACGTAGGCGTGCTCGTAGTGCTGGAACAGCAGCTCGCAGGCCGCCGTCAGGTTCGGTGCCCAGTACTGGGCCTGCCCGTTCGGGCCCATCACCCGGTCGTAGCCGCCGATCCCGAAGTTGTCCTCGGCCGACACCCCGCCGGAGTAGTCCAGCGAGTGCTTGCCGGTGAGCACCATCGCGCTGTCCGGCGTCATGACCAGGATGCCCTTGGTGTGCATGAGCATCGTGGCCTCGGCGTTCCAGTACGGCTGCGCCCCCACGTTGATCCCGGCGACGACGACGTTGATCTCACCGCCGGCCTGGGTGAACGTGATGATGCGGCGCAGGGCCCGGGAGACCCAGTCCATGTTCTCGGTGCCGCTGTCCATCGAGATGCGCGCCCCGGAGGACAGCGCGAACCACTCGACCGGGATGCCGCGCTCCTCGGCGAGGTCGAGGGCGGCGACGACGCGCGCGCACTCCGGCTCGGCCACGGTGCCCAGCGCCTTGGTGGGGTCGCCGAAGAGGATCACCCGGGTCATGCCCTCCGGGTAGCGCTTGGTGGGCGTGCTGACGACGCCGGCGATGATCCCGGCCGTGTTGCGCCCGGCCGGCCGGTCGACGGGCGCCAGGCGGCCCTGCTCGTCGAGGTCGTGCTCCACGAACGTGCCGTCGGGACCGGCCAGCAGCGGGGCGAGCTCGTACGGGTAGACCGCACCCCGGGCGCGCGAGCTCAGCACCTTCTCGGTGTAGTCGTCCAGGACGCGCAGGGGCTCGGTCGGCCGGTCGGTGACCTGCATCTGGACGCCGGTGCCCGGCCGGTAGGAGAAGCGCAGGGCCACCTCGCGCGGCAGACCGCCCGCCTCGTCCTGCAGCCGCGCCAGCAGCACGATCTGGTCGACACCGGAGCCGACCGTGAGCGGCGCGGACAGCCGGGCGAAGGTGGCCACCTCGGACAGCGGCACCTCGATCGACGGCCACGCGTACAGGTGGATCCGGTTGTTCGCCAGCGGCCGTCTCGCCCGGCGCTGCGACTGCCCCTGCCGGAGCCCGTCGAGGCAAGAGGTCAGCAGCCGCTCGATGGTCGGGAAGCCGACGATCTCCCCCGCCTCGTCGCGGAGCGGCGTCAGGTCCCGCACTTCGGCCATGGCGATCAGGCGCTCGTCGTTCGGGTTGTCCTTGGCGACGACGTGCAGCAGGTAGGTGTCCTCGGCGGAGGGCAGACGCTGCCCCTCGAAGTCCTTCAGCCGCCAGAGGTCGAGTCGCTGGGCGGTCAGCGGGTGCATCCCGCGGATGATCCGCTCCTCGGCGAGACCGTCCGGGGACGGACGGAAGGTGACCGCGTCGACGTCGCCGTCCGGCGTGGTCACGGTGACCGTCACCCGGCGGATCGACGGCATCGACGCCACGTCGGCGAGCAGCCGCTGCAGCTCCGCGGCCATCTCGTCCGGGTCGGCCGGGCGGTCCGGCCAGGACAGGTAGAGGTCCACGAGGAGGGTCTGCGGGTCGGTCACGTCGGCCGCCAGCCGCCGGACCCCGGACAGCGCGGTGGGGAGGTCCGCCGCCTTCGCCATCAGGGCGAGCAGGTGCAGCCGCGTGCCGCGCAGGTCGTAGTCCGCGGTCACCGCTGAGTGCCCGTCGAGCAGGGACGACCGGACGTCCTGCAGGCTGCGGCTGCGGTAGTAGCGGCGGGTGAGGACCTCCACGATGGGGTCCGGCTTGCTCGTCGGGCGGACGAAGCGCTGGGCCAGCAGCCGGATCAACGGCTCGGGGCTGGCGACCAGCGCCTCGATCCGGGCCACGTCGTCGCTGGTGCCCCCGCGCGCGTCGGCGTCGTCGAGCTCGGTCAGCAGCCGCTCCGCCTCGTCCAGCACCTCCTGGCGGGCCCGCTGGACCACCGGCTCCTCGAAGTAGCGGTACCGCACCGCCCGGGCGAGGTCACCCACCGACGGGTAGCGCAGCTGCGTCGCGCCGATGAGCCGGTCGAGCACCTCGGCGATCTCCGACCGTGCGGCATCCGACGGCGGGAGGCCGACCGTCAGCCAGCGGTCGAGGAGCGCGAGGACGGCGGGCAGCTGGTCGCCGATGCGCTGCTGGGCCAGGAAGACCCGGTACACCGCGGCCTGGAGGGCCGGACCCGGCTCGAGGTCCTCGCCGACGCCGTAGTGGGCGAGCGCCCGGCGCAGCCGTCCGCGGAAGCTCTCCGGCAGCGCCTCCCGCTCCACGTCGAGGGAGTGCAGGTAGGCGTGGAAGTGCTCGCGGGGGCTGTGGACCTGCTGGTCGGCCTCCTCCTCCTCGCTGGCCGGGCGGTTGCGGGACAGGTCGCACAGGTCCGCGAACGTGGTGAGACCTGCCAGCTCGGCGTGCAGCAGCTCCGGATCGTCCGGCGGGAGCTCGGTCCGGGCACTGCGGTATGCCGCCACGAGGTCCTTGCCGTGGCCCGCACCGATGTCGTACCCGGTGATCAGCGACCGGAGCGCCGCCAGCAGCGACAGCGCCCGGTCCCGGGGACCGCCGGCGGCCGTGCCCGAGCTCTCCGGCAGGGCGATCCGCTCGCCGGACGCCTCCTCGACGTCGCCGCCGGCCTGCTCGACGACGAGCAGCGGGGCGCCGGCGTCGACCTGGGCGTTGGCGGCGGCGCGGACCTCCCGGACCCGGCCGGCGAACGGTGCCCGGACCGCCGTCTCCATCTTCATGCTCTCCAGCACGAGGAGCGTCTGGCCTGCCTCGACCTCCTGGCCGGCGGACACCCGCACGGCCACGACGACCGCGGGTGCCGGGGCGCGCACCACCCCGCCCACGTCGGTGGAGATCCGGTGGGTGACGCCGTCGACCTCGACGAGGTGGGAACCGGTGCCCTGGACCGCGACGACCGAGAACCGGTCTTCCCCCACCGTCAGCCGGCTCTCCAGCTCGCTCAGCCGGTCCACGTCCACGTCCACGGACCGGTCGTCGAGCTCGACCCGGTAGCGGTCGGGCCCCACCCTCGCCACGCTCAGCCGGTACGCCTGGCCCCGGTACCCCAGCTCCACGACCCGGCCCACCTCGTGCGGGGCCCGCGGCCGGCCGCCCCGCGCGGAGGCGAGGAAGGCGGTCAGCTCGCGGGCCTCCTCCGCGTCCGCGACGTCGATGGCCACCCGGACCAGGGCCAGCCAGGCGTCGCCGGCGGTCTCGACGCGGCTCCCGGCGCCCGTGCGGTCCAGCCAGCCGGTGTCGGCGGTCCCCTCCGCCACCTCGGGCCGGTCCAGCAGGTCGAGCAGGAAGGACTTCGTGGTGGTGCCCCCGCGCAGCACGACGGTGGTCTCCCGCAGGGCGCAGCGGAGGCGGGCGAGCGCCTCGGGCCGGTCCCGGCCCCAGGCGATGACCTTGGCGATCATGGAGTCGTAGAGCGGCGGGATGACGTCACCGACGCCGATCCCGGTGTCCACCCGGACGCCTGGGCCGGTCGGCAGCCGCATGAGCACGACCCGGCCGGGGGCGGGCGCGAAGCCCTGTTCGGCGTCCTCCGCGTTGAGCCGGGCCTCGATCGCGTGGCCGGACGGTGCAGGTGGGTCGCCCTCGAGCCGGCCGCCGGCGGCGACGTGCAGCTGCAGCTTCACGATGTCCAGGCCGGTGGTCTCCTCGGTGACGGGGTGCTCCACCTGCAGCCGCGTGTTCACCTCGAGGAAGGTGAACAGCTCCTCCTGCGGCTGGTACAGGAACTCGACGGTGCCCGCGCCGACGTAGCCGGCCGCCTTCACCAGCTCGATGGAGGACTCCCGCAGCGACCGGTCCTGCTCCGGGCTGAGGGCCGGCGAGCTGGACTCCTCCAGGACCTTCTGGTTGCGCCGCTGCACCGAGCAGTCGCGGACCCCGAGCGCCCACGCCGTGCCGTGCTGATCGGCGATGACCTGCACCTCGACGTGCCGACCACCCTCCACCAGGCGCTCCATGAAGACGGTCGGGTCGCCGAAGGTGCGCCCCGCCTCCGCCTGCGTGCGGGTGAGCGCCTCCTCCAGCTCGGCCTCGGACCGGACGATCCGGATGCCCCGGCCGCCGCCGCCGCTCCGGGACTTGACGATGAGCGGGTAGCCGATGACCGCCGCGTGCCGGCGGCCGTCCTCAACGCCCTCCACCGGGCCGCCGCTCCACGGCGCGACCGGCACGCCGGCCTGCTCCGCGAGCACCTTGGCCTCGATCTTCGCGCCGAGGAGCCGCATGGCCTCGGGTGGCGGCCCGATGAAGGCGACCCCCAGCGAGGCGCACAGCTCGGCGAACGCCGGGTCCTCGGCGACGAAACCCCAGCCCACCCAGGCGGCGTCGGCGCGGCTGGCCCGCAGCGCCCGGGCGAGCTCGTCGTGGTCGAGGTAGGGGTTGCCGGCCCCCGTCTCGCGCAGCAGCACGCCCTCGTCGGCGGCGCGGACGAACGTCGCCCGGCGCTCGGCCTCGGTGTGCAGGGCGATGACCCGGGTGCGCGATCCGTGCTCGGCGTT
The DNA here is from genome assembly GCF_005930495.1 of Modestobacter excelsi. Classification (GTDB taxonomy): domain Bacteria; phylum Actinomycetota; class Actinomycetes; order Mycobacteriales; family Geodermatophilaceae; genus Modestobacter; species Modestobacter excelsi. The sequence continues at coordinate 121,252 of NZ_SJEX01000003.1, read as the reverse complement.
GAGCTCGCGGACGGCACGGGTCAGCCGCATGGCCGGCTCGCCCCGGTTGATCACGGCGATGCGGTCGAACACCCGGCACCTCTCCCTCTCGGTGGTCTTCCGTCGTCGACGGGCGTGCGGCCGGGCTCTACATGTCCAGGCCGCCGTTGACCCCCCACACCTGGCCGGTGATGTAGGACGAGGCGTCGGCGGCGAGGAAGTGCACGACCCGGGCGACCTCTTCCGGCTGCCCGAGCCGGCCGAGCGGGATCTTCGCCCGCAACCCGGCGAGCACCTTGTCCGGTACGGCGTCCAGCATCTCGGTGGCGGTGTAGCCCGGGGTCACGGCGTTGACGGTGATGCCGATGCCGTCGGTGGCGCCCGCGCGCTGCAGCTGCATGGCGGCTTCCCGGGCGAGGGTCTTGGTCAGCCCGAACAGCCCCGACTTGGCCGAGGCGTAGTTGACCTGCCCGATCCCACCCGTCTCGCCGATCACCGACGAGATCATCACGATCCGCCCGCTGCCCCGCTCCAGCATGTGCGCCAGCGCGGCCTGCGACAGGTAGAAGGCGCCGGACAGGTTGACGTCGATCACCCGGCTCCAGTCGGTGTCGCCCATCTTGGCCACCGTCCGGTCGACGGTGATCCCGGCGTTGTTGACCAGGATGTCCAACCGGCCGTGCTGGTCGATGACCTCGGCGACACACCGCCGGCAGTCGTCCGCCGAACCGATGTCACCACGGTGGAGCGACACCTTGCTGTCGGGGTGGGTGACGGTGGTGTCCTGGGCGAACTTCTCGGCCGCCTCCTGGTTCCCGCTGTAGCCGGCCGCGATCTCGGCGCCCTGCGCGGCGAGACTGCGGCAGATGGCGGCACCGATCCCCCGGGTCCCCCCGGTCACGAAGGCCACCCGGCCGAGCAGCTTGTCGCCGGTCCTGGCCGTCTGCTCCTGGGTGTCTGTCACGGGGTCCTCCTCTGGAGAGGGCGCGCACGCCTCGGTCCGGGACCGGAGCCGGCGTTCCTCTCGGCGCCGCCTGCTCCGGTATCGGGTGCGGGGAAGCATCCTGCGGATCCGGCGCGCTGGCAAACGCGGACGGTGCGGGACCGGGTTGCGCGGCACGACGACGGTCAGGACGCCTCGGGCGCCGTCCCGAGGGAGGGGGCGGCGGTGCCCCTCCGGGGCAGCGTGGCGGACGCGACAGCCGCCCCGAGCGCGGCGGCAGCAGCGACCAGGAACGCGGTCGAGAAGCTGCCCGTGCGGTCGGCGATCCACCCGCCGAGCTGGGGACCCACCAGCTGGGCCAGCCCGAAGACGAGGGTGACCGCCCCGAACGCCGCGGCGAACCGGCGGGGGTCGAGCGTGTCGGCGAGGTGGGCGGCGAGCACCGCCGGTGCCCCGGACATCGCCAGACCGAACAGCAGGGCGGAGAACGCCGCCCACGGCTCGGCGCCGACCGGGACGAGCAGGATCGCCACGGTCATGCCCGCGTAGGCCCACATCATGGCCGCCCGCCTCCCCACGGCGTCCGACCAGCGTCCGAGCAGGATCCCGCCGGCCGTGATGCACACCCCGGTGAGGGCGAACACCGCCGAGGCGTGCCCGGAGCTGAAGCCGGCGTCGTCCTCGTACGCGGCGACCAGGAAGGTCATGTAGATCGCGATCGCCAGTCCGTAGCCGCCGTAGGAGAGCGTCGAGCCGATCCAGCCGGGCACCGCCCGCAGCGCGGACACGCGCACCGGGCCGGAGACCGGGAAGACCGCCGGGCGCAGCCAGCGCGCCGCTGCCACGGCGACGAGCGCGGAGACCACCGCCTCGATCCCCCACACCGGGCGCCAGGCGTCGGGGCCGGCGACGGCGTGGACGACGGCGGTCAGGCCGCTGCTGGCGACCACCCCGAGGCCGACGCCGCTGCCGGTCAGCCCGATGGCGAGGCCGCGCCGGGCGACGGGGACGGCGGAGCCGGCGATGCCGGGGGCCGGCACCCAGATCAGCGCCCCGCCGAACCCGGCCAGCACCATCCCCGCCACCAGGACCGGCACGGACGGCGCCAGCGCGAGGACCGACACCCCGGTCGTGGTGGACAACAGGCCCAGTCGTACCGACGTCGCCGGTGCCGTGCGGCCGGCGGTGAGGCTGACGAGCAGGGCTCCACCGAGGTACGCGGTCAGGTTCAGCGTGCCGAGCAGCCCAGCGAGGGTGTAGGAGTGCACGAGGTCGGCGTTGACGGCCGGCAGGAGCAGCGCGTACCCGAAGCGCCCGAAGCCCTGGGCCACCCCTGCTGCCAGCACCAGGATCGGGATGAGCACCCGTGGTCCAGCCGGGGACCTGTTCCGCCCCGCCATGCGGACCCCGGCAGAGCGCACCGACGAAGGGTAGACCTGCCCGGACGGCGAAGGGCGCCCCGTACCGACTCAGCGGTACGAGGCGCCCTTCATGCCTTCAGTGCTGTCAGGCGATGGAGCGCACGTTGGACCGGTCGGCGACCGTCTGCTCGTCGCCCCCGGCCTCGGTGTCGACGATGGCGCGCAGGAACAGCCCGCCCTGCAGCTTGACCAGCCGCGATGTCAGCGTCGTCAGGTACCGGACCCCGACCCGCGGGTCGAGCAGGGTGCGCGGCGAGAGGTCCAGCGCCGCGTGCTTGACCTTGGCCGCGAGCTCGGCGGTGCTGGGCTGGTGGAGCCAGGCGGGACCGGAGGCCCCCTGCGGACCCTGCACGCCGGGCAGACCGACCGGGCCGGCCGGGCCGGGCTGGCCCTGGACGCCCTGCGGCCCCTGGAGGCCGCGGACGCCGGACTCGCCCTGCTCACCGAGCACGCCCTGCAGGCCCTGCAGACCGCGCAGGCCCTGCTCGCCGGTCTCCCCGATCACGCCACGCTGACCCTGGGCGCCCCGAAGGCCCTGCTCGCCCACCGGCCCCTGCTCGCCGGGCAGGCCCCGCTCGCCGGCGGGACCCTGCTGACCCTGCTCGCCGCGCAACCCGGGCTGGCCCTGCGGACCGGCCTCGCCGGGCCGACCGGTCGAGCCGGGGAGGCCCTGCTCACCCTGCGGGCCGGTCGCGCCCTCGGGGCCCTGCAGGCCCTTGTCGCCCTGCGGCCCCTGCTCGCCCGGCAGACCGATCGGACCCTTGGGGCCGCGCTCACCGACCGGGCCGACCGGACCGGTCGGGCCGGTGTCGCCCTGCTTGCCCACCGGGCCGACAGGACCGGTCGGGCCGGTGTCGCCCGGCTTGCCGACGGCACCGACCGGGCCGCGGGGCCCCTTCTCGCCGGGCTCGCCCGCCGCGCCGACCGGGCCGCGGGGCCCCTTGTCACCGGGCTCGCCCGGAGCGCCGACGGGACCGGTCGGGCCCTTGGGGCCGCGGTCGCCCTCCGCGACGGCAACGTCGACGGGGACGTCGACGGTCTCGGTGTTCGTGGTGGTCTTCGACTGTGCCATGTGGACCTGGCCTCTCATGGACGGCGGGCAGCGTCGCTGGATCGGCTGCCTGGGGGGTGTGGATCGTCTCGGCCTCTCGCTGGACCGATCGACATCGCAGTGCCGGTATCGAGCGTGCGTCGGTCCGGAGACCCACATCAGTCTGTATGCCCACTGCTAGCGGAAGCAAGCGTTTTGCTAGCAGTGACGTGGGCCACGGCAGCACCGCCGTCGACCGAACTCCACCGATACGCCGTCGACCTGCACGGATCCGATCACGGCTCCAGCCCGCGCTCACGCAGACGACTCCGCAGCCCCCGCATCCCGTTGATGTCCGCCCATGGCGACCCGGCGTGCCCTGCTCCTCATCGCCGACATCGGCGGCTACACGGAGTACATGCAGTTCCACCGCAGCATGCTCGGGCACGCGGAGGCGGTCACGAGACGCCTGCTGGACAAGATCGTCGGTGCCGCGCGCGACTTCGACCTCATCGAGATCGAGGGCGATGCGGCCTTCCTCTCCCGGGACGCCGACGGGCTGGACGGAGCCGCGACGCTCGCCGCCGTCACCCGGGCAGCCGTCGAGATGCACCGTGCCTTCCACACGCAGCGCCGGCTCGTCGAGCTCAACATGTGCCCCTGCCAGAGCTGCACGAAGACCAGCGCCCTGAAGCTGAAGTTCGTCGCGCACGTCGGGGACGTCGCGACTCAGACGATCCGGCACCGGAAGAAGCTCGTCGGCCTGGACGTGATCTACGTCCACCGGCTGCTCAAGAACGCCGTCACGGTGCCGGAGTACCTCCTGGTCTCCGACGACCTCTTCCGGAACGGTGGCACCACCTCCACCGAGCTGGTCGTCCACGAGATCGCCCAGGACCTCGAGGACATCGGCCGGGTGCAGACCTTCTACGTCGACGTCCAGGACATGTCCACGCCGCTGACGCCGATCGGTCACCCGCAACCGCAACCTCCGGCTCGCGCAGCTGTCGTCGCTGCTGGCCTGGACCGGCGAGTTCCTCTTCCTCTCCGCGATGACGGTGTACGCCTTCGACGAGAACGGCGCGGCCGGCGTGGGCCTGGTCGGGTTCCTGCGAGTGCTGCCGGCGACGGTGGCGCTCCCCTGGCTGGGCGCGCTGGCCGACCGCGTCTCGCGCCGCCGACTGCTCGTCATCGCGTGCACGCTCCGTGCGGCCACCGCAGCGGGAGCGGCGGTGGCCGCCGCACAGCCGGCCGTGGTCTACACGTTGCTGACCCTGTCGACGGTCTGCCATGCCGCCTACCGGCCGGTCCTCGCCGCCCTGTTCCCCACCCTGTGCACCACCCCCGACGAGCTGACCGGGGTGAACGCGGTCCGGGCCATCCTCGACGGGGCGGCGGGGCTGGCCGGCCCCCTCGCCGCCGCCGCGCTGCTTGCGGCGTACGACCCGGCGGCCGCGTTCGCCGCGGTGGCCCTGCTCGCCGGTGCCGCCGGCGTGCTCGCTGCCGGGCTGCGGTACGAGTCGCCCCGCCGCACCGCGTCCGACGGGCCGGCCGGCCGGGTCGGGGTGGTCGCCGACGTGGTCGAGGGCCTGCGCGAGCTGCGCCGACGCCGCCGGGCGCTCGAGGTCATCGTGCTGGGCGGCGCGCAGTGCCTGGTCCGCGGCGCGCTCACCGTGCTGGCCGTGGTGGTGGCCGTGCAGGTCACCGACCTGGGCCGCCCGGGGGTCGGGGTCCTCTGGGCGGCGTTCGGGGTCGGCGGGTTCGCGGCGGCGATGGCGTCGATCGGCGCCGCGGGGAGCGCCCGGCTCGGCACGCTCTTCGGTGCCGGGATCGCGCTGTGGGGTGTGCCGATCGTCCTCATCGGCCTGCTGACGGGCAGCCCCGTGGCAGTCGGCGCCTTCGTGGTCATCGGCGCCGCCAACGCGCTCGTCGACGTCACCGGGTTCACGCTGCTGCAGCGGCTCGTCCCCGATCAGACGCTGGCTCGCGTGCTCGCCCTGACCGAGGCGGTCTTCTCGCTCGCGGTGGCGCTCGGCTCGCTGGCGATCCCGTTCCTCCTCGCTGTGCTGGGCGACACCGCTGCGCTCGTCGTCACCGGCGGCATCCTCCCGGTGGTGGTCATGGCGCGCTGGGCCGGCCTCCGGGCGATCGATGCGGACATCGGCGTGCGGAAGGACCGGATCGTGCTGCTGCGCCGGGTCGGCATGTTCCGGCTCCTGCCCGTCCCGGTCATCGAGAGCCTGGCGCAGCGGCTGGACAGGTCACGTGTCCCGGCGCAGACCGACGTGTTCCGGCAGGGTGACCCCGGCGACGGGTTCTACGTCATCCAGTCCGGCCGGGTGGCCGTCCTCGACGACGACCGAGAGATCCGCCGGATGGGTCCCGGCGAGGCCTTCGGCGAGATCGCGCTGCTCCGGGCGGTGCCGCGGACGGCGACCGTGCGTGCCGTCGAGGACACCGAGCTCGCCACCCTGAGCGGGCCCCACTTCCTCTCGGCGATCACGGGCTCGTCCACCCACCTCCTCGGCCGCCGAGCAGTTGGTCGGTGAGTACCTCTCCCACGACCGGCAGCGGCACACGGACCCGCCGGGCACCGACCCCGACGGCCGACCAGCTCCGCACTGACGAGGCACGCTCGCGGCCGGCACAGGCGGGAGGACCCCCGTCACCGCGGAGGACCTCGGTGCGCAGCGTGCCCTGTGCCATGGGCATCTCGCTCGACGGTCACCTCGTCGGACCGGACGGCGGCTCGGGCGGTGCAGACCGAGCCGGCCCGGCGGGCGCAGGTCCCGTCGCCGCCCGCCCGGAGCTGAGCGTGCGTCGTCCGGGGCGGCGTTGCCCTCGGCGTCGCAGGGCACCGACCGGGGCCCGGCTGCGCACGACGACGTGCGTGCATCCCGCACCGGGCCGCCGATCGGGCTGACGACGGCTACCCGCCGGAGGCCATGGCGCCCTGCGTGGAGCGCTGGGCGGCGGGGACCCCGGAACCGGTCCACGCCCACATGGTCCAGTGGTAGCTGCCGTCCTCCTCGACCTCGTACTCGATGACGTCGGCGACCTCGGTCACCGCGGCCAGCATGCCGGTGGCCGAGAGGAACGAGCCGGTGACGCCGAAGCTGGCCTGGTAGCCGGGGCCGGTCGGACGACCGACCCCACCGCCCACCCAGTCGGCGACGTCGCCCGTCGGCGACATCATCAGCACGTGCCCCTCGCCGTACAGCACTCCTTCGGGCCGGATCGTCTGCCGGTACGTGCCGGTGTCGTTGATCTCCTGGCCCAGCAGCTGTCCCCGGCCCTGGAAGGACACCTCCAGCCAGACCTGCGCCCCCTCGGTCGGCAGGACCCGGATCGCGGTGAACCTGCCCGAGGACTCACCCAGTTTGTCGCCCAGCATGACCTGCACCCCCTCGACGGCGGGCCCCGGTTGCCGGTGCCCGCCACGGACCGACATGTCAGTGCCTCGCTCCGGGGCAGACCCGAGCGGCGTCGACGACACCAGCCGCTCCGGCGGTGCGCGCGGTCCGGAAGGCCGTCCCGGGTACCCGGTGACCGACGACGTCCCGGGTACCGGATCAGGATGGTCCGGCCACGCTCCCCGGAGAAGCGGTCCTGCTGCCCCGACCGGAGCCCATCCCGCCCCGGCATCCGGCGGTGGCGAGGCGTCGCTCACGGCGCAAGCGTCCCGACTCCCCGTGAGACACGGCGGGAGCCACCTCAGCGGACCGCGGGCACGGCCATGGTCACGGCGAGACCCGCACGAACTCCTGTCGGTCGAGGCGCCAGCGCACGGTGAGGGGCACGGAGGGGCCGCTGGCGTGGTAGTCGTCCGGCCCGTAGGCCGTCATCGCCGCGACGATCTCGCCGTCCTGGACCGACAGCCCCGCCCGGTCGTACACCGGTGGCAGTTGCATGGCCTCCGCCATCGTGCGCGGGCTGGGCAGGGTGCCCAGCGGGCGACCGGTCGAGGAGAAGACCTGCACCTCCTGCACGATGCCGTTGGACGGCTGCGGCGAGCAGTCCAGCGCGACGACGGAGTCGGGCGCACCATCGCCGTCCACGTCACCGCTCGCCGTGGCCGTGACCCGGACGTCGTAGTGGTCGTAGTGCGGCGGGCGGGTGTCGTCGGCGGGGACCCGCGCGCTGCCGTCGACCACGGTCGCGGGGAAGCCACCGGGGACGATGCCGTCACAGGTCACCTGGTAGGTCGTGTTCAGCCAGTCGACTGCTGCGGCCGTCGGAGGAGGCGCCGCACCGGTCTGCTGCGCAGCGGCGCACCCGGGCAGCAGGAGGCAGGCCAGGGCGACCACCGTGCGGCCCCGGGACACCGCTCTCCCAGGGTCGCTCCACGACATGGACATCGGCGACCACCGCGCCCTCTCCGGACCGGACGGAACGGTTCCCGTCCTGACCCGAGCGTCCCACCGGCCCCGCTCCCCGTGCGGAGGTGGAGCGGCGCGCCCGCCGTGCCGGGCGAGCCGGTGCACCCGCCCGGCCGGGTGACTGCGGACAGTGAGGGGCCGGGAACGGGCAGGGGTGGCACCGAGCCGGCATCGGGCCACGGACCCGAGGGGCTCCCGACCCGTTCCCGGTGGGCCGGCAGCGGGGCCACACTCCGCGCATGGACCCCGCCGACGTCTCCCTGCGCAACACGACCTACGGCATGTTCGTCGCCCTCGGTCGGGCGCCGTCGGCGGAGGAGGTCGCCGCCTCGACGGGCTCGACGGCCGTCGACGTGCTGGCGGGATGGCGCCGTCTGCACGACGGCCACGCCCTCGTCCTCGACGCCGAGGGGACGGAGATCCGCATGGCCAACCCCTTCTCCGCCGTCCCCACGGCGTACCGGGTGCTGGCCCACGGCCGCTGGTGGTACGCGAACTGCGCCTGGGACGCCTTCGGGATCTGCGCTGCGCTGGACACCGACGGGCAGGTCCGGGCGTCCTGCCCCGATTGCGGTGAGCCACTTGCGATCACCGTCCAGGGCCAGCACCTGGACCAGCCGTCCCTCGTCTTCCACTGCCTGGTCCCTGCGCAGCGGTGGTGGGACGACATCGCCTTCACCTAGAGCACGATGAACCTCTTCCGGTCGGAGGAGCACGTCGACCGCTGGCTGGGCTCCCGGTCCCCCGGGGCGATGCTGCCCGTGACCACGCTGAACGCCCTTGCGCGGGGCTGGTGGGGCGACCGCCTCGACCCTGGGTGGACGCCCCACTCCCGCGAGCAGAACCAGGCCGTCCTGGAGGGCCTGGGGTTGGTCGGTGGGTTCTGGCAGCTCGGCTGACGCGGTCACCGCCTCCAGGACTCAGCCCGGAAGCGCGTCCTCCTGTCCGGCGAGCTGCAGTTCGGTGGCCGCCTCCTCCACGGCGCCGGCCAGCACGTCGAGCTCCCCGACGACCGAGGGGTCCGCGACCAGTCCGAAACCCAGCCGGTCGCCGACGGACAGCACCGCCACCCGCAGCGCGTGGTGCTCGGCGACCTCCACCAGGGGCTGGACGGCGGCGACGGGCGCGCCCAGCACGGTGACCGGCCGGTCGGGACCGCGCACGTTGGACACGTTGAGTGCGAAGGACCGCCCACTGCGCTGCAGTCGCTGCGACCACTCCGCCAGCCGCGGCGAGTGGCGGGCCATCCGGGCCATCAGCTCGTCGAGCTGCTCGGCGTCGTGGCGGGCCTTGCGCTGGGCCGTCTCCCGGCGGACGGCCGCCAGCCGTGCCAGAGGGTCCGGCTCGTCCACCGGCAGGTCGACCCGGAACCAGGAATCGCGGTTCCCGGCCTGGTCGCCGTCGTGGTGCAGGGTCACCGGCACCTTGACCCGCAGCCCGGACAGCGGTCCGTGCCGGTGCTCCAGCCACCGGCGCAGCGCACCGGCCACCACCGCGAGCACGGCGTCGTTCACCGTCGCGCCGGCGACCCCGCGGGCGGCCTCGCGCAGGGCGGACACCGGTGCGGTGGCGAGGGCGACGTCCCGCTCGCGGCCGATGGCCGCGTCGAACGGGGAGCGCCGCAGGCCGGGGACGAGCTCCCCGGTCAGCACGCCGGCCAGCGAGGGCCGGTGGAGGTCGGCCGCGGACGTCCCCGGCCGGGCGGCCCCGGTGCTGCGCCCGCCGGTCTCCGGCGCCGGGTCCCACAGCACGCCGTCGGCCAGCCGCATCACCGTGCCGCCGTCGGCCAGCGCGTGGTGGACCCGCCACACCAGGACCGCTCCACCAGCTGCCAACGGGCCGACGAGGTCCATCCGCCACAGCGGCCGGGTCCGGTCGAGGTGCTCACCGAACAGCCGGGCCAGCTCCTTGCGCAGCCCGGCCGGGTCCAGCGGGGCGGCCGGGGTGGCCGACCGGACGTGCGCCGCCACGTCCAGCGTCCCGTCCGGGCACCACGCCGGCTCCCCGGCCGTGCCGCCCAGCCGCCAGGTCAGCCGCGGAGCCCCGGGCAGCCGGTGGCTGACCGCCTCGCGGAGCTCCTCGAGACCGGGCGCGCCGTCCGGCAGGTGGACCACCGTGGCCGTGTGCCCAACGAGGTGCGGCCCTTCCAGGGCGAGGATCGTCCGGTCCTCGGCGGTCAGCGGGACCTGCACGGCAGCAGCGTCCCGCTCCGGTGCCGTCGAGGCAAGCACGCCGACCCGTGCTCGCCGGGAGCCCGGCCTGCTAGCCCGGTGCCGCCTCGGGAAGGCCCGGAGGAAGAGCCGCTCCGCGGCGGCGGACCAGGTCGGTGAGGTTCCAGCGGACGGCCCCGGCGAAGTCCCGGCCATGTTCGGCGAGCGTGAGGTCCCGGGCGGGCCGGGCTGCTGCCACGGCGGCGTCCAGGTCGTAGCCGTGGTCCTTGAGGACCTCGGAGAAGTCGCGCTGCAGCGGTGCGAAGCACTGGTACCCGTGGCTGCGGTACATGGCCGGGAACAGCGGCCGGAACAGGCGGATCCGTTCGTGGAGCCCGCTGGAGTGCGACATCGGGTCCTTGTGCCGCGCCGTCACGTAGCCGGGGAGGACATCGGAGAAGGCGTGCCGCAGGATCCACTTCTCGTAGCCGTCCCGCTGCTTGAGCTCCTGCGGTATGCGCATCGCGAGGTCGAGCATCGCCAGGTCGAGGAACGGCACCCGGGCCTCGACCCGGTGGCTCATCGAGGTCCGGTCCACCCGCTGGAGCTCGGTGTGGCTCAGGTAGCGGATCTTGTGCAGGAAGAGCCGGCGGGCGTCCTCCGGGGCGATCCGGCGGTACATCTCGTAGCCCCCGAACAGCTCGTCCGACCCGTCCCCGGTCAGCACCACCTTGACGCCGGCCTCGTGCACGGCGGCGAAGAGGCGCTGGGAGACGACGGCGTTGATGATGTCCCCGTACTCGGTGAGCTCCGAGACCCTCATCGCCTCACGGACGTCGCGACGCCGCAGCTCGCGGGGTCGGACGGGGACCACGACGTGCTCCACCCCGAGATCGGCGGTGAGCCGTCGGGCGTACGCCAGGTCCGCACTGCCCTCGACCCCCACGGTGAAGGCGACGCAGTCCGGGTGCAGCGCGCGGACCTCCACCAGGGTGAGGGAGCTGTCCAGCCCGCCGGAGAGCACGACACCGACGCGCAGGTCGGTGTCCACCCGGATCCGGACGGCGTCGGTGAAGGTCTCCCGGAGCGCGGCTGCGGCTTCCTCCACGTCGGCGAGGACCGGCCGCCCCTCGCCCAGGCGGTACAGGTCGACGTAGGGGTGCAGGTCCGGGGCCGTGTCCGGATCGGCCCAGCCGCAGTGCCCGGGCGGGACCTCGTGGACCTCGGTGCCGAGCGGCACCAGGGCCTTGATCTCCGAGGCGATGTGCAGGCGTCCGGCCGCGCTCGCCCAGTACAGGGGTTTGACCCCGGCCGGGTCGCGGGCCAGGAACACCCGGCGGGTGCCGCGCTCGACGACGGCGAAGGCGAACTCGCCGCGCATGTGCCTCAGCGCGTCCTCCCCCCAGGCGAGGACGGCCTCCAGGACGACCTCCGTGTCACTGGTCGACCGGGTGCGGCGGCCGTCCGCGTGCAGCCGGGCACGCAGCTCGGCGTGGTTGAACACCTCACCGTTGAAGGTCAGCGCCCACCTGCCGTCACCGGACGTCCACGGCTGGACGGCCCGGTCCCGGTCCACGATGCGCAGCCGGGCGGTGCCGAGCAGGGCCTCCTCGTCGCACAGGACCTCGTCGACCTCACCGCGGGCGGACACGGCGGCCAGCATCGTGTCGAACACCGCACGCCGGCTCGCGGCGCCCGGGCCGAGGAGCACGGCGATCCCGCACATCAGCGCGCCTGACCGACCGCGGTCAGCAGGGGCTGGGCCGCGGCCTCGTACCGGCCCACCCATGCCGGGTTGAGGCACAGGTGCCAGGCCTGGCCCTCGTCGATCACGTTGAGCACCCCCGCGTCCCGGTAGCCGGTCAGGACCTGCTGCAGCGGTGCGGCGACCCCGTTGCGGCGGAGCCAGGTCATCTCGAGGTCCGCGGCGTACCCGACGCAGTGCGCGCTGGGGAGGAAGGCGGAGTAGCCGAGGTCCCTGAGCCGCTGCTGGCCCTGGTTGCTGCGCACGATGCAGTTCACCCACAGGCCCCGGCTCCATCCTCCAGCGGCCTGGGCGAAGGACGTCGCGATCTCGGTCAGCAGACCGATCATCGCCGGTCGCGCCAGCGGGAAGCTCAAGCCGGAGGACTGCGGCTCACGGCCGGGCGCGCACCGGCGGACCGCGTAGTTCCGGGCGCGACCGGCCAGCCCCGTCGCACCGACCCGGAAGGAGAAGGGCAGGCGGTGCTGCTGCTGGAGCAGGCGCAGGGAGGTCAGCTCCGGAGAGCCCAGGACGGCACGGTCATCGGGGAAGGGCGCGACCGAGGACCACCAGACGACGTCCACCTGGTGCAGCAGGAGGATCTTGAGCAGGGTCGCCGGTGTCGAGGCGTTGGAGCGGGCGCTGGACCGGAAGGCGAGCACGTCGCGTTCGATCCGCGCGAGTGCGCCCTCCGCGCCCTCCGGCAGGCGGTCCAGGAGGACGCGCACCGCCGGTAGGTCGGCGGCGACCGCCAGCACCGCACCCGCCGGGGGCGCCTGGCCGGCCGGCAGACCCCCGAGGTGCTGCACGACCGCGTCGACCGCCGCGCGGTAGCCGCTCAGGTGCTCGGCCGTGGGGGCGCCGTTCGTCGTCGTCGCGCCGCGGTCCCCGTCCACTGCGCCGGGACGCTAGCACCGCATCCGGACCGGCCGGAACCCTTCCGGTGGCGCCCTCTCGTGGTCCGGCGGCCGGTGACCCGCAGGCCTCGGACGGCTCTGGACCGGCCCGGGACCTGCTTCGATGGGCGTCCGGGCGTCGACGCCGGATGGCCCGAGGACCGATGTGTCCGTGGAGGGAGTCGGACCCATGGGACGACCGCGTGAGTCGCCACGTCCGAGCGCTCCGGCCCGCGGACCCGCGCCATCGGGTCCCCCGCGCGACGCGCCTGACGGCCCACCGGTGGACGACCCGAGCCTCGTCGCGGCCCGGCCCGTCGTCGTGGCCGATCCCGGGGCCCGCTTCCAGGAGGAGGTCACCGGCTACGACCGCTCCCCCAGCGACGTGCTGCGCACCGTCGTGCTCCTCCTCACCACCCTGCTCGTCGTCGCCCTGGCCACCTGGTCGCGCGACGGGCTGCTGTCGCTCGAGGACGACCTCGCCCAGCGGTCCAGGACGTCGACGGTGGAACGCGTCCTGGTCGGGGCACTGCTCCTGCTGTTGTTCGCGTCCCTGACCGCGGCATGGGTCACCCCGCTCGTGCTCCGCCGCTACCGGCTGTTCGGCTACCTGGCCGTGAGCGGGATCCTCGCGGCGTCGGCCGTGCGGGGGGTCGACTGGTTGCTCGACCGCGGGACCGCCGACGTGCTGCCCCGCGACGGCGCCTGGGGCGGCGCCGACGGCACGCTGACCGTGGCCGGCCTGGCGGTGACCGCCGCGTCGTTCGTGGTGCTCGCCCCGTTCGTGTGCCGGCGGTGGCGCCGGGCAGGGGTCGTGGTGCTCGCCGTGCTCACGCTGCTGCGGCTGGCGGTACCGGTGGCCCTCCCGGCCACCCTGGCCGTCGCACTCGTCCTGGGCGGAGCGGTGGGCTCGGCGACCCTGCTGCTGTTCGGTCGTCCCAGCTCCCGGCCGACACGGGCCGCCATCGCCGCGGCCCTGACCAGCAGTGGGCTGCCGCTGGTCGAGCTGGAACCAGCCGCGGTCGACGCCCGCGGCTCCGTTCCCTACTTCGCGACCCTGGACGACGGGAGCCGGGTGTTCGCCAAGGTCCTCGACGCCGAGCAGCGGGCCGCGGACCTGCTGTTCCGCGCGTACCGGTTCATCCGGCTGAAGAACGTCGGGGACGAGCGGCCGTTCTCCTCGCTGCGCCGCACCGTGGAGCACGAGGCGCTGGTCTCGCTGATGGCCCGCGACGTCGGTGCCCGGACTCCGCGGCTGCGGGCCGTCGCCGCGGTGGGACGCGACTCCATCGTGCTGTCCTACGACCGCATCGACGGCACGACCCTGGACCGGGTGCCGGACGAGGCGGTCACGGTGCCGGTCCTGCGGGGGATCTGGCACCAGGTGGCCCTCCTGCGCCGGCACCGCATCGCCCACCGCGACCTGCGGCGGGCCAACGTCCTCCTCGACGCGGCGGGGGACCCCTGGCTCATCGACTTCGGCTTCAGCGAGGTCGCTGCGGGTCAGGCGCTCCTCGACGCCGACGTCGCCCAGCTCCTCGTCGCGCTGGCGTTGGACGTCGGTGTCGACCCCGTCGTCGACGCCGCGGTCGCCGAGCTCGGGACCGGGGCGGTGGCCGCCTCGCTGCCACGGCTGCAACCGGACACGTTCAGCGGCGCGACGAGGGAGGCGCTCAAGCACCGGGGGGACCTGGTCGGGCAGGTCCGCGCAGCGGTGTCGGCCCGGTCCGGGGTCCCGGAGCCGGAGCTCGAGCACCTGGACAGGATCGGCCCCCGGACCGTCGTGACGATCGCGGTGCTGGCCGCCGTCACGTACGTCCTCGTCCCCCAGCTGGGCGACGTGCCGGGCATCGTCGACCGGGTGCGCGGGGCGGACTGGTCCTGGGCACCGCTCATCCTGGGGATGTCCGCGCTGAGCTACGGAGGCGCCGCGGTGAGCATCCTCGGGGCGGTCCCGGACCGGCTGCGTCTGGCACCGACCCTGGTCACCCAGCTCGCCTCCTCGTTCGCGAGCAAACTGGCACCGGCCGGCCTCGGCGGGATGGCACTGAACGTGCGCTACCTGCAGAAGAGCGGCGTCGACGTGGCGGTGGCCACCTCGGGGGTCGGCCTGGACACCGTGGCCGGGGTCGTCGTGCACGTGTTCCTGCTGCTCACCTTCGCGCTCTGGGCCGGCCGGTCCGTCGTCGGCGCCATCCGGCTGCCGAACCCCGAGGTCCTCGTGTGGGGCGCCTCGGCGGTGGTCGTCCTGGCCGCCGTCATGTTCGCCGTCCCGGCCGTCCGCCGGCTCGTCGCGGTCCGGCTGCTCCCCCTGCTGCGCCGTTCGGTCCACGGGTCCGGGCACGCCCTGCGCAGCCCCGGCAAGCTCGCGCTGCTGCTCGGCGGCTCGGCCGTGGTGACGCTCAGCTACATCACGTGCGTCTACCTGTCGACCCGGGCCTTCGGCGGGGAGCTCAGCTTCGCCACCGTGGGCGCCGTCTACCTCGTCGGCGCGGCCGTCGCGGCCGCAGCGCCCACCCCCGGTGGCCTCGGCGCGCTGGAGGCCGCCGTCATCGCGGGGCTGGTCGCCGGGGGGATGGACCACACCATCGCCGTCCCGGCCGTCTTCCTCTACCGCATCGCGACGTTCTGGCTGCCGACACTGCCCGGCTGGGTCGCCTTCAGCTGGCTGCGCAGGTCGCAGTACGTCTAGGTGTCATGCGGTGGCCGGACGCCGCCCGACGACCTCGACGTGCACGTTGGCGAAGAAGGCATCGGGGTGGCGCATCCACTCCGCCACACCGTCGCGCAGCCGCGCCGTCGCCGGGACGTCGGCCCACTGCCGCTCGACGACGTCCGCGCCGAACGGGCCGTCGATCAACTGGACCATCGCCTCCCCGTGGAGCCGCACGTCCTCCGGACGCCACTTCGTGTCCGCCGACACGCTCACCCCGATGACCGTGAAACCGGCGCTCCGGAGGATCGCCGGGAGCCGCCGTCCCAGCCTGAGGTCGGTCCCCCGGCTCTGGTGCCAGCGCGCGAAGAGCCGGTCGAACTCCTGGAGTGCAGCGCTCGCCTGCCCCCACACCACCGATCCGGCGTCGACGTCGCGAGCAGCGAGCAGGCCGCCGGGGACGAGGACCCGGTGCGCCTCGCGCGCGGCGGTCAGCGCGTCATCGGCCAGGTGCAGGAAGACGTTGTTCTCGAACGCGACGTCGAAGCTCGCGTCGGGGAGGGGCAGTGCACGGACGTCGGCCTCGTGGAAGGTCACATCGGGGAGCCCTGCGACCGCGGCCCGCTCCCGCGCCTCCTCCACGCTGCGCCGGTCGTGGTCCACCCCGGTGACCGGCCCGGGCGCCACGGCCCGGGCGAGACCCACCGTGATGCTGCCCGGCCCGGAGCCGATGTCCAGCAGCCGCACTCCTGGCCGCAGGTACGGCTGCAGGAAGGCGGCCTGGTGGTCGGCGGTCCGCGTGGCGTAGTCCCGGCACAGGCCGGGCGTGACCCCGTGCGCGCGCTCTTCCCCGGTCATCGAGTCTCCTGCCTCGACTGGGTCTCCGGTGGCCGGCCAGCCTCCGCCAGCGTCCGGTCCAGTGCCTCCAGCAGCGGCCACCGCCGCCCCTCCTCCGACGCAGCCGCGTGGGCCGGCTCGCCCAGCTGCTCGCGCGCCCGCGCACCGAGGTCCTCCACGAGCGGCGCAACCGCGGGGAAGAGCATCGTGGCGACGCGGCGGCGAGCCTGATCCGCCGCGGCCAGCGCCCGTGCCGCCACGGCCGGCCGGCCATCGGCCAGGGCCAGCGCCGCCAGCCCCTCGAGCGAGGCGGCGACGCGGGACGGCTGGCCGCTGCCGCGGTTGGCCGCCGCGGCGTCGAGGACCGCCCGTCGCCCCCCGGTGAGGTCGCCCCGGGTCAGCAGCACGAGGCCCCACAGGCTCAGCGCCTGGCCGAGCAGCGCCTCGTCGCCCAGGCGGCCGGCGATCTCGACCGCCTCCCCGTAGTGCTGCTCCGCGGCGGCGAGGTCGCCTCGGAGCACCGCGAGGTGCGCCCGCAGCAGCACCGTGAAACCGACCCCGCTCTCCCGGCCGATCGCGGCCCAGCGCCGCGCGGCCTCCTCCACGGAACGGGAGGCCTCGTCCACGCAGCCGTCGGCCATGGCGGCGAAGACCCCCGCATAGGCCGCGATTCCCTGGTCGTAGGCGTGCTCGGGATCGTCCGGGAGGAACCGCCGGCCCTCGTCCAGGAACGGGCGCACCTCGGTCTCGTGGCCGAGGAGGCCCGCGAGGAGCGCGCGGAGGACCAGCAGCCGACCACGCAGGTCCTCAGGAGCGCCGGTCGCCCGGGACAGCATCTGGTCCAACCACCCAGCGGTCTCCCGCTCGCCGTCCCGTCTCGAGAGGTAGGGCGAGGCACTCCGCAGGAGCCGCGCGAACGTGTCCACGTCGAGGGCGTCGACGGCGCGCTGCAGCGCCGCGCGGAGGTTGGCCCGGTCGGCGTCCAGCCGGGCGAGCAGGTCCGCGAACTCGCGGCGGCCGACGCGCGGCAACGGCTCGGTCATCGACAGCACCCAGTCGGTGTGGCGGCGTTCGGTCTCCGGTCGGTCGGCGGAGGCGGTCAGCTTCTCGACCGCGTAGGTCCGGACCGTCTCGAGCATGTCGAACCGCGGTTCGCTGTCGGCAGCGTCGGGTTCGACCAGCAGGCTGGCGTCCAGCAGGACCGACAGGGCGCCGAGCACGTCGGGCTCCCCGGGCCGGCCGCACACGGCGTCGGCAGCGTCCGGTGTCCACCCGCCCGAGAACGCGGCGAGCCGGACGAAGACCGCCTGCTCGTGCGGTCCCAGCAGGCCAAAGCTCCAGTCCATCGTGGCCCGCAGCGTGCGCTGCCGCTCCGGCAGGTCGACCGGGCCACCGAGCACGTCCAGCCGTTCACCCAGTCGGGCCAGCAGCGCCGCCGGCGGCAGCAGCCGCGTCCGGGCCGCGGCCAGCTCGATCGCCAGCGGCAGCCCGTCGAGGCGCCGGCAGAGCTCGGTCACGGCGGCCTCGTTGGTGGCGTCGACGGAGAACCCGGGCCGCACCGCGGCGGCCCGAGCGGCGAACAGGTCGACCGCGGCGCGCTCGCCCAGCGGCGCCAAGGGGTACTGCCGCTCCGACCGCAGCCGCAGCGCTCGACGGCTCGTCACCAGTGCCACCGCCGCCGGGGCCGCGGCCAGGAGCGCAGCGATCCCCGGGCCGGCCGCCACCACGTGCTCGAAGTTGTCCAGGACCAGCAACGTCCTGTCCTGCGCCAGGGTCGCGCTGATCGCGTCCACCAGGTCGATCCCCAGTTCGCGTGGCGCCCCGACCGCCTCGGCGACCGTGCCGAGCACCAGCCCGGCATCCGCGACCGCGGTGAGCGGTACGAGCACGACCCCACCGGGGAACCCGGCAGCGATCGTCCGGGCGGTCTGCAGCGCGAGGCTCGTCTTGCCGATCCCGCCCGGGCCCGTGACGGTGACCATCCGCGTCTGCGCCTGCGACAGCAGTGAGGCCAGCGCAGCGATGTCGCCCTCCCGGCCCAGCAGCTGCCCGGTGGGGTCCAACAGCATCGGCGAGCGGCCGAGGCTGCGCAGGGCCGGGAAGGCGGTGGGGAGCCCGTCGATGTCCAGCTGGTACAGCGTCACGGGCCGCGGGAAGTCCTTCAGCCGGTGCCCGCCGAGGCGGTGCAGGGCGGTGCCGGCCGGGAGCTCCTCGCCGACGAGGGCCGCTGTCGTCGCCGAGAGCAACACCTGGCCGCCGTGCGCGGACGCCGCGATCCGGGCCGCCTGGTGGACGGCGAGACCCACGAAGCTGTCCCCGACGGGGGTTGCCTCCCCGGTGTGCAGGCCCATCCGCACCAGCAGCCGGATGCCGTCCGGCCACCGGTACGCCGCCAGCGCCCGCTGCGCCTGTGCGCCCGCGGCCACCGCCCGGGCAGCAGTCGGGAAGACCACGAAGAAGGAGTCGCCCTGGGTGTCGACCTCCCGGCCACCGAACCCGGTGAACGTGGCCCTCAGCAGTCGCCGGTGCTCCTCCAGCGCGATCGCGTAGGCGGCCTGGTCTTCCCGGACCAGCCTCGTCGAGCCCGCGATGTCGGTGAAGAGGAACGTCACCGTGCCGCACGGGAGGGCCGGAGCTGCGGGTGGGTCGGGCCCGGCTCCGGTGGGCTGGTCGGCCACGTCCGCCCCCACGACCCGATGCTCCCACCACCGCACCGCGTGCACGAGACGCTGATCCGTGCCGGGATACCCGCTTATCGTCTCCGGCATGGACGTGCCCCTGACCGCCCCTGACACCTCCGCCTGCCCGCCGTGGACGCGGGGACGACCGCGATGAGCGTGGCCGACAACAAGGAGCTGGTGGCCCGCGCCGTCGCCGAGGTGATCAACGGCGGTGACCTCGACGCGGTCGACCAGCTGTACGCGCCCGGGATCGCGCAGGCCGCGAAGGACTGGGTGGCGCCGTTCCGGACCGCCTTCCCCGACGTGGCGATGGAGACCGTCGCCCTCGTCGGGGAGGGCGACACGGTGGTGGGGCACTTCCGCTGCTCGGGCACGCAGACCGGGCCGTGGCGGGACCGGCCGCCGACCGGCCGCGCGTTCCGGGACGTGCGGGAGGTCTACTGGTTCACCGTCCGCGACGGCCGCATCGTCGACTGGTGGGGCCTGGAGGACGACGACGACCGCCGCCGCCAGCTCCGGGGGCGGGCCGCCACCGGCTGACCGTCCCCGGAGCCGTGGTCGTCAGCTCGCGCGGGCGGACCCGACCGTGACGCCGAGGGGCCGGCCGGATCCGCCCGGAACGGCGGGGAGGCGGCGGGCCAGGACGGCGGTCGCGACGGCGACGAGGACTCCGGCCGCCGGCTGCGTCCCGGCGCCGATCCCGGCCATGCCGCTGACGGCGGACAGCGGGAGCGTGACGGCGTAGCCGATGCCGGCCCAACGGAGGCCCGGCGCGGTGCGGGCGACCGCCGTCCCGAACGTGATCGCGGCGACGGTCAAGACGAGGACCGATGCGCCGCTGGTGGCCGTCAGCGCGTCCCGGTAGGCCGTGTCCGCGTTCAGCGCCTCGGCGCCCGGGAGCCCGCTCAGGTACGCCCGGCCGACGCCGGGCTGCACGAACGCCGCACTGCCGAAGGCCGCGGACAGGGAGACCGCCGCGACCACGGTGAGCACCATCCCGGCCAGCGCCCCGCGCCGGGCGCGACCGCGGACCAGGAAGGTCGTGGCGGAGACGACCCCGAGGACCGCCAGCGCCGCACCGCCGATGCTGGCGACCAGGTGGCTGACGAGGAACTGGTCCGTGGTGACGTAGCGGGCGTAGTCCGGCCTGCCTGTCGCGGGACCGTCGGAGCGCTGTCGCGCCCGCGGGCCGCCCGCCTCAGGAGACCCGGGCCTGGTACCCGCAGACGTCCCTCAGCTGGGCGAGCAGCTCCTCGGTGGTCGCGTGCCGACCGGCGGCCTCCGCCGTTCCCAGCTCCGCTCCGGGCGCCGGGCCGAGGAGGTGGCGCCAGGCGTCCAGGCGCCGTTGCTGGCCGGTCGTCCGGTCCAGCCGCGCGTCCAGCCGCAGCTGCTGGGCGTGGCCGAGCAACCGGGCGGCGAGGGCGGCCTCGTGCCGGACCGCCGCCGCCTCGGCGAGCAGTTCCACGCCCTCGACCACCGCGGGCCGGTGCGCCATCCGCAGCGCCTGCTCGGTCGCCTGGAGGTAGCAGGACTGCGCCGCCAGCGGGTCGCCCTGGGCCAGGTGCACCCGTCCGAGGGTCTGCAGGGCGGCGCCGATGCCCTCGGGGTAGCCGACCTGCTCGAAGACCTCCAGGCTCGCCCGGGCCGACGACTCCGCCCCGGTCAGGTCACCTGCGTCGAGGCCGACCCGCGCGTGCTGCTCGAGTCGCAGGCCGACCAGGTGCTGGTCGCCGGACCGCTGCACCACGTGCTGCGCCTCGGCCAGGACGTCGCGGGCCCGCGCCGGGTCCCCCGCGTCCAGGGCGGTCCGGGCGCGGAGCACCAGCCCCAGGCCCGCGCCGGCGTCGTGCCGCTGCGACCGGAAGAGCGCGATGGAGCGGTCCTGCGCCGCGGCCGCCTCGGGCAGGCGCCCGCGCGCCCACCGGACGGTGCCCAGGTGCAGCAGGCTCCGCGCCTCGCCCGGCTCGTCGCCCAGCTCGGCGAAGGCAGCTGCGGCACGGGTGCACTCGTGCTCGGCGGTGTCCAGGTCGCCGACGGACTCCGCGTGCATCCCGGCGGCCAGCTGCAGCCGTGCCGTGGTCAGCGGGTCGTGGGGCCCGGCCGCCGTCGCCTCGTCGATCCACCGGCGTGCCTCGGCGAAGGAGCCCTCGAAGGACCAGAACCAGGACAGCGAGCAGACCATCGTGGCGCCCAGCGACGCCAGGGGGCGCGCACCGGTCAGGCAGTGGGCCAGGGCCGCCCGGAGGTCGGCCGACACGTTCCGCAGCTCGGTGAGCCAGCCCGCCTGGTCGGCCCCGCGGATGGTGCGGTCGGCCTCCTCGGCGAACTGCCGGAACCACCGTGCATGCCGGTCCCGGGTGGTCAGCTCCTCCTGCGGGCGGGCGGCCAGCCGGGCCGACGCGCGGGCCCGGATGGTGTCCAGCAGCCGGAAGTGGTCGTCCTCCGCCACGGCGACCAGCGACTGCCGGACCAGGCTGAGCAGCAGCGTGAGCCCGTCGTCCTCCAGTCCTGCGCCGGCGACCTCGACCGCGGCATCGATCACGAAGGGCCCGCGGAAGACCGACAGCCGGTCGAGGAACAGGGCCTCACCGGCCGAGAGCAGCCCGTAGCTCCAGTCGATGGTGGCCCGCAGTCCGGCGTGCCGTCCCTGACCCGGTCCGTCCAGGCGGAGCCGGTCGGCCAGCAGCTCGGCGGTCTTGGCGGGGCTGAGGGCAGCCGCGTGCCCGGCCGCCAGCTCGATCGCGAGCGGCAGGCCGTCCAGCAGGCGGCACACCGTGGCGACCGCGGCGGCGTTGCCCTCGGAGAGCACGAAGCCCGGTCGCGCGGTGGCAGCACGTGCACAGAACAGCTGGACCGCGTGCGACGCCCGGACCGGTCCCAGGCCGTCCTCGTCCGGCGGCGGGAGGGACAACGGCGGGACCGGCCAGGTCAGCTCACCGGCCACGCCCAGCGGCCGGCGGCTCGTGGCCAGGACCCGCAGCCGGGGGCAGCCGATGACGAGCGCGGTGACCAGCTCCTCCGCCGGGGCCACCACGTGCTCGCAGGTGTCCAGCACCAGCAGCGCGTCCCGGTCCCCCACCCACCGGGCGAGGGCGGCGACCGGGTCCTCGTCGGAGGTCAGGACCGCACCGGCCGCGGCCGTCACCCCGTCGACGACGGCGGTGCGGTCGGTGGCCGCGGACAGGTCGACCCACCAGACCTGCTCCCGGCGCCGCCGGGCGGACTCCGCGGCGAGCCGGGTCTTCCCGGCACCACCGGGGCCGGTGAGCGTCACCACCCTCGCCCGGTCGAGCAGGCCGGCCACGGCGGCCACCTGCTCCTCCCGCCCGACCAGCGAGGTCAGGGACGGCGGGACGGCCCCGACGGTCGTGGTCGGGTCCGCCGCCACCCGGGCCTGCCTCGCCGGCGCGCTGTCCAGGTGCTCGGCGGTGGGCGCCGCCCGGTCGTGCGGGGCGACCTCCAGTGCGCGGTCCTGGCGCAGGATGCGGTGCTCGAGCTCCTGGAGGTCGCGGCTGAGGTCGAGTCCCAGCTCGTCGGCCAGCGTGGTCCGGGCTGCCTCCAGTGCGGCGAGCGCCTCGGCCTGCCGGCCCGACCGGTAGAGGGCGACCGCCAGGGAACCGTGGAGCCGCTCGCGGAACGGGTGCTCGTGCACCAGTTGACTGAGCTCGGGCAGGGCCTCGACGTGACGGCCGACCGCGAGGAGCGCCTCGGCGCGGGCCTCCCAGGCCAGCAGCCGCAGCTCCTCCAGCCGGCTGATGTCGCCCTGGGCGAACGAGTCGTCCCTGGCCTCGCTGAGCGCAGGCCCGCGCCACAACGCGAGCGCCGCGGAGGCCGAGGACAGCCGCTCCAGCGGCGGGACGTCCGTCGCCGTCGCCGTCGCGACGAGTGCCTCGGCACGGACCATGTCGACCGAGTCGGGCGCGACCACCAGCCGGTACCCCGCGAGCACCCGCTCGATCCGGAGGTCGTCCCCGCCGACGGCCCGGCGCAGGTAGGAGACCAGGACCTGCAGCGCGTTCTCCGCGTTGACCGGCGGCTCGTCACCCCAGAGCTGGTCGATCAGCGTGTCCTGGGGAACGGCTCCGCCGCGGCGCAGGACCAGCGACAGCAGCAGCCGGCGCGGCCGCCCCCGCCGCACCGCCAGGCTCACCCCGTCGCGCCAGACCTCGAGCGGGCCGAGCACCAGGAGGTTCACGGACCGGCCTCCTGGTGGGCAGGACGGGCGACGGGCAGCCGCAGGTTACCGCCCAGCCGCGTGACAGCGGGATGACAGAGCCCGCCGCGACAGTCCTCCCGGACGTGGCACCCGGCCACGTCGGAGCTGTCGCCCTGGAGTCCTCATGCCCCGTCTGCTGCACGTCTCCGCGTCCCCGCGTGGCGCTCGGTCCGAGTCCCTCGCGCTGGCCACGACCTTCCTCGACACCTACCGGGAGCTGCACCCGTGGGACACCGTCGACACCTTCGACCTGTGGGACGGCACCCTGCCGGAGTTCGGTCCGTCCGCGGCGGCCGCCAAGATGACGATCTTCGGTGGCGGCACGCCTGCGGGTGCCGAGGCGGAGGCCTGGGCGCGCGCCCGGGCCACGTTCGAGCGCTTCGACTCCTACGACCGCTACCTGTTCAGCGTGCCGATGTGGAACGCCGGCATCCCGTACGTCCTCAAGCAGTTCATCGACGTGGTCAGCCAACCGGGCATGGTCTTCGGGTTCGACCCTGCCTCGGGCTACACCGGGTTGCTGACCGGCAAGAAGGCCGCCCTGGTCCTGACCAGCGCCGTGTACGGACCGGGCCGGCCGGCGTCCTTCGGCTCGGACTTCCAGGCGACGTACATGCGGGACTGGCTGCACTGGGCCGGTGTCCGCGAGGTCGACGAGGTCCACTTCCGCCCGGACCTGGCGACCGCCGACGCCGATGCAGCCCGGGTCCGGGCGCACGAGGTCGCGCGCGAGACCGCCGCGAAGTTCTGACCCGCGCGAGCGCCGCACGGATGACCGGGACGACGGACCGAGCCGCCGGGACGCCCGAACCGGTGGCCTCGGGCAGCCGGGCCGAGGAGGACCTCGTCCGCCGTTTCCTGGCCGACGTCCGGGCCGGCCGCCGGGTGGACCTGGCCGGCCGCTACCTGGCCCGCGCCCGCGGGCGCATCACCCAGTACTGGATCGAGGCCATCCAGGAGGTCCTCCGGCACCCGGGTCCACCCGGGCCGTGAGCGCCGGTCAGCGGTGCATCCGCGGGTCCTCGGTGGGGTCGGCGTACAGCGGCGGGCAGCCGTGCTCGACCGCGTCGGGGTGCAGTTCGTAGTCCCAGGGCTCGTTGCGATCGTCGCCAGCATCACCCGGGTGCACTCGGGGTCCCTGAGCATCGTCCCGCGCCCCGCCGGCGACCTCCGGGTCGCCGTCCAGCTGCCGGCGGCGGGAGCGCGGCCTCCGACGGCGCCCGGTCCCGCGGTGCCGGACGCCCTCTCCGGTCAGCCCGGGGTCCTCCTCGGCGGCGGCACCGGCGAGGGCTCGATGTTCTGGTTGAGGTGGAAGAGGTTCGTCGGGTCGTAGCGGCGCTTGACCTCGGTCAGCCGCTGGTGGTTGGCGCCGTAGTTGTCCGGCGCCTTCTGCTGGTCGTCGGCCGAGGCGAAGTTGACGTAGCCCCCCGTCTGGGTGTGCGGCGCGATCGCCGCGTAGTAGTCGCGCACCCAGGCGGTGTTGGCCTCGTTCTCCGCCGGGTCGGGCCACATGCCGGCGATGTTGATGACGTACCGGGCGTCGCGGTGCCCGAACGCGGTGGCATCCGAGGGCACGTCCTGCACCGCGCCGTCCATCGCGTACATGTGCATGGCGCAGGTGATCGCCGGCATCCGGCCACCCACCTCCATGTGCGCCGCGATCAGGTCGTCGCTGAGCTCGGTGACCCAGGCGTTCTTCCAGTAGTGCTGCAGGCCGGGCGGCAGCAGGGGGTCGAACAGCGCGTTCAGCGCCGGGTACGGCATGGGCGCCACCATCTCGGCCGCCGGTGTGGCCACCTGGCGGAACCGGTCGTAGAAGCGCTGCCCCTCGGCCGGGTCCCCGGTCCAGGGGGAGACGACCACCGCGAACGGCTGACCGACGCGCTCCTCCGGGATGAACGGCAGCGGCGGGGCCAGGTGGATGGCCGGGTACCCGCCGTACTCCCGGGGCGCCTCGTCCAGCATCTCGTCGAAGAACCGGAAGACGGCCGGGCCGTCGGTCAGCTCGAAGAACATGAGCCCGACCAGCAGCTCGCCGACCGGGTGCAGGCGGTAGGTGAAGTCGGTGACGACGCCGAAGTTGCCGCCGCCGCCACGCAGCGCCCAGAACAGGTCGGGGTGCTCGTCCGCGTTGGCCGTCAGCCGGCTGCCGTCGGCGGTGACCACCCGCGCCGACAGCAGGTTGTCGCAGGAGAGCCCGTACGCCCGGCCGAGGTAGCCGATGCCTCCCCCGAGGGTCAGCCCGGCGATGCCGGTGCTCGCGATGATGCCGCCGGTGGTGGCCAGCCCGTGGGCAGCGGTGACGTCGTTGAACCGGCCCCACGTGGTGCCACCGCCGGCGGTCGCGGTCCGCTGGGCGTCGTCGACCTCCACCGCCTGCATCGGCGAGAGGTCCGCGACGACAGCCCCGTCCGCGGTGCCGAACCCGGGCACGCTGTGCCCACCGCCGCGGACGGCGAGGTCCATCCGCTGCTCGGCCGCCAGCCGCACCACGGCGACCACGTCCTCCTCCGTCGCGCAGCGGACGATCGCCGCGGGCCGGGCGTCGATCATCCCGTTGTAGACCCGCCGCGCCTCCTCGTACTCGGGGTGCCCCGGACGGATGACCGTGCCGGTGACCCGATCGGCCAGGGTCGACAGTGCCTGGGTCATGACTGCTCCCTCGTCCACTCGGTGGGCGCGCACCCGCCGTCCGGGAGCGCACGGACTGCGCGGCCGACGCTAGGGGCGCGGCGGCCCAGCGGACACGGCCGAAGGTCCCTTGCGCTCGGCTCAGCCCCTCGTCCGGCGATGCCGGCCTCGGCGCCGGCAGTGCCTGCGGAACCACCCGCCCCGGGTGAACCCCGGGGCCGTGCCCGTGCGGCAGGCTCCTCGAGCGGCCACCCGCTGACCGGTCACGCCCGGCGAGGGGACGGTCACCCGCGAACGGTCCGCGGGACGGTCGTGAGAGCGCTCCACCCGTCCGCGGAAAAGGCGGTGACGAGACTGCCGGGTCTCGCTAGCGTCGCCGCCGCACCCGTCGCCGTCCGGGTCTGCCGGCCCGGGGATCCTGAGAGGGCACCATGGGCAGGTCGTTCGCCTCGCGCGTCAGCCATCCACGCCTCAAGTGGGTGGTGCTCGTCTTCTGGCTGCTGGTGGCCGCCCTCGCGGCCCCGCTGGCGGGCAGGCTCACCGACGAGCAGGTGAACGACATCGCGGCGTGGCTGCCGGCGGACGCGGAGTCGACCCGTGCCCTGCAGCTGCAGACCGAGCTCGGCTCGGACCCCGACATCATCCCAGCCGTCGTGGTCTACGAGCGCGACGGAGGCCTCACCGCTGCCGACACCGCGGCCATCGAGGAGGACGTCCGGCTCTTCGGGGAGCTGGCGGAGCTCGACGGCACCGTGGTCGGCCCCGTCCCCGCCGAGGACGGCGAGGCCGTCCAGCTGATCGTGCCGCTCAACGTGGGTGCCGACGGCTGGGAGCGGATCGCCCCGGTCGTCGACGGGATCCGGGCCGAGGCATCGGACGGCCGGGAGGGCCTGGCTGCCTACGTGACCGGCCCCGCGGGCAGCGCCGCCGACTCGGCGGAGGCCTTCCAGGGGATCGACGGCACCCTGCTGTTCGCGGCCCTGGGCGTGGTCATCGTCATCCTGCTGTTCACCTACCGCAGCCCGGTGCTCTGGGTGCTGCCGATCTTCTCGGCGGTCATCGCCCTGGTCACCTCGCAGGCCGTCATCTACCTGCTGGCCCGCCACGCCGACCTGACCGTCAACGCGCAGAGCGCGAGCATCCTCACCGTGCTGGTCGTCGGCGCCGGCACCGACTACGCCCTCCTCCTGATCGCGCGGTACCGGGAGGAGCTGCGGCTGCACACCGATCGGCACGAGGCCATGACCGAGGCCGTGCACCGGGCCGGGCCGGCGGTGCTGGCCAGCGGCGGCACCGTCGCCCTCGGCATGCTGTGCCTGGTCTTCGCGGAGATGAACTCGACCGCCGGGCTGGGGCCGGTCGCCGCGATCGGCGTCGCGGTCACCCTCATGGTGCTCATGACGCTGCTCCCCGCGCTGCTGGTCATCTGCGGCCGCTGGGTCTTCTGGCCGGTGCGCCCGACCTTCGGCAGCGCCGAGCCGACCGCGACCGGGATCTGGGCCCGGGTGGGCGCCCGGATCCGCCCGCGACCGCGCGCGACCTGGGTCGTCACCAGCGCGCTGCTCCTGGTGGCCTGCGCCGGGGTGTTCCTCCTCTCCCCCAGCGGGCTGACCCAGGCGGAGAGCTTCCGGGGCACGCCGGAGTCGATCCAGGGGGAAGCGGTGGCCGCCGATCACTTCCCGGCCGCCGCGGGCAACTCCGTCTACGTGGTGACCTCGGCCGGCTCGGCCGCAGAGGTGTCCGACACGGTGGCCGCGACCGACGGCATCGCCGAGACCGGGGAGCCGCAGGTCTCCGGCGGCCAGGCCCTGGTCGAGGCCGCGCTGGCCGACCCCTTCGACAGCCCGGCCGCGTACGCCACCATCGAGCGGCTGCGGACGACGCTGGACGACGCAGGTGACGGCGAGGCGCTCGTCGGCGGGAACACCGCGCTGAACCTCGACGTCCAGGAAGCCTCCCAGCGGGACGACCTCGTGGTCATCCCGCTGATCATGCTGGTGGTCCTGGTGGTGCTGGGCCTGCTGCTGCGGGCGCTGGTGGCCCCGGTGATCCTGATCGCCACGGTGGTGCTGTCCTACGGCGCGGCGCTGGGGCTGAGCGCCCTGGTGTTCGAGTGGACGATCGGGGTCACCGCAACGGACAGCTCGTTCCCGCTGTTCGTCTTCGTGTTCCTCGTCGCCCTGGGCATCGACTACAACATCTTCCTGATGACCCGGGTGCGGGAGGAGGCGGCCGACCACGGCACCCGTCGGGCCGCACTGATCGGCCTGGCGGCCACCGGCGGCGTCATCACCTCGGCCGGCCTGGTGCTCGCAGCGACCTTCGCGGTGCTCGGCACGCTGCCGCTGACCTTCCTGACGCAGCTGGGCATCGCCGTCGCCCTGGGGGTGCTGCTCGACACGGTGGTCGTGCGCTCGGTGCTCGTCACCTCCCTCACCCTCGACGTCGGCCGGCACATGTGGTGGCCCAGCGCACTCGCGCAGCGGCCCGACGGACCCGGCGCACCCGCCGAGGGCACCGCTCCGGTCACGAGCGGGTCGGGGGCACCGGCCCGCTCGTGACACCGGGGCGCGCGGGCCGCCCCGGGCCGGCTCGTCGGGGCGGCGCGCGCAGGCACCCGGTCCGTCCACGACGCACCCGGCCCGGTGACCGGATCTCCGCCGGGTCTCTCGTAGCCTGGGACCCGGTCCGTCGGTCCCGGGAGGACAGCACCGCATGCCCTTCGCGTCGCACCGCCGCCGCTCGCCCGACGACGACCCGCCCGGGCAGCAGGGGACGGATCGGACGTCCACCCGGCGGATGGCGCGGCCGGTTGCCGGCGACGAGCTCCCCCGGCACGGCGGCGCACCCGCTCCGCCGGCCGACCCCTGGGCCGAGCCGTCGGCTACGCCTGCGCGCGAGCGCGGTCGCCGGGACACCTGGCGGCGCAGGGGCCAGGCCCCGCC
This sequence comes from Modestobacter excelsi, assembly GCF_005930495.1. GTDB lineage: Bacteria > Actinomycetota > Actinomycetes > Mycobacteriales > Geodermatophilaceae > Modestobacter > Modestobacter excelsi. Next base: position 92,747 of record NZ_SJEX01000003.1, on the reverse strand, counting down.
CGCGGACGAGCCGAGGCGTCGGGAGCGCCGCCGGCTGCCCCGACGGGTGCTCCGGCTGCTGGCGGTCACCTTCCTCGTGCAGGCCGTGGTGCTGCTGTCGCTGCGCTGGATCGACCCGCCGACGACGGCGTTCATGCTGGCCAACAGCCAGGGGGCCATCCAGCAGTCGGTGCCGGTCGAGCACGTGTCGCGCAACTTCCTCGCCGCCGTCATCGCGCACGAGGACCAGCCCCTTCCCTACCGCGAGGGAGCGTTCACCTGGGACGAGCTGTACGGCCGCGCCGAGGCGCACCTCCGCGGCGAGGAGGACCCGTCCGGGTCGACCATCCCGCAGCAGGTGGCGAAGAACCTCTTCCTCAACCAGGGGATGAGCGCCTGGCGCAAGGCGGTCGAGGCCGGCCTGTCGGTGGAGCTGGCACTGGTGGTCGACGACCGCCGCATGCTGGAGCTGTACGTGGACCACGCGCAGCTCGGCCCGCGCGTCTACGGCATCTGCACGGCCAGCTGGTACTACTTCGACACACCGCCGTCCACGCTGACGGTCGACCAGGCCGTCCAGCTGGTCGGGCTGCTGCCCTCCCCCGGTCACGTCCAGCGGGCACCCGGCGGCGGGCTGGACTTCGAGGTGGACGACGGCCTCGGCTGGCTGTCGCGCTCGCACGTCCTCAACGCGCAGGCCCGCGTGCCCCGGCACATCGCGGAGAAGGGCTTCCAGCCGGTCGAGGACGCCGGCGTCGAGGGCCTCGCCGAGGACCAGCCGGACTCCGACGACGACTGCTCGGAGATGCCCGCGGAGGTCGCCGAGCTGATCGCCGAGGAGGGCAGCCGCTGACCGCCCTGCTGCGTGCCGAGCAGGGTGGCACCAGGACTCAGCGGCTGCGGTACAGCCGCGTGGTGAGCGGCAGGAACACCGCGGCCAGCCCGGCCGCCACCGCCAGGGAGACGACGATCGCCGTGCCGTCGGGCGCACCGGCCATCAGCGACCGCGAGGCGGTGGCCAGGACGGAGATCGGGTTGACGTCGACGAAGGCCTCGAGCGGGCCCGGCAGCGTGGCGGGGTCGACGAAGACGTTGGACAGGAACGTCAGCGGGAAGATCGCCATGAACCCGGCGTTCATCACCGCGTTCGGTGACCGCATGAGCAGGCCGAGGACCGAGAAGACCCAGGACAGGCCGAACGAGAAGGCGACGACCAGTCCCAGCGCCGCGACCGCCCCGAGGACGCCGCCGTCGGGCCGGAAACCCAGTGCGACGCCGACGACGATGATCACCGTGCCGGCGATCACGTAACGGACGCTGTCGCCGAGCAGCGAGCCCAGCAGCGGCGCCGGCCGCCAGATCGGCAGGGTGCGGAAGCGGTCGACGACCCCCTTCGTCAGATCGGTGTTCAGGGAGACCCCGGAGTACACGGTCGTGAACAACACCGACATCACGAGCAGGCCCGGGAGCGTGTAGTCCAGGTAGGCGCTGGTGGAGCCGGCGATCGCGCCGCCGAACAGGTACGTGAACATCAGCAGGAACATCACCGGCGTGACGGTGACGTCGAGCAGCTGCTCGGGCACGTGCTTGACCTTCAGCATGCCCCGCCAGCCGAAGGTCAGCGCGGCCGACAGCGGCCCGGGCCGGGTGGGCCGAGGGGTGGACGAGATGGCCCGGCGCACCGCTGCGGTGTCTGCGGAGCCGGGCGCCGTCGTGGTGGCGGTCATGACAGGTGCTCCTGCAGGTCGTCGGAGAGCGGGGACGTCTCCTCCGCCGCGTGGCCGGTGAGCGCGAGGAAGACCTCGTCGAGGCTGGGTTGCTGCAGGGAGAAGTGCACCAGCGGGAAGCCCGCACGGGAGAGCTCGGCGACGGCGATCGCCGCCCGTCCGGCGTCCGCTCCGGTGGCCGACAGGGCCGCTGGTTCCGGCTCCAGCACCACCGGGCCCACCGTCCGCTCCAGCAGCTGAGCGGCCTCGGCGCGCTGCCCGGGGTGGAGCAGCCGCAGGTACAGGGAGCCGGTGCCGACCGAGGCCTTGAGGTCCGCGGGAGTGCCCTCGGCGATGACCCGGCCCCGGTCGATCACGGCGATGCCGTCGGCGAGCTGGTCGGCCTCCTCCAGGTACTGGGTGCAGAGCAGGATCGTCGTCCCCTCGGCCACCAGCGCCCGGGCGATCTCCCAGACCTGGTTGCGGGAGCGCGGGTCCAGCCCGGTGGTCGGCTCGTCGAGGAACATCAGCCGGGGGGTCACCACGATGCTCGCCGCGATGTCGAGCCGGCGGCGCATGCCGCCCGAGTAGTGCTTGACCAGCTTGCCGCCGGCCTCGGCGATGTCGAAGGCGTCGAGCAGCTCGTCCGCACGGTCCTTGGCGGCGGCACGCGGGTAGCCGAGGAGACGGCCGAGCAACCGGAGGTTCTCCCGGCCGGTGAGCTCCTCGTCGACCGAGGCGAGCTGGCCGGTCAGGCTGACCAGCTCGCGGACCGTCGCGGCCTCGGACACGACGTCGTGCCCCAGGACACGGGCGCTCCCCGCATCCGGCGGGATCAGCGTGGCCAGCATCCGGATGGTGGTGGTCTTGCCCGCACCGTTGGGGCCCAGCACCCCGTAGATGGCACCGGCCGGCACGGCGAGGTCCACCCCGTCGACGGCGCGGGTCTCCCCGAAGGACTTCCCGAGCCCGCGCGCGTCGATCGCGAGTGCGGTCTGTGTGCTCATCGGCTTCCTCACCTCGGGTCCGGCACGGCCGTCTGTGCAAGGTCTGACCGGCGGTCGACCCTGGAGTCATCGGACGCCGGCGACCTCCCGGGCTCATCGCACCCGGCGGGTGATCCCGGCCGCGGGATCCCGATCCGGATCCGCGTCCTGACGCGCCATGACGACGACGGCGGGCGGCTCACCACCGGTGCGCGGAGAGCCGTATTGCGACCGCCACCGGCCCCAGGTGAGATGAGCCATGACGTGGGCTCCCGGAGACGAGCGCGCGACGCGGACAGGACGACGTCCGCAGGCCAGTGACGCCGACTCGCCGCAGAAGATCTCCGCCGCGGGCTGGCGCCGCGTCCTCCGGCGGGTGCTGGTGCACGTGGTCAGCGACCGGCTCATGGTGCAGAGCGCGGGTGTCGCGTTCTTCGCGATCCTGTCCATCGCGCCGGTGCTGGTGACGGCGATCTCGGTCTACGGCGCGGTCAACACCCCCGAGCAGGCGCTCCAGCAGCTGTCCCGGGTGACCAGGATGCTGCCCACCGAGCTCCGGCCGATGGTGGCCGATCAGCTCACGACGATCACGACCGCATCCACCCAGGTGCACACCTGGAGCGGGCTCACCGGGCTGGTGGTCGCGCTCTACACGGCGACGACCGCCATGACCTACCTGATCGACGGGCTGACCCTCGCCTACCACGAGAAGGAGACCCGGGGCTTCCTCCGTCGCAGCGGGCTCGCTCTCCTGTTCGTCCTCGGTGGCGCCGTGGTCCTGGGTGCCCTGGTCACCGCGGCCGGCGCCCTCTCGGGATCGCTGTCCGGGGCTCCCGGCGTGGTCCGCACGCTCGCGCCCGTGCTCGCCTGGCTGTGCCTCGCCGGCGTCATGACCGCGGTGCTCGCCGTGCTGTACCGGTGGGGCCCCGATCGCAAGGGGGCCCGCTGGCGGTGGATCACCGGCGGCTCGGCCGTCGCGACGCTGCTGTGGCTGGCCACCACGCTCGGGTTCTTCGCCTACGTCGAGCGGCTGGGCAACTACCAGTCGACGTACGGAGGCCTCGCGGGCGTCGCGATCAGCATGTTCTGGCTGTGGGCCACCGTGTTCCTGGTCATCGCGGGCGCGGTGGTCAACGCCGAGGCCGAACGGGAGACCACCCGCGACTCGACGGTCGGGCCCGAGCAGCCGCTGGGTGAGCGCGGGGCGGTCGTCGCGGACAGCGCGCCGCCCTACCCGGGCGAGGGCTGACCTCCCCTCACCACGGGCATGGGGTTCCTCCCCAGTCGATGAACCGCGGACGCAGCCCCTCGCGGCTGAAGACCAGGCTGCGCTGTGTCCCGTCGGGCCGCATCCGCCAGAGCCCCGACTCGCCGGTGGCGTTGTCCTGCAGCCGGAAGGCGATCCAGCGCCCGTCCGGGGAGTACGACCCCGCGAAGGCGCTCAGGTCGCCTCCGGAGTAGTGGGTCAGGTACCTCAGGTCGCCGCCATCGACCGCGATGGTGGCGACGTTGGCCTCCAGCGGGGCATCACCGATCTGGTTGGCGTCCGTGGTGAGCACGACATGTGAGCTGTCGGGGGACCAGCCGGTCTTGACCGCCACGTCCTCGGACGGCGGGAGCAGGTCGCGTGGCCCCGTGCCGTCGATCCGGCTGACCGTCAGCGCCTGCTGGTACTCGACGCGGTTCTCGACCCGGATGTAGGACAGCAGCCGACCGTCGGGAGAGGGGTTCGGTTCGTCGTAGCCGTCGGGGCCGGGTGCGGTGATGCGTTGCGGTCCACCACTCCCGTCGACGGGACGCGAGTACAGCGCGGCTTCCGTCGGGCAGTCGTTGAGGTAGACCACTCGCCGGCCGTCTGCGGTGAATGCCGGGTTCGCGTCGACACAGTCCGGCCGGGTGACCGGCAGGACGCGCAGGTCCCCGCCGTCTGCGTCGACGACCGCGAGTTGTGCGCCCGCGTCGTCGGGCAGGGCCCACTCGAAGACGAGGCTGCGCCCGTCCGGGGACCAGTCCGGGTTGACGGCATCTCCGTCCACGTGCGTGATCTGCTGCGCGTGCGTGCCGTCGGGCCGCACGGTCCACAGCTGCGTACCGGCCTCGGTCTCCCCACCGAACACGATGAGCTCCTGCTCGACGGCTGCGGGCGGGTCCGCCGCGGCAGGCGACGGTGCGAGCACCAGGCCGCCGGTCACCGCAGCGACGAGGACCAGCACCGAACGACGAGAAGGCACGAGGGAGTGCGAGGGCTTCCGCATCACGACCTCCGGTGGCGCTCGCCTGGCCCGCCCCTCGGGCCGGAGGCACCCAGCCGGTCACCGGACCGCACCGGGCGGTCGATGCTCCGCTCGCACCAGGCGGCTGTAAAGGCTCCCTGCCACGGCTCGCGACCTGGTGCGCCGCACACCCGCCCCGGCTCGACCCGGCGCCGCTCAGAGGCCGAGCCGGGCGGACGCCGGAGCCGCCCAGCGGCTGCTGGCGTCGTACCCCCGCAGGGTGGTCACCGACGCCCACCGGCCCGTCCGGGCCAGCTCGCGCTCGCTGACCCCGGCCTTGTAGCCCTCGGTCGCGAACGCCCGCCGCAGGCTGTGCGGGCTGAGCCCGTCCAGCGGGACGCCGGCGTTCGCGGCGGCCCGGCGCAGGACCAGCCGGACCGACGACCTGGCCATCCGCGTCCGGCCGATCCGGGGCTGCGCTCCCCGCCCGACGCTGCGGAACAGCGGCCCGGGCATCGCCGCCAGACCCGCCGCGTCCACCCACGCCTGCAGCGCCCGCACCGGGCAGGTCTGCGCCCGCGTGCCGGGCGCCAGCGCCAGCACCTCCCCGGCGCCCTCCTGGTCGGTCTTCGACCAGCGGACGGTGACGTCGAGGCCACCGTGCCCGGCCGGGGCCAGGTCGGCCACGTCCAGCCCGCAGGCGTCCGAGGCCCGCAGCCCCAGCGCGAAGGAGGTCAGGATCAGGGCCCGGTCGCGCGTCCCGGCCACCCCGTCCGGGAGGTCCTCGACGAGCGCCCGGATCGTCTGGGTGTCGACCGCCCGGGCCTTCTTCGGACGACGGCCACCGCGCGCGGCCGTGCGGCGGATGCCGCGGAGGACCTCCCGGGTGCCGGGGTGCTCGGTGGGACTGGGGTGCCCGGCCTCCCGGTGCGCGTGCCCGATGCCGGACAGCCGCCGGGCGACGGTGCGCGGGCTGGCGCCGGCGTCGCTGAGCGCGGCGAGGTAGGCCGCGACCGCGGCGTCGGCCGCCGGCAGCGGGCTGAACCCGCGCTGCCGGGCCCACGTCGACCACGCACGGAAGTCCGCGTCGTAGGCCTTCCGCGTCGACTCGGCCTTGGCCGCGGTGAGGTACCGCCCCACCGACTCGACGTCCCCGGGCAGCACCAGTCCCCCGTCGCCGCCCGCGGCCCCCGCTGACACCTCGGCGGCGGCTGCACCGGACGTCGGGACGAGCGGTCGGGAGGACTCCATAACAGTTGATTATGGAGTGCGCAGCCCGCTCATGCCGTCCGCCCTCCCAGGGTTCCACGTTCGTTCGTTCGTCGTGTCGATCGGATTGAACGCACGAACGAGCGCAGACTGGACCTCATGACCGCTGGCACGGCGACGTGCGCCTATCCGAGCTGTGACCGGCCGGTGGCTCCGCCGCCCCCCACCGGAGGGCGGTCCTCGTACTGCCCGCGCCCGGACCACAACCGCACGACCGCCTTCGCCGCCCGCCGGGCGGAGGCCGCCGTCCGCTCCTCCGCCGCGTCGGAGCGGCCCGCTGCGCCGCGGCCGGGAGGACCCACCGCGGAGACCCTGACCGAGGCCGCCGACCGGTTCCGGCAGACCCTGACGGCGATCGAGGAGCAGGTGGGCCGCGCCCGGGAGGTGCTCACCCGGGCCGCCGACGCGGAGCTGCTGGAGGTCGAGCGGGCGGCGATCCGCACCGACGCGCGCCGTGAGATCGCCGAGGCCGAGCAGCGGGCCTCCCTCGCCGACCGGATCCGGGCGGTGGCCGAGACCGCGACGCGTGAGGCGCTCGAGGCGGCGGCGCGGGCCGACGCCGACGCGGCCGGCGCCCGGGAGGAGGCGGCCGCCGCCCAGGAGCAGGCCGCCGGCGCGCGGGAGGCCGCTGAGGCCGCCGAGGAAGAGGCGCGGCAGGCGCGCGCCACCGCCGACGCTGCCGGAGCCGCCGCGCGTCAGGCCGAGGAGGCGCGGCAGGAGGCCGAGCGACGCCGGGCCGCGGCGGTGCGCGACGCCGGGTCCGCCCGCAGCGAGACAGCCCGGGCGGAGGAGGCACGGGACCACGCGCTCGCCGACGCCCGCTCGGCGCAGGACCGGGCGACGGCTGCCGAGGCGGCGCGGGACCGGGCGCTGGAAGCCGAACGCGCGGCCCGCGCAGAGGCCGAGAGCACCCGGGCCGACGCGGCGCGGGCGGTCGGCCGTGCCGAGCAGGCCGAGGCGGCGGTCCGGCTGGAGACCACGGCCGCGGCGGGCCGGGTGCAGGCGGCGAACGCCCGAGCCGAGGACGCCACGGAACGGGCCCGGGTGCAGGAGGCCCGCGCGGAGCGTGCCGAGCGCCAGGCCGAGGAGAGCCGGCGCGACCGCCTGCGGGCGGAGGAGGCCCGCGACCGGGCAGTGGCCGAGGCGGCGGCGGTCCGGGCCGAGCTGGTGGCGGCCCGGGTCGACCTGGCGACGGCGACCCGCTCGCCGCAGACGGGGGGCGAGGACGACCACGCTGCGGACACCCGCCGCGTGGCGCAGGATGCAGCCGGTCCCCAGGCTCCGCCGGTGGGGGATCTCGGGGAGGAACCACCCGCGTCTCCGCCCGGGGAGCTGCGTGGGTCGCCGACGAAGCCGAACTGAGCGTAGCCCGAGCGCGCCCGCCGGATGGTCTCGCCGCCTCGTCGGCCGGCACCGGGGCGAGCAGCGTCACTGACGACCGATGCCGACCGGTCCCCGATCCGGTTGGCCGCCGCCGTCACGGACGCCCTCGGAGGCGCTGCACGCGCTCGCGGTGCTCGGCACCCGTCGCCGGCCAGGTGACCGTTTCGCGGCGCGGTCCCATCGGTCGCCCGACGCTCGTGCCAGTGCCATGCTCGACGTGGACGAGGAGGCGAACGGATGGCGAGCAACCGACCTGACCCGGGCGAGTTCCTCGAGGCGGCCCAGCGGATGCTGCGCGAGCTGTTCAGCAGTCCGGGCAGCGGTGACGAACCGTGGGCGGAGGCGACGCGTCGTCCACACCAGCGCTCCGCGATGTCGCAGGGCGACCGCGAGCCCAGCGCCGAGCAGCAGCGCGAGAACCTCACGTTCGCGCTCGGCACGCGCGCCGTCGAGGCCCTCGAGGACCTGGCGCTCAACGTCGCGGCGATCCGTCAGCGACTGGAGCGCACGGACCCGCGGCCTCCGGCAGCGCGGCCCGAGGACGACGAGCGGGGCCCGCACGGTCCCGCGGACGCCCCCGGCTGACCCCTACTGCGCGACCGTGGCCTCCTCCCTGGGCGCGGCCGCGGCCACCGGGTCCCCGACCTGCGGGCCGGCCGGCGGTGCGGGCGCCGGCATCATCGGGCCGTTCCCCGCGGGGTCGAGCACGTCCTGCTCGAACCAGTCGTAGCGGCTGGCGAGCACGTCCTGTGCGATCCGGTACTGGGCGTCGTCGTCGTTGGCCCACAGCTCGGCGAACAGCCGGTCGGCGCGACGGCGGGCCTGGCCGCAGAACAGGTCGGCCAGTTCGACCACCGACTGCCTGCGATCCGGGTCTTCCCGGGCGACGGTCTGCGCGTAGACGCACGCGCACGCGATCCCGTAGAGCTCTGCGCCGATGTCGACGATCCGGCCGAGCAGCCGGCCCTCCCGCTCGAGGCGTGCCTGGTAGCGGCCCATCGCGTAGAAGGTGGAGCGCGCGAGCTTGCGCGAGTGGCGCTCGGCGTAGCGCAGGTGCCTGGCCAGGTCGCCGAACTCCGCGAAGGAGCCGGGACGTTGACCGGCGCCTGTCGTCAGCGTCGGGAACCACCGCGCGTAGAACGCCCCCGCCTTCGCGGCGGCCTTCGCCTTGCCGGCCAGGCCGGTGCCGGCGAGCAGCACGTCCCCCGCGACCTGCAGGTGCTGGTCGACGGCTTCACGGGCGATCAGCAGGTGCATGATCTCCGTCGAGCCCTCGAAGATGCGGTTGATGCGCATGTCGCGCAGCATCTGCTCGGCAGGCACGGGCTTCTCCCCGCGCTGGGCGAGCGACTCTGCGGTCTCGAATCCGCGGCCGCCGCGGACCTGGACCATCTCGTCGACGGCGGTCCAGCCGAGTTCCGAGCCGTAGAGCTTGGCGAGCGCGGCCTCGATGCGGATGTCGTTGCGCTTGTCGTCGGCCAGCCGGCTGGACACGTCGAGCATCGCCTCGAGCCCGAACGCCGTGCCCGCCAGCCAGGCGAGCTTCTGCGCGATGGGGTCGTGCCGGCCGATCGGCTGGCCCCACTGCTGGCGCTCGGTCGACCACTCGCGCGCGATCTTGAGCGAGTACTTGGCCATCGCCAGGCAGATCGCCGGCAGCGACAGGCGGCCGGTGTTCAGCGTGGTGAGGGCGATCCGCAGCCCCTTCCCCTCACCGCCGATGACGTCCTCGTTGGGCACGAACACGTCGTCGAACCGCGTCACCGAGTTCTCGATGCCCTTGAGCCCCATGAACTGGTTGCGGTGCTCGACCGTGATGCCCGGGCGGTCGTACGGGCAGAGGAAGGCGGTGATGCCGCCCTTGTGGCCCTCGGACCTCGGGACGACGGCCATGACCACGACCACGTCGGCGACCACGCCGTTGGTCGCCCACAGCTTCCTGCCGTTGATCCGGTAACCGGTGCCGTCCTCGGTCGGCACCGCAGTCGTGCTCATCCGCGCCGGGTCGGAGCCGACGTCCGGCTCGGTGAGCAGGAACGCCGAGATGGAGTCCGTGGCGAGCTTGGGCAGCCACTCGCGCTTCTGCGCCTCGGAGCCGAAGAGGCGCAACGGTTCCGGCAAGCCGATCGACTGGTGCGCGGACAGCAGCACTGAGATCGCCGAGTGCCAGGTGCCGGCCATGGCCAGCGCCTTGTTGTAGTAGACCTGGCTGAGTCCGAGCCCGCCGTGCTCGACCGGGATCTTCATGCCCAGCGCACCCAGGTCCTTGAGCCCCTGGACGACGTCCTGGGGGATCTTCGCCTCGCGCTCGATCTGCCGTGGGTCCACGCGCTCGGTGAGGAAGGTGCGGAGGCGGTCGAGGAACGCCTCCCCCTTCTCCACCGCCGCCGGATCCAGCTCGGGCTGGGGGTGGATCAGGTCGAGGCGGAAGTTGCCGAGGAAGAGCTCCTTGCCGAACGACGGCTTGGTCCAGTCGGTCTCACGGCTCGCTTCGGCGACCTGCTTCGACTGTTCGTACGACGGGTTCGACGCCATGAACCAGCATCGCCCCCATGACCCCCGTGGACAACGGCCTCCGGCGCCGGGATCGGGCGACTCCGAACCCGTCTCCTACGTCGCGTCGGCCCGCACCCCCGGCAGCCGACGGTGGTGGTGGACCCGGTTCGACCAGGCCCTCGGTGCCCGTCTGCGGGAACTCGAGTCCGGGAACGGCGCCGGGTCGACGATGCGCCCGGCCGGGCCGCCGCCGTCCAGCTCCCAGAGGACCAGCGCGGACGTCACCACGTTGACCTCCAGGACCAGGAAGGCCGCGACCAGCAGGAGGTGCGGGGTGACCGTCCTGGGTGTTCCCCGCCGCGACGCGACCGTAGGAGCCACCGGAGGGACGGGCACCACCTCGCGGGGACGACCCCGCAACGCCCCCGGCCGTGACGGCCTCGAGCCGGTCCCGGACACGGCTCATCCTGCTCGGGGAGGCGGCAGCGGTCGGGACAGGTGACAGTCAGGGGGCCCGGTCGCGACGTCGCAGCGAGGGCTGCGGCGCCGGACCGGACACCGTCGTCCACCGACCGAGGGGTGGTCCCGCCATGCAGCCGTCCGATGCCCGCTCCGCACCCGAGGGTCTCCCGCAGCTCCGGGCGGGTGCCCATCTGTCGCCGGAGGACGGCGCCTGCCTGATGGAGTACGTCTCCGTCCTCGCCGGGACGACGTTCAACGACCACCCGTCCTGCACCGACCCCACGGTCGCCACCGTCGCGCGGCTGGTGAACGACGCCTCCACCGACGCCGGCCGCCCGCTGCTGGCCCGTTTCGCGCCGCTGCTGGCGGAGACGGGGGCCACCCCGGACGCCCGCCGGACCGCCGCCGTCATCCGCGCCACCGTGCGTGCCGCCTCCGCGGCGGCCGGTGACCCGGCCCGGCTGCGCCGGCTCCTGCGCGGGGCCGAGCGGAGGTACGACCTGGTCACCAACACCGGGCGGCTGGCCGGCCTGGCCCGTCGGCTGGACACCCTGCACCGGTACGGAGCCGGGCGCCGGCGGATGGAGCTGTCGATCCTGGCGCTGCGGGAGCTCCCCCGGCCGCGGCGTGACGAGGCGCTCCGCGCGACGCTGGCTGCGGCGCTCGCCGCCGCCCTGCTCCCCACCGGGTCGCCGGCCGTCGAGGTGCTCCCCGTGGCGCCCACCGCCCGGGTGCCCAGCAGCCGGTCGCCGGCGTAGCCGCAGGACGACGCCGGGGAGCGGGCCTCGGTGTTCTCCGCGTTGGAACACCCCCACCGGCGTCATGCTCGCCGCGATCGTCGCGCGCCTGGTGGTGGGACGGGCCCTGGCCGCCCGGTCGGACCACCTCCGCGAGCCCTTCGGGGTCCTCCAGGGAGCGCGGCGGATGAGGAGGCGATCGCCGACAGCGGGCTTCTCCGGGACCGCCTGTGAGCGCTGGCCGGGCAGGCGCTCGCCGCGGCTCCGGTGGACAGCGCCCCGAGGTCGTACCCGGTGGACCCGGGCAACCCCCTGGACCGGACCGAGGTGGAGGACGCCTGGTTCCAGCACGCCGACCCCGGCGTCCGGCTGCAGGCACCTCGCGGGCCGCAACTGCCGCGCCGGAGCCTCTTTCCCCGACCCGGCGTCCGTGGTCGACTGCCTCCCACCATCTCGGCGGCGTCAGCAGTGACGTGGAGGCAGCGATGTCCCTGGAGCAGGACGTGGCGGCGGCTCGGCAGGCGCTCGACGCCTTCGAGCAGGCATGTGCACCGGTCAGCAGGCACTTCGGCGACACCGTGGACGCCCGGCGGCTGCGGGGCGACGTCACCCGGGTGCGCGAGGACCTGACCCTGCTGTGCGGCGCCCAGCCCTACGCGGCACGCGAGCCCTTCGCGGGCGTCTACGGCGACGGGGACGACGAGGGCTGGGGCGGGGCCGGCCGCACGGTGCGGTGACCACCACCGCCCCACGCGGCACCGGGGCGGTCTCCCCGGGAGCCGGGAACGGGATGGCCGCTCCCCGCCGGGCGACCATCGCGGCACGCACCCTGCGCACCGACCGGTGGTGGCTGCAGCCGCTGGTGACCGCCGTCGCCCTGCTGCTGTTCATCGTCTACGCGACGTTCCGCGCCTTCCAGGACGCGCACTACTTCGCCGAGCCCTACATCTCCCCCTTCTACTCGCCGTGCCTCACCACGCGGTGCGAGGGCGACACCTTCCCGGAGCTGTTCACCGGCCCGACCTGGATCTCCCCCGCCCTCTACATCCTGGTCTTCCCGCTCGGCATCCGGCTGACCTGCTACTACTACCGGAAGGCCTACTACCGGTCGTTCTGGCTGTCACCGCCGGCCTGCGCGGTCGCCGAGCCGCACCGCCGCTACACCGGGGAGACCCGGCTGCCGCTGCTGGGCCAGAACATCCACCGGTACGCGCTCTACGCGGCGCTGGTCATCAACGTGATCCTCTTCTACGACGCCGTCCTGGCGTTCCGGGACGAGACCGGCGCCTGGGGTCACATGGGCCTGGGGACGGTGGTCCTGCTGGTCAACGCCGTCCTGCTGGCGCTGTACTCGCTGTCCTGCCACTCGTGCCGGCACATCGTCGGGGGCCGGATCAACTCCTTCTCCCGGCACCCGCTGCGCTACCGGGCCTGGACCCTGGTGTCGAAGCTCAACGCGCGGCACATGCAGTTCGCCTGGGCGTCGCTGTTCACCGTCGCCTTCGCCGACTTCTACGTCCTCCTGCTCGCCACCGACACGATCTCGGACCTGAGGTTCTTCTGATGGAGCTCGAGAGGCACGAGTACGACGTCGTCGTCGTCGGGGCCGGCGGCGCCGGCCTGCGGGCGGCCATCGAGGCCCAGCAGAGCGGCGCGCGCACCGCCGTGGTCTGCAAGTCGTTGCTCGGCAAGGCGCACACCGTCATGGCCGAGGGCGGCATCGCCGCGGCCATGGGCAACACCTGGCCCGACGACAACTGGCGCGTGCACTTCCGGGACACCATGCGCGGCGGGAAGATGCTCAACCACTGGCGGATGGCGCAGCTGCACGCCCAGGAGGCGCCCGACCGGGTGCTGGAGCTGGAGGACTGGGGAGCGCTGTTCGACCGGACGCCGGACGGCCTGATCAGCCAGCGGGACTTCGGCGGGCACCGCTACGCCCGTCTCGCCCACGTCGGCGACCGCACCGGGCTCGAGCTGATCCGCACCCTGCAGCAGCGCACCGTCGCCCTCGGCATCGACGTGTACATGGAGTGCACGGTGACCCGGCTGCTCCACGGTGGGGACGGCGTCACCGGCGCCTTCGGCTACTGGCGGGAGTCCGGCCGGTTCGTCGCCTGGCAGGCGCCCTCGGTGGTGCTGGCCACCGGCGGGATCGGCAAGGCCTACAAGGTCACCTCCAACTCCTGGGAGTACACCGGCGACGGGCACTCCCTGGCGCTGCAGGCCGGCGCCTCGCTGGTCAACATGGAGTTCGTCCAGTTCCACCCGACCGGCATGGTGTGGCCGCCATCGGTGCGCGGGCTGCTGGTCACCGAGAGCGTCCGCGGCGACGGCGGGATCCTGAAGAACTCCGCCGGCAACCGGTTCATGTTCGACTACATCCCCGACTTCTTCCGCAAGGAGACCGCGGAGAGCGAGGAGGAGGCCGACCGCTGGTACGAGGACAAGAAGAACAACCGGCGCCCTCCCGAGCTCCTCCCCCGCGACGAGGTCGCGCGGGCGATCAACAGCGAGGTCAAGGCCGGCCGCGGGACCGACCACGGCGGGGTGTGGCTCGACATCGCCTCGCGCCGGCCGGCGGAGTACATCCGGAAGCGGCTGCCCTCGATGTACCACCAGTTCAAGGAGCTGGCCGACGTCGACATCACCCGCGAGGCCATGGAGATCGGGCCCACCTGCCACTACGTGATGGGCGGCGTCGAGGTCGACCCCGACACCCAGAAGGCCCGGCTCCCCGGCCTCTTCGCGGCCGGGGAGGTGGCCGGCGGCATGCACGGCTCCAACCGGCTCGGCGGCAACTCGCTGTCGGACCTGCTCGTGTTCGGCCGGCGTGCCGGGCTCGCCGCCGCCGAGCACGCGGCAAAGCTGACCGGCGCCCGGACGGAGATCGCCGACGCGGAGCTGGCCGACGCGGCCGCCGCGGCGCTCGCGCCGTTCGACCGGGACGGCGGGGAGAACCCCTACGCCGTCCAGCACGACCTGCAGACGACGATGCACGACCTGGTCGGCATCATCCGCACCCGCGCGGAGATGGAGCAGGCGCTGGAGCGGATCGCCGTCCTCAAGGAGCGGGTCGCGAACCTCTCCGTCGAGGGGCACCGGCAGTACAACCCCGGCTGGCACCTGGCCCTGGACCTGCCGCACCTGCTGGTGGTCAGCGAGTGCATCGCCCGCGCGGCGCTGGAGCGCGAGGAGAGCCGGGGCGGCCACACCCGCGACGACTTCCCCGGCGCGGACGACGACTGGGCCCGGGTCAACCTCGTCCTCACCCTCCCGCCGGGCTCCGACGAGGTGCAGGTGTCCCGGCAGCCGCTCCCGCAGATGCCCGGGGACCTCGCCGAGATCTTCGAGTCGTGACAGGGGTACGCGCATGAGCTACGACGCCACGTTCCGGGTCTGGCGCGGCGACGCGACCGGTGGAGAGCTGCAGACCTTCACCGTGGAGGTCAACGAGGGCGAGGTGGTGCTCGACATCGTCCACCGGCTGCAGGCCACCCAGGCCGGCGACCTCGCCGTCCGCTGGAACTGCAAGGCCGGCAAGTGCGGGTCCTGCAGCGCCGAGGTCAACGGCCGGCCGCGGCTGATGTGCCTGACCCGGATGAGCACCTTCACCGAGGACGAGACGGTCACCCTCACCCCGCTGCGGACCTTCCCGGTCATCCGCGACCTCGTCACCGACGTGTCCTACAACTACGAGAAGGCTGCGCAGATCCCGGCGCTGGTCCCTCGGCCGCGGGAGGAGGACGGCAGCCACCGGATGCAGCAGGTGGACGTCGAGCGCTCGCAGGAGTTCCGCAAGTGCATCGAGTGCTGGCTCTGCCAGGACACCTGCCACGTCATCCGGGACCACGAGGAGAACAAGCGGAACTTCGCCGGCCCGCGCTTCCTCATCCGGCTGGCCGAGCTCGACATGCACCCCCTGGACGTGGCCGACCGCCGCGACGCCGCCCAGGAGGAGTTCGGCCTGGGCTACTGCAACATCACCAAGTGCTGCAGCGAGGTGTGCCCGGAGGGCATCCACCTCACCGACAACGGCATCATCCCGCTCAAGGAGCGGGTGGCCGACCGCCGGTACGACCCGCTGACCTGGCTGGGCTCCACGATCCGGCGGCGGCCGCGGTCCTGAGCCGCCGGTCAGCCCCGGGGCGGTCTGCTGCTGTCAGGCGGCCGCGCCGGACCGGCCGGGGGCGAGGTGGGCCAGGGCCTCCCGCAGCTGCACCCGGCCGCGGTGGATCCGGCTGCGCACCGTGCCCAGCTTGATCCCCAGCGTCGCCGAGATCTCCTCGTACGTCAGGCCCTCGATGTCACACAGCACCACCGCCACCCGGAACTCCGGGGACAACGCGTCCAACGCCGCCTGCACCTGCGGGTCCAGGTGCGTGTCGGCGTACACCTGCTCCGGTGAGGGCGCCGTCCCCGGCAGCCGCTCGGTGTCCTCGGGCAGCGCGTCGAACCGGATCCGCTGCCGGCGCCGCACCATGTCCAGGAACAGGTTCGTGGTGATCCGGTGCAGCCAGCCCTCGAACGTGCCCGGGGAGAAGTCCGCCAGCGACCGGAACACCCGAACGAACGTCTCCTGGGTGAGGTCCTCGGCGTCCTGCTGGTTGCCCGAGAGCCGGTAGGCCAGCCGGTACACCCGCGACGAGTGGTCCCGCACGACCTGCTCCCAGGTCGGGGTGACCCACCCGTCGTCCCCGGCGAGGTCGACGGCGGGAGCGGTGGTGGGATCGGGAGCACGGTCGATGGGCATGGCGGAGGCCTCCAACACGAAGTCGGCAGGTCTCCCCCGCCCGGCGAGGTGCCGGACCGGATGCGCCGGGCCTGATGACAGGCCGTACTGACGACGCTCCGCGGAGGGGTACTCCCCTACGGCAACGACCATGCCCCACGACCGGGGCGCTGTCCAACACCCGCAGCCCGGGCCGAACCCCTGTCGGGACGACCGGGCCGGGTGGACACTCGAGCGGTCCGATCACCCGCCCTGGGGGCTGCCATGTCCGGCACGGTGCACGGGAACCGGCCCGCCGGCCGCGCCTGCGTCGTCGCGGCGTCGGGGGTGGTCCTGCTGCTCGCCGGCTGCGGGGGGACGGATGCGCAGTCGGACGCCTCCGCGGGCACGTCCGCCGCGACGGCGTCCTCCGGCGGCGGGGACTTCTGCGCCCAGGCAGCCGACATCGACGACCGGGTCGACGTGGCGGTGTCCGAGCTCGACGAGGGTCCGTCGATCGCGGAGGCCTTCCGTCGGCTGACGGCGGAGCTGCGCGCGATCGAGCCGCCCGCCGCGATCGCCGTCGACTGGCAGACGATGGCCGACGGCCTGGAGCACATGGCCGACACGATCGCCGACGTCGACCTGGCCGACCCCTCGACGCTCGGCGCCCTCGAGGACGCCGAGGGCGATCTGTCCGCGGCGGCCGACCGCGTCGACGCCCGTCTCCAGGACGAGTGCGGCATCGGCTGAGGCGACCTGCGCCCAGCGCCAGCACCGAGGAGGTCGTCGATGTCCGCTCCGCGCCGCCGGTCCCCGGTGCGCTGGCGCCGCACGACCGCCGCCGTGGCGCTCGCCGCCGCGGCGTGGGTGCTCGCGCTGGGCGTCACCGTGGCGATCGACGACTTCCCGCGTGGCCTGCTCCTGCTGCTGTGCGCCGCCCTGGTCGCGGCCGGTGCCTGGGAGGGGGTCCTGCGCCGGGGCTGGGCGCGCCTGGCCGGCCTCGCCGTCGGCGGTGCAGCCCTGGCGGGCGGGGTCCTGGTGCTGGGCGACGAGGGGTACCGGCGCAGCCTGCTGCTGCTCGGCCTCGGCGCGCTGGTCTGGCACGCGGCCGCCCGGGCGGCCTTCCGGCCCGACGTCGTCCTCCCCGCCGCACCGCGACCGCAGCGGCCGGTGGTCGTGGTGAACCCGCGGTCCGGCGACGGCCGGGCGGGCCGGGTCGGGCTCGTCGCGGCCGCCCAGGATCGCGGCATCGACGTGCTGGAGCTGCGTCCCGGGGCCGACCTCGAGGCACTGGCCCGCGCGGCCGTCGACGCCGGCGCGGACGCCCTCGGCATGGCCGGCGGCGACGGCTCGCAGGCCGTGGTGGCCGCCGTCGCCGCCGAGGCCGGGCTGCCCTACGCGTGCATCCCCGCCGGCACGCGGAACCACTTCGCGCTGGACCTCGGCGTGGACCGGGACGACGTGGTCGGCGCGCTCGACGCGTTCGTCGACGGCGGGGAGCGGCGGGTGGACCTGGCCGAGGTCAACGACCGGGTCTTCGTCAACAACGTCTCGCTGGGCGTCTACGCCGAGGCGGTGCAGCAGCAGGGCTACCGCGCCGCGAAGCTGCGGACCCTGCTGGACACGGTGGCGGCCTCGCAGGTCCCGGCGGGGGCCTCGCAGGACCTGCGCTGGACCACCCCGGGAGGTCGCACGCTGCGAGGGGTGGCGGTCCTCATGGTCAGCAACAACCAGTACCGGCTCGCCGGTGCCGCCGGTGCGGGCACCCGGCCCGCCGTCGACCACGGCCTCCTCGGGGTGACCGTGCTCGACCCACCGGTCAGCGGGACGCGGCGCCGTCGCCGGCCGTGGCGCCAGTGGGTCACCACCGACCTCCGGGTCGAGGCGACCCGTCCGGTACCGGCGGGCATCGACGGCGAGGCCGCCCTGCTCACTCCCCCGGTCGTCTTCCGCACCCGCCCGGCCGCGCTGCGGGTGCGGATCGCGGCGCACCACCCCGCCGCCTCACCGTCGGCGATCGAGCCGGTCGGCGCGGTCCCGGCGCTGCGGGCGCTGCTGCGCATCGCCGGCGGCGGCGATCCGCTGCAGCGGCCACCGCAGGTGCTCCCGGCGGTCCGGCACCCGGCCGGCTCACCCGGGGCGCACGGACCCGTCGACGGCGTCCGCCGACAGTCGTAGCGTCGGTCCCCCACGGGGATCGGACACTCGATGCTCGGTGGGAGGGCACCATGTTCGCTCAGGTCGTCCAGGGCCGGATCTCGGACGCCGACGGGGTGCGGGCGGCCCTGGACAGGTGGGTCCAGGAGCTCGCGCCGGACGCGGTCGGCTGGCTCGGCAGCACGGTCGGGACCACCGACGACGGGACGTTCATCGCGATCGCCCGCTTCGAGTCCGCCGAGGCCGCCGACCGCAACGGCCGGCGGCCGGAGCAGGACCGGTGGTGGCAGGAGACCAGCCGCCTGTTCGACGGCGACGTCGACTTCCGCGACAGCGAGGACGTCACCGTCGACCTGCAGGGTGACCCCGGCCAGGCCCGCTTCGTCCAGGTCATGCAGGGCCGGGTGACCGACCTGGACCGGGCGAAGGAGGTCATGGCGCAGATCCCCGCCGACGTGATGGCCGGCTTCCGGCCCGATGTGCTGGGCAGCGTCATGATCGGGCACCCGGACGGCGCGTGGACCCAGGTCCTCTACTTCACCTCGGAGGCCGAGGCCCGCGAGGGCGAGCGCAAGGAGCCACCGAGGGAACTCCAGGTCGCCATGGAGGACATGGGCAAGCTGAGCGTCGGCGGGACGACCTTCCTCGACCTCCGCCAGCCCTGGCTCCAGTCGCCGAGCTGACCCACGGCTGCAGGGAGGACGTCGACATGTCCGTGGACACCAGGCTGGCGAAGGCGTTCGGGCTCGAGGACGACAGCTGGCAACGCCACGCCAACCCGTGGAGCGTCTACACCCGCATCCCCATCCCGTCCCTGCTGGTCGGGGCGCTCTGGTCCCGCCACCGGCTGGGCTGGTGGTCGGCCGTCCCGGTGGGGCTGGTGGGCGCGTGGACCGTGGTCAACCCCCGGGTCTTCCCCCCTCCGGGCTCGCTGGACCACTGGGCGTCCCGGGGCGTGCTGGGCGAGACGTACTGGACGCGGCGGGACGAGGAGCCGGTACCCGGGCGGCACCGGGTCGCGCCGAACGTGCTCGCCGCCCTCAGCGCACTGGGCGTGCCCTTCATCGTGCGGGGTCTGGTCGTCCGGAACGGCTGGATGGTCGCGTTCGGGCTCGCGGTCGAGACGGCCGGCAAGACCTGGTTCATCGACCGGATGGCCCTCCTCTACGACGACGTCGCGTCGGCCGGGTCCGTGGCCGGCACCCCGGTCCCTGGCCCGACGGACACGCCACCGCGGTGACGGCTGTGCTCAGGCGGCGTGCTCAGGCGGCGTGCTCGGGCAGCACGCCGGAGCGATGACGCTGCCGGAGCAGGTAGTACGCCAGCCCGACCAGCGCGATCGCGCCGATGAAGACGAACGCACCCCACTGGAGGTACCAGTGGTACGGCGCGGTCGCGTTGTAGACCTCGCGCCGGGGCCAGGCCAGGTTGAGCGCCATGCCGGCGCCCCACAGGACGGCCAGCACGTTCACCGGCAGCCCCCAGCGACCCAGCGAGAAGTGCCGCGCGCCGTCCGGCTCGGCCGGCAGCGGCCAGCGACCGCGCAGCCGGCTGACCAGCATCGGGCCCGTGACCAGCAGGTAGGCGAGGTAGATCATCACGACGGCGATGCTGGTGAGGGTGGTGAAGATCTGCGGCTGGCGGACGTTGACCAGCAGGATGCAGATGGACAGCACGCCGATGACGACGGCGGGGACGACCGGCGTCTTGTGCCGCGGGTCCACGCGGGCCAGCCGCCCCGCGAAGGGCAGGTTGTTGTCCCGGGCCATCGCGAACGCCATCCGGATCGTGGCGGTGTGCACGGCCAGGCAGCAGACCGTGATGGCCACGACGATGCACACGAGGAAGGCCTTCCCCAGCCCGTTCCCGGCCGCCTGCAGCAGCACGTACTGCAGCCCGCCGGTGGCGGAGGACAGCTGCGGGTCCTCCAGGTCGTCCACCGACATGAGGCCGAACAAAAGGATCAGCCCGCCCAGCAGGAAGGACGCCGTCACCGCCCGGAGGACCGCCCGGGGCGCCGTGCGCCGTGCGTCGACCGTCTCCTCCCCCATCGAGCTGGCGGTGTCGAAGCCGTACATCACGTAGCCGGAGGCCAGCGCGGCGACCAGGAAGGCCCCGAGGTAGCCGAGCTGGTGCCCCTCGCCGCGGCCGGCGGTGTCGGTGAGGACCTCCTGCGGGCCCCGGCTGGCGTGCACGGCGAGGATGACGATGATCAGCACGGCGGCGACCAGCTCGATGAAGACCCCGGTGCTGTTGATCCGGGCCATGAGCCGGACCCCGTAGGCGTTGACCACGGTCGTGAAGAGGATCAGCGCGCTGCCCAGCACCACCGCGTTGACGGCCACGTCGTAGGTGCCCGTGCCGTCCCCGACCACCTGGAAGCCCGACCACAGCTGCGGCAGCGTGATCTGGTAGGCGAGGACGGTCGCCGACAGCGTGACGATCGAGGCGGTGAGCATCATCCAGCCGGCCATCCAGGCCGTGGTCCGGCTGCCCAGCCGCTTGGTCCAGTTGTAGAGCGAGCCGGCGATCGGGTACCGCGCGGCCAGCTCGGCGAAGCACAGCGCCACCGTCACCTGGCCGATGAACACCAGCGGCCACGACCACACGTAGGCCGGGCCGCCCGCGCCGAAGCCGAAGTAGAACAGCTGGAACGTGCCGGTCAGGATCGAGATGTAGCTCACCCCGGCGGCGAAGCTGGCGAACCTGCCGATCCGGCGGTCCAGCTCCTGCTTGTAGCCGAACTCCGCGAGGTGCTGGTCGCGGTCCTGCTCGATCGATCTGTCCACGGTCCGCCCACGTCCGAGAGGCAAGGAGTCGGGTCACTGTGCTCCGCCGACGGCGCTGCTGCCACTCGCAGCCGCCGGGGTGGTGCCGACGGGCGCGCCCGGCCCCGCCATCGAGCCGCGGGGAGGGAGACGTGGAAAGGTCTCGGGTGCAGGACACGGCACCCGCACCGGGCGGCCGGCTGCCCACGATCCCCGACCACAGAGGCGGTTGGCCGCAGGTGTTCCCCTTGAGCCGGCGTCTGGCCGGCATGGCCGTGCACCTCTACACCGCGAGCGGTTCCGTGCTCGCCCTGCTCATCGTGCTGGCCGCGTTCGACGGGGACGCGATCACCGCGCTCTGGATCGGCCTGGCGGCACTCGTCGTCGACGGCACGGACGGGATGCTGGCCCGCACCGCGCGGGTGAAGGAGACGATCCCCTGGTTCGACGGCGCCCGGCTCGACGACATCGTCGACTACCTCACCTACGTGTTCGCCCCGGTCGTCCTGCTCTGGACGACGGGGGCGCTGCCGGACGGTGCCCCCGGGTGGGTGCTGGCCGCGCTGCCGCTGCTGGCCTCCAGCTACCAGTTCTGCCGGGTGGACGCCAAGACCGACGACCACACGTTCCTGGGCTTCCCCAGCTACTGGAACGTCGTCGCCTTCTACGTCATCGTGCTGGACCTCGACCGCGTCACCGTCGCGACCATCCTGGTCGTCTGCTCGGTGCTGGTCTTCGTGCCGGTGCGCTACCTCTACCCCTCCCGCACGCAGGCGTTCCGGTCCCTCAGCCTGGTGCTCACCGCCGTGTGGATCGGCACGTACGCGCTGCTGCTGGTCGAGTACCCGTCGGTGAACCCGCTGGTCGTGGCCGTGTCACTCGCCTACCTGGTCTACTACCTGGCGGTCAGCGGGTACCTGACGGTCGCGGCCAGGCACCGCCGGCGCAGCGAGACCCGGGCGGGGACGCACCTGGACGCCAGCACGACCTGACCGCCGGGCACCACGCCGACCAGCGCGAGCGGCCGACGCGGAGCACCTCGACCCGGCCGACCCGCCGCTCCCGCTGACGTGGTGGGCGCGCCCGTCTCCCGGCCCCTTCCCGGCGGGGGTGCTCCGGGTGTGGACTGGGGGCGGCGTGCAGCGGGGTGCAGGGGCACCAGCTGGTCGAGCGATCGCGCGGGTGCGGCTCCGACTCCTCAGGCGGTGAGCAGATGCCCTTCCCCGGCTCGTGGCTGGGCCTGGTGGGCCGGCGCGGCGACTGCGACGCACTGCTCGAGCTGGTCGCGGCGGCCCGGGCCGGCCGCAGCCAGGTCCTGGTGCTGCGGGGTGGGCCGGGGATCGGCAAGACGGCCCTGCTGGACTTCCTGGTGGACCGGGCGACGGGGTGCCGGGTGACCCGAGCGGCCGGTGTCGAGTCGGAGATGGAGCTCGCCTTCGCGGGGGTGCACCAGCTCTGCGCCCCGTTCCTGGACCGGCTGGGCGCGCTGCCCGTCCCGCAGCAGCAGGCGCTCGGCACGGCGTTCGGGCTGCAGCCGGGACCGGCACCGGACCGTTTCCTGGTCGGGCTGGCGGTGCTCACCCTGCTGTCGGAGGTGGCCGGTGACCGGCCGCTGGTCTGCGTGGTGGACGACGCCCAGTGGCTGGACCAGGCGTCGTCGCAGACGCTGGGGTTCGTCGCCCGGCGACTGGCGGCCGACCCCGTGGCGCTGGTGCTGGCCGCGCGGGACGGAGCGGCGGCACCGCCGTTCCCCGGCGTGCCGAGCCGCACGCTGTCCGGGCTGCGGATCGCCGACGCCGCGGTGCTGCTGGACACGGCGGTGACCGGCGCCCTCGACCCCCGGGTGCGGGACCGGATCGTGGCCGAGAGCCAGGGCAACCCGCTCGCCCTCCTCGAGCTGCCGCGCGGGCTCACCGCGGCGGAACTGGCCTTCGGCGGCGACGGCGACGCCGCCGCCCCGGCCCCGCTGCTGCACCGCCTGGAGCGGGGGTTCGTGCGCCGGGTGCAGGAGCTGCCGGCACCCTCCCGGCAGCTCCTGCTCGTCGCCGCCGCCGAACCGGTCGGCGACGTCCCGCTGCTGTGGCGGGCCGTCGAGCGGCTCGGCCTCGGCGCCGACGCGGTGGGGGCCGCAGAGAACGCCGGGCTGGTCGAGCTGCGCGAGCGGGTCCGCTTCCGCCACCCGCTCGTCCGGTCCACGGTCTACCGCTCGGCCGCCCCCGACGACCGGCGAGCCGTCCACCGGGCGCTGGCCGACGCCACCGACGCCGACCTGGACCCGGACCGCCGCGCCTGGCACCGCGCCCACGCCGCGGTCGGTCCGGACGAGTCGGTGGCCGCCGAGCTCCAGCACTCGGCCGGCCGGGCCCAGTCGCACGGCGGGCTGGCCGCGGCGGCCGCCCTGCTCGGCTGGTCCGCCGCACTGACGCCGGACCCGGCGACCCGGGCACGGCGGTCGCTCGACGCCGCCGGGGCCGACATCGCCGCAGGCGCGTTCGACGCCGCCACCGACGCGCTGGCCACAGCCCGGGTCGGACCGCTCGGCGAGGCGGACCGGGCCCGGCTGGAGCTGCTCTGCGCGCAGCTGTCCTTCGCCGAGGACCGGGGCAACGAGGCGCTCCCCCTGCTGCTGGCCGCCGCCCGGCGGCTGGAGCCGATCGACGCCGACCTCGCCCGGGACACCTACCTCGACGCGCTGACCGCTGCGCTGTTCGCCGGCCGGCTGGCCGCCGGCCCGGGCGCCCGGCAGGTCGCCGGAGCGGCGCGGGCGGCGCCGCGACCGTCCTCGCCGCGCAAGCGCGACGCCCTGCTCACGGGCCTCGTCGTCCTGTCCACCGAGGGGTACGCGCCCGCGGTCGCCCCGTTGCGCCGGGCCGTGACCGCGTTCGCCGGCGAGGACCTGACCCTCGACGAGGCGCTCCGCTCCGCCTGGCTGGCGGCGGCCACGGCCGCCTCCCTGTGGGACGACGGCGCGTGGGACGTGCTGACCCGGCGGCACCTCCAGCTCACCCGGCAGGCCGGTGCCCTCGCCGCCCTCCCGCTGGCGCTGGACACCCGCACGGTCGTGCACCTGTTCACCGGCGACCTGGCCGCAGCGACGTCACTGGTCCAGGAGTGCCGGTGGACCACCGACGTGACCGGCAGCGGTCTCGTGTGCTACGGGGAGGTGGGCCTGCTCGCCGTCCAGGGCCGGGCCGACCAGGCCGAGCCGGTCCTGCGCCGCTGCCTGGACGACGTCGTCGCCCGCGGGGAGGGCGTCGGGGTGAACATGGCCCAGTGGGCCCGGGCCGTCCTGTGCAACGGGCTGGGCCGCTACGCGGAGGCGCTGCGCGCCGCACAGGAGGCCGCGGCGGACCCGCTGGAACTGGGTCCGCCGAAGTGGGCGCTGGCCGAGCTCGTGGAGGCCGGGGTGCGCAGCGGGGACACGGCCGCCGGAGCGGCCGCGCTGGAGCAGCTCTCCGGGCTGGCGCGCGCCAGCGGCAGCGACTGGGCGCTGGGCGTGGCGGCGAGCCGTGCCGCCCTGCTGCGGACCGGGACGGCGGCGGACGACCTGCACCGGGAGGCGGTCGAGCGCCTCGGCCGCACCGGGGTCCGGGTCGAGCTGGCCCGCGCCCAGCTGCTCCACGGCGAGTGGCTGCGGCGGGAGGGCCGGCGCGTCGAGGCCCGCACCCAGCTGCGGGCCGCCCACGAGGCCCTGTCGGCGATGGGGCTGGAGACGTTCGCGGACCGCGCACGGCACGAGCTCCTGGCCACCGGGGAGACCGTCCGCCGGCGCACCGTGGAGGCCCCGGGGACGCTCACGGCCCAGGAGGCGCACATCGCCAGGCTCGCGGCGCAGGGGCTCACCAACCCGGAGATCGGAGCCGCGCTGTACGTCAGCCCCCGGACGGTGGAGTGGCACCTGCGCAAGACGTTCAGCAAGCTCGGCGTCAGCACCCGGCGGGAGCTGCGGACGTCACTGCCGGCCGGCGACCACCACGCCGCCGGCCGCTGACCTCACCGGCCGCCCGCGCCGCGGGCAGCGGACCAGGGACTCTCCCGGGTTCGACCGGGGGTGGGCCGCGCGATCGTGGGCGGACGCACCCGATCGCACAGGAGGGACGTCGTCATGACCACCACCGTGGAGTCCGGAGTAGGGATCCGCCCCTTCTCCGTCGACGTGCCGGACGAGGCCCTGCAGGACCTCCGCCGGCGCATCGCGGCCACCCACTGGCCCGACCGGGAGACCGTCCGCGACCACTCCCAGGGCGTGCCGCTGGACATGGTGCAGCGCCTCGCCCGCCACTGGGCGACCGACTACGACTGGCGTGCCTGCGAGTCCAGGCTCAACGCGCTGCCGCAGTTCGTCACGTCCATCGACGGACTGGACATCCACTTCCTGCACGTCCGGTCCCGCCACGACGACGCGCTGCCGCTGGTGGTCAACCACGGCTGGCCCGGCTCGATCATCGAGCAGCTGAAGATCATCGACCGGCTGACCGATCCCACGGCGCACGGTGGGACGGCTGCGGACGCCTTCCACGTGGTGGTCCCGTCGATGCCCGGTTACGGGTTCTCGGGCAAGCCGACCAGCACCGGGTGGGGGCCCGAGCGGATGGGCCGGGCCTGGGCCGAGCTGATGCAGCGGCTGGGCTACGACCGCTACGTCGCCCAGGGCGGCGACTGGGGTGCCTTCGTCGTCGACCAGATGGGCCTGCAGGCCCCCGAGGGGCTGCTCGCCGTGCACACGAACATGCCCGCCACGGTGCCGGCGGACGTCGACCGGGCGCTGGCCGCGGGCGACCCGCCGCCCGCCGGGCTCTCGGCCGAGGAACGCCGCGCCTACCAGCAGCTGGTCGCGACCTTCGGCCAGGTGCAGTACGCCCAGTACATGGCGGCGCGGCCGCAGACGCTGTACGGCATCGCCGACTCACCCGTCGGCCTGGCCGCCTGGCTGCTGGACCACAACGACGCCGACGACCAGCCCGCCGCGGCCGTCGTCGCTGCGCTGGACCGCACCACGAGCGCCACCGGCGAGCTCACCCGCGACGAGGTGCTGGACAACATCACCCTGTACTGGCTGACGAACACCGGGGTGTCCGCGTCCCGGCTGTACTGGGAGTACCGGGGCGGCTTCTTCGACGCCAAGGGCGTGACCCTCCCGGTGGCCATGACGATCTTCCCGGGCGAGCAGTACCAGGCACCGCGCAGCTGGGCCGAGCGGGCCTACCCCGGCCTCGTCTACTACCACGAGGTCGACCGGGGCGGGCACTTCGCGGCGTGGGAGCAGCCCCAGCTGTTCGCCGAGGAGCTCCGCGCCGCGTTCCGCTCGCTGCGCTGAACAGGGCATCGCGCTGAACAGGGCATCGCGCTGAACAGGGCATCGGCGAACCGGCGGCGCCGGGGACTCCCTCCCTGGCGCCGCCGGTCCCCTGCTCAGCCGCCGGGGGTCACGACCGCAGCGGACCGAACGCCGCCCGCAGCTCGGTGGCGAACAGCTCGGGCTCCTCCCAGGCGGCGAAGTGGCCGCCGCGGTCGACCTCGTTGAAGTAGCTGAGGGTGGGGTACGCCTTCTCCGCCCAGCTGCGCGGGGTCCGCCAGATCTCGCCGGGGAACGTGGTGAAGCCGACCGGGACCGTGACGTCGGGGGCCACGCGGCCCGCTGCGGCCTGGGTCGCGGCGACGCCGTAGTTGTCCCAGTACGACCGGGCGGCCGAGGCGCCGGTGCCGGTGAGCCAGTACAGCGTGATGTTGTCCAGCACGTGGTCCCGGGTGAGGTTGCCCGAGGGCTGCTCGTCGACGAAGGCGCGGGCGATCTTGTAGTAGGCGTCGGTGTCGTGGTCGAGCATCCAGGCGGCCAGGGCGACCGGGGAGTCCAGCAGGCCGTAGCCGATGGTCTGCGGGCGGGTGGCCTGTTCCAGGAAGTAGGCGAAGCCGTCGGCGCGGAAGACGGTCAGCGCGTCGGCCGCCGCGCGTTCGGCCTCGGTGTCCGTCGGCTGCGGCCCGCCCAGCGCCGTCACCAGCAGGTTGGTGTGGATGCCGATCAGGCCCTCGGGCGCCTGGCGGCCCATCGCGTCGGTGACGCCGGCGCCGACGTCGCCGCCCTGGGCGACGTAGCGGGTGTAGCCGAGACGGCGCATCAGCTCCGCCCAGGCCCGCGCCACGTGCGGGGTGTCCCAGCCGAGCTCGGTCGGCTCGCTGGAGAAGCCGTAGCCCGGCAGCGACGGCAGCACGAGGTGGAAGGCGTCCTCGGCGCGCCCGCCGTGCGCGGTCGGGTCGGTGAGCGGCCCGACGCTGTCGAGCATCTCGACCACCGAGCCGGGCCAGCCGTGGGTCATGACCAGCGGCAGGGCGTCCTCGTGCCGCGACCGCACGTGCAGGAAGTGCACGTCCACGCCGTCGATCTCGGTCACGAACTGCGGCAGCGCGTTCAGCCGCGCCTCGCACCTGCCGAGGTCGTAGTCGGTCGCCCAGTAGCGCGCGAGCGCCTGCATCGTCGCCAGCTGCACACCCTGGGAGCGGTTCGCCACCAGCTCCCGGGTCGGCCAGCGCGTCGCGGCGATGCGGCGGCGGAGCTCGGCGAGCTCCTCCTCCGGCACGTGGACCTGGAAGGGCCGGACCGCGGCCGGGTCGGCCTCCGTGCGGGGCGTGGGCACGGTGCCGGTGCCGGTGCCGGTGCCGGTCGAGGTGGGTCGGGTGGGTGTGGACATCCTCATCCTCCTGGCGGTGTGGGTCGTGCGGGCGGGTCAGCACCCGGGCCCGTCGGGGCGCCCGGGGACGAGCTCAGCCGAACGTGAAGACGTGGGCCCGGGCGCCGGCCCCGGAGAAGGTGAGGGTCAGCGTGCGCTCGCGGACCTCGCCGGCCTGGCGGACCAGCTGGTACAGCCGGCCCCCGTCCAGGACGCCGTTGCCCTGGTCGTCGACGTCGACGCCGTGCGAGCGGCCGGGGACCTCGCCGTCGAGGAGCAGCTGGAAGGGGATCGGCTCCGGACCGGCCGAGGACAGCACCAGGTGCGCGTCCCGGGCGGAGAAGCGGAAGCTGATGCCGCCGCCGGCCTGGTCGAGCAGGACGTCCTCCGGCTCGGTCGTCCAGCGCCCGGTGAGGGCCCAGTGGCCGAGGGGCAGCTCGCCCGGTGCGTCGGGCCGCCCGCCGCGCTCGGCGCCCAGGTAGGTCTCGGGTGTGCGCAGCTGGTCCCAGTCGGCCGCCGCCTCCACCCCCTCGCCCTCGACGGCGACGAACGGCCGGTCGATGCCGAGCAGCCGCTGGAGCCGGCGCTCGGACTGCTCGTACCGGCCCTCACCGAAGTGCTGGTCGCGGACCACGCCGTCGGTGTCGACGAAGTAGAGCGCCGGCCAGTAGTGGTTGTCGAAGGCCCGCCAGACCCGGTAGCCGTTGTCGACGGCGACCGGGTGGTCGATCCCCCGCTCCCGCGTCGCCCGGCGGACGAGGTCGAGGTCGTGCTCGAAGCCGAACTCCGGGGTGTGCACGCCGATCACGACCAGCCCGTCGTCCCGGTAGGCCCGCGACCAGGTGCGGACCCAGGGCTCGGTGCGCAGCCAGTTGATGCAGGTCAGGGTCCAGAAGTCGACCAGGACGACCTTCCCGCGCAGCCCGGCGGGGTCCAGCGGCTCGGAGTTGAGCCAGGCGGTCGCCCCGTCGAGCGGGGGCATGTGCAGACGCCGGAACAGCGTGGTCACGGACGCACCTCCACGGACGTGCTGTGGTCCCCGCGCTCCGGCGGGCAGCGCCCCGAGGCTCGTCCTCCCGGGCTGTGGTCGCGCCCGTGGAACACCCTGGTCCTCTCGGGCCCGGGCCCGCCCGCGTCCGGTCAGCCGGTCGCGGGCGACGGCGCCGGCCGCCGAGAAGGCTGTTCTGCAGGCCGGCGGCTGCGTGGCCCGCCCGGCTAGGCGTGGACCGCCCGCACCACCGTGCCTCCCCGGAGCAGCGGATCAGGGCAGCAGGAGCAGCTTGCCGGTGGTGCGACGGGCCTCGAGGTCCTCGTGCCCGCGGCGCGCCTCCCCGAGCGGGAGCCGGGCACCGATCCGGACGTCGAGCCGGCCGGCGGCGACCGTGTCCAGCACCGCACCGGCCAGCCGGCGCAGCAGCTCGGGCGTGCGGGTGTAGGTGGCCAGCGTGGGCCGCTGCACGAACAGCGACCCGGCGCCGGCGAGCCGGTGCAGCTCCAGCGGTTCGGGCTGCCCGCTGGCGGCGCCGTAGACGATCATCCGGCCGCCCGGTCGCAGCGCGGTCAGGCCCGCGTCGAACGTCGTCCGGCCGACGCCGTCGTAGACGACGGCGGCGCCCTCGCCGCCGGACAGCTCGCGGACCCGGTCGGCGAACCCGCCGTAGCCGACCACCACCTCGTCGGCCCCGGCGGCGCGGGCCAGCTCGGCCTTGTCCTCGGTGGAGGTGGTGGCCAGGACGTGGCCTCCGCGGGCGCGCACCAGCTGGGTGAGCAGCAGCCCGACCCCGCCGGCCGCGCTGTGCACCACCGCCCAGTCCCCCTCGGCGACGGGGTACGAGTCGGTGACCAGGTACTGGGCGGTGCAGCCCTGCAGCATCACGGCCGCGGCGACGTCGAGGTCGACGCCGCCGGGCACCGGCACCAGCTTCGCCCGCGGCGCGGCCACCCGCTGCGCGTAGCTGCCGCGGACGTCCAGCCAGGCCACCCGCTCGCCGGTGCCCACGACCGTCCCCGCGCCCTCGACGCCGATCACCGCCGGCGGGCTCGCCGTGTACGGCGGTCGCCCCTCCCGCTCGTAGACGTCCCGGAAGTTGACGCCCACGGCCGCGACGTCGACCAGCACCGCGCCGTCGGCGGGCTCGGGGTCGGGCACCTCGCGGAGCGAGAGCACCTCCGGGCCACCGGTGCGCTCGTAGACCACTGCCTGCACGTCGCCTCCCCGTCGTCGTGCGCCCGAGCCTGGCACGCGGACGCCGCCGCCGCGCGCCGCCGGCGGCCGGTCAGTGGTGGTGGTCCTGCCGGCCGAGGGTCTCCACGAGGGTCGCGCCGGGGCGGGTCCACTGCGGCACGGGCCGGCTGGTCGGCCCCCAGCTGCCGGCGCCGTCGGGACCCGAGCGCCAGTACCAGCAGATCGGCGCGCCGTGCCCGCCGACGGGCGCGCCCACCTGCGGTGGCTCGGGCCAGCCCTCGGGGTCGTCCTGCCACGCCTCCCGGCGTCCGTAGGGGGTCATGTCGAGCAGCCCGAGAGACCCGTCGGCCGGCTCGTTGCCCCGGCCGGTGGTGGCGTAGGTGAGGAACACCCGGTCGCCGTCGCGCAGGTAGCACTCGATGTGCCCCTCCTCGGTGGCGATCGACGCCTCGACGCCGTGCACCGAGTACCAGGGCTGGGTGTAGCCCATGAACTCCCGGAAGGGCGCCACCTCCTCCACCGGCCCGAGGTCAGGACGGCGGAGGAGACCCCGCGGGCGTTGAGGTAGACGGCGTCCCGCATGTGCCAGACGTTGAAGGTGCAGCCCTCGCACTGGCCCTGGTGCGGCGGGCCGCGGCGAGGGCGTCGCCCTCGCGCGTGTGCGCCTTCTCCCGGACCAGCAGCTCGTCCCGGGCCGCCTGCCAGGTGGCGCGGTCGACGACGGGTGGGCGGCCGGGCAGCGCGGTGGACGGGGTGCTCGGGGTGGTCGTCATGGCGTCCTCCGGAGGATCTGCGTCCTGCGACACCAGGACGGACCCGCGCCCGGGCCGGAACTCATCGCCGGCCGCTGCTCAGAGCTGCCGGGCGTCGGCCTCCACGGCCTCCAGCGCCTTGCGCGCGGTGATCAGGACCGGGTCCCACACCGGGGCGAACGGCGGTGCGTAGGACAGGTCGAGGGAGAGGACCTCGTCGACGCCCATCTCGTTCCAGACGCAGATCGCCAGCGCGTCGATGCGCTTGGCCGACGCCTCCTTCCCGACGACCTGCGCGCCGAGCAGCCGCCCGCTGCGCCGCTCGGCGATCATCTTGACCCGGATCGGGCCGGCGCCCGGGAAGTAGCCGGCCCTGGTGGTCGAGTCGACCGAGGCGGTGACGAACTGGTAGCCCGCGGCCGTGGCCTCGGCACTGGACAGGCCGGTGCGGGCGACCTCCACGTCGCAGACCTTGGTGATGGCGGTGCCGATGACGCCGGGGAAGGTCGCGTACCCGCCGCCGATGTTGATGCCGGCGACCCGGCCCTGCTTGTTGGCGTGGGTGCCGAGGGCCACCACCATCGGCTGACCGGAGAGCCGGTGCCGGGACTCCACGCAGTCCCCGGCGGCCCAGACCCCCTCGACCTGGGTGCGCATGCTGGCGTCCACCGCGATGCCGCCGGAGGTCCCCAGCGGGATCCCGGCCTCGCGGGCCAGCCGCACGTCCGGCCGCACCCCCAGCCCGAGGACCACCAGGTCCGCCGGCAGTTCCCGGCCGCTCGCGGTCAGCACGGCGCGGGCCCGTCCGTCGTCCCCGACGTCGATGGCCGTCACGCCGTCGGAGAGCACCAGCTCGATCCCCTCCGCGCGGACCGCGTCGGCGATGAAGGTCCCGATGTCGGGGTCGAAGGTGCCGACCGGGGTGGCCGAGCGGTCGACGACGGTGACGTCCAGACCGCGGACGCGGCACGCCTCGGCGATCTCCAGGCCGATGTAGCCCCCGCCCACCACGACCACCCGCCGCACGGAGCCACCGTCCAGCTCGGCGCGCAGCGCGACGCCGTCGTCGAGCACCTGGACGCCGTAGACCCCGGCCGCGTCCATCCCCGGCACCGGCGGGCGCATCGGGACGCTGCCGGTCGCGTAGACCAGGTCGTCGAAGGGCTCGCTGCCCTCACCCCCGCCGTCCAGCTCGCGCCAGGTGACGACCCGGCGGTCCAGGTCGATGCCCACCACCTCGGTCCGCATCCGGACGTCGATGCCCGCGGCACGGTGCTGGTCCGGGGTCCGGGCGATCAGCGACGCCTCGTCCTCGACCGCCCCGCTGATCCAGTACGGGATGCCGCAGGCCGAGTAGGACGTCGCCCGGCCCCGCTCGAACACGACCACGTCCAGGTCGGGTCGCCGCTTCTTGGCCTGCGACGCCGCACTGCCCCCTGCGGCGTCCCCGCCGATGACCACCACACGCCTGCCCACTCTCAGCACGCTAGGCCCCCGGCGACCCGGCCGCCCGGGGTGTGGACCGGCGGCGTCGATCATCCGGTCCTGACCGCCCGGGCGGTAGGGCCCCGCCGCCGGTGCACGCCGGCGCCGGGCGGCCTGCTCCGCCGGGCCCGTGAGGGGTTGTCACCGGACGGCCACCCGATCACGCTGACCCCATGACGGCGTCCGGCACCAGCTCCCCCTCGGTCGAAGAGGCCCCGCGGACCACCGGCAAGGTGGACAAGAAGGCCTACGAGAAGGAGATGGCCCGGCTGCAGGTCGAGCTGGTCAAGCAGCAGGAGTTCATCCGCGCCCGCGGGCTCCGGGTCGTGGTCGTCTTCGAGGGACGCGACGCCGCCGGCAAGGGCGGGGCGATCCAGCGCATCACCGAGTCGGTGAACCCCCGTGCCACGCGGGTGGTCGCGCTGCCGGCGCCGTCGGAGCGCGAGAAGGGCCAGTGGTACTTCCAGCGCTACGTCGCGCACCTGCCGAGCAGCGGCGAGATGGTCCTGCTCGACCGGTCCTGGTACAACCGCGCGGGCGTCGAACGGGTGATGGGCTTCTGCACCGACGAGGAGTACGCGGAGTTCCTCCGCTCGTGCCCGGAGTTCGAGCGGATGCTGGTGCGCAGCGGCATCACCCTGCTCAAGTACTGGTTCTCGGTCAGC
Organism: Modestobacter excelsi; assembly: GCF_005930495.1. Classification (GTDB taxonomy): domain Bacteria; phylum Actinomycetota; class Actinomycetes; order Mycobacteriales; family Geodermatophilaceae; genus Modestobacter; species Modestobacter excelsi. The sequence goes on along the minus strand of NZ_SJEX01000003.1, from coordinate 60,125 downwards.
GACACCGAGCAGGAGAAGCGCTTCCAGGCCCGCCTGCAGGACCCGACCAAGCGCTGGAAGCTCAGCCCGATGGACCTCGAGGCGCGCAACCGCTGGGTGGACTTCTCCCGGGCGAAGGACGCCATGTTCGCCGCCACCGACATCCCCGAGGCGCCGTGGTGGGTGGTCGAGGCCGACTCCAAGAAGCGCGCCCGGATCAACGTGATCTCCCACCTGCTCGGCCAGGTGCCCTACGAGGACCTCACCCCGGAGGCACCCGAGCTCCCGCCACGGCCGCCGGTCGAGGACGACTACGTCCGCCCGCCGAAGGAGTCCCAGCACATCGTCCCCGACGTGGCGCCCTGACCGCGGCGGTCACCGCGCGGCGGGTCCGGCCCCGTTCCCGAGCAGGCCACGCTCGCCGAGCCGGGCTCGCAGGTCCTCCCGGATGTCGGCCACCGGCCGGTCGGCGTCGACCTCCATCAGCAGCCCGCGATCGCGGTAGTGGTCGATGAGCGGCGCGGTCGCCTCGGCGTAGACGGCCAGCCGGTGGCTGACCACCTCCGGGGTGTCGTCGGCCCGGCCCTGCTCCGCCGCCCGGGCCAGCAGCCGGCTGACCAGCACCGGCTCGGGCGCGGTCAGGTAGACGACCGCGTCGGCGGCGAGGGCCTGGTCGCGGCCGATCTGCTGCGCGCGCAGCGCCTGCGGCAGGGTGCGCGGGAACCCGTCGAGCAGGTAGCCGCCGGTGTCCCGGGCGGCCGCGACCACCACCGGGACGAGCAGGTCGAACATCACGTCGTCGGGGACGAGCGCCCCGCGGCCGGTGAACTCCGCCAGCCGCCGGCCGAGGTCGGTCCCCCGGGCGATCTCGGCGCGCAGCAGGTCGCCGGAGGAGATGTGCGCGACCCCGGTCTCCTCGGTCAACCACGCGCAGTGCGTGCCCTTCCCCGCGCCGGGCGGCGACAGCATGATCAGCCTCATGGGCGCACTCCACGGTGGTGGCACGGACGGGCGGACCTCCCGACCATAGTGAGCCACGGCACGGTCGGCAGCACGGCCCGGACCGTCCTCCCGGATCCGAGGAGCGGGAGGACGGCCCGGCGCGCGGTCAGGCCAGCGTGCAGGAGTCCAGCAGCGCCGGGTCGGTCGCCCCGTTGCCGGCCGGCCTCGGCACGGTCGTGCTCGCCGGCGGCTGCTGACCGGTCTCCACCCAGCCGACGAGGGCGTCGAACGCCGTCCGGAAGCAGGGCAGCATCGGCCGCAGGTGGGCCGGGTCGAGGGCCATCAGGCTGTCGACGTGGTTGCCGCCCTCGATGCGGTAGTAGCGGTGCAGCCGGTCGCGGTGCCGCTCGGCGATCATCTGCGCGTAGACGTCGCTGTCGGTGCTGATCGGCAGCAGGGTGTCCAGCGTCCCGTGCAGCGTCAGCAGCGGCTTCTTGATCTTGCCCGTCAGGCTGATCCGCGCCAGGGCGTCATGCGCCGGTCGGGACGCCGCACTGGCGAACCAGCTGTCGTAGGCGGCGTCGCTCGGGCACGGCGCGACCAGCTCCGGCAGGGTCGCGCCGGCGGTGGGCCCCGGGCAGGCCGGGTCGTAGCCGGGGTCGAACTCCGCCCGGTAGACCTTCTGGGTCAGCCCCCAGTAGATGCTCTGGTGGTACGGCCACAGCGGTTCGGAGCCACGCGCGAACCCGGCGGCGTACATGTCCTCGGCGTCGGCCTGGCCGAGGCTGTACCGCACCGCGGTCGGCAGGTAGGTGAACAGGTTGGGTCCGTCCGGCGTGAACAGCGTCCCCTCCCAGTCGACCCCGCCGTCGTAGAGGTCGGGCCGGTTCTCCAGCTGCCAGCGCACCAGGTAGCCGCCGTTGCTGATGCCGGCCATGTAGGTGTGCGCCGGCCGGTGGCCGAACCGCTCCCGGAGCGCGCCCTTGGCCGCCACGGCCAGCTGCGTCACCCGCTGGTGCCACTCGGCGACGGCGTCGCCGGGCCGCCGGCCGTCGAGGTAGAAGTCGTTGCTGTTGTTCCCCTTGTCGGTGGCGGCGTAGGCGAACCCCTGCGCCACGACGAAGTCGGAGATGAGGAAGTCCGAGGAGTACTGCTTGCGGGTGCCCGGCGCACCGGCCACGACGAGTCCGCCGTTCCAGTCGTCGGGGACCCGGAGCACGAACTGGCTGTCGTGGTCCCAGCCGTGGGTCCTGTTGAACGTCGAGGTGTCCGCGAAGTACCCGTCGACCTGCAGCCCTGGGACGCCGGTGGGGTTCGTGGTGCCGGGTGCGTGCAGGGACACCCAGTCCGGCTGGTCGGTGTACCGGCCCGGCTCCGCGGTGAGCAGGCCCGCGGTGGTGATGTCGGGCAGGCAGGCTGTCTCCGCGTGCTCGGCGCCGGGCACCCGCACCGTGTCCGACGCGGTGCAGGCCCGCGCCCCCGGCGCCGGCCCCCTCCCGCCGGGCCCGGCCTGCGCCGGTGCCGCCTGCAGTGCGACCGTGACCGCGGTCAGGGTGACGAACAGGGTGGTGAGGGGCCTGCGCAACCGCATGGGGACTCCTTCGTCCGGGCAGCCTCGGGTCGGGTGCCCGCCCGGCGGTCGCCCACCGACGGGCTCTCCCACCGTCGTCCCCGGTGCCCGGTGCGGCAACATGGCGAGAGCACCGGACGCCGGCGGGCCGCATGTGCCCCCGGCACAGCCGCCGTGGCCGGGCCGGGGACCGTGGCAGCTAGCCCCCCACACCCAGCTGGGGAGCGAGCGCGGCATCCTCGCCGGGACCGCCATGGTCGCCCGCCACCTCGTCCACCACGCCGGCGCTGCCACCGCCCCGCCGCTCCGTCTCCGCTGCGGCGAGCAGGAGCCCGCCGGGCAGGTACTCGATCCCGGTCGCTGCGCCGATCTCCGCGGTCGTGGTGAAGGTGTGCCCCAGCGCCGTCAGCTGCGCGCCGTAGGCGTCGAGGAAGGCGGGCTCCGCCTCCACCGAGGCGGTGTTGCGCTGCGAGGCGCGGGGGGCGGCGATGGCCGCGGCGAGGTCCAGGTGCCCGTCGACGCGGTTGACCAGCGTCTGCAGGACCGTGGTGATGATCGTGCTGCCGCCCGGGGAGCCCAGCGCCAGCACGGGCGCACCGTCGCGCAGCACGATCGTCGGCGACATGCTGCTGCGCGGGCGCTTGCCGGGGGCCGGCAGGTTGGGCTCCGGGACGGTCACGTCGCTCGGCGCGAAGGTGAAGTCGGTGAGCTCGTTGTTCAGCAGGAACCCGCGGCCGGGGACGGTGATCCCGCTGCCGCCGGTCTGCTCGATGGTCAACGTGTAGCTGGCGATGTTGCCGGCCGCGTCACCGACGGTCAGGTGGGTCGTGTTCGGCCCTTCGGTGCCGCCGTCCTGGGTGCCGGCGCTCTCAGCGGGGCACGGGCCGTACTCGCCGTCCGGGTTCCCGGCGGGGAGCGGTTTGGTCAGGGCGTGGTCGGGGTCGATGGCGCAGGCGCGCTCCGCGGCGAAGCCCGGTGACAGCAGCTGGGCCAGCGGCACCTGGTCGTAGGCCGGATCGCCGACGTAGGCGTTCCGGTCCGCGAAGGCCAGCGCGCTGGCCTCCAGGTAGCGGTGCAGGGTCGGGACCTGGGGCAGCGAGCCCAGCCGGGACAGGTCCAGGATGCCGAGCGCCTCCCCGACGGTGGAGCCACCGCTGGACGACGGGGCCATGCCGTAGACCTCCAGCCCGCGGTAGTCGACCCGGGTCGGCTCGCGCAGCGGCGCGTCGTACCGCGCCAGGTCCTCCTCGGCGAGCAGCCCCGCCCGCACCGGGCCGGCACCCGGGGCCTCCGGCGGGTCCTGCGCGGTCCGCACGATCTCCGTGGCGAGGTCACCGGTGTACAGCTCGCCGACGCCCTCCGCCGCGAGCAGGTCGTAGGTGCGCGCCAGGTCGGGGTTGCGGAACACCGAGCCGACCTCGGGGGGTGCCCCACCGGGCAGGAACAGGTCGGCGGAGGCGGCGAACCGGGCGAGCTTCTCCTGGTTGTCGGCGGTCTGGTCGTGGAACGTCCGGTCGACGACGAAGCCCTCGTCGGCCAGCCGGGTCCCGCCCTCCAGCGCCTCCTCCAGCGACAGCGTGCCGAACTGCTCCAGCGCGCGGACCCAGGTCAGCGGAGTGCCCGGCGTCCCCACCGACAGGCCGCTCTGCACCGCCTCCTGGAACGGCAGCGGCTCGCCCTCCGCGTCCAGGAAGGCATCGGCCCTCATCGCCAGCGGTGCGGTCTCCCGGCCGTCGATCGTGGAGACCGTGCGGCTGGTCGCGTCGTAGTACACGAAGTAGCCGCCCCCGCCGATGCCCGCGGAGTAGGGCTCGCTGACGCCGAGGGCGGCGGCCGCCGCCACTGCGGCGTCCGCGGCGTTGCCGCCCTCGGCCAGCACCTCCAGGCCGACCCGGGTCGCATCGGGGTCGACCGTCGCGACCGCGCCTCCCGTCCCGACGGCCAGCGGCTTCCGGTCGGGGACCGGATCGGCGGCTGCCGGGGCGAGCGGGCTGCTCACCAGCAGGCCGGCGGTGAGCCCGCCGAGGGCCAGGAGGGTGGACCGTCGACGCGGCATGGCTGCTCCTCGGGTTCGTCACCGGGCCCGCCCACTAGACACCTTGAGCGTGAGCTGTGCCACATCGCCTCGGCGTGTCGTGGCGCCGCCCGCCGCGGTCCGGACCAGCGACGTGGACCCGCTGTTCGGCAGCCTCGCCGAGCTGGACCGGCTGATCGCCGACTGCCACGACCGGGGCGTCCGCGTGGTCCTGGACTGGGTGCCAACCACAGCTCCGACCGGCATCCCTGGTTCCTCGCCTCGCGCTCCGGCCGGGACGACCCGAAGCGCGACTGGTACGTCTGGCGGGACGGCGCCCCGGACGGCGGCCCGCCGAACGACTGGCGGTCGGAGTTCGCCGCCGTCGGCCCGGCCTGGACCTCCGAGGACGCCACCGGCCAGTGGTACCTGCACTCCTGCACACCGCAGCAACCCGACCTGAACTGGGACGACCCGGACGTCGAGGCGGCGATGCACGACGTCGTCCGGTTCTGGCTGGACCGCGGCGTCGACGGGGTGCGCATCGAGCACCGGTCACCTGGCCGGCGGCGACCAGCTGCACCTGGCGCACGACTTCGTCTTCCTGCACCTGCCCTGGGAGGCCGCCGCCCTCCGCTCGGGGATCGAGGACTTCCAGGCCCTGGCCGAGCCGGACGCGTGGCCCGCGTGGTTCCTCGGCAACCACGACCACTCGCGGATCGCCACCCGCTACGACGACGGTGCCGGCTCCGGACCGGCCCGGGCGCGCGCCGCGGCCCTGCTGCTCACCGCGCTGCGCGGCACACCGTTCCTCTACCAGGGCGACGAGCTGGGCCTGCCGGACGCCGAGTTCCCGCCGGAGCAGGTCGTCGACGTCGACGGACGGGACCCCGAGCGTGCTCCGCTCCCCTGGCGCCCGCCGTCGGTCGCCGGCCCGGGCGCCGGCTTCACCACCGGGACGCCGTGGCTGCCGATGGTCCGGGACGCCGAGCAGCTCTGCGTCGAGCGGCAGGCCGCCGATCCCCGATCGACGCTGTCCCTGGTCCGCCGGCTCGGCGAGCTGCGCGCCACGTCGGAGACCCTGCAGACGGGGAGCCAGACCCTGCTGGACGCGGGGCCGGACGTGCTCGCCTGGCTGCGGACCAGCGGGTCCGAGCGGCTGCTCGCGGCGGTGGACTTCGGCCGTGCCGCTGTCCTCGATCACCCTGCAGCCCGGCGAGGGGGTCCTGCTGCGCCTGCTCGACCGGGCCGAGGACGGCTGACCCAGCGCGGGGTCATCCCACCGCGCAACTACCCTGGGCGCAGTGAGCGTGTCGCAGGTGCGAGCAGCGTCGGGTGTCGGCTTCCGGTCCGAGCGGGGGCCGGTGCTGATCGCGGTGATGTTGTCCACCGCCCTGGTCGCCATCGACGCGACCGTCATCGCCACCGCCGTCCCGTCCGTGGTGACCGACCTGGGCGGCTTCGCCGAGTTCCCCTGGCTGTTCTCGGTCTACCTGCTCGCCCAGGCGGTGACCGTGCCGGTGTACGGCAAGCTGGCCGACGTCTTCGGCCGCAAGCCGGTGATGCTCGCGGGCATCGGGCTGTTCCTGATCGGCTCGGTGCTCTGCGGCGTCGCCTGGGGCATGGGTGCGCTGATCGCCTTCCGCGCGGTGCAGGGCCTCGGCGCCGGTGCGGTCCAGCCGATGTCGATGACGATCGTCGGGGACCTGTACTCGCTGGAGGAACGGGCGAAGGTGCAGGGCTACATCGCCAGCGTCTGGGGCATCTCCTCGGTCGTCGGGCCGACGCTGGGCGGGGTCTTCTCCGAGTACGTGAGCTGGCGGTGGATCTTCTTCGTCAACATCCCGCTGTGCCTGGTGGCCGCGGCGATGATCGGCCTGAGGTTCACCGAACGGGTGGAACGGCGCCGCCCGCGGATCGACTACGCCGGGGCCGGCGTGCTCACCATCGCCCTGACGCTGCTGGTCCTCGGCCTGCTCGAGGGCGGGCAGGCCTGGGCGTGGGCGTCGCCGCAGAGCATCGCGGTGCTCGGCGGTGGCGTCGTGCTGCTGGCGGTGTTCGTGGCGATCGAGCGCCGGGCGGCCGACCCCGTCGTCCCGCTGCGGCTGCTCCGGCAGCGGCTGCTGGTCGCGACCAGCCTGGTCTCGGCCTGCGTCGGCGCGGTCCTGCTGGGGCTCACCTCCTACGTCCCCACGTTCGTGCAGGACGTGCTGGGCACCGGCCCGCTGGTCGCCGGGTTCGCCCTCGCCGCCCTGACCCTGGGCTGGCCGATCTCGGCGTCGCAGGCGGGCCGGCTGTACCTGCGGATCGGCATCCGGTCCACCGCGCTGGTCGGGGTCGCCGTCGTCCTGGTCGGCTCCGCGCTGCTGCTGCTGCTCGACGGGTCCTCCAGCGTGCTGCTGGTCGGCGGGACGGCGTTCGTCATCGGCCTGGGCATGGGCTTCACCGCCGCGCCCACGCTGATCGCCGCCCAGTCGGCGGTCCGGTGGCAGGAGCGCGGCGTGGTCACCGGGCTCAACATGTTCGCCCGCTCCGCCGGCAGCGCCATCGGCATCGCCGTGTTCGGGGCGGTGGTCAACGCGACGCTGCGCGGGCAGGACGTGGGCAGCGACGGCGTCTCCCCGGCGGCCCTCACCACCGCGGTGCACCACGTCTTCGTCGGCACCGTGGTGCTGGCCGGGGCGCTGCTCGCCGCCGTGCTGCTCATGCCGCGCGACCGGGACCGGGCCCTCTCGAAGCCGTGACCGTCACCGGTGGTCGAGGACCACGTCCCAGGCCACCCCGGTGGCGCCGCACTCGAAGCCCTGCACCGTCGACTCCGCGTAGCTGCCCACCAGCCGGCCGTCCCGGACGCTGAGCTCCACCCGCCACAGGGCGCTGCTGGTGGGCACCCCGTCGCAAGTCGGCGCCACCTCCGCCGGCAGCGGTCCGGCAGCGCGGTAGCGGCCGTCCTGCACGTCGAGCGGAGGCGCCCCGAAGCGGCTGTCGAAGGGGGTCACGGCGCAGGGGTGCCGCGAGCAGTCGACGGTCAGGGTGACCGACCGGACACCGGGGCAGCCCTCGTCGAACCCGGCGCAGCGGGCGAGCGACCCCTCGCCTGACCACGTGCCCGCGATCTCCGACTCCGGCACCAGGCTGCCGGCCAGCGGGGTGACCCGGGGGGACGGACCGGCATCCCGCTGACCGTCGGTCCCGAGCAGCACGCCCAGGACGGCGACCAGCCCGAGGAGCGCCAGCAGGAGTCCGATCGCCGCCCATCGACGCGGCCGGCCGGCGGACGGACGCGGTGGGGACGAGGGAGCACCGCCGTCCTGGCCGTCCACCGGCGCACCTCCGCAGCACGGCACGACCGCGCTGTCGTGCGGCCGTCAACGTACCGGGGCCTGCTTCGTGCGGAGCAGGCGTGACGTCACCGATGGTCGGCCTGCCCGCCTCCCACGACGGCGCATCCTGGAGGTGTGACCGTCCCCCGTCAGGAGCACACCGCCGACATGACCCAGCCTCCCGCGGAGCCCGGCACCCCGGTTGAGCCCGTCGTCCGACCCGCACCGCACCGCTGGCTCTGGTACGCCTTCGGCGGCCGGCTCCCCGCCCGGAACCGCAGCTGGGTGCTGTTCGACACCACGACCGACACCTGGTGGGCCCGGCACGTCGCCCGCATCTTCGTGCAGATGATCATCCCCATCGCCCTCGTGATGATCCTGATCCCCGCCGGATGGCAGCTGCGCGCCGCCTGCGCGGGTGGCGGCATCTTCCTCGCGCTGATCTACGCGCTCGCCTACATGAACGAGACCGTCGAGCACCGGGTGGTCAAGGCCGGCTACCCCGCCGGGACGGCGCAGGCCGTCCGGGACCGGGGCTCCTCGGTCAAGCAGCAGGCGGAGAGCGAGCGCAAGCGGGCCGCCGCGGCCAAGCGTGCCGCCCGCTACCGGGACCGCACGGGCCGCTGACCGCACGGACCGGAGGCCCGCCCCGTGGTGCGAGGGGCGGGCCTCCGGCTCCGGGCGTGAGGTGCTGGCGTCAGGTGCTGGCGTCAGTTGCTGCAGAGGGACGCCGGGATGCTGGTGGAGCAGGTGTTCCCCCGGATCGAGATGTCCCTGCCCACCGGGGGGAACTGGGCGTCCAGCGGCGGCGGCCAGCCCTTCAGGATGTCCACCGTGTTGCCGGTGATGCCGTTCTTCCACACCCGCACCGCCGTGACCGGGCCCGGGTCGACGCCCAACGGGTTGTTGAACGGCGGCAGCGTCAGCAGCGCGACCCCCGCGCTCGGGAACTGGAGGGTCGCCGGGTCCACGGCCGGGTGGTTGTCCCGGATCTTGTTGTCGTAGATGCCCACGTGGTCGGCGTTGACCACGGCCATGCCGGTCCCGGAGACCCGCAGGGCGGCCTCGACCTCACCGATGCCGGCGAGGCAGAAGCGGTCGTTGCCCGAGGCCTCGTTGGCCCGGATCTGCCAGTCCCCGCCCCGGACGTTGCGCGAGGCGTCCGGGATCTCGGTGGCCGCGTCGTCGAACACCAGCACGCCGACGCAGTTCCCGGCCACGTAGTTGTGCCGCATCATGCCGGAGCGGGACTCCCGGGCGAAGATGCCGATGTTGTAGCCCTGGACGTCGTTGGCGACGATGTCGGCGTACGCCTTGGCCGAGTCCGTCGACCCGATGCCCGCCGTGCCGCTGTTCGGCTGGTCGGCGGTGCCCCGGTCGACGCCCTCCTCGATGTTGCGCAGGATCCGGGTGTGCGTCGAGTACGCCGCGAGGATGCCGTAGCGGTCGTGGCCGTGGCCCTTGGTCTTGGAGACCCGGAAGCCGTCGGCGCCCCACGCCGCGATCCCGTTGGCCGGGTGGTTCCACGTCGACACGCCGGTCACCTCGACCGGGCTGTCGGGCTCCAGGAAGAACAGACCGGAGACGTCGTCGTCGAGGGTGTCCGGGTCACCCTCCGGGTCGGCGTCGTTCTGCGCCTCCCAGCAGGGTGTCGCGGTGGCCTCGGGCAGGTCCGCGGCCGTCGTCCACTCCGGCCACATGATCTTCGTGGCGTCCCGTCCGGCGCCCTTGACGGTCAGGCCCTTGTGGTCGACGCAGACCGCCTCGTCGTAGGTGCCCGCCTCGATCTTGATCGTGTCGCCGGACGCCGCGGAGTCCACGGCCGCCTGGATGGACTCACCGGGGTGCACCACCCAGGTCTGCCCGCCTCCCCCACCGGCCCATGCGGCCGTGGCCGGCAGCGCGGTGAAGAGCACGGCGGCGGACGTCGTCACCGCCAGCCGTCGCCCTCCCCTGCGGCGTCGCGTCGTTCCACTGGTACTGGGCTGGTGCATTCGTCCTCCCTCGTCGAGGCGTGCTCGGAGACCCGCCGTTGGCGTCCCGGCCCACGCACTGCTGGTTCTCAGCGACCGGGACGCGTGGCAACGATGGGGAGGATGTGACGGACTGGTCCAGTGACACGCCAGGGACGGCGCAGAGTCCATGCCGGGGTCGTGCGCGCACGTCCGACCTCGGTCGGGCGTCGGCCGGCGTCAACCGGGCACTGGTCATCTAGGGGGCAGAACGTCCAGTCCTGCCGAGCGGAGGATCAGCGGGCCGTGCGCAGCCGGGCGACGAGCGCCGGACCCACCTCGGCGGTCCCGGTCCCGACGGCGGCCCAACCGAGCACGGTCAGCCAGGCCAGCGGGTCCAGTGGGGTGCAGCCGAAGAACTGGCTGAGCCCCGGGGTCTGGACGACGGCGAACAGCACGAGCAGCGAGGCCGCCGCCGTCGCCAGCACCAGCGGGCTCCGCCGACCGGACCACGCGGTCTGGCCGAGCTGGGTGGTGATCAGGGCGGCCAGACCCATGCTGCTGGCCCGGCGGTGGAGGCCGGTGAGCCGGCCGGTCGCCCAGGCCCCGGTGGCCCCGACGGTGGTCGCCGCCCCTCGCACCAGGACCATCCGCCGGACGGAGTCGGTGAAGCCCCGCTGCGGGCCGGCCAGCAGGACCGGCGCCAGCGGGTGACCGGCGAGCGGGCCCTCCGTCACGTCCTGGGTGGCCGCCCGCGGCGTCGAGACGGCAACGGCGAGCGCCGGGAACATGTCGGTGAGCAGGTTGACCAGCAGCAGCTGCCGGGTCCCCAGGGGTGACCGGCCACCGACGACCGTGCCCAGCACCGTGAACGTCACCTCGCCGGCGTTGCCGCCCACGAGCACGGACACCGCGTCCCTGACCCGCGACCACATCGCCCGGCCCTCGGCGATGGCGTCGACCAGCCGGGTGAGGTCGGCATCGGTCACCACCAGGTCGGCCGCGGAGCGCGCGGCCGGGGACTCCGCACCCGAGACGCCGACCCCGACGTCGGCCAGCCGGATGGCGGCGGCGTCGTTGACCCCGTCCCCGGTCATCGCCAGGGTCGCCCCGGCCCGGCGGAGGGCGGCGACGAGCGTGACCTTCTGCTCCGGGGAGAGCCGCGCGAACACGGCCGCCGTCGCGACCAGCTCGGCGCGCTCCGCCTCCGACGCCCGGGCCAGCTGCGCACCGGTCACCACCCGGTCGGCGTCCGGGATGCCGGCCTGGGCGGCGATCGCGCCGGCGGTCCCCGGGTGGTCGCCGGTCGCGATGACCACCCGGACGCCGGCTGCCCGCAGCTGCTCGACGGCCGCGACGGCCGACGAGCGGAGGGTGTCGGCGAGACCGACGAGCCCGCGGAGGGTGAGGTCGGAGGCCGCGTCGTCGAGCGGGTCGGGCGCACCGTCCACCGCTCGGTCGGCGACCGCGAGGACCCGCAGCCCCTCGGACGCCAACTGCCGCACCCGGTCGCGCGCCCCGCCGGCCTCGGTGCACCGGCCCAGGACCTCCTCGGGTGCGCCCTTGACCACCAGCCGGCCGTTCCGCACGACGGCGGAGAAGCCGCGGTCGGCGGCGAACGGCAGGCAGGCCGCCGGGTCCTCGTCGGCGGTCAGCTGCCGTGCGGCAGCCGCGTCCACCACCGCCCGGTCGGTCTCGTGGGCCCGGTCGTCGCCGTCGGCCACGGCCGCGGCGGCCAGCCGGAGGACGTCGTCCTCGGTCGACTCCCCGAGCGGCACCAGGCGGACCACGCTGAGCCGGTTCTCGGTCAGGGTCCCGGTCTTGTCGAAGCAGACGGTGTCCACCCGCCCGAGCGCCTCCAGCACCCGGGCGCTCCGCACCACCGCGCCGTGCGTGGACAGCCGCCGGGCCGCCGCCTGCTGCGCGACGGTCGCGACCAGCGGCAGCCCCTCCGGCACCGCGGCCACCGCGATCGCCAGCCCGGAGCCGACCGCCTCACGCAGCGGGCGCCCCCACAGCACGCCGAGGGCGGTCACCACGGCCCCACCGCTGAGGGTCAGCGGCAGCACCGCCCGGGTGAGGTCGCCCAGGCGCGTCTGCACGCCGGCCGGCGGTGCTGCCGCACCCGCAGCCCGCGTCGCGCGGCCGGCCTGCGTCGCGGACCCCACCGCCACGACCACGGCGCGACCGCGCCCGGCGACGACCGTGGTGCCGTCGAAGAGCATGCAGGTCCGGTCGGCCACGTCGGCCCCGGGCGTGGCCTGCACCGACTTGGCCACCGACAGCGACTCCCCGGTGAGGCCGGACTCGTCGACCTCGAGGTCGGTCACCTCCAGCAGCCGGGCGTCCGCGGCGAGCACGTCCCCCGCCTCGACCTGCACCACGTCGCCGATCCGCAGTGCCGCCCCGGGCACGTCCTCCCGGCCGGCGTCGGTCTCCCGGTGCACCACGACGTCCTGCTCGAGCAGCAGCGACTCCAGCGCCGTCTCGGCGCGGAGTCGCTGCAGGCCGCTGATGACGGCGTTGCCGAGGGTCACGCTGCCGACGAGGAGGGCGTCGGTCCGCTCCCCGAGCACGGCGGTCGCCGCCGCCCCGGTGGCCAGGACCGGGGTCAGCGGATCGGCGAGCTCGGCGGCGACCGTCCGGGCGAACCGGACGGGGACCCGGACCAGGGGCAGCCCGGTCACCGCCCGGACCGGCGTGGGCACCGTCCGCCGGGGCGCCGGTGCAGGAGGCAGCCCCGCCACCCGCCCGAGGACGTCGTCGGGGTCCAGCGCGTGCCACGGCGTGTGCACCGACGGCGGCGGTGCCGGGCGCCGGGCCACCCGGGCCGCCGTCCAGGCGCCGTCGAGCATGCTCCAGGTGCACGCCGTCTTCCCCGGTGTGGTGGCGCGGCGCTGGCCGCCGCGCGGGGTGCCCACCGCGGCGAGCAGGCCGCCCAGGACGTTCCCGGTGAGCGCGGTGCCGACCGAGCGCCGGCTGACCGCACGTGCGGCGACCGTCGCCGTGACGAGCCGGCAGGCCTCGGCCAGGCCGGGTGGGGTGACCAGGTCCGCTCCCCACGCCGGGGCGCGTCCGACCAGGACCGGTGCCACGGCCACGTCCCCGGCCAGCAGCGCCGGCCCGTCGGTGGCCGAGACGACGAGCACGCCACGGCCGTCGGCCTGGAGACGGCGCACGGTGTCCACGAGCGCCTCGTCGTCCGGCGGCACCTCGTCGGCCGCGCCGGCGATCTCCCGGGTCCCGACGTGACGCGGCAGGACCAGCCGGTGCCCGGCGTCGACGACCGCTCCCAGCAGCGCCTCCGCATGCGGGTCGAGCTCGGCGGCGACCGTGACCTCACCGATCCGGCGCCGGCCCTGCAGCAGCGTCCGCACCGAGCCACCGGGCGCGTCCGCCGATCGCCGGGGCGGCCCGAGGCGCAGCGCCGGGCCGGCCGCGGCGGGCGCACCGTCCCCGGCGGACGTGCCGGCGCCGAGCAGCCGGCTGGCCGCCGTCCAGACCGCGGCGGTGTCCCAGCCCTCGGCCGCCGCCCGGGCGTCGATGACCGCAGGCGGCCCGGTGCACAACGCGCCGGCGTCGACGACGACGGTGTCGACCCGGTCCAACCGGCGGTACGCCGATCCGTCCATCGGCAGCACGCCCCTGCGGCACATCAGCAGGTCGGTGCCGGCGGCGAACGACTCCCGGCCGAGCACCGCGGCCTTGGGCGTCAGCGCCTTGAGCAGGTCCGCGGACCTGCCGGGACGACGGGTCAGCGGGAGCAGCCCGACCGCACCGCCGAGGGCTGCCGGGCCGAGCCGCGCACGGTAGGCCTCGACCGGCCCCGGCGGCAGCCGCCCAGGGCGCTCGCCGGGCGGCTCGAGCGGGATGGAGGTGTCCTCCTCCGGCTCGGCCCGGCAGAGCTCGGACTCCCGCCGCCGCCAGACCTGCCGCCGGGCACGCACCTCCAGCGCCCGCTGGAGCGCGGCGGCCGCGTTGATCGCCGGGACCGAGGGACTCTGCGTGCACGCGTGCAGCAGCGCGCTCGAGCCGGAGAGGACCAGACCGGTGCCGACCGCCCCGAGCCGCGCTTCGAGCGCGGACCTCACCCACTGCTGGCTGTCCAGCAGCGCGACGAGCAGGGTGGCGTGCCGGGTCAGCGGCGGGATCGGCAGGAGCCTGCCCGCCGCGGCCACCCCGACGGCCGCGACGTCGATGGCGGCGTCCAGCACCGCCGCCATCAGCGGCTCCAGGTCGGCAGGGTGGTCCTGGCGCTGGGGGAAGACCTGCGTGCCACCGCGGGACTGCTCGACCGCGGTCACGACGCCGACGACCTGCTCGACCGAGAGCTGCCGCTCGTCGATCGCGACCAGCACCCGACCGACGACGTCGTTGACCGTCGCCCACTGCACGCCGTCGAGCCGCTCGAGGTGACGACGCAGGGCCCGGCGGACCTCGGGCCGGTCCTCGGCGGGCGGCGCGGTGACCTCGATGTGCACGTGCCCGCGCTCGGCCCACACCCGCCGGGTGTGCCGCGCCGTCGGCGGTTCGAACATGCCCCGGGCGACGTCGGCGAGGTGCCGGACGTGGCCGTCGGGGATCGGGTCGGCCCCGGTGACCACGGTCCCGACGGCGCGGGTCCCGGTGACCGCCGCCTGCCGCGCCAGCGAGAGCGAGCCGCCGGCGACCGTCGCGGCACCACCCGCGGCCGCCCTGGCGAGGTCGCCCGCCCGGCGGGCCGGCTCGCCGAGCAGCCCGGCGGTCAGGGCCACGGGCGCCAGGGCGACGCCGGCACCGGTGACGGCCAGGCGCGCCACGGTGCCGGCCGCGCTGCGCGCGACGCCCATCCGGCGGAGCAGGGCCATCGGCTCTCCTGGGACGACTGTTCCGCCGGACGCTACGCCGTCCGGCAGCCCCGCCACACCCGTCCGCGCACCGTGCGCGTCCGCGTCCCGCAGCGGTCAGACGACGGCCAGCGGGTCGAGCATCGAGCCGGTGGTGCCCTCGATCTTGAGCGGGAGGGCGATGAAGAGGAACTCGAACGCCCGCGCGCGGGAGATCTCCTCCAGGTAGATCGACTCGAACAGGTAGATGCCGTTCTCGATCAGCAGCAGCGTGTGCACCGGCTGCGGGTTGGCCGGGCTGCCGGGGTCCGGGGCCGGCTGCACCTCGAAGGTCTCGGTGTCGCTGCCCACCGCCACGACGCCCTGCTCCAGCAGCCACCGGGCGGCGCTGATGTCGGGGCCGGCCGTGACGTGCCGGGCGAGCCCCTCCGGGTCGGGCCACTGGCTGAGGTACCCGGAGCGGATCAGCACGACGTCCCCGGCGCGCACCTCGGTCCCCTGCGCCTCGGCCACCGCCTGCAGCTCCTCGGCACCGACCGGCTCGTGGGCCGGCAGCGCCTCGATCCCGCGGTGGGCAGGGACGTCCAGCAGCACGCCGCGGGTGACGAAGTGCGGCAGCTTGGCACCGTCGCCGCGTTTGGGCCCGCGGTCGCCGAGGTGCTGCCGGGCGTTGCCGCCGCCGTACCAGTGGTCGTCCTCGCCGATGGTCATGTGCGCGAGCGCGTCGACGTGCGCACCGCTGTGCGAGGTGCCGCTGACCACCTCCGCCATGTAGCCCAGGTTGACCTCGTTGCGCGGGCCCCACGGCTGCACGCCGTCCCCGCGCAGGCCGCTCGGCGTCCGGGACATCGAGACCTGGAACGGCGGGTGCGCGCCGAACAGCGGCATCCCGGTGTACCGCGGCACCGACAGCGAGTAGGCGGTGCCGCGGGTCGGCAGCGCCAGCGCGGCCAGCAGGTCCTCCGGTCGCTGCCGCGCCGCGGGCCCGCGCTCGGGGTCGGTGGTCGCTGCGGTGGGTCCGGTCTCGGGGCTCATGCGGGGCTCTCCTCCGTGGGTCGTGCCGGGCGGCCGCGGGCGGCCCGGGTCGGCGCCGGCGACCCTCCCGGTGGCCGGGGTCACCGCGGCACGCTACCCTCGATTATCGAGAGAACACATCCAGGGAGGCTCTCATGGCCAGGCACGCGACGTCGGCGATCATCACCTGCGCTCCCACGGGCGCGATCCACACCCCCACGATGTCCCCCGCACTGCCGGTGACCCCCGAGGAGATCGCCGAGGCGGCCCTCGGCGCGGCCGCAGCCGGTGCGGCGATCGTCCACCTGCACGTGCGCGACCCGCAGGACGGCCACCCGGTGCAGGACCCGGGGCTGTTCAAGGAGGTCCTGGCGGTCGTCAAGGACCGCTCCGACGTGGTGATCAACCTGACCACCGGCGGCAGCCCGCACATGACCGTCGACGAGCGGATCGCCCCGGCGGTGCAGCTGGCCCCCGAGCTCGCCTCGCTGAACATGGGCTCGATGAACTTCGGCCTGTTCCCGATGCTCGACCGGTACCCCAGCTTCAAGCACGAGTGGGAGCGGGAGCGGCTGGCCGACAAGGACGTCGTCTTCAAGAACACCTACGCCGACATCGAGCGGATCCTCAAGGTCTGCGGCGACCAGGGCACCCGCTTCGAGTTCGAGTGCTACGACACCGCGCACCTGTACAACCTGGCGAACATGCTCGACCGCGGCCTCGTGCGCCCGCCGCTGTTCGTGCAGACCGTCTTCGGCCTGCTCGGCGGCACCGGGGCGGACTTCGAGGACCTCGCGCACATGCACCGGACGGCGCACCGGCTGTTCGGCGAGGACTTCGAGTGGTCGGTGCTGGGCGCCGGCTCCGCGCAGATCCGGCTGGGGACGATCGCGCTGTCCCTCGGCGGCAACGCCCGGGTCGGGCTGGAGGACTCGCTGTGGGACGGGCCGGGGAAGCTCGCCGAGTCCAACGCCGCCCAGGTGGAGCGGATCACCGCCATCGCCCGGCTGCTGCACCGGGAGATCGCGACCCCGGCGGAGGCGCGGCGCCGCCTGGACCTGCGGGACTCCGGCTCCCGGTGACGGAGGCGGGTGCGGTGGGCGAGATCCGGCCGGGCGCCGACTTCGGCGGCGAGCTGCTCTCGGCGACCGTCAAGCGGCTGGTGCTCGACCGGATCGTCGGCGGGCACTACCGGCCCGGCGAGCGGATCGTCGAGTTCAAGCTCGCCAAGGAGCTGGGACTGAGCCAGTCCCCCGTGCGCGAGGGCCTGCGCGAGCTGGCTGCGGTCGGGATCGTCACCATCCACCCCCGCCGCGGGGCGCGGGTCCGGCTGCCCAGCGCCAAGGAGCTGGCCGACGTCAGCCTGGTGCGGGCGGAGGTCGACGCCCTGGCCGCCCGTCTGGCGGCTGAGCGCATCCCCGACTCGACGCTCGACGCGCTCGAGGGGCTGGTCGCGGACATGTCGGCACGGCTGGACGACGGGGACTTCTCCGGCGTCACCGACGCCGACGTCCGCTTCCACCACCTGATCGCCGAGGCCTCGGAGAACCACGCGCTGCAGCGGGCCTTCGACCAGCTCGCCCCGTTCGCGCGCACGTTCATCACGCTGACCCTGCCCGGTGTCGACGTGCGCGGGATCGTGGCCGAGCACGTCCCGATCCTGGCGGCGCTCCGCGCCCGCGACCCCGAGCGCGCCGCCGCCGCCGCCCGGGCCCACCAGCTCTCGGTCAGCGACCTGCTGCAGGCCCACCACCCCACCGCCCTCGGCGCACCCGCCGACGACTGACCGCCTCGTCGATCATCGATGAGGCTTGACGACCTCACTGCCCCGCCCTACTTTCGATAATCGGTGAAGCGGGTCCCCACCCGCAGCACCGCGAACCCACCGGGAGACCAGAACGTGACCGAGACGATGCAGGCCCTGGTGGTCCTGGAACCGGACGAGCTGGAGATCCAGGAGAAGCCGGTCCCCCAGCCGGGGCGCCACGAGGTGCTCGCCCGGGTGCGGGCGACGTCCATCTGCGGCACCGACGCACACCTGATCCACGGCCACTACCCCGGCTTCTGGCCGCCGGCCTTCCCCTTCACCCCCGGCCACGAGTGGGCCGGTGAGATCGTCGCCCTCGGGGAGGGCGCGGAGGCGTTCGGCTTCTCGGTGGGCGACCGGGTCGCCGGTACCAGCCACAACGCCTGCGGCGCCTGCCAGAAGTGCGTCGAGGGGCAGTACAACCTCTGCGAGAACTACGGCAAGCCCGGGCTGCACGCCCAGTACGGGCACAACGTGCAGGGCTGCGACGCCACGTACGTGGTGCACGACGTGAAGTGCGTCTTCCGGCTCCCCGACGAGGTGTCCTTCGAGGAGGGCGCCGTCGTCGACCCGGCCAGCATCGCGCTGCACGTCGCCCGCCGCGGCAACATCAAGCCCGGCGACACCGTCGCGGTGACCGGCGCCGGCGCGATCGGCCTGCTCGCCGGCGACGCGGCCACGATCTGCGGCGCCGCCCGGGTGGTCGTCGTCGGGCGGGGGCACCGGCTGCAGAAGGCCGCGGCCCTGGGGTTCCTGACCGTGGACACCGCCGCCGGCGACCCGGTCGCGGCGGTCCGCGAGCTCACCGGTGGGCTGGGCGCCGACGTCGTCCTCGAGTGCGCCGGGGTCCCCGAGACGCTGACTTGGGCGATGGCGATGCTGCGCCGCGGCGGTCGCTGCGCCATGGTCGGCATCCCCACCGAGGACGTCGCCCTCCGCCTGCAGTCGCTGGTGCTCGACGAGCTCGAGCTGGTCGGCTCGCGCGCCTCGGCCGGGGAGATGCGACGGGTCCTGCCGTTCGTCGCGGACGGCCGGATGCGCGTCGGCGAGCTGATCACGCACCACTTCCCGCTGTCGGAGTACGCCGAGGCGCTCGCCGTCTTCGACGACCGCTCCAGCGGCGCCGTCAAGATCATCATCCATCCCTGAGCGGCCGTCCCGGGAGAAGGCAACGATGACGGAGTACCACCGGCCGACCAGCCGTGCCGACGCGCTCACCGCGCTGGCCGAGGGAGGCGCGCGGGCACGCCCCCTCGTGGGCGGCACCGACCTGCTGGTCGGCCTGCGGCACCACCACGACGTCGCCGACGTGCTCGTCGACCTCAAGGGCGTGACCGACCTGCCCGAACCGATCGTCGTCACCGACGACGGCGTGCGGATCGGCCCCACGTACACGATGGGCGAGCTGGTCAGCCACCCCGTCATCGGCGAGTGGTACCCGGCGCTGGTCGAGGCGGCGCTCACCGTCGGGTCCGTGGCGATCCGCAACCGGGCCAGCCTGGTCGGCAACTCGTGCAACGCCTCCCCGGCCGCGGACACCGCTCCGCCGCTGCTCGTGCACGGCGCCCGGGTGACGATCAGCTCCCAGGACGGCGACCGGACGGCGTCGCTGGACGAGTTCTTCCTCGGCCCCCGCCGGACGCTGTGCGGGCCCGGCGAGCTGGTGACCCGGCTCGACCTGCCCCGGCCCGCCCCGGGCTCCGCCTCGGCCTTCCGCCGGCTCACCCGGCGCCGCGGGGTCGACCTGGCCACGGTCAGCGTCGCCGCCGGCGTCGGCCCCGACGGCGGCCTGGTGGTCGGCATGGGCGCGGTCGGCCCGCGGCCGCTCCGCACCGCCGTCCCCGGCCCGGTCGACCTCACCGACGACGCGTCGCTGGACCGGGCGCTGGACGAGCTGCTGGGCGTCGCCACCCCGATCACCGACGTGCGGGGCAGCCGCGAGTACCGGCTCGCGACGCTCCGCGTACTGACCAAGCGCGCGGTCCTCGCTGCGGCGGACCGCCGGGACCCCAGGGAGATGGCGTCGTGACCAGCACCGCCCGCGTACCCGACCACCTCGACGACGACGGGCTGCAGACGGTCACGCTGACCGTCAACGGCAGCGAGCGCACCGTCGCCGTCCCCACCCACCGCACCCTGCTCGACGGGCTCCGTGACGAGGTCGGGCTGCCCGGCACCAAGAGCTGCTGCGCCGAGGGCGAGTGCGGGGCGTGCACCGTGCTGCTCGACGGCAAATCGGTGAACTCCTGCCTGGTGCTGTGCGTCGAGGCCGAGGGCCACCAGGTCACCACCGTCGAGGGGCTGTCCGACGATGGGCTGACCGACCTGCAGGAGGAGTTCCTCAACGCCGGGGCCGTGCAGTGCGGGTTCTGCATCCCCGGCCAGGTGGTGTCCGCGGAGTACCTGCTGAGGACCAACCCGGAACCGGACGAGGTGCAGATCCGCGAGGCCCTGTCGGGCAACCTGTGCCGCTGCGCCGGCTACCAGCGGATCGTCCGCGCGGTGCAGGCCACGGCGGCACGCAGGAGCGAGCGGTGACCACGGCCCCGGAACGAGCCATCGAGCAGCGCGACGCGCTCGGCGAGCCGTCGGACCCCTACCCGCAGGGCCAGGTCGGCCGGCCGGTGCTCCGCTACGGCGGCGGTGACCGGACGTCGGGCGCCCAGCGGTTCGTGGCTGACCTGCGCTTCCCCGGCTCGCTGCAGGTCGCGCTCGTCACGGTGCCGGTCGGCTGCGCCGACGTCCTCGGCATCGACACCACCGCCGCCCGCGCCGTCCCGGGCGTCGTCGACGTGGTCACCGCGGCGGACCTGCCCTCGCCGATGCCGCGGTTCGGGGTGTCCCACACCGACCGGCCGGTGCTGGCCGACGGCCGGGTCAACTACCACGGCGAGCCGGTCGCGGCCGTCGTCGCCAAGACCCTCGATGCCGCCCAGGCCGCAGCCCGGGCGGTGCGCGTCGACCACCGGGAGCTGCCCGGCGTCTACACGCTGGACGACGCCCTGGCCCCGGGTGCGCACCGGGTCCAGGAGCCCTCGCTGCGCCCCGGCCACGCCCTGGCCGACACGAACGTGCTGGAGGAGGCGCACTACGCCTGGGGCGACCTCGAGGCCGAGGAGGCGCGCACCGAGGTCGTGGTCGAGGAGACCTACACCTTCCCGATGGTCACCCACTTCCCGATCGAGCCGGGTGGCACCGTCGCCGTCCCGACCGACTCCGGCGGGCTCGACGTCTACTCCCCGGTCCAGCACCCCTACCTGCTGCAGCGCACGCTCGCCTCGGTGCTCGGCCTGCCGCTGAACCAGGTGCGGGTGTTCGCCCCGGACCCCGGCGGCGGGTTCGGTGGCAAGCAGAACCCGAAGCTCGAGCCGTTGCTGGCCTTCCTGGCGCTGCGCACCCGGCGGACCTGCCGGCTCGTGCTCTCCCTGGAGGAGACCTTCCAGAGCATGCGCCGGGCCGGCTGCCGCATCGCCGCCCGCACCGGCTTCACCGCCGACGGCGCGCTCACCTTCCACCACGTCGACGCCGACTTCCTCATCGGCGCCTACGCCGACGTCGCCCCCCGGGTGATGGGCAAGGGCAGCTACGTGGCCGCCGGGCCCTACCGCATCCCCGGCGTGCGGATCGACGCCCGCGCGGTGATGACCAACACGACCCCCAGCACCGCGTTCCGCGGCTTCGGCAGCCCGCAGGTGTCCTGGGCGCTGGAGTCCCAGCTCGACGCCGGCGCCCGGCGGCTCGGCCTCGACGGGCTGGAGATCCGCCGCCGCAACCTCGTCGCGAAGGGCGAGGCGTTCGTGCGCGGCGAGTCGGCCGCGGCGGCCGACGGCGAGTGGCACCAGAGCCTGGAGAAGGCCGCCGAACTGATCGGCTGGGGCACGCCGCTGCCCCCGGGCCGGGGGCGGGGCATCGCCGTGGGCATCAAGCCCGGGGCGACCTCGGGGCTCTCGCAGAGCCTGGTCCGGCTGCTGGCCGACGGCAGCGCCATCGTGTACGCGGGCACGTCGGACATGGGCCAGGGCGCGCGGACGCTGTGGCAGCAGATCGTCGCCGACGAGCTCGGCGCCCCTCTCGACCAGGTGAGCGTGGTCAGCGGCGACACCGGCACCGTCCCGTTCGACCTGCAGACCTCCGCGAGCCGGTCGACGGTGTTCATGGGCTCGGCGGTGCTGGAGGCCTGCAGGGACGTCCGCCAGCGGGTGCTGGCCCTCTACGCCGAGTCGACCGGCGTCCCGCCCGAGGAGCTGGAGGAGCGGCCCGGCGTGCTGGTCACGCCGGAGGGCGAGCTGCCCCTGCCGGAGGCGGCACGGACGGCGCTCGGGTCGCTGCGCGGTGAGTTCATCGGCCAGGGCACCCGGCGGCTGCGCGGCAAGGGCAAGCACCCGCTCGGCGGCGACGCGGCGTTCTACGAGTTCAACGCCACCGCGATCGAGGTCGAGGTCGACCGGGAGACCGGTGAGCTGCTGCTGACCCGGCACGTGACGGTCAGCGACGTCGGCACCGAGCTGAACCCGCTGCAGGTCGTCTCCCAGGACGAGGGCGCCGCGATCATGGGCCTGGGCCACAGCCAGATGGAGCAGCTGCTGCTCGACGAGCACGGCCGGATCCGGAACCTCGGCGCCCTGGACTACCGGATCCCGACCTTCAAGGACGTCCCCGTCGAGCTGGTCAGCGCCGCCGTGGAGAACCACGACGGCCCGGGCCCCTACGGCTCTAAGGGGATCAGCGAGGGCGCGCTGCTGTGCACCGCCGGCGCGCTGGGCGCCGCGGTGGCCGACGCCGCCGGCGTGGTCATCCGCGACCTGCCGCTGACCCCCGAGCGGGTCTGGGCGGCGATCCAGGCGGCCGAGGCCGCGCAGTAGGACGCCGGGCCGCCCCGCGGCCCGGCGTGGCACCACCTCACCGTTCCCCCGTCACAGAGGAGTGACCATGTCCCGCAAGCCCGTCGTCTGTCTCGCCGGCACCCTGGACACCAAGGGCACCGAGTACGCCTACGTCCGCGACGCCCTGCTCGCCGCCGACGTCGACGTCCTGGTGGTCGACTGCGGCGTCCTCGGCGAGCCGTACTTCCCGCCGGACATCGCGGCCAGCGAGGTGGCGGCCCGGGCGGGCGTGCGGCTCGCCGACTTCGCGGCGGGCGTCGAGGGCGGCGCCGGCGGGCGGAACGTCGCCATCACGAAGATGAGCGAGGGGCTGCGCTCGCTGCTCGCCGAGCTGTGCGAGCAGGGCCGGATCGACGCGGTGCTGGGGCTGGGCGGCACCGGCGGCACCGACCTGCTCGGCGGCGCGCTGCAGAACCTCGGCATCGGCGTGCCCAAGCTGATCGTCAGCACCATGGCCTCGAACAACACCCGGCCCTACGTCGGGCACTCGGACATGATGATGATGAACGCCGTCACCGACATCGCCGGGCTCAACCGCATCTCCAAGCAGGTGCTGAGCAACGCCGCGCACGCGGCCGCCGGCCTGGCCCGCGGCTACGAGACCACCCGGTCGCAGGCCGAGGCCAGCAAGCCGCTCATCGCGATCTCGATGTTCGGGGTGACCACCCCGGGCGTCATGCGCATCCGCGAGCAGCTGGAGGAGAACGGCTTCGAGGTCGTCACCTTCCACGCGGTCGGCGAGGGCGCGGGCATGGAGCACCTGATCGACACCGGCGCCATCGACGGGCTGATCGACTACACGCTGCCGGAGATCATCAACCACTGGAACAAGGGCATCTTCGACCCGGGCGTGGACCGGATGGAGGCGGCGATCCGCACCGGGATCCCGCTGGTCGTCGTCCCCGGTGCGGCCGAGTGCTTCAACTTCGGGGCCCGCGACACCATCCCGGCCGAGTTCGACACCGACGAGCGCAACATCATCATCCACAACCCGAACATCACCTCGCTGCTGGCCACCCCGGACGAGATGCGCCGGCTGGGCGAGTACATCGCCGACCACGTCAACCGCGCCCCCGGCCCGAAGGCGGTCGCCCTGCCCCTGAACGGGCTGGACAACTACTTCAAGGAGGGGAGCCAGTGGCACGGCGTGGACGTGTCGCCGCTGCTGGACACCCTGCGGAGCGCGCTCGACCCGACCGTGCAGGTGGTCGAGATGGACGCCAACATCAACGACACCGCGTTCGCCGACGCCGTCTACGAGCTCTTCGTCGAGCAGTGGGAGCGGCGCCAGGGGGCCGGGATCCCGGCCGCCAGCGTGACCACCGCCGGCTGACCCGTCCCGTCCCCACCACGACCCGTCGCCGGGACGCCGCCACCGAGGCGGCGTCCCGGCTGTTCGTCCCCGACCCGGAGGTCCTCTTGACCCAGCGCCTGTTCCTGCTCCGCCACGGTGAGGTCACCTCCCACCGCGGCGACGTCCCGGTGACCGAGGAGGGGCTGCAGACCGCCGTCGAGGTGGGCCGCCGGCTCGCCGGCCGGGCCGACGGCCCGATCCGGGTGATCAGCGGCGAGACCCGCCGGACCCGGGACACCGCCGCCGCGGTCGCCCGGGGGGCGCGCGGGGCGGGGGCCGAGGTCCTCGAGGACGGGGTCGCGTTCGCGCTCCGCAACCCCGACCTCTACCTCGCCGGGGTCCGCGTCGACATGGTGAGCAGCGAGGCCGCCTTCGCGGCCCAGGTGCCCGGTCTCACCGAGGCCGACGTCGCGAAGGTGTCCTTCTTCAGCGAGTGGCTGACCGCGCCGGACCGGGTGGGCTGGTGGGTCCGGCACCCCGAGCCGCCCGGTGACGACGCCGCCGCCGTGGCCGACCGCATCCGCACCTTTGCCGCAAGCCTGGCCGACCGGGAGGACGACACCGCCTTCACCGTGGCTGTCACCCACTCCCCGGTTCTGCGCGCCTGCGCCGTGGAGGTCACCGGTGGCGACATCGGCGAGCCGCGCTGGCTGGCCGGGCTGGAGGCGGAGGTCTCCGCCGACCGCTCGGTGCGGCTCCAGCTGCTGCCCGAGGCGCCCTGACCCCTCCGCGTTGCGCAGCACCACTCCACCTCGGGCCGGGGGTGGTCATCCCCGACGGGTGACCGCCCCCGGCCCGAGGTGGTCAGGGCGGGTGGACCTGCGGTGGTTGACAGGCGAGGGATCGAGAATCGATTATGTGAGGACCGGTCAGCGCCGACCAGAAGTCCTCGTCGCGCCGGGACTGTGGCGCCGGGGACGGCCCGGCCGCCGACGCTCCAGGAGGTTCCGTCGTGCAGCGCGTGACGCCCCATGTCTTCACGTCCACCGAGATCCGTGGCTGCAACCCCAGCTACGTCGTGACGTCGGCGGGGGTGGTCGTCATCGACACGCCGCAGCTGCCGACCAAGGCCGTGGCGATGCGCCGCGAGGCCGAGGAGCACGGCCCGATCCGGTACGTGGTCAACACCGAGCACCACGTCGACCACATCTTCGGCAACTACTGGTTCAAGGGCGCCGGCGAGGTGGTCCACCACCGCGGCGTCGCGGACAACTTCATGGTGGCGACGCCGGACCTCGACCCGTTCGCCTACGCGCTCGAGGCCATCCCGACCGACGACCCCGAGGCCGCGGACATCGTCCCCGACCGGGACACCTACTACGAGGACCCGAACGCCGGCGACCTGGTGTTCACCGGGGACCTGGAGATGCGGGTCGGCGACACCACCTTCCACCTGATCCACACCCCGGGCCACACCCCCGGCCAGGTGGCCGTCTACGTGCCGGAGCAGCGGGTCGTCTTCACCGGTGACACGGTCTTCTCCGAGTGCCAGACCTGGCTGATGACCTCCGACATCGACCAGTGGGTCGGCGCCCTGGACGTCATCAGCAGCCTGGACGTCGACACGGTCGTCCCCGGCCACGGCCCGGTCACGACCCCGGCCTACCTGGCCACCCAGCGGTCGGTGCTGCTCGCCTGGACCAGCGCCGTCGCCGACGGGGTGGCCAAGGGCTGGTCGCGCGAGGAGACGATCGCGCGGGTCGACTTCCGCGACCAGTTCGGCCCGGTCGACGTCGGGCAGGGCTACATGATGGACCACATCCAGACGCTGAACGCCGCGTCGCTGTGGGACAAGTTCACCGCCAAGCGCGCCCCCGTCCGCTGACGCCCCCGCTCCCCCGACGCCTGGAGGTCCCGCACGCCATGACCAGCCCCACCACCGAGGAACTGCAGCGCTTCACCCTCCGCGACCGGGTCGCCGTCGTCGCCGGCGGCTCCGGCGGTGTCGGCGTCCGCACCTGCGGCGCGCTGGCCGCCGTCGGCGCCAAGGTGGCCGTCATCGGCCGCTCCGAGGAGCGGCTGGCCGAGGCCCGCAAGGCGGTGGAGAACGCGGGCGGCGAGGCGCTGGTCATCGCCGGCGACATGGCCGACAAGGGCGCCGCGGACGACGCGGTGCAGCAGACGCTGGACGCCTTCGGGCGGGTCGACGTCCTGGTGAACGGCATCGGTGGCGGTGCGGGCACCGCGCTGTACCCCGCCGAGGAGTACCCGCAGGCCGAGTGGGACCGCATCCTGGACCTGAACCTGACGACGGCGCTGCTGGTCTCCCAGGCCGCCGCCCGGGCGATGATCGCCGGTGGCCGCGGCGGCTCGGTGCTCAACATCAGCTCGGTGCGCGGCCAGCTCGGCATCGACGCCGGCTACTCGGCCTACGTCGCCGCCAAGGGCGCCATGGACGCGCTCACCCGCCAGCACGCCACCGAGTGGGCCAAGCACGGCATCCGGGTCAACGCCATCTCCCCCACCTTCGTGCGCACCCCGCAGGCGGCGTCGCTGCTGGCCCAGCCGGGGTTCTACGACAACCTGGTGGCGCGCATCCCGCTGCGCCGGATCGCCGACGCCGACGACCTGGTCGGCGCCCTGCTGTTCTTCTGCTCCGACGCGTCCTCGTTCGTCACGGGCCAGGTCCTCACGCTGGACGGCGGCCTGACGGCGACCCAGTGAGCGCTTCGGCGACCGCTGCGGTCGTGCGCCGGCAGGGCGGCCCGTTCCTGGTCGAGCAGGTGCAGGTCGGCGAGCCACGACCCGACGAGGTCCTCGTCGAGGTCGTGGCCGCCGGCATGTGCCACACCGACCTGCTGGTGCGCGACTCCCGGCCCGGGGTGCTGCCGGCGGTCGTCGGCCACGAGGGCGCCGGCGTGGTGCGGGAGGTGGGCAGCGAGGTCCGCGGCATCGCTCCCGGCGACCCCGTCGTCCTCAGCTTCCCGTCCTGCGGCACGTGCGTGCGGTGCCGCACCGGCCGGTCGGCCTACTGCGACTCGATCGCGAGCCTGAAGTTCGGGTGCCGCCGTCCGGACGGCACCGTGGCCACCACCGATGCCGGCGGCGAGCCGGTCGGCGACCACTTCTTCGGTCAGTCGTCGTTCAGCACCCTCGCGGTCGCCGACGCCCGCAGCGTGGTCCCGGTGCCCGACGACGTCGACCTGCGCATCGCGGGGCCGCTGGCGTGCGGCGTGCAGACCGGCACGGGCACCGTGCTGGACGTCCTGCGCGTCTCCCCCGGTTCGTCGATCGCGGTCTTCGGTGCCGGCTCGGTGGGGCTGTGCGCGATCATGGCCGCGCGGCTGTGCGGCGCCACCACGATCGTCGCGGTCAACCGCCGGGCCTCCCGCCTCGCGCTGGCCGCCGAGTTCGGCGCGACCCACCTGGTCTCCCCCACCGACGTCGACCCGGTCGAGGCGATCCGCGAGGCCACCGGTGGCCGGGGCGTCGAGTTCGCGTTCGAGACCACCGGCGTCCCGGAGGTGCTGACCCAGGCGGTGCGCTCGCTGGACTCACTGGGCACCTGCGCCTACGTCGGCACGGCCGCACCGGGCGAGCTGGGCGGCATCCCGATGCTGGAGGCGATGACCAAGGGCCTCACGGTGCGCGGGGTCCTGCAGGGCGACAGCACCCCGGCGCGCACCATCCCGCGGCTGTGGTACCTGCACCGGCGCGGCCTGCTGCCCTACGACCGGCTGATCACCCACTACCGGCTCGACGAGATCAACCAGGCGGCCGCCGACACCGAGGCCGGCGAGGTCGTCAAGCCGGTCCTGCTGATGCCAGGCGCCTGAGCCCGACCGGCCCCCGACGCCCCGTCGCGAACTGCCGCGAGCCTGACCCCCCACCCCGTAGGCGGCCTGTGGGACACGGATCAGGACAGCTCGGCCTCGTCCGGCATGCCGCCTATGGAGGTGCCCGGCGGGGTCGGGACTCAGGACGGTCGGCCATTGCAGTCAGAAAGTGACGAGCATCACACTGCTGCGATGACCAACTTCGTGCTCGTGCACGGTGGGTGGGTCGGGGGCTGGTACTGGAACGAGGTCGCGGACCGGCTGAGGAAGGCTGGGCATCGCGTCGAGGTGATCGAGCAGCTACCGAGCGGTGGGACCGATCCCGCGGCACTCGGAGGCCTGGCCGCCGACGCGGATGCTGTGAGGCAGGCAGTGGAACGAGTCGGGGAACCCGTCGTCCTCGTGGGTCACTCCTATGGCGGGATGGTGATCACCGAACTCGCCGATCATCCGGCGGTCGCCCACAGCGTCTACCTCGCCGCGTTCTGGCCGCAGCGGGGGCAGTTGGTGATGGAGCTGCTCGCCGGGGGGCCGCCGCCGACGTGGGTGTCGCCGCACGAGGATGGAACGCTCAGGACCACCGATGATCTCGAGCTGCTCCGGCAGGCGTTGTGCGCCGACGTCGGTCCGGAGCGCGCCTATCCCGACCTTCGTCGATTCCTGCCACAGTCAGTGGCCAGCGGCACCGATCCCAGCACCGCGCCTGACCGCGGCCACCCGACGACCTACATCATCTGCGAGCAGGACCGGGCCCTTCCCCCGGCCGCCCAGGAGCAGATGGCCGCCGCCGCCGACCACCGTCTCCGGCTCCCGTCATCCCATTCGCCCATGACGTCGATGCCCGACGAGCTCGCCGACGCCCTCGGCCGAATCCACTGACACGTAGAAGCTCGACGCACGAAACCCGTCCGCTCCTCGGCGCAGGGCGGGCCTCCTACGATCGACACCTCGAACGCACCCAAGGCGGAGTCATGGCAGACAACGCACCCGCACCTGCAGCTCAGCTCGTCGAGGAGTTCGCCTTCTACGCCGATCTCGACGTGGTCATGGTCGGGCCTGGGCCATTCGGGCAACGCGCCATTGCCACGATAACGGGCGGGGAGCTCACCGGTGAGCGCCTCAAGGGTGCACTCGTAGGAGCCGGCGCCGACTGGAGCCTCATCGGCCCTGACGGCTACCTCCGTGTCGACGTTCGAACGACCCTGCGGACCCTCGACGGCGCCCACATCTACTTCCAGTACTCCGGGTTCATCGAAGTGACGCCGGACTTCGTCGCTCTCAACCGCGGCGAGAACGTGTCGACCGACTTCGGGGATCAGTACTTCTTCACCAGCCTCCGTCTCGAGACTGGTGACGAGCGCTACTCCTGGGTCAACCACACGATGTTCCTCGGGCAGGGCCGGCTACTTCCTGGACCCCGCGTGGACTATCGGGTGTATCGGGTGACCAACGCTCCAGAGCAGTAGGAACGCAGCCCGCCGCGCGGGCGCCGGCGTCCGAGACGGCTATCTCGCCGTGTCCCTCGATGGGCTGCCCAGGGACACGAGGCGGCTTCAGGGACGCCACCACTTCGGTCAGGTGGAGAGGTCTGGCCTCGGACGGCCTGTCGATGGGGACGTCTCGCGTGGGGGATGCTGTCCGGGTGTCTGCCGTCAAGCGCGTCGCCTCGCGGGCTTCGCTCCTCACCGAGCCGCCGCGGGCCGGATTGGACGTCGCTGCTCTTGCAGCTACCTGGCCGATGCTCGCGACTGCGCGCCGGGGTGACGGCCACCCCGTCCTCGTGCTGCCGGGGCTGATGACCGGCAACCCCGCCACGCTGTCGCTCCGGACCGCGCTGCGGGCCCTGGGCCACAACGTGTCCGGGTGGAGCCTGGGCATCAACCGGGGTCCCACAGGCCGTGTTGTGCAGGAACTGCGCGCGCACCTCGATCGGTTGCACCAGACTTCGGGACGGCGGGTCAGTCTGGTCGGCTGGAGCCTCGGCGGGATGTACGCCCAGGAGCTGGCCCGGGCAGCGCCGGGCAGCGTCCGCGGGATCGTCACCCTGGGAACCCCGGTGGTGCGATGGGCTCCTTGGGTGCGCACGGCCTCGGGGATCGTCGACGGCGGCACCGACCTGTTGCGCACGACAGCAGCGCTCCCCAGGCCCTGGGCCGAGCGCGGCTCACTCCGCGTGCCAGCTACGTCGGTCTACACGCGGGCCGACGGGATCGTCGACTGGGCGTCGTGCCGGTACGAGCTCCGCGCCCGGCGGGAGAACGTCGAGGTCCGCGGTAGCCACCTCGGCCTCGCCTGCAACCCGGCGGTCTTGTGGCTGCTGGCCGACCGGCTGGGCTTGGCCGAGGGTGCCTGGACACCGTTCCGACGTCCCATCGGACTCCGACCGTTCTTTCCCCGCAGTCGATGACAAGGGGCCTGATCCACGCTTCATGTCCCTGAGCGGCCGCTCCAGGACACTCGACGGACCGATGGATCCTCAGCACGGACACGTTGCCTGCCGAGGCGCCACACACGTTGCGGTGGGAGGGAGCCCTGGTGCTGAGGATCTCGAGGGTCTGGGTGGCGACGACGCTGGTGGCGTCCGGGGGCCTGTTGTACGCCGCGTCCTGGCAGCGCTGGGCCGGTGCATGCCCATGGCGCGGGGATCAGGAGACCCAGAAGTGCGAGACACGGATGGACCACCTCTACGACTTCCTCCCACCCCAGGAGCCGTGGATGCCCGCGGGGGTGGCCGCACAACTGGCCGGTGCGTCGCTGCTCGTCCTCGCAGTCGCTCTCCTCCCGCTGCCCTGGGCCCTGACCGGACGAAAGCCGGGGCTCCCCTCCGCGGTGGCCCTCCTCGCGACCGTGCTGATCGTGGTGGGCGTCGCTCTGGCGGCCCTTCGCTCGGGTCTCGAGGGCGTCGTTGTCAGCCCCGTGGGCTCGAACGTCACCATCTCGCTCTGGGTCCTGGTACCGCCGTTCCTGTTCGCGCGCGTCGCGGTGCTCTCCCGCGGTTGGGCGAGCAGTGCCGCGGCGGTGCTGCTGATCCTGGCATCACCGCTCGTCGCCTCCTTCACCTACGCGATCGGTCCCTGGGACGCTCGGCCGTGGTGGGAGGCGATCTCGGGCCTCCTCACGTGCGGAGCCGGGGCGTGCGTGCTCGTGGAGGCGATGCGTCCACCGGCCCGACGTCCAGACGCCGGTGTCGAGCCAGCAGTCGTGAGCGGAACGCGGGCCGTCCCGTGGTCGGCCGATTAGGGACAGAAGGCGCCTTCGAGGACACGTGTTCGAGCTCTGGGCTCGTCGCTCCGGTCATGCCAGCGCGGCCAGCCGCTCGAGCAGGAAGCGGCGCTCCACCGCGTTCTCGGTGAGCAGCAACGCCTCCTCGTAGGCGAGCCGGGCCTCGTCGGCGTGGCCCAGCCGGCGGAGGAAGTCCGCCCGCGCCGCGGCCAGGTAGCCGTAGCGGGCCAGCTGCGGCTCGGCGGCGAGGCGGTCCAGCTCGGCGAGTCCGGCGGCGGGGCCTTCGGCCAGCCCGACGGCGACGGCACGGTTGAGCGCCACTACCGGCGAGGGCCACCTGTCGCGGAGCAGGTCGTAGAGCGCCACGACCTCGCGCCAGTCGGTGTCCTCCCACCGCGGCGCCCCGGCGTGGACGGCTGCGATGGCGGCCTGCAGCGCGAACCGCCCCGGCGGACGACGGCGCAGCGCCTCGCGCACCAGCGCCACGCCTTCGGCGATCGCGGCGGCGTCCCACCGTGATCGGTCCTGCTCCTCGAGCAGCAGCAGGCGGCCGTCCGCCCCGACGCGGGTCTCCCGCCGAGCGTCGGTGAGCAGGATCAGCGCGAGCAGCCCGGCCACGTCGGCGTCCCCCGGGAGCAGCAACCGCACCATCCGGGCGAGGTCCAGGGCGCGCTCCACCAGGTCGGGCCGTCGCAGTGCCGGTCCCGAGGCGGCGGTGTGCCCGGTGGTGAACAGCAGGTGGACGACGGTGAGCACCGCGTCCACCCGGTCCGGGAGTTCGGCCGCCGGCGGGACCGCGTACGGGATCCGTGCGGCGGCGATCTTCTTCTTCGCCCGCGTGATCCGGGCCGCCATCGTCGCCTCCGGCAGCAGGAAGGCCCGGGCCACCTCCGCGGTGGTCAGCCCGCAGAGCAGCCGCAGCGTCAGCGCGACCTGTGCCTCCGGCGCCAACGCCGGGTGGCAGCAGGTGAACACCAGCCGCAGCCGGTCGTCCGGGAACGGCGACGCCCCGCCGCACACCGGATCGCCCTCGGGCTCGACCAGCAGCGGCAGCTTGCCGCGCAGCGTCGCCGTGCGGCGCAACTCGTCGAGCGCCCGGTTGCGTGCCGTCGTCGTCAGCCAGGCACCCGTGTTGGCCGGGACGCCCTCCTGCCAGACCGTCAGCGCGCGGGCGTACGCCTCCTGGACGCACTCCTCGGCGAGGTCCAGGTCGCGGGTGACGCGCACCGTCGCGGCGAGCACCCGGGCCCACTCGCGACGGTGCGCGTCCGCCACGGCGGCGGCGGCCGCGGACATCAGCTCAGCCGAGGACCAGAACCGGGCGCACCTCGACGCCCCCGGCCAGTGTGGGGACCTCCTTGGCGATCGCGAGCGCCTGGTCGAGGTCGTCGGCCTCGATGAGGTAGTAGCCGCCGAGCGCCTCCTTGGTCTCGGCGAACGGCCCGTCGGTGACCACACCGTCCCGGATGGTCGTGGCGGTGCCCGTCGGCTGCAGCGCGTTGCCGCCGAGGACCACCTCGGCGTGCTCCCGGCCGAACTCGGCGTGCCCCTTCGACACGGCCTCTGCGGCCGGCCCGCCGGCGGCCCAGGCGGCCTCGTCCTCGTAGATCAGCACCAGGTACTGCGCCATGTCGGCTCCTCACGTCGCGGCCCGCGGATCGGACCGTTGTCATGACGACGAACGGGAGGGCGCCGGATCGACACCCCACGCGGGATCCTCGCGGAGACCACCGACAACCGGGGCGGAGCTCATGCCCGAACCCGGCCAGGTGGCTTCCACGAGCTCAGCACAGCGACACGCGGCTGCTCGGGTCAGGTCCGCCGGCTTGCGGGGGCCATCCTGGCGGTGTGGACGCGAGGACGACCTGGGCGGTCGTTCCCGCAGGCCAGCAGCGGTGGCGCCACCCTGCGGCGGGACCGTCAGCTCAACTGCTGCTGGTCGGCAGCGAACCGATCGAGCGTGGACTTCCACATCCTCGGGAACAGGACGGGACCGAGCACCCGCTGCGCGAGGAGGATCACCGTTCCGCGCACCCCCCGCGGTCGCGAGTGGTCGATCAGGACGTCGACGCGGCTGCCGGCACCGTCGCGTGGGCTGATCCGGACCTCACCACGCCCCGCAGCACAGTGATCGCTGTCCACCAGTGACCAGCGCACGAAGCCCGGCTCCCAGTCGTAGCGCAGGAGGACCCAGATCTTGGTCCCGGCGCTCCCCTCCCTGACGACAGCAGAGGTGGCACCCCGTTCGCGGACCTCGTACTTCCTGCGGTCCAGGCTCTTCTTCCACACCTCCAGGCGGCGGTCGCTGAAGTCGGTGAAGGCGCGGAAGACCTGATCCGGCGTTGCTGTCGTCTCGAGGTGAAAGCGGAAGATCATCACGCCTCCAGCGCGATGGGGGTCTGGTCACCGTCCCACCACCGGTCGGGCCGCCGTAGAGGCTTTCGACCTCCGCGGCAGCTGGTGGTGCGGGAGCTACGGGCTCACTGATCCCGCCACAGTCACGTCACGCCGACTGCCGCTCGAGGTGGGCGAGGTCGCGCTCGGCGTACTCGCGATGCAGCCACTCCTCCTTGACCACCGTGCTGAGGCAGCGGCGTACCGGGAACGACTCGGACGTGGGGTACCCCGGCTCGAGCACCGGCTGGGTCATCTCGTCGAGCTGCTCGTCGGTCAGCTCGTGGAGCACTCGCGCCACTGTCGCCATCCGCTGGGTGCGCACGGCGAGGATCTCGTCGAGGGAGGGTCTCGCTCCCGTGTCACGAGGCACTGCCGGGGTGTCGGCGGGCATCTCGGTGTGCACCAGACCGAGCGGGTGGTAGGGCGCCGGGTCGCCCAGGACGGCCCGCAGGACCCAGGCGTCGGTGGCGAGGACGAGGTGCCGCAGGGTCTCGATGAAGGACCACTCGTCGTCGACCCGCTCGTGCAACAGGTCCTCGGGCAGGGCCCGGGCGCGCTGGACGGCGGCGTCCCACCGGCGCACGACGACCTCCCATGCCCGCCGGAATCCCTCGGCATCGGTGGGCCTCAGCAGCGTGCGGTCGGGGTCGCGGCGGTCGAGCTCCGCCTCGATCAGCGGGCC
Organism: Modestobacter excelsi; assembly: GCF_005930495.1. Classification (GTDB taxonomy): domain Bacteria; phylum Actinomycetota; class Actinomycetes; order Mycobacteriales; family Geodermatophilaceae; genus Modestobacter; species Modestobacter excelsi. The sequence continues at coordinate 26,384 of NZ_SJEX01000003.1, read as the reverse complement.
GACGTCGACCCCGTTGACCGTCACACCGTCGAGGTGGCCGTCGATCTCGACCCGCTGGAGCCAGGCGCCCCGGATCACGGTGTCCTGGAAGTAGACGTTCCGGAAGCGCGACCCGCTGAAGTCGACCTCCTCGAAGCGGCTGTTGCTCAGGTCGGTGCGCAGGTGGTCCGTCACAGCCGTCACCCTCCCATCGCCCGCCGACGGTCAGCGCGAGTGACAGGGAGCGGGCGGCTGTCGAGCGCGCCCCCTGCCGGCAATGGCCGAGGGGCCATGCCGTCGCGGTGAGGGGCGGCCTCGCAGCGGGGGCATGACGTACGCGGACTGGGACCATCCTGCGGATGACGACACCGATCGGCAGTGAGGCGCAGCGACCCAACCCCGCACTGGAACCGCTGGCGCCGTTGCTGGGCGACTGGCGCACGACCGGGACGCACCCGCTGGTGCCAGGGACGACCTTCCACGGCCGTACGTCGTTCGCCTGGCACGAGGGCGGCGCCTTCGTGCTGATGCGCTCCGAGATCGATGGGCCGGGGATCCCCAGCGGCGTGGCGGTGATCGGCTCGGACGACGCAGCCGGCACCTTCACGATGATCTACTTCGACGAGCGGGACGTCTCCCGCCGGTACACCGTCGAGGTGGGCGACGGCGAGGTGTCGTGGCACCGCGACGAGGCCGGGTTCGCTCAGCGCATGGTCCTCACCGTCGCCGGCGATGGCAGCCGGCTCGACGCCAGGGGCACCATGTCGCGGAACGGCGGCCCCTGGGAGGACGACCTGCAGCTCACCTACGAGCGCGACGAACCTGGCGAGCTCGGTCTCGCCGCTGGCGGAGAGATCGGCGACGTCACGGAATAGCCACCCGGGCCGAGCACCACCTCCCTGTCCCCTGAGCGGGAACCGACCTCGCCCTCGGTGACGACCGAGTACTCGTCTCCGCGCGTGTGCACGTGGTCGGACACGTAGGTCCCGACGGCGAACGGGTGCTCGACCCGGCACCCGACGGGCCCGCCGGCATGCTGGCGGCGGGCCCTGCGGGGGCTGGACCGCTACTTCTCCGGGTCGGGCAGCAGCACGTCGCGGACCAGGGCCTCCAGCTCGGCGTCCGCAGCCAGGAACTGGCGCAGCGTCTTGCGGGTGGCGCCGAAGTCCTGGAACTCGGCCGGCGTCATGCCGTCGGTGTCGTAGGCCCGCCGGAACTCGGGGAACCGGGTGTACAGGGTCTCGAGGACGGCGGCGGCGACCGGCTCGTCGATCCGCGCGACCGGCTCGATCCCGCTCGCGTTCAGCCGGACCTGCCACTCGAACGGCGGGGAGATGACGACGTCACCACCGACGAGCTGGCTCCAGTGCATGTGGTTGCGGAAGGCGGCCGACAGCAACCGGGTGCGGAACCCCCGTTCGCCGAACACCTGGTAGGCCCGCTTGAAGACCGCGACGCCGGCCCACTCCAGCACGCCCGGGTCGACGGTGACGACGTCGCGCTTGGCGACCGCCTTCAGCCAGTCGTCCAGCCGCCCGACCATGATCGTGCAGACCGGTCCCATCGAGCTGACGTCGTGCCCGTCGGCCTCGCGCCGCTGCAGCCCGCGCTCGATCGCCTCGGCGACGGCGACGGCCTGCGGCACGGTGAAGGAGACGGTCGCGTTGATGCTGACGCCGCGGTAGGTGGCCTCCTCCATCGCCCGGATGCCGATCTCGGTGGCCGGGATCTTCACGATCACGTTGGGGGCGAGCGCGTCGAAGGCGACCGCCTGGGCGACGAGCGCGTCGGCATCGCGGTGGAGCCGCGGGTCGGTCTGGACCGACAGCCGGCCGTTGCGGCCGCGGTGCTCGGCGAAGGCGTCGGCCAGCAGCGCGGCCGCCTCGACCGAGAGCTCCTGCACCATCGCCCAGCCGATGTCGGACTCCGTCGCGGTGGGGTGCGCGGCGGCGTGGGCCCGGATGCGCTGCTGCCAGCGGGGCAGGTCGCTGCGCAGGGCCGCGAGGGCGATGACCGGGTTGCAGGTGGCGCCCACCGCCCCCCAGCCGATGGCGGCGGAGAGCTCGGCGGGGGTGGCCGAGTCGTTCCACAGCCGGGTCGGGGTCTCCTGCGCCATCCGCAGGAGGGGCGGGACGACACCCCCGTGCCCGCTCGTCGTCGCGTGCAGGTCAGCCAGCTCGGTCATCGTTCCTCCTCGTGTCACGTGCGGGGGTGCACGTGCCCGTCGGCACGGTGCGCGGCGCGCACCGTGCCGACGGGGTCTGGGTCAGCCGGTCAGTCGTTCGACCACGGCGGCGGGTTGCCGGTGGCCTTCGCGGGCTCGTCGCGGCTCGGGTCCGGCGACGAGGGCCCGAACAGACCGCCGAAGGTCTGGTCGACGTCCTCGACGGTCGAGATCAGCTTGAAGCCGAGTTCCCCGCCGTTGTCGACGATCTGCACGACGTAGTTGGGCTGGACCGAGTTGCGGTTCTCGTCCAGGGTGACCGCGCCGCTGGGGAACGTCGGCGCCTCCGCTGCCAGCGCCTGCTGGAACGCGGCCGGGTCGTCGAGCTTGCCCCCGACCTGGTCGAGGGCGTCCAGGACCACCTGCATGCCGTTGAAGTACAGCGCCGTGAAGAGGCTCTGCGGGTCGACGTCGGGGAACTCCTTGCTGAACCCGTCGACGTAGGCCTGCCACGCCTGCTCGTCGCTGCCCAGCGGCACCGGCGAGCCGCCGACCAGGCCGTCGAGCTGGTCACCGACGGTGAAGGAGGTCGGGTCCATGACCGACGAGCCACCGAGCAGGAAGTCGCCCGGGTCCTTGCCGACCTGGATGAACGCCTTCTCCGCCGCCACGGTGTTGGTGCCACCGGTCAGCAGCAGCACGCCGTCGACGTCGCGCGGCAGCTGCGCCACCGGGGACGACCAGTCGGTCTGGGTCAACGGCACCCAGCTGCGGGCGGTGACCTCACCGCCGAGCGCGGTGAACTCGCTGACGAAGCCGGCGGCCTGCGTGTAGGGGTAGGAGTAGTCCTCGCCGAGGATGGCGACCTTGCGCCAGCCCTTCTCCTTGTAGGCGTAGGTGCCCAGGCCGGCCATCCACTGCGCGCCGTCGCCGCCGAAGCGGAAGAAGTTCGGGGCCTTGACCGACAGGGTCGTGGACTGCGCGCCGGACGTGCCGTTGACGAAGGTGACGTCGGGCTGGCTCTTGGCGTACTCCGCGACGGCGACGCCCTCGTCGCCGGAGAGCGGGCCGAGCAGGATCTGCACGCCCACGTTCTCGACCAGGCGGCGGGCCTCGGCGACCGCCTTGTCCGGCGTCGCGTCCGAGCAGCCGTAGCTGACCGCGACCGGCGTGCCGGCCACGGTCGCGCCGGTCACCTGGTCCTGCGGCTCGGCGCCGTCGGCCTTGCCCCCGGCCTGGTCGATCAGCGCGTACTTGGCGCCGGACAGCGACTGGCCCTCGAACGTGGCGAACGGACCACCGCAGGTCGTCAGCACACCGATCTTGATGGCTCCCTCGGGAGCGTCCGCCGGTGCGGCTGCGGACTCCGACCCCGTGCTCGCCGCGTCGTCCCCACCGCCGCTGCCACCGCCGCACGCGACGAGGCCGAGCATCACAACGGTCGTGACGGCCGCGAGCCTCCCCGCACCACTCAGCCGGCTCCTGGGTGTCCTCATTGACTCTCCTGCTCCCTGGCTGGGGAACGGCGGACCGCTCCCGGGCTGATCAACCGATAATCGATTGACGATGAACCGGATGGTAGAGATCACATTTTGGCGCCGTCAAGGGGTCGGCCCCGGCCCGTTGCCGAAACGTCTCCAACGGCCGGCCGGCGTCGCCGGTACGCGGCTGACCTGCTGTTCTGCGGGCACGCGCCGACCGGCGACGGGCCGGACGGCCCGCCGCCGGTCGGCGGCCGAGGTGGCGCTGGGCGACGCGGCTCTAGCGCGCGGTGGGCATGTCGAAGGAGGCGTCCCGCTCGAGCTCGGGCCAGCGCTGGGTGACCACCTTGGCCCGGGTGTAGAACCGCACGCCGTCGGGGCCGTGCACGTGGTGCTCGCCGAAGAGCGAGTTCTTCCAGCCGCCGAAGGAGTGGTAGGCCATCGGCACGGGCACCGGGACGTTGATGCCGATCATCCCGACCTCCACGCCGCGGGCGAACTTCCGGGCCGCCCCGCCGTGCGAGGTGAAGATCGCCGTCCCGTTGCCGTACGGGTTGGCGTTGATCAGGTCGATGGCCTCGTCGACGGTGCCGGCGCGCAGCACCGACAGCACCGGCCCGAAGACCTCCTCGCGGTAGACCTCCATCTCCGGGCTCACCTGGTCGACGAGGGTCGGGCCGACGAAGAAGCCGTTCTCGTGCCCGGGGACGACGAGGTCCCGGCCGTCGACGACGACCTTCGCCCCGCTCTCCTCCCCCGAGGTGATCAGCGAGACGATCCGGTCCCGGGAGGCCTGCGTGACGATCGGTCCCATGTCGCTGCCGGGCTCCCGGCCCGGCCCGACGCGCACCGCGCGGCTGCGCCGGTCGAGGACGTCGATGAGCTCGTCGCCGACCGAGCCGACCGCGATGGTCGCCGAGATGGCCATGCACCGCTCCCCCGCCGAGCCGTACGCCGCGGCGGCCAGGTGGTCGGCGGCGAACTCGAGGTCGGCGTCGGGCAGCACGATGGCGTGGTTCTTCGCCCCGCCGAGCGCCTGCACGCGCTTGCCGCTGCGGGTGCCGCGCTCGTGCACGTACTGAGCGATCGGCGTGGACCCGACGAAGGACACGGCGGCGACGTCGGGGTGGTCCAGCAGTCCGTCGACGGCCACCTTGTCACCGTGCAGGACGTTGAAGACGCCCGGCGGCAGACCGGCCTCGGCCCACATCTCCGCCAGGAGCACCGCGGCCGAGGGGTCCCGCTCGCTGGGCTTGAGCACGAAGGTGTTCCCGCAGGCGATCGCCACCGGGAACATCCACATCGGCACCATCGCCGGGAAGTTGAACGGCGTGATGCCGGCGACCACGCCCAGCGGCTGGCGGAAGCTGTAGCTGTCCACCCCGGTGGACACCTGGTCGGAGTACTCGCCCTTGAGCAGCTGCGGGATGCCGCAGGCGAACTCGACGACCTCGAGGCCGCGCTGGACCTCGCCGGCCGCATCGGAGAGCACCTTGCCGTGCTCGTCGGTGATGGCCGCGGCGACCTCGTCCTTGCGGCGGTGCAGGATCTCGCGGAACGCGAAGAGGATCCCGGTCCGCCGGGACAACGAGGACTGCGACCAGTCCTCGAACGCAGCCGCCGCAGCGGCCACCACCCGGTCCACGTCGGCCTGCTCGGCGAGGAGGACCTCGGCCTGCTGCTCGCCGGTCGCGGGGTCGAACACGGCGGCCACGCGGGTCGAGTCCCCCCTCGTCTCCGCGCCGTCGATCCAGTGCTGGATGGTCCTCACGTGGTCTCCCTCGTCATCGGGGGTGGGCCGGGCAGGGATCTGCCCAGGTGCTGGAGCGGTGCGGGTCAGGACGTCCCGGTGGCCGGCTGCTGCGCTGCGGAGTCCTGCTGTTCGGCGACCCCGGCCAGCGAGCCGGCCAGCCGCTCGCGCACCTCGTCGAAGTGGTGCTCGATGGCCGCCACGACCGCGTCGGCGTCCCGGCGGTGGATGCCCTCGAGGATCGGGTCGTGCAGGCCGCAGGTCCACTGCGGGTCGGAGTTCGGGCCGACCAGCGTGATGTAGGTGCGTGACATCGGCTCCAGCGAGCGCCAGACGCGCAGCAGCGTGCTGTTGCCCGACAGCTGCATGATCTTCTCGTGGAAGCTGGCGTCCACGATGGCCAGGGCCCGGCCGTCGGCGGCGTCGGCGACGCGGCGCATGTCCTCGCCGATCCGTGCCAGCGCCGCCACGTCGTCGTCGGTCAGCCGGGCCACCGCCAGCCGGGCACCGAGCACCTCGATCGCCGAGCGGACGACGTAGGCCTCGAGCAGCTCGGCGACGTCCAGGCGGCGGACCCGGGCCCCGCGGAACGGGGTGATCTCGACGATGCCGAGCGCCTCGAGCCCCCGCAGGGCCTCGCGGACCGGCGCCTGGCTGGTGCCGAGCTCCTTGGCGACCGCCGTCTCGACGATGCGGGAGTCGGGCGGGTACGACCCGTCCAGGATCGCCTCCAGCAGTCGCTCCTTCACCTGGTCGGCGAGCACGCTGCGGGTGAGGGCGTCGGGGCCGGACATGGCCACCTCCAGTTCTGGCTGGTCGAGGGGAGCGCCTGCCGCGCGCCTCCGCCCATGATCCCGGTGATCGCGCGGTCAGCCCGCCGGACGTCCGGAGGCCGCGCCACCGTCTGAATCATCGATGATCGATGAGAAAGCTACGACGGTGACCTGCGCCCGTCAAGGAGCGGTGCGCACCGCCTTTAACCGCCGCATGTTCTCGGTGATCGCCACCTCCGTCGGGAGGCGCTCCATGCTGGAGGCACCGAAGAAGCCGACCACACCGCGGGTGCGCTCCAGGACGTACTGGGCGTCCTCCGGTTCGGCGATCGGCCCGCCGTGGCACAGCACGATGACGTCGGGGTCGACCGCCACCGCTGCGTCGTGCATCTCCTGCACCAGCGCGACGCAGTCGTCCAGCGTGCGGGCGGTCTGCGCGCCGATGCTGCCCTTCGTGGTGAGCCCCATGTGCGGGACCAGCACGTCGGCACCGGCCCGGGCCATGGCCTCGGCGGAGGCGACGTCGAACACGTAGGGCGCGGTGAGCAGGCCCCGCTCGGCGGCCAGGCCGATCATCTCCACCTCCTGCGCGTAGCTCATCCCGGTCTCCTCGAGGTTGGCCCGGAAGGTGCCGTCGATGAGCCCGACGGTCGGGAAGTTCTGCACCCCGGCGAAGCCGGCGTCCTCGATCTGCCGCAGGAACCGGTCCATCAGGCGGAAGGGGTCGGTGCCGCAGACCCCGGCGAGCACGGGGGTGTCCCGGACGACCGGCAGCACCTCGGCGCTCATCTCCAGCACGATGGCGTTGGCGTCGCCGTAGGGCATGAGCCCGGCCAGCGACCCGCGGCCGGCCATCCGGTAGCGACCGGAGTTGTAGATGATGATCAGGTCGGCACCACCGGCCTCCGCGCACTTCGCGGACAGGCCGGTGCCCGCTCCGGCGCCGACGATGGTGCCGCCGGCCGCCCGGGTGTCCCGCAGCCGCTGCCGCGCATCGAGGCCGTTCATCGTGCTCCTCCCAGGAACTCGTCGAGCCGCGCCGCCATGGCGACGGCGAACTCAGGGTCGTTCACGTGCGCGTCGACCTCGTGCACCTCGACCGACGGCGCGAGCGTCTCGCGCAGCCCGGCGAGCAGCGCCGCGTCGGCGTCCGGGTCGGCGAAGGGGCCGTCTTCCCCGGAGATCGCCGAGATGCCGCGCAGCGGGACGAAGAGCGCGACCGGTCCGGTGGCGGCCGAGAGCTTCGCGCCCAGCCGGCGGCCGAGCTCGGCGCACTCCTCCGGCGTGGTGCGCATCAGCGTGATGCTCGGGTTGTGCACGTAGAGCGTGCGGTCGGCGAAGCGTGCCGGGACCGACTCCCGCGGGCCGAAGTTGACCATGTCCAGCGCGCCGAGGGAGACCACCTGCGGCACGCCCACCCGACCGGCGGCCTCGAGCCGGTGCGGCCCGGCCGAGAGCACACCGCCGACCAGGTCGTCGGCGAGCTCCGTCGTCGTCAGGTCCAGGACGCCGGTGACGAACCCGGACTCGACCAGGCTCTCCATGCTGCGCCCGCCGGTGCCGGTGGCGTGGAAGACGAGCACCTCGTAACCGCGGCGCTCCAGCTCCTCCCGCGCAGTGGTGACCGCCGGTGTGGTGACACCGAACATCGTCGCCGCGACGACCGGGCGGGACTCCCCCAGGTCGACCGGCGGCGCGCTGACCATGCCGGCCATGGCGGCCGCCGCGTTGGCGAGGATGCGCGCCGAGACGGAGTTCAGGCCTGCCACGTCGGTGACGGCCGGCATCAGGGTCACGTCGCTGACGTCGACGTAGGCGGCGGTGTCACCGGAGGCCATGGTGGAGACCACCAGCTTCGGCACACCCACGGGCAGGGCCCGCATGGCAGCGGTGGCGATCGCGGTGTTGCCCGACCCACCCGCGGCGAGCACCCCGGAGCAGCGGCCCTCGTCGAACAGCCGGCGCACGACGCCGGGCACGGCCGCGCACATGGCCTGCACGGCCGCCCCCCGGTCGGTCAGGTCGGCGAGGTCGAACCCGCCCGCGGCGGCCATCTCCTCGCGCGGCACGTCGGCCGGGGTGCGCGCGACGCCCTGGGTGCCGACGTCCACCAGCAGGGTGCCGACGCCGGCCGCCTGCAGCCGGTCGCGCAGGAACGCGTACTCGTCCCCCTTGGTGTCCAGGGTGCCCACGAGGACGACGGTCGGCGGGCTCACGGCGGCTCCTTGACGTGCCTCAGGTCATGTGGTGACATGCCTAATCGATTATCGGTTCCCCCGCAAGGGCGCGAAGGGCTCGGTGCGTTGATGGCGACACGGACAGCAGCGGCCAGCCGCTCCACCCCCCGACCGCGTCCACGGCTCCCGGTGGCTGCCACGGCCGCCGTGGTGGTCGGCGTCCTCGGGCTGCTGGGGGTGCTGCTGCAGGCCTTCGAGAAGGGCCTCGGCACCGAGGGCAACGTCCCGACGTTCATCCTCATCACGCTCAACGGCCTCACCCTGGCCGGGCTGTACTTCATCAGCGCCAGCGGGCTGACGCTGATCTTCGGCCTGCTCCGGGTCACCAACCTCGCCCACGGCGCGCTGTTCCTGCTCGGCGGCTACGTCGCGCTCGAGCTGGTGCAGGACGCCGGCATGTCCTGGTGGCTGGCCGCCGTGCTGGCGATGGGCGCCAGCGGGCTGGTCGGCCTGGTCGTGCACCAGCTGTTCCTGCGCTGGAACCAGGGCCAGGACCTCCGGCAGGCGCTGATCACCATCGCCGTCTCGCTGATCCTGGCCGACCAGATGCTGGCCCACTTCGGCGCCACCCCGACGGCGATCGCGCCACCCGAGTGGCTGGCCCAGCCGCTGTCGCTGGGTGTCTACGACCTCTCCTACCCGCGGTTCCGCCTCGCGATGCTGGTCGCCGCCCTCGTGGTCGGCCTGCTCTTCTGGCTGGTCTACACCCGCACCCGGGTCGGCATGGTCGTCCGGGCCGGCGTCGACGACACCCAGATGACCTCGGCCCTGGGCGTCAACGTCCAGCGGGTGTTCGCGGCCGCCTTCTTCGTCGGCTCCGCGCTGGCCGGCCTGGGTGGCGTCTTCGCCGGCACGGCGCTGTCCCTGGCCCCGGGTCAGGACCAGTCCTTCCTGGTCAGCGCGCTCGTCGTGGTGATCGTGGGCGGCATGGGCAGCCTCGGGGGCGCGGCCCTCGGCGCGCTGCTGCTGGGCCTGGTCGACCAGTACGCAGGGGCGTACCTGCCGGCCGAGTACTCCAACCTCTCCGCCCTGCTCACCTTCGTGCTGCTCGCCGTGATCCTCGCGGTGCGGCCGACCGGACTCTTCGGGAAGGCACGATGACGATGGACCGGATGCTGACCCTCGGCACCCGCGGTGCGCTCGCGGTGGTGCTCGTCGTCGTCGCCCTGGTACCGGTGCTGTGCACCACCTTCTTCACCAGCCAGGTCGGCCTCACGTCTCTGTGGCTCGGGATCGTGGCGGTGAGCCTGACCTTCCTGTCCGGCTACGGCGGCATGGTGTCGCTGGCCCAGACGGCGCTGTTCGGCGTGGCCGGGCTGATCGCCGCGCGGCTGTCGGTGGAGTCCGGGTGGGACCCGTGGGCCGCGGCGCTGGCCGGCATCCTCGCCGCCACCGCCGTCGGCCTGCTCTTCGGCGCGGTGGCCAGCGGCAGCCAGGGCATCTACTTCCTCATCATCACGCTGGCCTTCGCCCAGGTGACCTACTTCTACTTCGCCGCGGTGCCCACCTTCGGGGCGCACGAGGGCATCAACGGCGTCCGACCGCCCGCCGTGCTCGGCGACCCGGTCCAGGACCCGGCCCGGATGTACTGGTTCCTGCTCGTCGTCTCCGTCCTGGCCTTCCTGGGCCTCCGGCACGTCTCCCGGACGGCGTTCGGGCTGGCCCTGCAGGGCGTGCGCGACGACCCGGTCCGCATGGCGGCGCTGGGCTACAACGTGCGGCTGCACCGCATCCTGGGGTTCACCCTCGCCGCACCGGTCGCCGGCGCGGCCGGGGTCCTCTCGGCGTGGTCGAACACGCGCATGTCGGCCGGCTCGATCTCGCTGGCGATCGCCATCCTGGTGCTGACCACGGCCGTCATCGGCGGGCTGAACCGGCTCGAGGGCGCCTGGGTCGGCGCGCTCATCTACACCCTCTGCGACACCTACCTGCGCGGGTGGACCGACCGCTTCACCACCTGGCTGGGCGTGGTCTTCCTGGTCATCGTGCTGGTGTCCCCCGGCGGCGTGGTCGGCCTGCTCGGCAGCGCGGGCTCCTGGCTGCGCCACCGCCTTGCGGGCGGAGCGCCTCCACCGGCCGCGCCGAGCACCCCCGCGCCCCCCGTCCCGGTGTCCTCCGGAGGTGCCCGATGACCGGCGCTGCGACCGGTCCCGTGCTGCGGGTCCGCGGCCTGACCCGGCGCTTCGGAGGGGTGGTCGCGGTCGGCGACGTGGCGCTCGACATCGCACCCGGTGAGCGCCGGGCCGTGCTCGGGCCCAACGGGGCCGGCAAGTCCACCCTGTTCAACCTGGTCGCCGGGGCGGACACCCCCACCGCCGGCAGCATCGAGCTGTTCGGCGCCGACGTCACCCGCCTGGGCGCCCGGCAGCGGACCCGGATGGGGTTGTCCCGGACCTTCCAGACCTCCCGGCTGCTGACCGGGCTGACGGTCGAGGACAACCTGTACCTGGCGGCCATCGGGGTGTCCGGCGGCCGCCTCCGGCTGCTGCGCACCGGCCGCGACCGCACGGCCCGGGAGCAGGCCCGGCGGACCGCGGAGAGCGTCGGCATGACCGACCGGCTGGCCACCCTCGCCGGCGACCTGTCGCACGGCGAGCAGCGGCAGCTGGAGATCGGCCTGGCGCTGGTGGCCGAGCCGCGGATGCTGCTGCTGGACGAACCGGCGGCAGGTCTGTCCCGGTCGGAGCGGCAGCTGCTCACCGCGCTGCTGCTGTCCCTCGACCGGGACGTGACGCTGCTCCTGATCGAGCACGACATGGACGTGGCCCTGACCGTGGCCGAGCGGGTGACGATGATGCACGACGGCGTCGTGATCGTCGAGGGCACGCCGACCGAGATCCGGGCCGACCAGCGCGTCCACGACCTCTACCTGGGGAAGGCCCATGTCTGAGCAGGTGCTGGAGATCTCCGGCCTCGACGCCCACTACGGCAGCGCGCACGTGCTGAACGCGCTGTCGGCCTCGGTCGGGCAGCGCTCGACCGGCATCGTCGGCCGCAACGGCATGGGGAAGTCCACCCTGTGCAAGGCGATCATGGGGATCACCCCGCCCTCGGCCCGCGGCTCGATCCGGCTGGACGGCGAGGAGATCCTGGGCCGACCGTCCTACGACATCTGCCGCCGGGGCATCGCCTACGTGCCGCAGGGCCGGCGGATCTTCCCCTCGCTCACCACCGACGAGCACCTGCGCATGCTCAGCCGGGCGCTGGCCACCCGCGGGCAGTGGACGGTCGACGCCGTCTACGACCTCTACCCGCGGCTGGCCGAGCGGCGGAAGGTGAGCGCGGCGATGCTGTCCGGCGGCGAGCAGCAGATGCTGGCCATCGGCCGGGCGCTGCTGACCAACCCGAAGCTGCTGCTCATGGACGAGCCGTCCGAGGGCCTGGCGCCGGCGATCGTGGAACAGCTGACCGAGACCTGCCGGACGCTGGTCGCCGAGGGGCTCACCTTGCTGCTGGTGGAGCAGAACCTCGGCATGGCCACCGCCGTGGCGGACCGGCTGCTGGTCATGGTGCACGGCGAGGTCGCGCTGGAGACCACGTCGGCGCAGCTGCTCGCCGACACCGACGCCCAGCGCCGCTACCTGGGGGTCGAACCGACCGCTGCCTGAGGCGCCGGGGGCGCGCCCTTGCGCAGGTGGGAGATGACCGAGGCGCCGAAGAACTCGATGTGGGCGCGCATCTCCCGGCCCAGGAAGTCGGGGTCGCGGAACTGCACGGCCTGCAGCACCGGCCGGTGCAGTTCGGCGATCGAGTGCAGGTCGGAGTGGCTCTTCAGCGCGCTGACCAGGCTGCGGGCCTCCACCCGCAGGGAGCGCCAGACGTCGAGCAGCACCTGGTTGCCGGCGGCCTCGACGATCACCTCGTGGAAGCGGGTGTCGTGGACCATCAGCGCGTGCAGGTCGCCGGCGTCGGCGGCCCGGCGCATGCCGGCGAGCTCCTCACCGAGCAGCGCGAGCTGCTCCTCGGTGATCCGCGGCGCCGCCTCCCGGCCGGCCACCTCCTCCAGCGCCGCCCGCACCGGGTAGATCTGGACGAGCTCCTCGGTGCTCACCTCGCGCACCCGCGCGCCGCGGTGCGGCTGGGACTCGACGAAGCGCATCGCCTCCAGGTCGCGCAGCGCCTCCCGGACCGGGGCCTGGCTGACGCCGAACTCCGCGGCGACGGCGCTCTCCACGATGCGCTCCCCCGGCCCGTAGGTCCCGTCGAGGATGCGCTCGACGATGCGCTCCTTGATCGCCTCCCGGAGCAGGACGGGACGCTGCGGCGCCGGTGCCATGCGGGGCCCCTCTCATCGATCGCCTCCGCTGCGGCGGCGCGGTTATCGATAGTGAGCCCCGCAGCTCCGCGCGCTGTCAAGCGCCGGCACGCCAGGCCGACGCGTCCGGGACCCTCGTGCGACCTGCGTCACCGCAGAGGGTTGACGCGTGTCGCACCCATCTGCTTGATTATCGATTGTTCGCCGCGCGGGCCCGCAACGGCTGCCGGGAGCACCGCGCCGGTACGGCACCAGACACGACTCACGACGGAGTGGGCATGAGCGACGACACGGTCCTGGCGACCTTCTTCGGGGACGACGAGTTCCCGGTGCAGTGGGAGGAGGGCCAGCAGGAGCTCTTCTGGGTGCACGACGACCTGCACATCCCCAACCCGATCTCGCCGATGTACGCCGACATCGGCGGCTGGTGGCTCAAGTGCGACTACATGTTCCGGCGCTTCGGCACGCCGTTCGCGTCCGACTGGATCTCCAAGGTCGTCAACGGCTACGTGTACACGGCGGCCATCCCGGCCACCCCGGGGCTGTCCGCGGAGGCCTCCGAGTACGGAGCGCGGTACACCCCGCGCGTGCCGCTGGACGCCGAGGACCCGGCCGAGCTCGGCGCCTACATGGGCTGGACGCTCCCCTACTACGCCGAGCACTTCCTCGTCTGGTGGCGGGACCGGCTGCGCCCGGAGATGGAGCGCAACTTCGTCCGCTTCGACACCTACGACCACGACGCCGCCAGCCTGGTCGAGCTCGCGATCCTGCTCGAGGACGCGATCGACATGCACGACCGGCACTGGCAGATCCACTGGGTGCTCAACTTCGCCCAGTTCTCCTCGACCCTGGCGCTGAACGCCGCGGTCGCCGCCGCCAAGGGCGAGGGCGACCACTCCGCCCTGATGGGCCGGCTGCAGAGCTCGACGGTCAACCGCAACTGGGACTCCATCGAGGAGCTCTGGAAGATCAAGGAGCTGGTCGCGAAGGAGCAGGGCGAGGTCGCCCGCGCGTTCGAGAAGGCCACCGCCGGCGACGTGCTCCGGGCGCTGGAGGGCACCGAGGCCGGCCGGGCCTTCATCGCCGAGCACATCGAGCCCTACCAGCAGACCTTCGGCTACAAGTCGATGTACGCCCACGAGTTCTCGTTCCGGACGTGGCGGGAGGACCCGGCGCCGATCGTCGAGGCGATTCGCGGCTACCTGGAGAGCGACTACGACTACCCGGCCGAGCTGCAGGCCGTCGCCGACGACCTGGAGAAGGCCAAGGCCGAGGTGTTCGAGGGCGTCGAGCCCGGGCCGGCGCACGAGGAGCTGGAGCGGGCGCTCGAGCTCAGCCTGCGGATGAACCCGCTCACCCCGGACCACCACTTCTACATCGACCAGGGCACCAACGCCCGGGTGCGGCTGGTGCTCGTCGCGATCGGCCGCAAGCTGGTCGAGGAGGGCCGGCTCGACGACGCCGAGGACGTCATGTACCTCCGCTACAACGAGCTGCGCCGGCTGATGGCCGGCAGCAACTCCTTCGACGCCCAGGAGCTGGTCGGTGACCGCCGGGACGCTCGGGAGGACGCCTACGAGGTGCGGCCACGGGACTGGATCGGCACCGCCACCGCCGACCAGGTGGGCTTCCCCTACTGGTCGCTGTGGGCCTTCCCGGAGAAGCTGAACCGGCCGGCCCCCTCGCACGACGCCGAGATCCCCGGCCTGCCGGCCTCGGCCGGCGTCGTCGAGGGCACCGCCCGCGTCGTCCTCTCCGCCGAGCAGTTCGGCGAGGTGCAGCGCGACGAGATCATCGTCTGCCGGATGACCAGCCCGTCCTGGGTCGTGCTGTTCACCAAGATCTCCGGCCTGGTCACCGATGCCGGCGGCATGGCCTCGCACCCCGCCGTCGTGTCCCGCGAGTTCGGCATCCCCGCCGTCGTCGGCACCTCCGACGCCACCCGCCGGATCAAGACCGGGGACCGGGTCAGGGTCAACGGCTCCACCGGCCGCGTGGAGATCGTCAGCGACGTCCCGGCCTCGGCCCCGGTCGGTGCCCTCTGATGACCGCCACCCTCCCCCCGACCGAGGAGACCACCGTGCCGACGGACGCCCCGCTGGTGCTGCCCTTCGCCGACCCCCGCTGCCAGGAGGTCGAGCTGACCGGCGGCAAGGGCGCGAGCCTGGCCACCATGACCGCCGAGGGGCTGCCCGTCCCGCCCGGGTTCGTCATCACCTCGGCGGCCTTCGAGGCCGCGGTCGACACCGCGGCCCTGCGGGACGCGATGCGGCACAAGGACGTCGAGGCCGCCCGCGCGCTGGTGGCCGCCGCCCAGCCGCCCCGCGAGCTGATCGAGGCCGAGTACGCCCGGCTCACCGGCCTGGTCGCCGTCCGGTCGTCGGCCTGCGCCGAGGACTCGGCGGGCGCCAGCTACGCCGGCCAGCAGGAGACCTTCCTCAACACCGACGGGCTCGAGGCGGTGCTGCACCACGTCGTGGAGTGCTGGCTGTCCTTCTTCACCGACCGCGCCGTCTTCTACCGGCAGGAGAAGGGGTCGCTGGAGGACGTGGCGATGGCCGTCGTCGTCCAGCAGATGGTCGACAGCCAGAAGTCCGGCGTCCTGTTCACCGTCGACCCGGTGCACGGCCGCAAGGACCGGATGGTGGTCGAGGCGGCTCGCGGGCTCGGCGAGGCGGTCGTGTCCGGCGAGACCACCCCGGACAACTACACGCTCTCCCGCGCGGGGGACGTGAAGAAGTCCAAGATCGTCGACTCCGAGCGCGTGCTCAGCGACGGCGAGTGCGTCGCGCTGGCGCAGATGGGGCTGGCGCTCGCCGGGCTGCACGGGCAGCCGCAGGACATCGAGTGGGCCTTCGACGCCGCAGGCGACCTCTACCTGCTGCAGTCGCGGCCGATCACCACCATCTGACCGTGCGGTTCGTGACCTTCGCGTCGCCGTCCCCGGGCGACGCCCCGCGGGTGGGTCGGCTCGACGGCGGCACCGTGCTCGACGTCGGGTTCGACGGCGACATGGTGGCCTTCATCGAGGCCGGCGCGCCGATCGCGGCGGAGCGGGCGGTGCCGGGCGCGCGGCTGCTCGCCCCGCTGGTCCCCCGGTCCTTCCGCGACTTCCTCGCCTTCGAGGGGCACCTGCTCAACGCCTACCGGAACCTGGGCCGCGCGGTGCCCGCGGAGTGGTACGACACCCCGGTCTTCTACCGCAGCACGGGGACGACGGTCACCGGCCCGGACACGGTGCTGCCGTGGCCCTCCTACAGCGCGCAGCTCGACCACGAGCTGGAGCTGGCGGCCGTCATCGGCCGGCGGTGCCGGGACGTCCGCGCCGAGGACGCCCTCGGCTTCGTCTTCGGCTACACGATCTGGAACGACGTGTCCGCCCGGGACGTGCAGCGCCGGGAGCTGCCGATCGGCATGGGCCCGGCCAAGGCGAAGGAGTGGGACGGCTCCAACGCGCTCGGCCCGTGCATCGTCACCCCGGACGAGGTCGACCTGGACACCCTGGAGCTCGAGGTCCGGGTCAACGGCGAGCGGTGGGGCGGTGACCGCATCTCCGCCATGCACCACTCGTTCGGCGACCTGATCGCCTACGCCGCGCAGGACCAGACCCTGCTCCCCGGCGAGGTGCTCGGCTCGGGCACCGCCACCGGGGGCTCGGGCCTCGAGCTGGACCGCTGGATCCAGCCGGGGGACGTCATCGAGATGGAGGCCGGCCCGATCGGCGTCCTCCGCAACACCGTCGGCACACCCAACCGGAAGGACCACTGACATGGCGTTCGTCGTCGCAGCCACCTGGAAGGCCAAGCCCGGAGAGGCCGAGCGGGTCACCGAGGTGATCAGGAAGATGACGCCGCTGTCCCGGGCCGAGCCGGGCAACGTCTTCTACCAAGCCCAGGTCAACCCCGAGGACCCGGAGACCTTCTTCCTGTACGAGCAGTACGCCGACGCCCAGGCCTACGAGGACCACAAGGCCACGCCGCACTTCCAGGAGAACGTGTTCGGCTACATCCTCGAGTACCTGGCCGAGCGCAGCGTGAAGACCTACGAAACGATCGATGCCTGAGGTCACCACCGTCGACCCGGCCACCGGGCAGGTGCTGGCCACCTACCCGGCGGCCGGGGTCGGCGAGGTCCTGCAGGTCCTCGCCGGCGTGCACGCCGCCCAGCCGGCCTGGGCCGCGCGGCCGGTCGCGGAACGCGCCGAGCTGGTCCGGGCGATCGGCGCGCAGCTGCGCAAGGAGTCCGGCGAGCTGGCCGCGCTGATGACCGCGGAGATGGGCAAGCCGATCAGCGAGGCCCGGGCCGAGGTGGAGAAGTCCGCGACCGCGTGCGACTTCTACGCCGACTCCGGGCCGGCCTTCCTCGCCCCGCGGCCGGTCGACACCGGTGGGCAGCAGCGCAGCTGGGTGGCGCAGGAGCCGATCGGCGTCGTCCTGGCCGTCATGCCGTGGAACTTCCCGTTCTGGCAGGTGCTGCGGTTCGCCGCCCCGACCCTGCTGGCGGGCAACACCGCCGTGCTCAAGCACTCCCCGAACGTCACCGGCTGCGCGCTCGCCATCGAGCGGGTGCTCCGCGACGCCGGCCTGCCGGCGGACGTCTTCCGCAGCATCGTGGTGGCCGAGGACGACGTGCCGGAGGCGAGCCGGGCGCTCATCGCGGACGACCGGGTCGCCGCGGTCAGCCTGACCGGCAGCGAGCGGGCCGGCGCCGCCGTCGCGGCCGCGGCCGGCCGGGCCGTCAAGAAGAGCCTGCTGGAGCTCGGCGGCTCCGACCCGTTCGTCGTCCTGGCCGACGCCGACGTGGCGCCCGCCGTGGCCGGCGCGGTGCGGAGCCGGTTCCTCAACTCCGGGCAGAGCTGCCTGGCGGCCAAGCGCTTCGTCGTGCACCGGGACGTCGCGGAGGAGTTCACCGCCCGCTTCGCCGAGGCCGTGCGCGGGCTGCAGGTCGGTGACCCGCGCGACGAGGCGACGCAGGTCGGCCCGCTGGCGCGCGCCGACCTGCGCGAGGGCCTGGAGCGCCAGGTCCGCGAGTCGGTCGCCGCCGGCGCCCGGGTGCTCGCCGGCGGCGCACCGCTGGCGGGGCCGGGTGCGTTCTTCGCCCCGACCGTGGTCACCGACGTCACCCTGGACATGCCGGTGCTGGCCGAGGAGACGTTCGGACCGGTCGCGGCGGTGGTCGTGGTGGCCTACGACGACGAGGCGGTACGCCTGGCCAACGCCACCCGGTACGGGCTGGGAGCCAGCGTGTGGAGCGCGGACCCCGGGCACGCGCTGGCCGTCGGCCGGCGGATCACCTCCGGGGCGCTGTTCGTCAACGCCGTGGTCGCCTCGGACCCCCGGCTGCCCTTCGGCGGGACCAAGCGCAGCGGCTACGGGCGTGAGCTCGGCGAGGCCGGCGCGCTGGAGTTCACCAACGCCCGGACCTACGTGGTCGGCGGCGGGGTGCCCACCGGGCCGGCGACCGAGTGAGCGGCTGACCGGGCCGACCGCACGGGCAGCGACCGCCCCGGTCAGCAGCGCAGCGACGCACCGGCGCGGTGCGGCACGATCCCGCCCCCGTCGGTGGATGCCGACCGCGGGCGGACGCCGGTCCCCAGGATGGCGCGATGGTCAGCGAGACCGACGTCGCCGGACAGCGCCCCGACCAGCGGGCGCACCGGCTGGCGAAGCTCGAGGCGCTGCACGCCCGCGGCGTGGCCGGCTACCCCTACCGGTACCCGACCGACGCGACGGCCGCGTCGATCCGCAGCACGCACACCACGCTCGTACCGGACACCCGGACGCCGGACCGGGTGCGGATCGCCGGCCGGGTGGAGCTGATCCGGCGGCAGGGACGGCTCACCTTCGCCTCGCTGCGCGACCGCACCGGGGCCGTGCAGCTGTTCGTCGACACCTCCGTGCTCGGCGCCGCGCGCCACGGCGAGTTCGACGACGTCGACCGGGGCGACTGGCTCGGCGTCGAGGGCACCGTGATGACCACCCGGCGGGGCGAGCTGTCGGTGTGCGTCGAGGACTTCGCCGTCCTGGGCAAGGCGCTGCTGGAACCCCCGGACAAGCACCGGGGGCTGACCGACGTCGAGACCCGCTACCGGCAGCGCTACGCCGACCTGGAGGTCAACGAGCGCACCCGCGAGGTCTTCCGGATCCGGCACGCGGCGGTCCGCGCCATCCGCCGGCACCTCGAGGACCGCGGGTTCACCGAGGTCGAGGGCCCGGTGCTGCAGACCATCCAGGGCGGGGCCAGCGCCCGGCCGTTCGTCACCCACCACAACGCGCTGGACCTGGACCTGTACCTGCGCATCGCGCTGGAGCTGCACCTCAAGCGGCTGATCGTGGGCGGGATGGAGCGGGTGTTCGAGATCGGCCGGGTGTTCCGCAACGAGGGCATCGACACCCGGCACAACCCGGAGTTCACGATGCTGGAGGCCTACCAGGCCTTCGCCGACTACACCGACATGATGGACCTGGTCGAGGGGATGGTGACCGGCGCCGCCCGGGCCGCGCTGGGCCCGGACGCCGCCGACCTCACCGTGCACCACGGCGGGCAGGCCATCGACCTCGCCGCGACCCCGTGGCCCCGGAAGCGCTTCGCCGACATGATCGCCGAGGTCACCGGCGCCACGATGCACCCCGGCATGCCGATCGGGGAGGCGCGCGCCGTCCTGGACCGGCTGGGCATCCCGTACGAGGCCGGCTGGGGACCGGGCCGGCTGATGAAGGAGGTCTACGACGAGCAGGTGCAGCACTCGATCGTCGGCCCGGTCTTCTGCACCGACTACCCGCGCGAGGTCTCGCCGCTGGCCCGCACCCACCGCGACGACCCGGCCTACGTCGAGCGGTTCGAGCTCATCGTCGCCGGCTTCGAGCTGTGCAACGCCTACTCCGAGCAGAACGACCCGGTGGAGCAGCTGGCCGCCTTCGAGGCGGAGGCACGGGCGAAGACCCGCGGCGACCCGGAGGCCGGGGACGTCGACCTGGACTACGTCCGGGCGCTCGAGCGGGGCATGCCGTGCACCGGCGGGCTCGGCATCGGCATCGACCGGCTGGTGATGCTGCTGGCCGGCGTCGACTCCATCCGCGAGGTCATCCTCTTCCCGACGCTGCGGCCCGAGTCCGGCCCGCCGCCCGGTGGCGGGCCGGCCGGTGCGCCGCGGCCGCTGGTGGCGCCGACCCCGATCCCGGCCGGCAGCATCGCCACCCCGGGGCAGGCGCCGGAGCAGGTCCCGGGGCACACCTCTGGGGCCGCCTCGGTGACCGCGCTGCCGGCCATGGCGCCCTCGGCGCACCCGGTGCCGCCCGCGCCGCCTCGCGCCGGGGTCCACCCGCTGGCCGTCCGGGTGCTCGCCGGGCTGACCGCGCTGAGCGGGGTGCTGCAGCTGCTGGTCCGGCTGCCCGTGGTGCACTCCCGCTTCGGCGGGGACGGGCCGGCCATCGACCCGCTGTGGGTCCCGGTGGCCGGCGCGGTGGGGTCGGTGGTCGTCGGCCTGCTGCTGGTGCTGCTCGCCGACCAGCTCGCGCGGCGCAAGCAGCGGGCCTGGCAGGTCACCGTGACCCTGTTCGCCGTCGGGGCGGTGGCGCACGTCGTGAAGGGGCCGCACCCGGTCGCGGTGGTGATGTGCGGGCTGCTGCTGGCCGCGCTGGTGCGCTACCGGGCGGCCTTCCGCGCCCCCGGCGACCCGCCGTCCCTGCTGCGCCTGCTGCACGTGCTCCCGCTCTACCTGGCCGGCGTGCTGGCGTTCGGCCTCTCCGCGCTGTGGGCCGAGCGGTCCCGGATCGAGCCGGACCTCACCCTCGGCGGCGCACTGGGCACGGTGTTCGGCGGGCTGGTCGGGGTGGACGGTCCCTACACCTACCGGTCGGCGTTCATCGCCTCCTTCCTGCCGGCGGCGCTGCTGGCGCTGGGGGTGGTCGGGTTCGTCCTGCTCGCCGTGCTGCTGCTGCGGCCGCTGACCGCCACCCGCCCGCACACCGAGGACGACTGGGCGCACGCCGACCGCCTGGTGCACACCTACGGCTGGGACACCCTCGCGTACTTCGCGCTGCGCGACGACAAGGCGTTCTTCTTCTCCCGGGACGGCGAGGCCTTCCTCGCCTACACCTACGTCGGCGGGTTCGCGCTGGTCTCGGGCGACCCGATCGGGGCCCGCGAGTCGGTGGTCCGGGTCCTCGACGAGTTCCTCGCCATGTGCGAGGAGCGGGCCTGGACGCCGGCCCTGCTGGCCGTCCGCGAGGCGAGCATGCCGCTGTACGCCTCGCGCGGCTTCACCTCCAGCTACCTGGGCGACGAGGCCGTCATCGACTGCCGGCGCTTCACCCTCGACGGCCCCGGTCGCAAGAGCCTCCGCGCGGCCGTGCGGCGGGTCGGCCGCACGTACCGCTTCCGGCTGGTCGCCGAGGCCGGTGCGGCGCCAGCGCTGGTCGACCAGCTCAACGCGATCAGCGCCCGCTGGCGGGGCAAGGCCCCCGAGCGCGGGTTCACCATGACGCTGTCCCAGGACGTGCGCGGCGCCGGTGCCGACCCGGGGTTCCTGCTCTGCGTCGCCCTCGACGAGGCCGGTCGGGCGGGCGGTTTCCTGCGACTGGTGCCTGCCCACGGGCCCGACTTCGGGTACACGCTGGACCTGATGCGGCACGACCCGGACGCCCCGAACGGGACGACCGAGTTCCTCATCGCGTCCACCGCGACGGAGCTGGGCGGGCGGGGCGTGGCCCGGCTGTCGATGAACTTCGCGATGTGGGGCCGGTTGTTCGCCGACGACGTGGCGTTCACCCCGTCCCAGCGTGCCGCCCGCTGGGCGGTCGGCCTGCTCAACCCGTTCTTCCAGATCCGCTCGCTCCGGGACTTCAACGAGCGGTTCGCCCCCGAGTGGCTGCCCCGCGTCCTCGCCGTCCGCAGCACCGCCGACCTGCCGCGGGTCGCCCTCCGCTACGCCGGCGCCGAGGGCTTCCTGTCGGTGCCCGGCATCGGGACGCTGCTCGTCCCGCGGGGCGTCGGCGGGGTCCCCGCACCCTCGGACCCGCCGGCGCAGGCAGCGGCGTGACCCGCCGTCACGACGGCGCGACGGGTGTCGGCAGCGGCGCGGCCGAGGACCGGGCCAGCGCCACCGTGGCCACTCCCATCGCCACCGTGAGCACGGCGATCAGCAGCCACTCCGCGCCGTCGGCCTGCACCCGCTCGCCGAGCACCGTGAGGCCGAGCGCGACGGCGACCACGGGCTCGCCCACCGTCGCCGCGGGTAGCGACGCCTCGAGCGGGCCGGCCTGGTACGCCGACTGCTGCACCACGGTGCCCCCGGCGAGCACCGCGACCAGCAGGTAGGTGCCCCAGTGGCCCAGCACGGCCGCGGGGCCGTCGTCCAGGAGGCTGACCACGCCCTTGGTGAGGGCCGCGGCGAGGCCGTAGGCCACGCCCGTCGTGATCGCCAGCAGCACCGCGCGAGGGGTGCCGCGGCGCACCGCGGCCCCGACGAGGCAGCCGGTGACCGCGGCGCCGAGGACGACCCAGGCCGGCAGCCAGCTGCGCCAGCCGGCGGTGTCGTCGCCGGCGGTCGGCTCGCCGGTCGCCACGAACGCGGCGAGCGCGACCACCAGGACGCCGGCCCACGCCCAGTCCGACCGGCTCAGCCGCCGGTGCGCCCAGCGGGCACCCAGCGGCAGCGCGAACAGCACGGTCGTGACCAGCAGCGGCTGCACCAGCACCAGGGAGCCGAGACCGAGGGCGGCGGCCTGTGCCAGGTAGCCGCCGGAGTCGGCCAGCGTGCCGGCCCACCACCACCGGGACCGCAGCAGGTGCCGCAGCAGCCGCAGACCGCCGGCCTGCCCGTCCGGGACGGCCGCCGCCGACCGCTGCTGCACCGCCGAGGCGACCGCGAACAGCGCCGCGGCCACCAGGGCGAGGCCGGCGGCTGCCCAGTCCCAGCCGGTCACCCGGGCCCCGGGGTCGCCGGTGCGTGCGTCGCTGCCTCGGGCCGCCGGTCCAGGGCGACGACCAGCGCCGGGAGCAGCAGCACGGTGAGCACGCCCGCACCCACCAGCGCGGCCGCGTTCTCCGGCAGCATGGTGCCGCTGCGCAGGCCGATCTCGGTGAGCGCGACCAGCACCGGCAGCGCCGTGGCGCTCACCAGGGCGGTCTGCGCCCGCTGCCGGGGCGGGAGCACGCCGCGGTACACCAGCAGCGCAGGGCCACCCCGGACGGCCAGCATGAGCACGAAGAAGAGCACCAGCCGCAGCGGCGCCTCGGCGATCCGCGGCAGGTCCAGGGCCATCCCGGAGGAGACGAAGAAGATCGGGACGAAGAAGCCGTAGCCCACCGCGTCGAGCTTGGACTCCAGCAGCGGGGCCGCCTCCCCCACCCACCGGCGCAGGACGACGCCGGCCAGGAAGGCCCCGAGGACCGCGTCGAGGTGGAACTGGTCGGTGAGCGCGATGAGCGTGACCAGCAGCACCACCGTCCCGCGCAGGGTGATCTGCGCGGTCTCGTTCTGGCCGGCGGCGATGACGCCGGCCAGCCGGCCGCCCTCGTGGACCCCCCGGCGCAGCACCCCGAGCAGGACTGCGAGCAGCGCGACCGTGCCGAGCGAGACGAGCGCGGCGATCCGGCCCTGGGTGCCCAGGAACACCGCGATGGCCAGCACCGGCAGCAGCTCGCCGACCCCGCCCGTGGCCAGCAGGTACCGGCCCAGCGGGCCGCCGAGCAGGCCCTTCTCGCGCAGTACCGGCAGCAGCGTGCCCAGCGCCGTGGTGGTCAGGCCCAGCGCGACCGGCAGGAAGTCCCGGACCATCCCGGCGGCCTCCAGCGCGCCGACCACCCCGAGCGCGAGGACCAGCGAGACCGACCAGGCCAGCAGGGCGCGCCGGCCGGCGTCCTGGCGGAACAGCCGGAGGTCGAGCTCGTAGCCGGCCAGCAGGAAGACGAAGCCGAGGCCGACGTCGGCGAGCACCTGCACGTCCGCTGCCGCCCCGAGGTCGAGGGCGTGCGGGCCGATGAGGATGCCGCCGGCCAGCAGCAGCACCACCTGCGGCACGGGCAGCCGCGGGAACAGCCCCACGACCAGGGCCGCCAGCAGCGAGACCGCGGCCACCGCGGCCAGGGTGTCGATCGACAGGACGTCGTCCACCCGGCTCTCCTGTCGACCGGAGGTGCTGGCGAGGTGCTCGCGCGGGACCGCGCGGCCGGATCCTCGCGGGTCCACCCCCCGCTGGGAAGGTCTGGCCGCGCGGTGGTCCGGTCAGCTCGCCGGGGCGCGCAGCAGGGCGCTGCCGGGGACGACGAGCCTTCGGACGTGCCGGTCGACGTCGTCCGGGCCGGGGTCCGGCTCGCCGAAGTCGAGCGCGCCGATGGCGTAGAAGTCCGTGCTCGCGGTGACCGACTGCCAGCGCCAGGTCAGCTCGCGCGCGTCCAGGTGCGGCAGCAGCGGCGCCAGGACGGCGCAGTACCGGCCGGCCATGGCGCGGATCGCCGCCGCGCCGTTGGCCTCCCACTGGGCGGGGGGCTGGTCGAAGATGCGGGTGAACACCCGCGCGGCGTACCGGCCCCGCCCCGCGCACCGCAGGGTCACGATCGGCCGCACCCAGCCGTCCACCAGCCCCTCGACGTCGGGGGCCTCGACGAGCGGCTGCAGGGACAGCTCCCGGTCGGCGACCACCTGGTCGACCACCCGGCGTTCCACCGCGGCGACGAGGGCGGCCTTGCCGCCGAAGTAGTAGCCCACCGCGGCGGCGTTGGCGACCCCGGCCAGTCGCAGCACGTTCCGCACGGAGGTGCCCGCCGGTCCGTGCTGGGCGAGGAGCTCCTCCGCGGCGTCCAACAACCGCGAGGGGGTAGCGGTCTGCGTCATCCGACCTCCATGCTGGTGCCCAGCCCTGAGACGAGCGTATGAGGCGAACGTATGGAGTGAGCATGCCCCAGCGGACGACGCACGGGAGGCTCGGCGCGCTGCTGGCGGTCATGTGCGCAGCCCTGGCGCTGGTGATCGGGGCCGGCTCGTCGCTGGCCCTCGCCATGCCGGAGATCGCCCGGTCGACCGGTGCCTCCCAGACCGAGCTGACCTGGGTGGTGAACGTCTACGCCCTCGTCTTCGCCGCTCTGCTGCTGCCGCTCGGCATCGCCGCGGACAAGTACGGCCGCCGCACCGCCCTGCTGCTCGGGCTGGGCGTGTTCGCGGTGTGCAGCCTCGCCTCGGGGCTGGTCACCGACCCCACGCAGCTGATCGTGCTGCGCGCGCTGGCCGGAGCCGGGGCGGCGGCGGTCATGCCGGCGACCCTGTCGGTGCTCGTCGACGCCTACCCGCCGGAGCGCCGGTCCTCGGCGATCGGGGTGTGGGCCGCGGTCTCCGGCGCCGGTGCGCTGCTCGGGCTGCTGATCGCCGGCGTCCTGCTGGAGGTCGCTTGGTGGGGCAGCGTCCAGATCGCCTTCGGGGTGCTGTCGGCCGTCGTCCTGGCGCTGTGCGTGGCGGTCGTCCCGCCGTCGGCCGACCCGCACCTGTCGCTGGACCCGGTCGGCGGCCTGCTGGCGCTCGTCGGCCTCGCCGGCGTGGTCTACGGGGTCATCGAGGGTCCCGAGCGCGGCTGGACCGACGGGCTCACCGTCACCGCGCTGGCCGGGGGCCTCCTGGTGCTGACGGCGTTCGTGCTGGCCGAGCTGCGCAGCCCCCACCCGATGCTGGACGTCCGCCTGTTCCGCTCCCCCGGCCTCTCAGCGGGCAGCGCCGTGGTCTTCCTGCAGTTCTTCGCCGCGTTCGGGCTGTTCTTCCTGGCGCCGCAGTGGCTGCAGTACGTGCACGGGCTCTCCCCGCTGCAGGCGGCGCTGTGGCTGGCCCCGATGGCCCTGGGCATCGGCCCCACGGCGCAGGCCGCCCCGGCGCTGCTGCGCCGCTTCGGTGCCCGGCCCGTGGCGGCGTGGGGCATGGCCCAGATGGCGCTGGGGCTGGGGCTGCTGGCCTGGCAGGCGGACGGCGGAGCGGCGCTGTGGCGGTTCGGGGCGGCGCTGTTCGTCTTCGGCATCGGGTTCGGGCTGGCACTGACCCCGGGCACCACGCTCATCATCGACGGGCTGCCGGCGGACCGCCGCACGCTCGCCGCGGCGGTGAACGACGTGACCAGGGAGGTGGGCGGCGCGCTTGGTGGCGCGGTCGCGGCGAGCGTCCTGCTGACCGGCTACGGCGACCAGGTGCTCGGTGCGGTGTCGGGCCTGTCCGCCCCGGACGCCGCCCGGGCGGAGGCCGGCATCGCCCAGGCCCTCGGGCTCTCCGCCCAGCTGGGTCCCGAGGGCGCGGCCGTGGCCGCCGGCGCGCGCGACGCGTTCGCCAGCGGCTACGCGACGGCGCTGCTGGTCGGTGCCGCCGTCCTGCTCGCCGGCGCCGTGCTGTGCGGGGTGCTCAGCTCCCCGGCGGCAGCGGCCGGCCGGCGCGTGCTGGAGTGGCTGCGGACCTCCCCGACGGGAGGCCCCCGCCAGGTGCCCTGGAGCGTGCGCGCCGCGGTGACCACCGTCCTGGTGTTCGGCGTCCTCGCCGGGGCGGGGCTGCTGCCGCAGGCGTTCCTGCGCGACGCGGCCGACGACGGCGGCCCCTCGACCGCCCTGGCGCAGGACCCGGACGCCGCGGGGACGAGTGCGCCGGCCCGCACCCCGGTCCTCCCCGTCGAGGCGCCCGGCCCGCTGTCCCGGCTGCCCACCTCACCGAGCCCCGCCGGACCGCAGGACGAGGCCGTGCCGCAGCGGACGCCCACCACGACGGTGCCCCCCGCGAC
>NZ_SJEX01000029.1 GCF_005930495.1 Modestobacter excelsi | reverse complement strand
GTGGAGGGCGGGCGGCGCCCCGGGGTCCGTGCGGGCGGGGTCGCCGGGCGGCCCGGTGACGAGGGGTTCACGCCGATCCGGCTCACCGAGCGCGGTCGCCGGGTGGTCGCCGGCCTGTCGATCGCGGTCGGGTTGTCCATCGCCGCGGTCACCGTGGTCACCGTGCAGCTCGGCACCGAGTGGGGCGGGCTCGAGCTGGCCGGCTCGTCGACCGTCGTCGTCCAGCCGGGGGACACGCTCTGGTCGCTCGCCCAGGAGGTGGCCCCCGGGGAGGACCCGCGGGCCGTGGTCGACGCGATCGTCGACCTCAACGGGCTCGAGGACGTCGACCTGCTGCCCGGCGCGGTGCTGCAGCTGCCGTGACCGTGGCGGAACGGGCCGGTCGGCGCGTCCCAGCGCGTGGGGCAGGGGTGGCGCACGCGACGGGGGAAGACGCGCCGGGGCTCAGAGGTTGTACCTGTAGTGGTGCGGGGTTAACCTCACCCCAACATCTTGTAGTGACAGAGATGTAAGTCAGTCCACAGGCGCTTCCCCAGGTCAGCCCCAGGACATCCACCGGATGTCCCCCGGTCGGTCCACAGGCAGCCGCCGGGCGGTCGCCCTTCCGGGCCGCCGATCGACGAGGAGGTGCTCCGGTGCGTTGTCCGTTCTGCCACAGTCCTGACAGCCGGGTCATCGACTCACGCGAGACCGACGAGGGCGCGACGACACGCCGACGCCGGTCCTGCCCGGTCTGCGGCCGGCGGTTCACGACCGTGGAGGAGCCCGTGCTGGCGGTCGTCAAGCGCAGCGGCGTCAGTGAGCCCTTCGACCGCAACAAGGTCATCGCAGGCGTCCGCCGGGCCTGCCAGGGGCGCCCGGTCGACGAGGCACAGCTGGCCGTCCTCGCCGCCAAGGTCGAGGACGCCGTGCGCGCCACCGGTTCGGCCGAGGTGCCCAGCAACGAGGTGGGCCTGGCGATCCTGGGCCCGCTGCGCTACCTCGACGAGGTCGCCTACCTGCGCTTCGCCAGCGTCTACCGCTCCTTCAGCTCGGCGGCCGACTTCGAGAAGGAGATCGCCGAGCTCAAGCGGCTGCGTCCCGCGTCCACGGCCGGGGGCGCACCCCACGAGGGCGCACCCGGCGACGGCGATGGGCCCGGTCCACCCAGCTAGTCAGCACCCGCACCACCGGCTTCCGACGACCTCCGTCCGCCACCACCTGTACGCCCGAACGCCACACCAGGGAGCACGCCTTGACCGAGACAGCCGATCGCCTCTCAGCCAGCCGGAACCGTCGCACCGGCGGTGGTGGCAAGGCCCCGACCCGCGGGAAGGGCCTCAAGGTCAAGCGCGTCTTCACCACGGCGGGGGTGCACCCCTACGACGAGGTCGTCTGGGAGCGCCGCGACGTCGTCATGACCAACTGGCGGGACGGCTCGATCAACTTCGAGCAGCGCGGCGTCGAGTTCCCGTCGGAGTGGAGCATCAACGCCACCAACATCGTCACCACGAAGTACTTCCGTGGCGCGGTCGGCAGCCCGCAGCGGGAGACCAGCCTGCGCCAGCTCATCGACCGCGTGGTCCTCACCTACGGTGCGGCCGGCCGCGAGCACGACTACTTCGCCTCCGAGGGCGACGCCGAGGTCTTCGAGCACGAGCTGACCTGGATGCTGCTGCACCAGGTGTTCAGCTTCAACTCCCCGGTCTGGTTCAACGTCGGCACCGCCTCGCCGCAGCAGGTCAGCGCCTGCTTCATCCTGGCCGTCGACGACACGATGGACTCGATCCTGAACTGGTACCGCGAGGAGGGGCTGATCTTCAAGGGCGGCTCGGGCGCCGGCCTGAACCTCTCCCGCATCCGCTCCTCCAAGGAGCTCCTGTCCTCCGGTGGCACGGCCTCCGGTCCGGTCTCCTTCATGCGCGGCGCCGACGCCTCGGCCGGCACCATCAAGTCCGGTGGCGCCACCCGCCGCGCGGCCAAGATGGTCGTCCTCGACATCGACCACCCCGACATCGAGGAGTTCATCGAGACCAAGGCCCGCGAGGAGGACAAGATCCGCGCGCTGCGCGACGCCGGGTACGACATGGACCTCGGCGGCAAGGACATCACCAGCGTCCAGTACCAGAACGCCAACAACTCGGTCCGGGTGAACGACGAGTTCATGCGTGCGGTCGAGAACGGCACCGGGTTCGGGCTGCGTGCCCGCTCCGACGGCTCGGTCATCGAGACCGTCGACGCCCGTGAGCTGTTCGGCAAGGTCACCCAGGCGGCCTGGGAGTGCGCCGACCCGGGCATCCAGTACGACGACACGATCAACGACTGGCACACCAACCCGGAGACGGGCCGGATCAACGCCTCGAACCCGTGCTCGGAGTACATGAGCCTGGACAACAGCTCGTGCAACCTGGCGTCGCTGAACCTCATGAAGTTCCTCAAGGACGACGGCACCTTCGACTCGAAGACCTTCGTGAGGTCCGTCGAGCTGATCATCACCGCGATGGACATCTCGATCTGCTTCGCCGACTTCCCGACCGACCCGATCGGTGACACCACCCGGGCCTACCGCCAGCTCGGCATCGGCTACGCCAACCTCGGCGCGATGCTGATGGCCACCGGCCACGCCTACGACTCCCGTGGTGGTCAGTCGCTGGCCGCGGCCGTCACCTCGCTGATGACTGGCACCGCCTACCGTCGCTCGGCCGAGCTGGCCGGGGTCGTCGGTGCCTACGACGGGTTCGCCCGCAACGCCGACGCCCACGCCCGGGTGATGCGCAAGCACGCCGCGGCCAACGACGCCATCCGTCCGGTCGGCGCCGACGACGCCGACGTGCTGAAGGCAGCGACCGCCGAGTGGCAGGACTGCCTGGCGATCGGCGCGGAGAACGGCTGGCGCAACGCGCAGGCCTCGGTGCTGGCCCCCACCGGCACCATCGGCTTCATGATGGACTGCGACACGACCGGCATCGAGCCAGACTTCTCGCTGGTCAAGTTCAAGAAGCTGGTCGGCGGCGGCTCGATGCAGATCGTCAACCAGACGGTCCCGCGGGCGCTGAAGAGCCTGGGCTACCAGGACGAGCAGGTCGAGGCGATCGTCGAGTACATCGCCGAGCACGGGCACGTCGTCGACGCCCCCACCCTGCGTCCCGAGCACTACGAGGTCTTCGACTGCGCGATGGGCGAGCGGTCCATCTCGCCGATGGGCCACGTGCGGATGATGGCGGCGGTCCAGCCGTTCATCTCCGGCGCGATCAGCAAGACGGTCAACATGCCGGAGTCGGCGACCGTCGAGGAGGTCGCGGACATCTACTTCCAGGGCTGGAAGATGGGCATCAAGGCCCTGGCCATCTACCGCGACAACTGCAAGGTCGGCCAGCCGCTGTCCGGCGGCAAGGGCAAGAACGACGGCACCACGGCCGAGGTCGTGGCCGAGGCATCGTCCGGGACCCAGCCGACCACCGCGCTCGCCCACCCGGTGCGCAAGCGGCTGCCGAAGAAGCGGACCAGCGTCACCACGTCCTTCAGCGTCGCCGGCGCCGAGGGCTACATGACCGCCGGGATGTACGAGGACGGCAGCCTCGGTGAGGTCTTCCTCAAGCTGGGCAAGCAGGGCTCGACCCTGGCCGGTGTGATGGACGCGTTCTCGATCGGGATCTCCCTGGCGCTGCAGCACGGGGTGCCGCTGGAGACCTACATCCAGAAGTTCACCAACATGCGGTTCGAGCCGGCCGGCATGACCGACGACCCGGACATCCGGATCGCCCAGTCGGTGATGGACTACATCTTCCGTCGCCTGGCGCTGGACCACCTGCCGGTCGACACCCGGGCGGGCCTCGGCATCTTCAGTGCCGAGGAGCGGGCCGCCCAGGTCTCCGGCTCCTACGGCTCCTCCGCCTCGACCCCCGCCGTCGTGGAGGAGGAGGACGTCGACCTGGAGCAGCTGCGCGGCTCGGCGCCGATCGAGACGGCCAAGGTGGAGACCCAGGTCACCCCGGCCGGCCCGAAGTCGGTCAAGGAGGCCCACTCCTCGGCGGAGCTGCTCGAGCTGGTCACCGGGACGGCCACCGACGCGCCGCTGTGCATGACCTGCGGCACGAAGATGCGCCCGGCCGGCAGCTGCTACGTCTGCGAGGGTTGCGGCTCGACCAGCGGCTGCAGCTGATGGCGAGGCTTGCCGGGATGTCCTGCGGATTCTCGCGGAATGTCCCGGCAGGCTCGTCGAAATGTCACGGCGGCTTGCGCTGACATTGTGTATCAAGCTCGCCCAACCGCAAGATCTTGATACAGCCGCACTACAGCCGCCCCGGCCGCCTCGCGCGGCCGGGGCGGCTCCCCACTGGCCGTCCTGGCCACCCTTCTGCCCAACCCTGCCCTGACCTTGCAGTGGAGGCCCCACACAGTGCTGCCGCTTACCGACCACGAGCTGTGCGCCACCGTCCGCGCTGGCCAGCGGTGGGCGCGCGAAAGAGACATCCCCGACCCCGTCGCCTGGGCCGACCTCGCCCACGCCGCCGACGTCACCGCCGCGGTCATCCAGCGGCGCAGCGCTGGCGAGCTGGCCCCAGCTCGTTCGCACTCCTTGCCGCTGCCAAAGGGGGTCGGCGGGGAACTGCGTGGAATGACCGTGCCTGACCCGTTCGACGACGTTGTGTTCCGGGCACTGGTTGGGCGGGCGGCGCAGGCCATCGACGAGTCGCTGGGTGACGAGGTTGCCAGCTACCGGCTGACCGAGGCCGGCCCTGGGTGGCAGGTGCGTGACTACCGGTACGCCACCGGCCTGCGGATGTCCGAGCTCACCGAGGCGATTGCCGCACCGGAGTTCTGCGGCCTGGGCACGCTGGACGTTCGGCAGTACTACCCCTCCATCGACGTCACAGCCCTCGGCGAGCAGCTTGTCGCTGTGGGCGCCGACGCTGACGTGGCAGCAGCGATTGCCAGCTACCTGCGGTCCTGGCACGAGCTCTGGGGCGTCAAGGGGGTGCCCGTCGGGCCGGAGGCATCCGGGCTGCTGGGCAACCTGTTCCTCGTGCCGGTCGATCAGGCGCTGCGAGACGCCGGTGTCCGCTTCGGCCGGTACACCGACGACTACCGGCTCTGGCTGGACGACCCGGACTCGTGGCCGATGGCGCGCGACACGGTCATCGGCGCGGTGACCGCGCTGGGGCTGGAGGTCAACCCGAAGAAGACCCGGCACCTGCGGACAGCTCACGGTGTTGTGCGGATCTTGAGCAACCCCGACATCGGCGAGCTGAAGGACATGCTGACCGCCGACCCCGCCGGCGCGATGGCCGCGGTGCTGGACGCGTTCGACGCGGAGGTCGCCCAGCCAAAGCCGGACCCGACGCGCCTGCGGTGGCTGCTGAAGGTCCTGCTCAACCGTCGGAGCGACCATGCCCTGACCGCACTGCAGGGCCGGCCGGAGCTGATGCAGGCCGACCCGCGGCTGTGGGCGAACTACCTGAAGGTCATGTACGCCGCCCGCAAGCTGGACGTCGACTGGCTGTTGGAGCAGGCCACCGCTGAGCCCACTCCCGAGACCGCTGCGGTCGCGTACCACCTGATGGGCGTCGTCAGCGACCTGCGTGTCGGCCGCGAGCAGGGCCGGCAGCTGCGGACCTTCGCCACCGATCCGGACAAGCGGTGGATGCCGGTCCGGTGCGCCGCGGCTGAGGCATGGGGCTGGTCGGCGGACTGGAACGTGGGAGCGGCGACGGAGGCCGCACTGAACCTGGGCGATGCCCAGCAGCGGCGAGCGCTCGCGCTGACCCTGCGCCGCACCGAGTCCGGCCGGAAGGTAGACGCGGCGCTGACCAAGCTGCACACCACCGTTCCGGAGTGTCGTCCCGCGGTCGCCTGGATTCGGAGCGGAGCCCACCTTGCCGCCGCTTGATGACCCGGCCGCCGCCGGGCAACGGAGCGGGGGCAGGGTCGCTGGACAGTCGTACGCGCCGCCCGCACCGAAGAGCGCCGGCACAGGCAGCAACTGGCCGTTCCGCGACTACACGGATGTCCAGCCCGCGGCGCTGCGGGAGGCCTACGAGTGGTGGCAGGACATCTGTCGCGACGTCGCCCCCCGCCGCAGGGCCCGCCGCATGGAGCAGGCCGACCTCGCCCGCGACGCCGGCATCTCGCTGAACACCGTCCAGCGCATCGAGCGGGGCGACTGGACTGCAGCGCACAACCTGTTCCTCGTCTGCTCCGTCCTCGGCCTGCGCATCGAACAGACCGTTGAGGTCGCCGACCCCCGCCCGCCCTCGCCGGCGGACCGTGCCGCCCGACGTGGGCTGGCCCGGCCAGCCACCCACGACCGCGTCGCGACCCGCGAGGAGGTGCTCGCCGGCCGGGCAGTGCTGACGGCACTGGCGCGCCATCACGAGCTCGCCGAACCGCGTGTCGACCTCAACGGCACCGTCTACGTCCACGCCCCCCGGAGCGGCGACTTCGGCCCGCTCTGGCGGTTCTCCACCGTTCTTGCGCAGACGTTGGGCGTGTGGGTGAACGTCTCCGCCGACCAAGCCGCCGCCAATCGCAACGAGGCGCAACTGCTGTGAGCACGGGAGCTGAAGTGGCGAACAACATCATCCAGTTGACCGGGCGCTGGGAACTCGGAGCCTGCCTGGGCAAGGGCAGCTACGGAGAGGTCTTCGCAGCAACCGGAGAGGACGGGGCACCCGCTGCGGTCAAGATCGTCCCCAAGCGACCCGGCGCGTCGCGGGAGATGCTGCTGGCCGACCTGACGGCCCTGCAGCCAGCCATCCGCAACGTCGTCCCGGTTTTGGACTCGGGTGAGACGGAGAACGCCTACGCCATCGTTATGCCGCTGGCTGATGAGTCTCTGCGGGACCAGCTCGTGGCCGTCGATGGTCCACTTCCCCTGGAACAGGCGCTCGCCATCATGACGGACGTGGCTACGGCGCTGGCGGACCTCGACGGGCGCGTGGTCCATCGCGACCTGAAGCCGGAGAACGTGCTTCTCATCGACGGCAGGTGGTGCCTGACCGACTTCGGCATCTCGCGGTACACCGAGGCCGTGACGGCCACCGAGACCCATAAGGAGTCCGGGACGTTGCAGTATGCGGCGCCGGAGCGGTGGCGCTCGGAGCGGGCCACCGCAGCCACGGACGTCTACGCCCTGGGGGTCATGGCCTATGAGCTCCTGACCGGTGATCTTCCGTTCCCCGGACCGGAGGCCTCCGACTTCCGGCACCAGCACCTGGTCGCCGAACCACCACCGCTAGCCGGCGCGACGCCGCGGTTGGCGGCGCTGATCGAGGAGTGCCTGTACAAGTCGCCCGGGGCTCGGCCGGTGCCGGCGAACCTGCTCGCTCGGTTGCAGAAGGCTGCCGACACGACCCTGACGCCAGGTGGGGCGGCACTGGCCAGCGCCTACCAGCGGCAGGCCGAACGGGTCCGGGGGGAGGAAATCGCCGCATCGCGTGCCCGTGACGAGCAGGAACGGCGCGGCGAGCTCACCGACGCGGCCCGCAGGTCGCTGGAGCGCGTCTCCACCGCTCTTCTCGAGACCGTCACCGACCTCGCCCCCGGTGCCCTTGTGCAGCGCCGTCCCGAGGGCTGGTCCGTAGAGCTCCACGGTGCACGGTTCGGCGTGTCCACCCCCATTCCGATCGGGCAGGACGTCCGCTGGGACCCGTGGCGGCCATCGTTCGACATCATCGCCGCAGCAACGGTGAGCGTGGTCTTTCCCGCGAACGCCTACGGGTACGCCGGTCGCAGTCACTCGCTGTACTACTGCGACGCACAGCGGCAGGGCGCCTACAGCTGGTTCGAGACGGCATTCATGCACAACCCGATCCTGGGGGGCGTCATCCGGGGTCAGGAGCCCTTCGCTCTCCACCCGGCCGACCCCCTGGCTGGACCCGAGCCGGTTGGAAAGGCGCTGGCCAACGCGATGACGGAGTACCAGGTGGCCTGGCCGTTCACCGAGCTGGTCCCTGGCGAGTCCGACGACTTCAACGACCGCTGGATGGGCTGGTTCGCCGCCGCGGCCGACGGGCAGCTGTCGCGTCCGTCGATGATGCCGGAGTACCCGACTGATGGCTCGTGGCGGCGGTCCTGACGCTGGTCCACTTCACCTACCAGGGCGACGTCCGCTGTGCCCGTGGATCGCTACCGTCGGCCCGTGCCGTACCCACCGCGTGCCGAGGCTCGTGTCCGGCCCGAGTTCCGGGGGTCTGCCAGCCCGCGTCCTGATCCGGTGCTGCAGGAGCGGGTGGAGACCTATGTCGTCGAGCGGTACCAGGCCGGCGCGAGCCTGCGAGTCTTGGCCGAGGAGACAGATCGCAGCTTCAGCGCGGTGCGTCAGAGCCTCGACCGACGCGGGGTGCAGTGAAGAGGTACGGGAGCTCCGCGCCTCACCGACGCGACCGACGCGGGTAGTTCGCCCACCTGATGTGGGTGCCGCAGTCGGGTCACAGCAGTCTGGTGTCGGTCGGTGCGCCCGGGGCGTCCGCAGCGACGACGTTCACCCACGCCCCGACTGCTTCGGCGGCAGTTGCTGAGAACGCCCGCAGGGCTCGGTAGCCGGCGTCGTCGGCCGGCAGCGTGACGACGAGGTTGCCGAGCTCGTCGACTCGCAGGTCGGTCAGCCCATGCGCATCGGCCAGCTGCAGCAGCTGTTCCCGCGCCGTCAGGACCTGGTCACGAGTGGCGGTGTTCTGTCCTGGCCCACCGCCAGGCCCGGCCGGTCGACCGGCCCGGCGCAGCTCGACCGGCGAGAGGTCCAGGCCGGTCGCCGGCCAGACGACGGTGCCCGCGTCGTGGTCCACGACGACGGTGGCGAACAGCTCGAGGTCCCGGAGTGGCGCGCCCACCTCGCCCCACAGGTACGGCTCGACATCGACGATGGTCGTCGCACCGTCGGCCCAGCTCAGACCCAGGGTGTAGTCACCGGCCAGCTCGACGGCCGTGACGTCCACGAACGGATCCTCCCGGGGCGGGGCCCCGGACCCGGGCCGTGCAGCGGCAGCACCACCGGCTGCCGGTGAGGCCGGGGCCAGTGGGGCCGCCCGCAGCCGTAGGAGGAGCCAGCCGTCCTCGACAGCCTCGATGCGGGCCCACGACCAGGCGGCCGCCGACCCGGCCAGCACCACTGCGCCCGCCGCCGGTGCGCCGGCGGCAGGTACACGGGCCCACACCGTGCCCGGCTCGTCGGACTCGAAGTTGAGGTCCGCGGGGATGAACGGGCCGGGGCCGACGATCCGGACGTGTACCCGGCCGTCGTCGCTCACCTCGACGACCTGGACCAGGACCGGCTCCCGCTCGTCACCGGCCAGCAGGTAGGCACCCGGCCGCACGCGCGCGAGATCGCGGGCCTCGTCGGCGAACGCCCACGGTAGGCCCCGCTCGGAGGTGGTCTGCACGTCCAGCGGCAGGTCGATACGCACACGTGGTGGTGGGACGGCCAGGCCGGGCAGAGGCAGCTGACCTGCCCCGGCGGTCACCTGGTATTCGCCGAGCGCCTCGGTGAGGCGGCGGGCGAGGTCGTCGCGTTCGGCGCGCAGCGCGGTCAGCTCGGCGCGCAGCCGGGCGACGTGGTTCTCGCCAGCGCCCTCTGCGGCTTGCGACCTGTCGGGGTCGGGCTGGCTGGTCGGGATGTCGGTCACTGGGCCTCCTGCGCGGGGTCGAGCGCGGCGTGAGCATCGGTGGGAACGTCTCGTCCCGGGCGAGGCTGTGGGGGAACGAGCAGGGACACCGCGGCGTCGTCGGTGAGGCACAGGTCGCCGGCGTCGTCGGTCGTGAGCATGCCGGCGCCGCCCAGGGAGCCGGCGGCGACCTTCTCGGCGTTGGAACGGGCGAGCATGTGGCGTCCGCCGCGTCCGCCGCGCCCGGTGGGGTCGGTGACGGCGCGGGTGAGCGCGGCGTGCACCAGGCGGGCCTGCGTGGTGTCCAGGCCGGTGCGTGCGGCGTCGTAGCGCAGCACTGCGGCCAGGGCCTCGGCGGGCAGCGCGTCGGTGGCGCGGACCAGCGACACCCGGTTCTGCAGCCGGTGCACCCGCAGCCCGACCGCCGGCGCGGCCAGCTCCAGGCCGTTGATGGCGGTGGCCAGTCGGGCGGCATCCCAGCCCAGGACGTCGGCGAGGGACTCCACCGGCACCAGCACGGCCAGCGTGTGCAGCGCGGCGCCGAGCAGCCGCACGTCCTCGGGGCCCTCGCCGCGATCGTCGGCCCCGGCGTTCTCGCTGGCGACGACGTTCGGGCGGGTGGCGCTTGCCCGGCGATGGGGGAGTAGGTCGGCAAGGTCGACGCCGAGCATCCCGGCCAGCCGCAGCAGCAGGCCGAGGGGCTGTTCGGCGTGGTTGACGCCGGACTCGAGGCGGCCGACGACGGCGGTGGTGACGCCCAGGTGCTTGGCGATGTCGTTGCGGGACAGGCGCAGCTCCATCTTCCGCCGGCGGAGTAGGGCGACGTCCAGCAGCGGCACCGCGGCTGACGGCGTGCCGGTGTCTGCGGTGGGCTGGCTCGCGGCCGGCGTGGTGGTGTCCGGGGTCCCGGGCACTTTGGGACCGATGGAGGTGACGGCCACGCCCCAGCGGCGCAGCGTCGTGGCCGTGTCCGGAGCGCGCCGCTCGACCAGTCGGCTGGTGACCACGACGCCGAGTTCGGTCCGCGCTTCTGACAGCAGTCGGGCCAGCCCCTTGTGGGACAGCTCGCTGCCGGTGCTGGTGGTGAGTAGCGGAGCGCCGGGCACGGCACCGGAGGCCAGGCGCAACAGCCGCTGCTCGGCGACGTAGGCGGCGGCGTCGGGCTCGATGACCACGGTGATGCCGTCGGTGGTGACTGTGGCGCCGTCGGGTGCGACGTCGGCGACGGTGAGCGCGCAGATGGCACTGGACCCGAGCCGGGCTGAGGCCAGTGCGCACGCCGCGGCGCGGACCGGCAGGCGGTAGGCACGCAGTCGCCGCCACACCGCGGGGGTGCGGGCAGCCGCGGACGGGGCGGCCGCAGCGGTGCCCAGCAGCGCGGGCACGTCGACCTGGATGAGCAGCCCGCGCCACAGGCCGGCGACCTGCAGGCCGCGGACGTCGCACAGGAACTGGGTGAGCGTGCCGGCGCTGTCGTAGCGGTCCAGCAGCCACGCGGCGATGGCGTTGGTGGGGTCGGCCGCCGGGTCCGGGTCGGTGCTCAGCTCGTGGCTGGCGCCGCTGACGGCGGCGGCCAGCCGACGGTGGACCCAGCCTGCCTCTGCGGTGGTGAGGAGCCTGCGGCTGGCGGCCAGCAGGGTGGTGGCGTCCACCAGCGGCAGGTGCCGCGGCTCGCCGGGGTCGGCCAGTCGCGCGGGCAGGTTGTCGGCTGGGGCGGTGGCGTCGGCGGGCGTGCCGTCCGGGTCGACGAGCAGGCCGGGCCAGGCCGCGGTTGCGTCGCCGACGGTCATTTCGACCGCGCACCAGTCGCCCAGGGCGATCGTCACGGCCTCGGCGACCGGCGGGGCGGTGACCAGCCACAGCCGGGTGCGGGCGGCGGCGGCCAGCAGCACCAGGTCGGTGAGCATGGTGGGCGTCAGCGACTCGGCGCTGCCGACCAGCACGTCGGTGATGCGGCGCGCGACCAGTCGCACGGGTAGCAGCTGCAGGTTCTCATCGGCGTTGCGGCCGCTGCCGGTGACCCCGAAGTCCACCCCGAGGGCGGCCAGCAGGTCGCGGGTCAGCCAGTCGGTGCGCCGCATGCCGGGTCGAACCCTCACCGCTACCCGGCCGCTGTCGGGGTCGTTGGCTCCGGCCGGCCGCAGCAGCACGTCCTCGTCGTTGGCCACGTGCAGCACCGTGAACCCGGCGGCGTTGGCGGCCAGCGGCACCGGGTCGGCGGTGGTCGGGGTCATGGTCGTGGGCGGAGCCGCGGGCGAGGTCATGCCGGCACCTCCCAGGCGTCGAAGCCCGCGAGCGCGACCGCGGTGCCCAGCAGGCGGGTGGTGAGCGTTGGGTGGGTGGGCTTGCCACGGGCACGCAGTTCGTCGTTGGCGTCCTCTGCGGCGCGGAGCAGCTGCGCCCAGTCCCGGAACCGGCCGGCGCAGTAGCGGGCGTCGATGCGCTGCAGCAGCTGTGGGTCGGCCTGACGCAGGAGCGGATGCCAGGCCTGCAGGGTGCTCAGCAGCTCAGCGCCGGTGAGGGCGCCGAACGCGGCGGTACGGCCGCGCAGCCGGCTGCGGACACCGGCCACGCGGGCGGCCGCCGCGGGCAGGTCGCTGCCGACGAGCACCAGCGTCCACTCCGGCGCGTTCTCCTTGAGGTAGATGAGCTGGTCCAGCCCGCGGGCCTGGGCGCGGTGGGCCTCGTCGACGACGATGACCGGTGAGTGCTCGGTGAGCAGGTCGGCCAGGTCGTCGGTGCGGTAGTAGGACTCGCCGGTGGGGCGGGCACCGGTCAGCTTCTGCAGCAGCCGGGTGGTCATCTGGGTGTGCGTGGCGGTCGGCTCGGGCTGCAGGTAGACCGTGAGCCTTCCGGCGGCGGTCATCTGCTCGAGGAAGGAGAGGGCGCAGAACGTCTTGCCGGTGCCGGCCTCGCCCAGCAGCGCGGCGAGGTCGTTGTCGCCGGCGGCCCGGCGCAGCACCAGCATCGCCCGGTTGTAGGCGGCGGTGGGCACGTCGACGGCGCCGGTGAGGCCACGCAGGTGCCGGGCGTTCACGGCGCCACCTGCCCGCCGCCGAGCCCGCCATCCAGGTCGTTCTCCAGCTCGTCGGCCAGCTCATCGACGTACTCCGCGCTGAGGTCGGCGCCGAGGCGCGCGCCCAGGCCCGAGCTGCTGGGGCTGAGGTCCGCGGCCTGGCCTTCGTCGAAGTCGTCGTCGAGGTCGGGGCGCTGGTCGTCAGGGAGGACGTCGAACAGGTCGTCGAGGTTGGCGGCCAGCTCGTCGCGGGCGTACTCGGCGGCGTTCTGCCCGTAGGTGGTCTCCGCACCGTTGGTGGCCTTCGTCCGCTCGGCGACGGCGCGGCGCATCCGTGCCCCGTCGCGTTCGGCTTCCCGCAGCTGCTCGTACTGCCGGCGCCGCTCGACCAACAGGGCGGTGCGCTGCGCGGGGGTGAGGGTGGCCGACGGGTAGGCGGTGCACACCCACTCATCGCCGGTGAACACCTCGATGAACTGCCGCTCCAGCTCCACGTTGGGCAGGTAGCGGACGGTGACCTTGCGGCCGACGAGCCGGTTCAGTCCGGCGGCGACGTAGTCCACGCCGCGGAAGCGGATGCCGTTCTTGTTCACCGTGCGGGGGTTCTGGGTGGACAGCATCGCCGGCATCAGCTGCTCGACGGTGGCCTGGCGAAGCTGGTTGGTGTCCGCCGCCCAGCTGCGCAGCGGCGTGGTGTTCAGCGCCCCGTGGACGCGGGCGGTGTTGTACTGCTCCAGCGCCCACCGCTCGGCCTGGCTGATGAGCAGGTCCTCACCCAGCAGCGCCGCGCCGGAAGTGTGGTCGCCCCAGTACCGGTGGCCGGTGAAGGACTGCGGGCCGTAGGCGTAGCCGGGCATGGTGCTGTAGCACTCGCTCTGGCTGATGCCGTGCCAGGACTCGATCTTGCCCTTCTCCCAGCCGGCGTACGGGGTGACGGCTGACCCCATCGTGGCCAGCGAGACGACCAGCGCGGTGACCAGCTCGGCCAGGTTGGACTTGGCGTTGTCCCAGACAATCTGGTCGGGGATGCCACCGACCCACACTTCCTGCCCGTCGAGCATGTACGGCCGGCCCATCACGCCGCGGGCGATGCACGCGGCCACGTCTTCAGCGCGCGGCGGGCCGGGGGTGAACACCGTGGCCATCACCATCCGGTGCTTGGACTCGATGGCGGTGGTCTGGTGCAGCTTCACCGGCTTGGCGCCCCGGGTCGGAATGACGAACACCGGCACCTCCTGGCTGTCGAGCTCCCAGCGGGCGTTGCGCTGCTCGACCTCGACCTTGAGGTACATCCGCGACCCGATGAGGGTCTTGGCTCCCTCGCCCTTGACCGCGCGGGCGATGCCGTTGTCGTCGTAGCCGCGCAGCGCGGCGGTGAACGCCGGGTAGGACGGGGTGACCGGGTCGGTGGCCCGCAGCTGCTGCCAGGCCTGCTTGAGCGTGTGCGTCGCCGACACCACCCCGAGCACCTGCGGGCTGACCTGCCAGCCGACCCGGGCCGCCGGGTCGGGCACGTTGCGCACCCCGGCCACGCCGTCGGTGAGGTGCTCGGCGTGACCGGTCAGCCAGCGGCGCACCTGGCGGGGGCTCACACCGGCGGCGGCGGCGGCACGCCGCACCGCCTCATCGGGCACGCTGCCATCGGGCCGCTGCGCGGCGACCGCGATGGCCAGCGCCGCGCGCCGCAGCCATCCGGCGGTCACGCCGCCACCCCGGCAGGCCCGGCGAGGGCACCGGCGAAGTCGGTGCCGGCGAGCGGAACCAGCCCGGTGGACGGGCCGTGCAGCAGCGACGTCGCCGGCGCCGACAGCGCCAGCAGCCGGACCCCGGCCAGGCGCAGCCCGCGGGTCTCGGCCCAGGCGGTTGCCGCCGTCAGGCGGGTGAAGGTGCCGGTGTCGGCCAGCGGATGGCTGGGCGGCGCGGTGCGCACCACGTCGACAAGCACGTGGCCGGCGGCGGTGCGCCAGGTCAGCGGCGACTTCAGTGGGGCCATCGGGTCCAGCTCCCAGCTGCCGGGCAGTCGGAAGAACCGGTCGTACACGCCGAGGAAGGCGGCCAGCTGCTGGCGGGCGGCGGCGTGCCGGGCCGGCATGCCGTGTACGGCCACGATGCGGCCGGCCAGGGCGAGCGCGTCGGTGGCCCGCTCCCATGCCGGGCCACCGGCTGGAATGGCCAGGTGCTCGGCGAGGGCGAGCTCGCACCGGGCGTTGAGCGCCTCGTGGAATCCCCGGTAGCCCTGCCGCCGGCCCGGCTGCTGAGGCAGGGCGGTGGCCGGGGCGGGTCCGGCCGCTGAGGGGCGGTCGATGACGGCGTTCACGTGTGGGTGGTCCTCTCGTTTGTGCGCTCACCGGTCGGGTGCAGCGGACGGGGACCGTGCGCCCGTGGATCGAGCACAGTGGTCACCCGAACGCGACCGGTTGGCCCCCC
Source organism: Modestobacter excelsi (assembly GCF_005930495.1). GTDB lineage: Bacteria > Actinomycetota > Actinomycetes > Mycobacteriales > Geodermatophilaceae > Modestobacter > Modestobacter excelsi. The sequence goes on along the minus strand of NZ_SJEX01000029.1, from coordinate 36,125 downwards.
GAGGGGAAGCGCTCGAAACGGCAGACGGCAGTCGTCGGCCCGTTTCGGGCGTCGGAGCGCCCCAGACGTCGAACAGGTGTTCGAACGCATGTTCGATCATGGAGACGCAGAACGCAAGATCATCCAGGACGGCTGACGCGTGACCACAGTGGCCGGTGGCCGGTCACCGACGTCGGCGTTGCGGTGCGCCGGGGGAGTTCAGGTCACCCTGGGCCGGAAGCGGGGGCGCCGCGGAGCTGTCGGTCCGGGCGTCGCACCAGGCACCCGGGACCTTCCTGAGCGTCGCGCGCCAGACGACTAGGAGGGTGGCGTGACGAGGCCACCGCGGTCGCGGCCGCTGCGCGCGCCCGCTGGCGGTACCGCCCCGCCCCGCGCCAGCCGCCGTGCCCGGCCGACGCCGAGGGGCTAGCCGCGCGCCGACTGGTTCCTCACCGATCCGCCTCGGCGGGATCTACAGGGTCAGCTGCACGCCGGTGTACTTGGTGGACGAGTTGGCGAGGTCGGTGGCGTCCGCGAAACCGAAGGCCGTGATCTGTGCGGTGGCCGGGACCATGTAGACGTAGGTCATGTCGGCTTCGAAGCCGGGCTGCAGCTGGTCGTTGCACTCGGGGTTGTCGCGGAGCTTGTAGAGGCTGTCGATGGTGTCGAAGTACCGCTCCTGGGCGTCGACGACAGCCGTGTCGATCGGAAATCCGCAGGTCAGATCCATGCTCACCTGGGCGTTGTTGACCACGTGCGTCTCCACGACTACGTACTTGCCGCCGGCGTCAGGCGGAGTGGGCGTGTACTCCTCGTAGCCGGAGCCGGGCGCGTAGCTGGTCTCGTTGAGCTCGATGGTGTCGGCCACGAACGCGCCGGTGACGGTGAGCGTGACGCCGCCGTTGCTGACCGTCTGCCCCACCGGGGCGAGCTGTGGCCCGTCGGCCGCACCGCTGCTGCTCGCGGCGGCCGCCGAGGTGGACGGCGCGGCTGCCTGTTGCTGGTCATCGGCGTTTTCGCCGCGCGCGGTCTCCAGCTGCACGGCGAGCGCCTGGTACTCGTCGCTGCCGGTGGGGTCGCTCAGGGCGGCGGAGGCACCGGCGCCGATGCCTCCGCCGACGACGAGGCCGACGGCCAGCGCCGCAGTCAGCTTCTTCCCCCGTCCGGCGGCGGGACGGGACGCTTCCGGTGCCGGAATGGGCGGCTGAGCGACGCCCGCCGGCGGAACAGGCGGCAGTGCGTCGGTTCGCTGCGGGCGGCTCTCGGTGTCGGTGGGCTCGGTCATTGTGTGCTCCCCGTGATTGTCTGCGCGTCAGCAGCCCTTCAGTCGGCCGCCGACGTCAGTCATCGGCATCGACGGCGTTTCGCAACAGCTGAACCCGCACGAGCAGGTGCCAGCGCTGAGAAGCTCGTCCGCCTCGCGAGCGTCGTGGATCTGGAGCGGCCTGCCCGGGCGGAGGCGACCTGCGCGGCTGGCGCCGCCCGAGCTGTCGCCAGCCCGACCCGGTTTCGCGCACCGGGTGGCCGTCAAGTTCACCCGGTCCGCAGTCACTTGATTCGTCGAACACGCGTATGACGACGCGCCGGGCCCCGCCGCGCTCCGCTTCTACGGTCAGCCGCATGTGGACCCCGACGCCGGATGAGCAGCTGAAGGCGGAGTTGCAGGCGGCGCTGGCCCGGCCGCACGCGTCCCACGTCTCCCCGCCTCGCCCGGTCGCGTTGAGCGGGGGCGGGGCCGGCGTGGACGAGCGCAAGGTCGTGGGCTGGTTGTGGGGCCGAATGAGGACCAGCGACGGGACGTGGCTGGGCCTGGCCACATTGTGGAAGGGCTCGTTCTTCGACGGCGCGGAGCTCGACTGGTTCCCGGCGGCGGATCTGCGCACGCTCGACTAAGCCCAGAGCCGGCTGGGTCAGTAGCGCAGCTGGCATGGCCGCCGGAGGGCTCTCCGGCGTTCCGGCCCGGCCGAGGTCATCGCCGCAGGCGTGCGGCCTCCTCCGCGAGGCCGGGATGGCCGGCATGTGCCGACCAGCACTCGGTGGCGCCACCGCGGGGGAGCTTCTCGGGCGGGAACGACACGGCCGCGGCGGCCAGGTAGCGGTCCAGGCTGCGCCGTTCGAATGCCAGCGCCGTGGCGCTGTCGCGCACCTCGGTGACCTCCAGGACGGTGCCGCCCGCGCGTCGGTGGGTCTGCAGCCGGGCGTCGTCTGCGCAGCGGCTACCGTGGGTGCACCGATGGCCACGTTCTCCAAGCGGACCCTCCGCATCCTGGGCGACGTCCTCACCGACTGGTCCACCCTCACGCCCATCGGGCACCTCTTCGAGGACAACAGCATCAGCCCGCCGCCGCCGGAGGTGGCCGAGGAGGCGGTGCAGGGGATCAACGGGCAGCGCCGGGGACTGACCGCGCAGTACGTCGCGTCACTCGATCTCAGCGACCCGGCGGACCGGCGCAAGCTGCTGCGCGTCTTCGACGATGTGCTCGCCGACGTCCTGCCGCGCGAGGGTGACGAGAACGGCGACCGGGCCCGCGGGAAGCTGCTGCGGGCGTTGACCGACGACGGCTTCGCGTTGGGCCCGGAGGGGCAGCTGCGCGCCGTGGCCGGCCGCCGGGTGGAGATCCCGCTGGACCAGATCGCCGACATCGAGGTCTTGGAGGAGCACTTGGTGCGCATCGACCGGGAGGTCGATACCGACCCGGCCGGCGCGCTCAGCGCGGTCAAGGCGCTTATCGAGAGCACCGCCAAGATCGTCCTGCGCGAGACCGGCGGCACGTGGGAGCGCAACGTGAAGTTCCCGACCCTCGTCTCCGGCGCGCAGAAGGCGCTCGGCCTCATGGTGGGCACTCTGGCGCCGGACAAGGCCGGGGACACCAGCCTGAAGATGGTCCTCGACGGCCTGTACAAGGTCGCCATCGGCATCGACGAGCTCCGCAACCGGTACGGCCGCGACCACGGCCGGGATACTCCGCTGCGGGGCCTCACCGAGCGGCACGCCCGTCTGGCCGTACACAGCGGCACGGCCTACTGCCGGTTCCTCCTGGACACGCTGGCCGACCCGGCGGCGCCCTGGCGCCCGGCAGCCGACCCGCCACCGGCGGGCCGCCGCGGCTAGCGTGCCGGCATGGGTCGAACGATGGGGGCGCCAGACGTCGAGGCGCTGGCCGCGCTCCTCGCCCCGTACAGCGACCCTGGCCTGGCCGCGGCGGGGCGGCTGGTCGACGTGCCGGCGGACGTCGGCGCCGCCGCGCTGCAGCACCTGCCGGCCGACCTGCGCGATGCGCGGCTCAACGGCACCCAGCCGGCCATGACCTGGCTCGTGGCGCAGGCCGCCGAGCTCGACGGCCGGCTCGTCGGCTCGCTGGTGCCCGGGCGGGCGTTCGTGCGCATCGACGGCATCCAGGTCGGCCGCGAGGTGGCGCGACCGCTGGCCACACGGATCGCCGCCGAGGTGACCGGCGCCCTGGAGACGGCGGTCGCCGAGGCGTGGGTCAGCTGGACGGCGCAGGAACCGGTGTGGACCGGGGGCGGCACCGACCTGCTCAACGCAGAGCTGCCTCCCGGCGCGGCCGTCGTCGGCCTGTGGTGGGACTGAGCCGTCCCCGCGGCGAGGTGCTGGTCGGCATGGGCGTCTCGCTTTCGTGGACAGTAGTCCCCGCCGATGCGCGTTGCGGGTGCTGCTGGTGACCGACCGACGGCTCGCCCGCCAGGTGGCGTGCAGGCCGGCCACGTGAATCAGCGCCTGCAGACGCGAGTCGTGCAGTGTGTCTGCTGTGGCCGGCGATGGCCGCCTGTGGCGCGTTGGCGCTGGCCGATGGGAAGCCGCACATACCGTCTGAACATGGCTGCTGGAGAACCCACCGCATCCGGCGAGGACACGATCCGCGAGCGCATGTGGGTCGAGCGCCCGGCCGGGACCCACCTCGGCAAGGCGAGCGATGGCGATGGCTACAGCCCGCTCGCGCGGGACGACGAGTCGAACGCGATCGACACCCACGTCCGGCTCCACCCAGACGACGAGGCCGACGAGGCCGACGACAGCGACGGGCTCCCGGACCTGCGGACGGTGGCCATCGGCGGGTTGGCGGTCGTCGGCGCCGTCCTCATCGTCAAGGAGCTGACGCCCCCCGCCCAGCGGTTCTTGCGGGAGCGCGCGATGCCGACTCTGAGGTCGGCGTGGGGCACGCTCACCCGCACCGGCGGCGGCAACAGCGAGGAGCGCCCCGACGAGCCCACCGCCGTCGTAGTCGCATCTACCGCCGCGGTCGCGGACGACCGGACCGCGATGAGCGCCGCCGAGGCGCGCGAGCGCTTCGCCGCAGCGCTGATCGCCAGAGCGTTCAGCGAAGAGCAGCTGAGGGTGCTGCGTGGCGCCCGGATCGTCGACGGCCCGGAGACTGCGGAGTCAGAGCGCGCACTCGAGCAGCTCACACCCGAGCAGTTGGAGTCAGGCGTCAGGTTGCTGCTCGAGAATGGTTCTCCGGAGGAGCTGCGCCACCTGCTCGGCTTCAACGGCCCAGAGAACGAACCCCTCGCGCTCCGTCTGACTGACGGCCCGTCGTAGCGGATGTCGTCGACGCGCGCGGTCCTCTTCAGGTCCAACCTGCGCGACTACCTCCTCGTCGAGGTGACCTGCAGGCATCCGCGCCACGGGACGCCCGCCCAGCGCGTCGCTCCCGCGAACTAGGCGGTTAGGCCCGCACGCCAGCCGGGGTAGGCGGCCAGCCGGCGTGCGGTGACCGTCTCCTGCGGCAGCCGGGCGCCGCCAGTCAGCAGCCCGACGGCGCTTCCTCGCTGCTCCTCCTCCAGCCACCGGGCAAGGCTCGCGGCCCGCTCGGGGGCTACCACCGGTTGGCCCGGCTGCGGGGTCCCGGCATCCAGGAGCAGCTGGTACAGGCCCGCCGCCGGCCGCACCGCGGGCAGTCCCTCGGCGACCGCGACCACTGCGGCCGATGCCGGGATGCGCAGCCCGTCGGCGTCGACGTCACCGAAGTACGCCACGGCGCGGACCCCGGACAGGTCGGCGGTGGAGACAACCGACGCCTCGAACGCCGCACCGGCGCCCCACGCGATGTGTCCGACCTCGCCGGGGGCGACGGTCAGGGCGCGGCTGAGGGTGTCGAAGGTGTCGGAGTTCTCCACCACCAGCAGCACCGGCCCGTCACCGACCCTCCGTGCGGCCAGCGGTGGCCGGGCCCGGAACGTCCGCAGCAGCCCGAGGGTGAGCCGGCCGGGGCTGAACAGTGCGGTGGTCAGCGTCCGGTCCAGCTGCTTCTCCCGGCCGAACAGCTCCAGCGACCGCTCCCGTAGCGGCACCACGTCGTCGTCGCGGCCGCGGTCCCGCAGCCAGGCGTTGATCGTCTGTAGGGCGCTCACCTGACCGACCGTCAGCCGGGCCGACATGGCCCACGCGAGCTCCGGTCGCCACGGGACCGCGCGGGCCAGCGCTGCGGCCGACTCGGTTGGTGCGGCCGCGGGCAGCGTCACCCGGGTCGGCAGCGGCGGCATCGCGGTCCGGTCAACCGTCTTCGACGGGGTCAGCACCCCGGCGGCAGCCAGCGCGGTCAGGGTCGCGGCGAGGGTCTCCCGCCGAGTTGGGGAGGCGGTGCTGGCAGGGTCGGCGGCGGCGAACAGCGCCCACACGTCGGCCAGCGGAACGGTGCGCCCTGGCCACTCCTCCAGTGCTGCTGCGAGCCGGCCGGCGCGGGGCGTCAGCAGGGCTGGGCCGCTCATGCCGGGCGCCGGTACACCCGGGCGGCGGTGACGGTGCCGGCCGCCGTGGAGCCGGAGGCGGTCTCCTCCGGGCGGTAGGGGTCGGGCAGGTGCTGGCGGACGACCTCGGCGACCCGGATGTGCTTCAGCCCGGCGCGCAGGTCGGCGTCGTTGCGCAGCCGCACCCACAGCGGGAACGCCGACAGGGCCCGGTCGTCGAAGATGCCGGTTGTGTAGACCAGCTGGACCCCCAGGGCGGCCGCGACGCCGCGCTGCAGGTCCAGCAGGTACTCCGCGCTGGCCTTCCCGATCGGGTTGTCCAGGAACAGGACACCGGAGTGCCGAGTGCGCAGCTGGCCGCGCTCGTTGCCCCGCAGCGCGGCCATCGTGCAGTACAGGACGATGGCTGCGGTGAGCTCCTGCCCGCCGGAGAACACCTCGTTCATCTGCTCGATGGCGACGCGTTCGTCGCGGAGCACGGAGTCGGGCTTGAGGACCTCGACGGTGAAGCCCTTCGGGACGCCCGCGTGGACGGCGGCGATCAGCAGCGCGAACCCGTCCCGCTTCGGCGCCGTCCCGCGTGCGCCCGGGACCCGGGCGGCGGTCGTGGCGGCGAGCTCGTCGACCACCTCGCCGACGCGGGCGGCGAGCAGGGTGGCGTCCGGGTCGCTGAACCGGATGCGAAGGAACTCCTTCCCGGTCCAGTCGCCGAGCCCATCGGGGAGCTTGGACAGGGTCGTGGCCTTCCGCAGGGTCTTCAGCGCGTTCTCGGCCAGCCCCGCCAGCCGGCCGACGAGCAGCGTCCGGTGCTGGTTGGCCTTCTCCAGGTCGTGGGTGAGCGAGGTCAGGCGCGCGGTGAAGGAGCGGAGGAACTCCGGCGCCCGGGCGGCCAGCGCGTCCCGCTCCAGCCCGATCAGGATCCGCCGCGACGTGCTGCTGGTCATCGGGTCGAACCGGGTGTCGCCGGCGAACCGCTGGACGGCGGCGGTCAGCCGGCTCACCTCGTCCTGGACGCTCTTCTCCGCGGCGCGGGTCGTGCGCACCGCGCGGTACCGCTCGGTGGCCTGCACGTCCGCGTCGGCGACCGCCCCGGCGAACGGGACGGGTGCGTCGGGAACGGCCACGTCATCGGCGGGGACGTCCTCGAGCACGGTCATCAGCGGTGTGGTGACCTCCCCGAACGCCCGCGCAGCCTCCGCCGCAGAGCCCAGTCGCCGGTGCAGACCGGCGGCGAGCTCGTTGGCGGCGTCGAGATCCTCCTGGGCGCGGCGTTGGTCGGCCTGCGCCGTGGCGAGCAGCCCCTGCCCGTGGGAGACGTCCTGCGGGCGGCGGTCCTCGGGCAGGGTGGTCCACACGTTGCGGTCCGCCTCGCCGGGGCTGGCCGCCTTCAGCTCGGTGCGCAGCGTCGCCGCCTGCGCCAGCGCCTCGTCGTGGGCGGTGGCCTGCCGTTCCCGTTCCCGCTCGACGCGTGCTGCTGCGGTCCGGCGGCCGGCGGAGTCGGCACCCTCGGGGTTGGCGAGCAGCCGCTCGGCCCAGGCGATGACGTCGGCGCTGATGGCTGCCGCGGCGGCGCGAGCGCGGGCGGCGGCGACGTCGGCGTTGTGCGCCTCAGCGCGCAGGTCCTGGCCCACCTCGACGGAATGGAACACCGCCAGCGCGGCCAGGTACGCGCTGCGGAGCTCGCTGAGCGGCTCGTCGGGGACGGCGGCGACCTCCCCCGAGGAGGAGGTGACGGTGCGCAGCTCGATGCGGTGCCGTTCGGCGCGGTCGCCGTCGTTCTCCGCGGCGCGGGCGGCTTCGACCGCGGCGTCCAGCGCCCGTGCGCGCTCCTCGCCCAGCCGGACGGCGGCCGCTTCGGCGACGTCGGCGGCTTCCTCCAGCTCCGGCAGCAGGCGCTGCTGGTCGCCGGCGCCGGCCACGGTGTCGGTCAGCCGGCGCAGCGCACCGGCCACGTCAGCGGCAGCGCGTTCTGCGGCGCGCAGCCCCGGCAGCGCCTGCGCCTGCTCGGCTCGGCGCTGTTCGGCGACGCCGGCGTCGGTGGCTGCGGTGCTCGCCGCGGTGGCCGCCTCGCCGAGCTCGGCTGTGGTCCGCTCGACCGCCTCGGCCAGGGTGGTCAGGTGCCCGGGTGGACACGTCCGACGCCAGGCCAGCAGTTCGGCCAGGACGTCGCGGGCCGCGGCGAGGTCGGTCTCCCGGCGGGCGATGTGCTCGCCCCGTTCGGCCATCACCGGCCGCAGCTGGGCGCGGCGTTCCGCGGCCGCATCGACGTCGAACAGTGCAGGGGTCGGCTCGACGACGAACTGCTCGGCGCCGGCTGCAGCGCCCTCGCCGTCGGCGTTCAGGTGGAGCAGGCCGGCGCCGGTGCCCACGGTCACCGCGGCGGCCGGCAGCAGACGCGCGGCCACCAGCGTCTCCCTGGCGATGTCGAGCGTGTCCGGGTCGACGAGCACGACGCCGTCGGCCAGCTGCGGGTGCGCGTCCACGAGCGTGGCCCGGTCGGTGGAGGGAACGCTCTCGGCGAGGTACCGCCACCCGGCGTGTGCGCCCAGCCCTGCCTGACGGAGGACGGCGACCGTGGCCTCGACCTCGTCGCGGGGCGGCAGCAGCCCGCCGTCACCGAGGGCGTCCAGCAGCCGCTGATCGTCGGACTGCCCCGCCTTGACCGTGGCGAGAGCGATCTCCGCGTCGCCGATGTCGCGCCGGAGCCCGTCGGTGACCGCTTCGGCGTTCGCGTCCAGGACGGCGACGTCGGGGGCGTCGAGGCCGAGCAGTCGCAGCACGTCATCGGCGCTGGCGAGCACGCCGGCCCGCTCGGTCATCCCCGCCAGCGCCGCCTCGGCCGACTGCTGCCGGCCCTCAGCCTCCCGCAGCGCGGCGGTGGCGGCGATGGCGACCTGAGCCAGGCCGCGCGCCTCGCTCTCGGCGGCGGTCAGTGCGGTCTCCGCGGCCCGCAGCTGCGCCTCGGCGTCGACGGCCGCAGCACCTGCCCGCACAGCCTCGTCGGCCACGTTCGCGTCCGGAGGCAGCAGGCCCGCGGCGACCGCGGCGTCCACCGCGGCGCGTGCGGCGGCCACGACCTGACGCGCGGCCCGGACCTCACCGCGGCGGCGCTCAGCCGCGACCAGCTGCGCCGAACGGTCACCGTCCAGCGCCTCAGCCCGGACGGTGTGCTCCCGGGCTTGCGTGTTGTGCTTCTGCTGGGCCTGCTGCGCGGCGGTGAGCTCGGCGTTCAGCTTGGCCAGCATCCTGCCTGCGGCGGTGTCGCGGGCGTGCAGCGCCGGGCGTGCGGACTCCTCGGCCGCGGCGAGCTGGTCGGCGTACTTGGCCGCCTGGGCGGCGGTGGTGTCCCGCTCCTCCACGACGTCGACCGCGGCCCACGCGTCGAGCTCGGCGTCGGCGTCATCGCGCTGCTGTGCCGCGGCCTGCTGAGCGCTCTCGGCGGCGGCGACCTGCAGGGCGAGGGTCTGCCGGCGGATCTCGTTGACGGTGTCCCGGGCCCGGTCGCGGTCGGTTTCCCGGGCGCTGGCCGCCTCGGCGGCGGCGGTGTGCTCGGCGCGCAGCGTGTCCACGGCGGCGCCCTCGGCCGCGGCCCGGGCCTGCAGGGCCGCCAGCAGCGTGCCGGCGGACCGTTCCGCGGCGCGGCGGTCCGTGGTCGCCGCGGTGAGCCCCTCGAACGCCTCGGCGGCCGGGCCGATGGTCGCCAGGACACCGGTGACGAAGTCGTGCTCGAGCACCATCGCCTGACGGTCGCCGACGACGGTGGCGTAGCTGTCGAACGTCTCCGCGGTGGAGACGGCGTCCTCGGCGTCGAGGACGGTCCGCAGCAGCCACTCGACGAAGTCCTTGCTGGACCGGAACTTGAACGCGCTGGCCGCGTCACCCTCGTCGGCGTTCATCCGCCGCTGGATGGCGAACAGGTCCGGTTCGATGCCCAGCGCCCGCAGGTGCGTGGCCCAGTCGCCCACCTGGTCCCCGGCCCAGGTCAGCTGGACCGCCGGGGTGGTGCGGTCGGCTTCGACCAGGAGCTCGCGGAACCCGTCGAGGCGGACGTGCCGGCCGTCCCGGACGAACGGCAGCGTGTCGAGCTCGAGGTCGGCGTGCGGCCGCAGCGACCACCAGGCCTCAGCCAGGCGGGTGCCGTCGGCCGCGCGGTTCCGCCGCCACTGCAGGGTCTTGCCGGTGATGACCCGCTCGCCGGTGGCGACGTGCATCCACTCCAGCACCACGTGCGCGGGGTCCTCGCCGAGGACGAACTTCTCCATCGTCGCCGCCGAGCCGCCGACGGCGTTGCGCCGGCCGGGCAGGACGACGCTGAACAGCAGGCGCAGCAGCACGCTCTTGCCGCCGCCGTTCTCCAGCATCAGCAGGCTGTACGGGCTGGGGCGCCGCGTCGGCTCGCTGAACAGGTTCCCCTGGCCGCCGGCGACGGCTCCGGCCGCGGACAGGTCCAGGACGACGTCGCTGTAGCGGGCCCCGCGGGGCCCGACGCTGAACAGCCGCATCCGGTTGAGCTCGTACATGGTCGCCCCCTACAGCGCTTCGACCGTGGCGGCGTCCCAGCCGACGGTGATGGTGCCGGTGCCGTCGCTGATCTCGGCGATGCCGAGGCTCAGCAGCTCGTCGAACATGACCGCACCGGCCTCCCGGACCTGAGCCCGGTACCGCGGGGTGGTGCGGAAGGTGCCGCCCCGGTCGTCGGAGGTCCGGACCAGCAGGCCCTGGTCGGCGAGGAACGCCAGGGCCTTGCTGGTGACGCCGATCGTCGACGTCGACAGCTTGCGACCGTCGCCGGTGCTGCCGGTGCGGGCCCTACGGGCGTACACCCGCCAGGCGGCGTCCAGGTCCGGCTCGGTGGCGCTGGCGTCGGTGTGCTCGTCGTCGACACGGTCCGCCAGCCGTGCGCAGGCCTCCCGGACGAACGCGTCGACGCCCTCGGTGCTGATGCGGCCGATGTAGGACTCATCGGCCAGGTCCGCCGGGCGCGGGTAGGCCAGCGTCGCCGCCCCCAGGTGGGCCAGGGCGTGCACGACCCGCTCGGCGGCCTTCCCCTCGCTGCTGGTCCGCCGGGCGTAGTCGGTCATCCGGATGGCGAACGGGCTGTCCTCGGTGGAGGCGACGACGATGCCGGTGCGCTCGGTGACCTCGATGACGACCAGGCCCAGGCCGGCGGCCACGGCGTGCACGGCGGCGGTGAAGTCGTCATCGGTGCGGGCCCGGCCCACCAGGGTGCGGTACTCCTCGTCGCGGGCCGGCAGCATCTTGGGGCGCAGTCCGTAGCTGATGAGCCGAGCGGCGTCGGTGGTCGTCTCGATGGTGCTCATGCCGCACCCTCCTCGGCGGCGGTCGTCAGGGCGGCGCGGGCGACGATGAGGTCGGAGCCGGCGAACTCGCGGTCGGTGAGCGGGGTGCCGTCGTCGATGGCCATGAGCACTCCGGTGGCGCCGTGCCGGACGGCGGCGTGGATCTCCTGCGCGGCGAGGGCCAGCACCCGGATGACGACCAGCGACGGCAGCCAGGGGTGCATCTCCCGGGCCGCTTCGAGCAGCCCGGACAGCCGGCGCGGCGCCTCGGGGTCCAGATCCAGCAGCTCGTCCAGCAGCTCGTAGCACTCCTCGGGAAACGGGGGTTCGGGCTCGATGACGTCCAGGTCAGGTTCGGTGACCTCGCCGCCGAGGAGTTCCCGTTCGGTGGGCGGGGTGATCAGCGCGCTGAACAGGTCCGACAGCCGCACCGCGGGCGGGACCACGGTGCCGGTGCTGGTGACGAAGTAGGCGCCCAGCACCAGGTCGGCGGCCACGACGCTGAGCTCCAGGGCGGGGACGAGCAGCTGGGCGTGCAGGTCCAGGGTGCCCCCCGCGCGGGTGGGGGTGAACGTCTGCCGATCCTGCTCGGCGCGGAACCGGCGGCCGGCCAGCTGGACGGCGGCTCCCAACTGGTCGTGCCGGCGCAGGCACTCGCGGACGATCGCGACCAGCTGGGCGGCCTGCCGCTTGCGGTCGGCGGTGTCGGCGGTGTCCCGGATCTCGGTGATGTTGAGCAGGATGGCGTTCTCCGCCTTGTACCGGGCCTCGATGTGCTCGACCGCCTCGTCGAGGAACGCCGGCATCTCGGTGAGCCAGTCGACGCTGTGCACGTCACGGCCGGTGGCCTCCAGGCGCTGGCGCAGCTGCTCGCCGTACTGGATGGTCCGGTACCGGGCGGTCTGCGCGGCCGCCTGTGCGTCGGAGAGCCGGCCACGCCGGATGAGGGTGTCCAGGCGGAGGTCGGCGGCGATCTGCGCGGACTCGATGTCGACCTCGAGGGCGCCGACGAGCACGTTGACCGCTTCGGTGGTGGCTCGCAGGTAGATCTCCCCGTCGCCGCCGGGCACCTCCTCCAGCAGCTTGAAGTCGAAGGCGTACGTGCGGTACTCGCCGTCGCCTGCGGTCAGCCCGTACACGGCGCGGAACCCGCGGTCGGTGGACCCGACGTTGATCAGGTTCTCCAGGACCCACCGGGCGGCCTTCTCATGCTCGGCCGGTGCGCGGTCGGGTGCCTGCTGCGCTGCATGCCCGGCGACGTCGGCGATGACCCGCTGCGGATCGGCACCGGTGTCGAAGTCCATCGCCAGGGTCACCGAGTCGATGATGTGCAGCGCCAGCTCGCTCATCTGGTAGACCGCGAAGTCCGCGGTCTGCACTTGCGCCTTGCGGGCGTCGAGGTCGTGCAGCGGCGCGGTGCAGGCCAGCGCCTTCACCCGCTGCGCGAACCCGACGTCCACCACTCCGGCTGCCACGGGCAGCACCGTAGGCCCCGCCTCGGACAGAACCCCCGATCCGACACCACCTGCGGGCAGCCACCTCTGTCCGGCGTGGACGGCCTGCTCGACCGGGGCAGGTCGGTGCGGCGGCCTTGCGCCCACGGCTGCAACGCCCCGATCATGCCCAGATGGCCTCGCAGCGCCCCACGACCAGCACGTTCGGACGCACCGGACGCGTGCCCGACGCGGTGTCGGCCCGGCTGCGTGAAGCGGAGCTGATGCTCGCGAAGGGGCAGGCCCGGCTGGCGCAGGCCCGGCTGGACGCGGCCGCCAAGCTGCTGGCCGACGCGCACCTGCCCGACCAACACCCAGTGCACCAGCAGATCGGCGACCTGCGGCGGGCCGTCGCGGCCCGGCTGCCCAAGCCGCGGCCGGAGCGACCACCGGTGGACGGGCCGGGGATCGTCACGCCGGCTGTGCGGGCCAGCTCGACAGCGTTCCCACGCAGCCGGAGCATCCGGACGGTGTCCGGCGGCCTGCCCACGCTGGGCAGGGACCGCTGACCACCCGGTGGGCCCCATCCTGCGGGGGCAGGCGGCGGAGGAGGCGAACGATCTTCGTCGGAGCCCGGCGCACACTGCTGTCGTGCTGACACAGGACAACTACCAGATGCTGGAACAGCAGCTACGTCTGCGCGGCATCGAGACCGACGAGCAGCTGGGATGGGCGGCCGCAGTCGGTGCGGTGCAGATGATGATCCGGCGCAGCGACGGGCAGGTCTGGGAGCTCCTGCACTGCTCCCCGGCGGGCCTGGACGACGGCGAGATGATGCGCGCGAACTGCGCGATGACGCGTCTGCTGCACGACCGCATCGACCTGTCCGGCACCGACTGGGCCGGGGTGGCTGCCGCGCTCACCGACCCGGACCGGCAGCTGCCTGACGGGCGGACACTGCGGGAGTACGCCGGGAAGAAGCTGACGGCGCTGCGCCGGGACGTGCGCTCCGGTGCGGAGACCCTCGCCTTCCGTCAGGAGACCGACGGTGCCCGGGCTGCGCTGATCGGCGCGGCGTCGCTGACCCTAGTCTGGGGCGACCGGTGGTACGGCATGCCGGCGTGGCCGCGCATCGTCGACGTCTTCTGCACCGCCGCCGGCGACCCGGAGCATCCGCACTGGCACGGCACCCCGCCGCCGGAGCGCCCGGCGTCGATCGCCGACGTCGGTCAGCTGAAGGAGCTGCTGCTCGCCGGTCCCGACCAGCTCGACGGCGACGCGGCCGCGTGGTGCATCCGGGCGCACCTGCCTTACCTGAACACCACCGAGGCGGGGTGACCGGAGCAAGGCCGTCCTGTACTTCCGGACGGCGTGGGAGCCGCCCATCGACTGGGCCAACGCGCTGGCCGCGCAGTACCCGGACCTGCGCATGAGCCTGCTGTACGCCGAGGAGGGCGAGGGCTTCGCCGGCCTCTGGGTGTCCAACGAAGACGGCATAGACGAGAACACCCTCACCGTCGCCACAGTCGGCTACCCGGCCGTGTGGTCGTTCTTGTCCACCCTCGGCTACGACTTCGGCTGGGAGCACCCGGACACCGAGGCCTACGGCCTGGGCTCGATCCCGGTCATCGGCTGACCACGTCGGTCCGTGGTCGCTGTCCGCTGACTACCCGTGCGCAGCCCGGGTGTAGACCGGCGCCGGTGAGCTGGCCGGCCGGGAAGCCCGGACATGGGCGAGCACCCGTGCGGGCGCGGCCAGGATCGAAACCACACCGGCGTCGCCCCCGGGGCGTGAGCCGCGCAGGGAGATCGCGACCAGCTCCTCCCCGGCGGCCAGCCGCTTGAGGTAGGCGCGCGCCTTCATCTTGTTGACGTACCCGGCGCGGTACTGGCCCGTGAGGTCGAAGACCGCGACCGCCTGGTCGTCGTGTGGGTTGTCCGGTTCGGGCACCAGGCGCACCGTGGCGCCGGGGGAGAAGTCCCCGGCGCGGCAGTCGGCCTCGTTGTACCGGCCGCCGCGCAGGTTGGAGACGAGCAGGCCGGCGGGCAGCAGTCGGCGGTCGGTCGGGCCGACGAGCAGGCCGGTGCTGTCCTCGCAGAACCGCAGCACCCCGTCGTACCGGATGAGGTGCACGGCGGGGCGCCCGTCGGTGCCGATGAACCGCTGGTTGTTGCCGTGGGGGGCTGCATACCAGCGGGGATTGGACTCGTCGTCGATGGCGACAGCGGACGCGCTGCGCTGCTGGGACGTCGACACCGCCGCTGGCTGCGGCGAGATCCGGACTGCCGCAATCCTGCCGAGCGGTCTGGGCGAGGGCGGAGGCGGCGGTGCGGGAGGAGCGGTGACCGGCGTCGAGGTCGTTCCATCTTCGCGCGTTCGGCCCCGCAGTCGGTCCATCAGCCCCATGCCCGGGGACCGTAGCCAGTGGCGGTGAACAGTTGGCCGACCGCCACGTGAGCGCCGCGATGTCGTGCAGGTCGCCCAGGACGCTGCCGGTCACATGGGGGCGGACCCGGTCTCCCGGGGCTGCCGGGGCTGGTGGGGCGCAGCTGCTCCTGGCTCTGCCAGAACGTCTCCGTCCGCTGACATGCTGCCCGGACAGTCGAACGACGGGGGATGGCGATGGGGTTCTTCGACAGGTTCCGCAAGAGCAAGCCGCGACACGCCGCACCGGCGGGCGGCCCGCCGCCAGTTCCGCCCGCAGTGGCGGGGCCGGCCCGGACGTCGACCCCCGTCGGGACCCGAGTGCCGGGGTTCGCGGTCATCGACGTGGAGACGACCGGCCTGTCGGCCGCTGGCCACCGGGTGCTGGAGCTGGCCATCGTCCGCACCGATCCCGCAGGCCGGGTGCTGGACGAGTGGGTGAGCCGGTTCAACCCGGAGGGACCCGTCGGCGCCACGCACATCCACGGCATCACCGCAGCCGACGTGGCCCGCGCCCCCCGCTTCACTCACGTGCTGGAGGAGATCAGCGACCGACTCGCCGGCGCGGCGATCGCCGGGCACAACGTCAAGTTCGACCTGGCCTTCCTGCGCTCTGAGTACGCCCGCGCCGGATGGGCGCTGCCGCACCTGCCCGCCGCGTGCACGCTGGCAGCCAGCTGGGACCACCTGCCCCACCTCGACCGTCGCCGACTGCCCGACTGCTGTGAGGCCGCCGGCATCCGGCACACCGGTGCCCACTCCGCCCTCGGCGACGCCCGAGCGACCGCCGCGCTGCTGGCCGGCTACCTCGGCCACGGGTTCGCCCAGCCGCCGACGGCCAAGCTCCTTGCGCTCCCGCAGTTGGCCTGGAACGTCGCCTGGCCCACCGCCCCCGGTGGCGTCGAGCCGTTCGGCGCCGACGCCCCCGCGCGGGTGCAGCGGTGGACCGCCGCCCCCAAGCCGCCAGCGATACCGCTGGTGCAGCTGCTGGAGCGGTTCCGGCTGGCCGACGCCCTCGACGACGGTGCCCCCGACGGCTCCCTGCCCTACCTGCAGCTGCTGTCGGAGGTACTCGAAGACGGCGTCCTCGACGAGGAGGAGCGCGCAGCGCTGGTCGACCTCGCGGCCATCTACGACCTCGACGCCCAGGCCGTGGCGGCCGCCCACCGCGGGTTCCTGCTCGCGCTCGCACACCTCGCACTCGATGACGGTCGGGTCAGCCGTGCGGAGAAGGCGGAGCTGACAGCCACCGCCGACCTCCTGGACGTACCGGTGAACGTGGTCACGGCAGTGCTGGACGCAGCAGAGGGGGCCCGCCTCGCCCGCCTGTCCGCCGGGCTGCGCCCACTGCCGGCCGACTGGTCCCTCGGGGAGCCGCTGCGAGTCGGGGACAAGGTCGCCTTCACCGGCTGCGACTGGGCCGTGCGCGAGCGGCTCGAGCAACGCGCTGATCAGCTTGGGGTCCGGGTGATGAGCAACGTCTCCTCCCGTACCGCGCGGCTGGTCACCGACGGCAGCTTCGAGGGCGGCAAGGCCGACAACGCCGCCTCCCTCGGCACCCGCCTCGCGCACCCCGACGAGTTCGCGATCCTCCTGGACCACCTGCAGCCCGTGGTCAGCAAGTCCGCCGTGGCCGCCCCGGTGCCGCGCCTCGGTGCTGCCTCAACTGCGTCCACTGAGTCGTCCACCGTGGTGGCCGCTGAGGGGCGGACCGTCCCGTCGGCACACGTCGGTCCGTCCCCGGCGGCCGTCCGCGCCTGGGCGCGCATCAACGGCTACGAGGTGGGGGATCGTGGGCGCCTGCCCGCCGAGGTCACCGAGGCCTACCGCCGCGCCCAAGCCGGGGCCAGCACCCACTGACCCGAGTAGGGGGGAGGCGGTCGAGGGCATGAGCTCCCCCCGACGGGCGTCGTCGGCGACAGGCCAGTAGGAAGCCTCAGCCCTGTCACCGCAGTGGCCGACCCGGCCGACCTGGTGCGGCCGTGCCGGGTCAGACTGTTGGGGATGAGCACCACCACCCCTGGTCCAGGCGACGACCGCCCATTCCGCTTGCCGCCCGAGGTGCTGCGCGGCGTACACAAGGCAATGAACCGCGTCGCGAACCTCAGCACCATCTCGGCGTTGGCCGATGTTCGGTTCCCCCTCCCGGTCCCGCCGGTTCGCCTGCCGCCCATGCCGGAACTGGACACCGCGCTCCAGCAGCTCCGGAACAGCGTCGTGCACCGAATCGACTTCGAGTCGCTGCGGGAGCCGCTGCGGCAGCTGAGCGCCAACATCGCGCGCTACTACCCCGCGAACTGGGCCGGCGTCGACGTCGATCCGGACACGGCACTGAGGGTCGCGCAGGAGGAGGGGCTGGCGCTGGTGTGGGTGCCGCGCGGCGAGCTGGTCACCACGCTGCTGGACGCGCCGGACGCGGTCAGGCGCCGGGAGCTCCTGGCGGCGCACGTGGACGACATCGTGGCCGACTGCGCCGCGGTCACCGGCGAGGTCACGCACGACGCGCTGCGCGAGCACCGGGACCGGCTGCTGGATGCAACGCGGGCCCACCAGCTCGGTCTGCACGCCCCTGCGCAGGCGATGACAACGGTCGTGCTCACCGCCCTGCTCCAGTGGGTGTTCGCGCACGGGGAGCTGCGGAAGGTGAAGACCTCCGACTACCGGGTGCCCGAGGATGCCGAGGAGCTGGCGTTCCGGCTGTTCAAGGTGGCGGTTCTCATCGAGGCCGCCGTGCCCGCCGTGCAGGGCGGCCGAGACAAGCTGCCGGACGAGGCGCTCGACCGCTTCAACCGCCACGACACGCTGCACCGCGTAGCCGACGAGGCCTACACGCCGTCCAACTCAATGACCGCGCTGCTGCTCGCCACCGGCCTGCTCGCCGAGGCCGACCAGATGCTGGAAGACGGCACGCTCACCGGGTAGTCCGGTACACCGTCGGCCGCGGGAACGTCGATGCCCGATCAGCGACCGGCCACGGTCCTCCGGGTAGGTCGGCGCCAGCGGGTCGGACGCTCCTCTGGCACCTGCTCGAGGTGGCCGAGCTCCGTGAGTCGCTGCAGCATCTTGTGCACGTTCGGCCGCTGCAGGCCGGTCGCGGTCTCCACGTCGCCGGCCGACAGGCCCGCCTCGCTGTCGAACCCGCCGAGGGCGAGGACCGTCAGCTGGCGTGGGCCCAGTCCGCCCCGGGGAACCTCTGCACCGGTCGTTGACTGCTCGATCGTCGCCACCGCTGCATCGCCGGTGTCCTCATCGTGGATGTCGGACAGTCGGGTCCCAAGCAGCGTCAGTGCACGGCCGATCGAGACCAGCGCGTCGGCGACGGCGAGCTCTCGCGCCCGGTCCCGGGCCGCCGCCCGTTCGCGCTCATCAGCGGTTGTCACGGTGTATCAACCTAGCCGACGAGCTTGACACTTGATACGGAATGTCACTGGCGAGTCTCGGGTTGACACTTGGACGAGCCTCGCCAGCTGATGGTGAGGCTCGCCGAGACGTTCCAGCGACGTGCGGTGACCTCGGGGATCACGCTCGCCTGACGGCGGGACCTCGAGGCACCGCTCTCCAGCCGCCCCGGCCGCTTCGTGCGGCCGGGGCGGTCGCTCGTCCTGCCGAACGGGAGCAACCGAGGGCGGTCAGGTGCCTGGAGCGCGGAAGACGGCGCGCCCGCTCCGCACCTTGCCCAGGACGGACTGCAGCTCGTCCTGGTCGAACAACTGGTGGGTGCCCAGGCTGCGGACCGTCCCGGTGCTGGCCGAGGTGACCGTCACGGCAGCGGCGGTCTGGGCGTCCGGTGCCTCCAGGATCACCATGCCGTCCGCCTCGCCGAGCATCCAGTACAGGGCCTCCAGCCGGGCGCCGACGGCCTCCGCCGATGCGCGCACGGCGGCCGTGCGGTCACCCGGCTGCTCGACCAGGCGGCCCCAGGTCTCAGGGCTGTAGGCGAAGAAGATGACGAACCTGGGCATCGGGACCACCTCGTCGTAGGTCGTGGAGTCACCGATTCCAGCAGCAGGTGCGGCCGGGCGGCTGGACCGCTCGCGTGGGATCCGTGGCACGCTGCCGCCCGGGACGCGGTGCGACCCCCTCAGCGCCGTCCGCTGTCGCGCGCGGGCCGGGGATGGCGCACCGACCGGCGTGTTCCAGCCCCACGTCAGCGGAGGCCGCAGATGACCAGTTCCCAGGACTCCGCCACGCGCACCGGGGCGGAGGAGTGGCTCGCCGGCGCCTCGGTCGACGCTGCGGTGTCAGCCCTGCGGCCGGACTACCGGGCGCTGCTGCTGTCCGCCGACGGCCTCCGCGGCGGGCCCAGTGACCAGACCAGCGAGCGCTTCCTCGCCACCGCGGAGGACACCGCTCGCCGGCTGCTGGACGGGCAGAAGCCGGAGCAGCTGCCGCACCCGGCCGCCTGGCGGGAGGCCTACCGCTCCTTCGGTGCCAGGCCGCAGCGGACCCGCTCCAGCGTTGAGGCGCTGCTGCGCCGCCTGGACCCGGACGGGCTGCCGCGCATCGACCGGATCACCGACGTGTACAACGCCGTCTCCATCGCCCACCTGCTGCCGCTGGGCGGGGAGGACCGCGCCGCCTACGCCGGGCCGCCGCGGCTCATCCGCGCCGACGGCAGCGAACCCTTCGACACCACCGCCGGCGGCAAGCCCGTCATCGAGCACCCCGAGCCCGGCGAGGTCGTCTGGTGCGACCAGGTCGCCATCACCTGCCGTCGCTGGAACTGGCGGCAGGGGACGCGCACCCGCATCACCACCGACACCAGCAGCGCCGTCTTCATCCTCGACGCCCTCGATCCGCTCACCGACGACGACCTGCACGCCGCGGCCGACGCCCTCACCGACGCTCTGCAGGCACTGAGCCCCGACGCCGTCGTCCACCGGCGGCTCATCCGCGCCGCCGACCGCACCATGGGGGCCTGACGTGCCCGTCCACCCCCGGCACGCCGCCCGCCACTCCGAGGGAGCCCTGCCGATGACCCTCACCGCCGCCCAGCCCGGCAGCACCACCGACCAGGTCCTGCGCGAGATCGAGCAGCGCGTGCTGTGGCTCGCGACCGTGATCGTCGACCACGCCAACCGGGTGCGCCCGAACCCCAGTGGGCTCAAGGTCGGGGGACACCAGGCGTCCAGCGCCTCGATGGTGACCATCATGACCTCGCTGTGGCTGGAGCAGCTGCAGGCCGAGGACCGGGTGAGCGTCAAGCCGCACGCCTCGCCGGTGCTGCACGCGCTGGAGTACCTGCTCGGCCAGCTTGACGCCGCCCACCTGACGACGCTCCGCGAGTTCGGCGGCCTGCAGAGCTACCCCAGCCGGCTGAAGGACCCCGTCCCGGCGGACTACTCGACCGGCAGCGTCGGCATCGGCGCGACCGCGCCGATCTGGGGAGCGATCGCCCGCCGGTACGTCAACACCCAGCTCGGCGCGGGCGGCACCGGTCGGCAGTGGTCGCTGGTCGGGGACGCCGAACTGGACGAAGGCGCGGTCTGGGAGGCCGTGGTCGACCCGATGGTGGCCGAGCTCGGTGAGGTGGTCTGGGTCGTCGACCTCAACCGGCAGTCCCTGGACCGCGTGGTCCCGACGATGGGCGCCACCCGGCTGCAGGGCATGTTCGCCGCGGCCGGCTGGCAGGTGCTCACCGTCAAGTACGGGCGGCTGCTCGAGGAGCTGTTCGCGCGTCCCGGTGGGGCCGCCCTCCGTGCGCGGATCGACGAGATGTCCAACCCCGAGTACCAGCGGCTGCTCCGGCACGACCCGGCCGACCTGCGCCGGCTGCTGCCCGGCGACGGACCGGGGGCCGCGGACGTCGACGCCCTCATCGCCGACGTCCCGGACGCCGACCTGGCCGCCGCGGTGCGCAACCTCGGCGGCCACGACCTCGCCGCCCTCCGCGACGCGTTCGCGCAGATCGACGACACCCGGCCCACCGTCGTCCTCGCCTACACGCTCAAGGGCTACGGGCTGGCCACCGAGGGGCATCCGCAGAACCACTCCGCCCTGCTGACCGAGGCCCAGCTGCACGCGCTGGCCGACCGCCTCGGTCTCGACCCCGCGGACCCGTGGGCCGGCTTCCCCGCTGACGGTGCCCCGGCCCGGCTGCTGGCCGGCGCAGCCCAGCGGCTCCGGCGCGAGGCGTACGAGGCCCAGGCCGCCCCGGAGATCCCGGGCGACCTCGGGCGCACCCCGTCGGGAACGGCGACCACCCAGGCAGCACTCGGCCGCACCCTGCTCGACCTCAACCGCGCCGCTCCCGAGGCGGGCCGCCGGGTGGTGACCGTCAGCCCCGACGTCAGCTCCTCGACCAACCTCGGCGGGTGGGTCAACAAGGTCGGCGTCTGGTCGCACGAGGACCGGCGCAACTGGTTCGCCGACGACGCCGAGACGATCCTGCACTGGCGGGAGCGTCCTTCCGGCCAGCACATCGAGCTGGGCATCGCCGAGACGAACCTGGTCGGCGCGATCGGCGAGCTGGGGGCGACCTGGAGCCGGTGGGGGCAGCCGCTGCTGCCGATCGGCGTGCTCTACGACCCGTTCGTCGAGCGGGCGCTGGAGCCCTGGTCGTTCGGCATCTACGCCGGCGGCCAGTCGATCCTCGTCGGCACCCCGTCCGGGGTGACGCTGGCCGCCGAGGGCGGCGCGCACCAGTCCATCACCACGCCGTCCGTCGGCCTGGAGCAGCCGGGCTGCGTGACCTACGAGCCGGCGTTCGCGCTCGACACCGAGTGGTGCCTGCTCGCCTCGCTGGCCCGGCTCGGCCGGCCCGACGGGTCCTCGGCCTACCTGCGGCTGTCCACCCGACCGGTCGACCAGTCGCTCGCCTCGGTCCCTCCCGACCCGGCCGCCCGCGGACGACGGAGGCGGCACGTCGTGGCCGGTGCCTACTCCCTGCGGCACGACGTCTCCGACCCCGGCGTCACCCTGGTCGCGATGGGCGCCGTCGTCCCCGAGGTGCTGGCCGCGGCCGACCGGCTCGGCGACCTCGGGATCGCCGCGGACGTCGTCGTGGTCACCAGCCCCGGGCTGCTGTTCCGCGCGCTCCAGGCCCGCCGGGGGTTGGACGACGCCGCGACCTGGGTCCTCGACGCCGTCTTCCCGGCCGACCGGGCCCGGCCGATGGTCACCGTCCTCGACGGGCACCCGCACACCCTGGCGTTCCTGGCCGGTGTCCGCGGGGTGCCGGCCGCGCACCTGGGGGTCACGCAGTTCGGGCAGAGCGGCGACCTGGCCTCGGTGTACGCGCTGCACGGCCTCGACACCGACACGGTGATCGGCGCAGCCCTCGACCTCGTCGACTGATCCCTGCGCCTGCTCGGGGCTTGCGGCGCGGACGGGCCGAGGGCCCCCTCGATGAGTTCGAGAGGGCCCTCGGGTCGAGCGGTCGGTCAGGTGCGCAGCGGCTCACGCACCGCCGCAGCCGACGCTGATCCCGGTGACTCCCTCGCCCAGCAGAGCGACCCCGCAGGAGTTGCCGGCGAAGTGGATGCCCGGACCGGGCACCGGGGTCGGGACGACGTTGCCAGCTGCATCGGTGAACACGGTCCCCGGCGGGAAGCCGACGAGGACGTCCAGCGGTGCGAGGAACGGCTCGGCGGGCCCGGGGCCATCGGTGTCCACCGACGTGATGTTGCCTTCGATCACGTTGTCGACGACCGCGACGTCCGTGACCGGACCCGCCGCGTCGGGCTGGTCGGTGTTGAACAGCGGCAGGGTGAGCAGCAGCAGCCCGGCGGCCGGGAAGTCGAGCGTCCGTGCCGGCGGCGTCGGACCGTTGTCGGTGATGGTGTTGCCCTCGAGCAGCACCGAGTCCATGTTGACGACGGCGACGCCGGTCCCGGAGACGGCCAGCTGGCCCTCCACCTGACCGATGCCGGCCAGGCAGAACCGGTGGTCGTCCCGGACCGTGTTGCCCAGGACCGCCCATGCGCCGGCCTCGATCGTGGACGGCGCGACCACCGGCACCTCGGTGTTGCCGTCGTCGAACATGTTGATGCCCACGCAGTTGTTGGTGACGGTGTTGCCGACCAGGGTCCCGGTCCGCGCCTCGCGGATGAAGATGCCCAGGTTCCACCCGTCGGACGTGTTGTCCGCGACGTAGGCGTGGGCGTCGGCCGAGTCGGAGACGGAGATGCCGGCGGTCCCGCTGCTGCCGCTGGTCCCCTCCTGCTGGATGCCGCGGTCGAGGCCCTGCTCGACGTTGTCGGTGATCCGGCTGTCGGTCGAGTTGCTGACCAGGATGCCGTACCGGTCGTGTGCGACGCCCTTGGTGTGGGTGACCTCGACGTCGCGGCCGGTCTCGACGACGATGCCGTTGGCCGGGTGGTTCACCGTCTGCAGCCCGGTCACGGTGACGGGGCTGTCCGGGTTGAAGAAGAAGAGCGCCGAGACGTCGTCGGAGAGGCTCTGCTGGAGCTCCGCCCCGGAGCCCGTGACCGTGCTCTCGGGGTCGTGGCGGGCCCACTCCAGCCAGCAGGCGTTCCCTGCCGCCGGGGCCGCCTGCTGGTCCTCGACGACCGTCCAGTCGGGCCAGGTGATCCGGGTCTCGTCGCTTCCCGCGCCGACGATGCTCAGGCCCTTGCCCTCGATGCAGACGGCCTGGTCCGCGTACGTGCCGGCGAGCAGCTGGATGGTGTCGCCGCTGCTGGCCTGGTCGACGGCGTCCTGGATCGACTGACCGGGCTCGACGACCCAGGTGTGTCCCTGCGCGGACGCGACGCCCGCCGGCAGGACGGCGAACAGCAGGGCGAGCACGCTGACGAGCGAGAGCTCGCGTGCCAGCCCAGCACGCGGTCTCGGCCTCTCCGAGTGGTGCATGGTGGCTCCTCCTCCGGTCCAGGGCACGCCTGCGGGTCCCGCGACGTGGACGTTGGGAGGTGGATGAGTCCAGCCTGTGAATCACCTGGCAACGCCGGGACCACGATCGCGGGCCGGCTCCGGTGGCGTGAACGGACCGCTGGTCGGCACTTCGTGCCCACCGCAGGTCGCAGGCCCGACCTGCGGAGGGAGGTGCCCCCGCCGGACGGCGGGCCACCCCACCCGCCCCGGGGCGGACCCGCCCGCAGCGAGGTCCCTGTGCGGGCGTCGTCGTGCGTGGGGTCAAGCGCTGCGGCCGCGCCTCCGGGCCTCGACGTACCCCTCGGGCATGCCGGGCCCCGGTCGGGCCTGCACGTCGTCCGGGTCCTGCGCCCCGCACCGGGTGCACACGCTGTGCGACTCGACGGCGCCGCCGCACCCGGCATGGGTGTAGAGGATGGGGGGCTCGCCCGCACCGGCCCACCGGTCGCCCCACTGCGTCAGCGCGACGATCGACGTCGACAGGTCGCGGCCCATCGGCGTGAGCACGTAGTCGAACTGCTCGGGCTGGTCGGCGTACCGCCGCCGCTCCATCAACCCTGCGCTGACGAAGGCGTCCAGCCGCGCCGCCAGCACGTTGGGGGCGATGCCCAGCCCACGCTGGAAGTCACTGAACCTGCTGATGCCGGCGAACAGCGCGTCCCGGACGATCAGCAGGCTCCAGCGTTCGCCCACCACCTCCAGGGCGCGGGCCATCGAGCAGACCTCACGGTTGTACGTCCTCCCGAGCATGCGACGAGACTACTTGCTTCACGCTAGTTGAGGCTCTACCGTGACTTGCATCACGAAAGTACCGATGTCGAGCCGGTGACGGTCCCGGACGGCACGAACCGAGAGGTGCACCCAGCATGGACACCAGCCTCAGCTACACCTTCTCCGTCGAGCAGACCCCGGAGCAGGCATTCGCCGCGATCACCGACGTCCGCGCCTGGTGGTCCGGGACGATCACCGGCCGGACCGACGTGCTCGGCGGCGTCTTCAGCTACACCGTCCCGGACATCCACTGGTCGGAGTTCCGGATCACCGAACTGGTGCCGGGCCGGCGGGTGGCCTGGCTGGTGACCGACAGCTACCTGAGCTTCCTGGAGGACAAGGAGGAGTGGACGGGGACCACGGTCGTGTTCGACATCGCCGAGCGCGACGGGCGGACCGAGGTGCGGTTCACGCACGAGGGGCTGGACCCGCAGCACGAGTGCTACGACGTCTGCTCCCGCGCCTGGGGCGAGTACGTCACCGGCAGTCTCCGCGACCTCATCGTCGCCGGGGCCGGCCGGCCCAACTCCTTCGAGGGCCCGGAGGCGCTGGCGGCGGCACAGACGGGCGCGGCCTTCGGCTGAGCCGCGCCGACGGCGCCGGACCGACCCGGACGGGCAGGCGGTGCCGCCCGTCCGGGTCCACCGCGGCCGGGCTCAGCCCCAGGACGGACGTCCTCGGCGCAGGACGACGTTCCTTCTGCCGCCGGTGGTCGTCAAGGGGACCGTGAGCCGCGTGGCCTCGGCGTCAGCAGGACGGGGTCAGGCCGCCGAACCGTCCACCTACCCGGCTCAGGGACCGGCGTCACCTAGCCTCCTCGCGTGCGACAGCTGTTCCGGTTCGCCTGGCTCGAGGCGCAGTGCTGCCTGTTCGCCGTGTTGTTCTTCCTCGGCCTGGCGCTCGTCCGGGTGCTGCCGCTCCCGGTCGACCCGGCCGACGCGCTGCTGGGCTGGTGCCTCGCCGTGACCCTGGTGCTGTGGCTGCTCGGCTGGGAGACCGGCCGCGAGGTCGCCGTGATCTTCGGCTTCCACCTGGTCGGCCTGGCGCTCGAGCTGTTCAAGGTCCGGCAGGGCTCGTGGTCCTACCCCGACACCGGGCACGTGGCGATCGGCGGCGTCCCGCTCTACAGCGGGTTCATGTACGCCGCGGTCGGCAGTTACGTCTGCCAGGCGTGGCGCCGGTTCGACCTGCGGATCACCGGCTACCGGCCGCGTACCACCGCCGGGGTGGCCGGCCTGGTCTACCTGAACTTCTTCACCTCGCACGTCACCTGGGACGCGCGGCTGCCGCTGGCTGCCGCCCTGCTGGTCGTCACCCGGCGCACCTGGGTGCACTTCACCGTCGGCCGCCGCCGCTACGCGATGCCGCTCGCGCTGTCCTTCGGCCTGATCGGCTTCTTCCTCTGGGTCGCCGAGAACGGCGCCACCTGGCTGCGCGCCTGGCAGTACCCGTCCCAGGAGTCGGTGTGGACGCTGGTGCACGCGGCCAAGCTCGGCTCGTGGTCGCTGCTCGTCGTCGTCAGCATCGTGCTGGTCGCCGCGGTGAAGTCCCGCGAGGGCCGGCTGTACGGCGACGCCGGCGACCTCACGGTCCAGCGGGCGTACGACGCACCACCGGAGCGGCCGGCGCAGCGGGAGCGGACGCCGGTGCGCTGAGCGGTCGGACCTGCGTGGCGCAGACCGGGTGGGCCACCGGGTCGCCGCCGCCGGGACCTCGACGGCGGGGCCCGGTGGGTGTAGATCATCCTTGATGACGATCTCGCTGGCCGGCCTGGACATGCCGGTGCTGGTGCCGGCGGGCGTGCCCACCCGGTCCCTCTGCCTGCTCGCCGCCGGCCGGGGCAGTGCCGCGCCCGGCGCACCCACCTGGTGGGAGGACGTCAGCGTCGGCCCGGTCCCGCCGCCGGGCACGCCGGCGGACGCGCCACCGGCCTGGTCAGTGCGCACCATCGCCCGGCGCGGCTCCCGCCCGGACGCGGACGGCGGCTGGACCGTCGACGGCAGCCTGCGCGGCATCGCCGAGACGGCGGTGACGAGCATGCTGCTCAAGCTCATCCCGCACAGCGCCTCGGCCGCGGACACCCTGCGGTGGACCCAGCAGGCCGGCGCGACCGGCCGGTCGGTCGCCGCCCGGCTGGACGACGTCCGGACCTGGCCGCGCACCACGATGGACGTCGACGGTCACCCGTTCCTGCTCTGGCTGCACCAGCGCGCCGAGGGGTTCGCCGGCGTGGCGGACCTCGGCGCCTGCCGGGTGGTGCTGCACGGGCGGCGACCACCACCGGCCTGGCGGTTCACCCTGCTGACCGCGTCGACGGCGCGGGCAGCGCTGGCGGCCTGACCCGGTGCGTGCCCGACCCGGTGCCCGCTGCGCGGCCGGCCGGTCAGCCGGTGAGCTCGCTGGGGACGGTGATGACGTCGACCATCGCGCCCCGGCGGACGACGGTCACCGGCAGCGGTCGGCCGATCGCCTCGGCGAACAGCAGCCGCTGCAGGCTCTGCGCCGCGGCCACCGGTGCCCGGCCCGCCTCCAGCACCAGGTCGCCGGCCTTGAGCCCCGCCCGGTCGGCCGGGGAGCCGGCGATGACGTCGAGCACCTGCAGCCCGCGCCGCTGACCGGTGCGCGTGGCGAGATCGGCCGGCAGCGGCACCGGGCTGCTGACCAGCCCCAGGTAGGCGCGGCGCACCCGCCCGTCGCGCAGCAGCGTCTCCACGATCCGCCGGCTGGTGTCGTTGACGGGCACGGCCAGGCCGAGCCCCCAGCCGGCCACCGCGGTGTTGATCCCGACGACCCGGCCGCGGGCGTCGGCCAGTGCGCCGCCGGAGTTGCCCGGGTTCAGCGCGGCATCGGTCTGGATCACGTCCTCGACCACCCGCGCCGTGCGCCCGTCGCGGGTCGGCAGCGAGCGGCCCAGGGCGCTCACCACACCGGCGGTGACCGAGCCGGCCAGCCCGAACGGGTTGCCCACCGCCACCACCAGCTGGCCGACCTGCAGCGTCGCGGCGTCGCCGAGCACCGCCGGCGGCGGCGTGACGCCGCGGGCGCGGACCACGGCCAGGTCCGACAGCGGGTCCGCGCCCACCACCTCCACCGGCGCATCCGAGCCGTCGCTGAACACCGCCCGGCCGCCGGTGGAGTGCGCGACGACGTGCGCGTTGGTCAGCAGCAGCCCGTCGTCGCTGACGATGACGCCCGAGCCGGCGCCGCCCCGGCCGCCGGGCCCGCTCACCTCCAGCGCGGCGACGTGCGGCGCCATCTCGGCGGCCACCGTGGTGACCACCCGCGAGTAGGCGTCCAGCGCCGGCTCGGTGTCGTGCTCGTCCGACAGGCTCATGGCACCTCCTGATTACCCGCTTACGAGTGATCAGTGAACGCCTGATGGTGGCGCTGCGGGGGCCTGCCGGTCACGCCCGGAGCGAACAGTGGTCAGCCCATCGTCTTCTGGCCGTCGATCGACTCCCGCAGGATGTCCGCGTGCCCGGCGTGCTGGGCGGTCTCGGCGATCACGTGCAGGAACACCCGGCGGGCCGAGCGGGTGGCGCCCGGGGTGAACCACGGCGCCTCGGGCAGCGGGTGGGCGGCGTCCAGGTCGGGGAGGGACCGCACCAGCTCGTCGGTGCGTGCCGCCACGTCCGCGTACTCCGCGAGCAGCCCGGCCAGGGTCTCGGTCGGCAGCATGACGAAGTCCGCGGCCCAGTCGGCGGCGGTCGACTCGTCGAAGACGGGGAACGACGCCGGGCCGTCGACGGCGAAGCGCGCCCACATCCGCTCGGTGGCGGTGACGTGCTTGACCAGTCCGCCCAGGGTCAGCTCGCTGGCGGTCGGGCGGATCCGGGCCTGCTCCTCGCTCAGCCCCTGCACGGTGTGGGTCAGGAACCAGCGGTGGCCGGTCAGTGCGTCGAGCAGGTCGGCCCGCTCGGCGGTGAGGGTGGTGGTCGCGTCGGTGGTGGTCATGGGTGTCTGCCTCTCGTCGATCCGATCTGTACGGACGACGCTAGGAGCAATTGGTGCCATGTCCTGGCCGCTTTCCGGAAGACTCTGGTGCCATGGCCGACCCGACCTCCCGTGCGCTCCGGTTGCTCTCGCTGATGCAGGGGCGCCGGGACTGGGCGGGCCCGGACCTCGCCGTCCGGCTGGGCGTCTCCCTCCGCACGCTGCGCCGCGACGTCGAGCGGTTGCGCGACCTGGGTTACCCGGTCGAGGCCCGACCAGGGGTCGACGGCGGCTACCGGCTGGCCGCTGGGGCCGCCCTGCCGCCGCTGGTCCTGGACGACGACGAGGCCGTGGCCCTCACCGTCGGCCTGCAGGCCGCCGCGGCCGGGGTGGTCGCCGGGATGGCCGAGCCGTCGGTGCGGGCGCTCACCAAGGTGGTGCCGGTGCTGCCGGCCCGGCTGCGCCGCCGGGTCGACGCGTTGCGCGCCGTCACGGTGCCCGCGCCGCCGTGGTCCGACGGTGGGCCGGAGGTCGACCCGCAGGCACTCGTCGAGGTGGCGCAGGCCTGCCGGGAGACGCGGCGGCTGGAGTTCGCCTACACCCGGGCGTCCGGGGAGTCCGGTGCGCGGCTGGTCGAACCGCACCGCCTGGTGTCGCTCGGCCGGCGCTGGTACCTGGTCGCCTACGACCCCTCGCGGGGCGACTGGCGCAGCTTCCGGCTCGACCGGATGTCCGGCGTGCGCGGCACCGGGGCCCGGTTCGCGCCGCGGCCGCTGCCCGCCGAGGACGCCGCCGCCTTCGTCCGGGCGGGCATGGACCAGTTCCGGGTGAGCCGCTCGGTGGAGGCGGTGGTCGAGGCGCCGGCGGCGGTGGTGCGGGACCGGGTGGGGCGCTGGGTGCAGGTCGCCGACGAGGGCCCGGACCGCTGCCGGCTGCGGATGGAGACCGACTCGCTGGACTGGCCGGTGCTGGTGCTCGGCGCCGTGCGGGCGGAGTTCACCGTGGTCGCCCCGGACGAGCTGCGCGAGCGCCTGGGGGAGTGGTCGCAGCGCTTCGCCCGCGCCCTCGCCGGCGACCGTGGCGCTGCAGGCTCCCGGTCCGACCCGGTGGGGTAGCGGCATGCTGCAGGGGTCCCTGACCGCCGGCGGAGAGGAGGAGCGGTGGACGACGACGCGCTGGACGGCATCGCCGAGGAGCTCTACGGCGTGCCGCCCGAGGAGTTCGTCGCGGCCCGGACCGCCGCCCGCGACCGGGTGAAGGACGGGGACAAGGAGCTGGCCAAGGCGGTCATCGCACTGCCCAAGCCGACGACCGCGGCCTGGGTCTGCAACCTGCTCGTCCGCCGCCGGCCCGAGGAGGTCAGCCAGCTGCGCGAGGTCGGCGAGATGCTCCGCCAGGCCCAGCAGGCGTTGTCCGGACCCGAGCTCCGCAAGCTCGGCCAGCAGCGCAACCAGGTGGTGGCCGCGCTGGCCCGGCAGGCGCGCGGGCTGGCGCACGCGGAGGGCCACGACGTCAGCACCGCCGTCGCCGAGCAGGTGGAGAGCACGCTGCGGGCCGCCGTCGTCGACCCCGACGCCGGGGAGGCCCTGGCCGCCGGCCGGCTGACCACCGCGCTGACCTACAGCGGCCTCGGACCGGTCGACCTCAGCGGTGCCCTGGCGACGCCGGTGCGCTCGGGGCCGGCACCGCGACGCCAGGCGGAGGAGGCGCCGACGGAGGACGGCGCGGACCGGCGCCGCCGCGAGGCCGAGGAGCGCCGGCAGCGGGAGCTCGACCAGGCCCGGCGCGACGCCGAGGAGGCCACCGGGGTGGCCCGGGACGCCGCAGCGGCGGCCGAGGCGGCGGAGCAGGAGCTCGCCGACGCGCAGCAGCGGCGGGAGGACCTGCGCCGGCGGGCCGACCAGCTGGCTGGTGAGCTGCGCCGGGCCGAGCGGGAGGCCGCCGAGGCGGTGTCCCGCGCGCAGCAGACCGAGCGCCGGCGGGACGCCGCCGTCCGCCGGTCGGAGACCGCCGCGGCGATCCGGGACCGGTCGGCCGCGCGGGTGGCGGAGCTGGAGGCGGGCGGGCGCTGACCGCCGGTCAGGTCTCCCGGCGGGCGCGCTTGCCCTCGTAGAGCCGGACGTCGGCGCGCCGCAGCAGCTCGGTCAGCGAGTCCCCGCGGTGCGCGGTCGCCGTCCCCACCGACCAGCCGACCGGCAGGCCGCCGTCCAGGCGCTGCAGCACGTCCGCGGCGGTGCGGGCGTCGGTGCCGGGCAGGCAGAGCACGAACTCGTCCCCGCCGTACCGGCCCAGCAGGTCCGAGGTGCGCAGCCGGGTCCGCCACGCGGTCGCGACCTGACGCAGCAACCGGTCCCCGGCGCCGTGCCCGTCGCGGTCGTTGACCGCCTTGAAGCCGTCGAGGTCCAGGATCGCGACGGTCAGCGGTTCGCCGGTGCGTGCCGCGCGGGCCAGGCCGCGGGTGGCCTCGGCCTCCCAGGCGCGCCGGTTGGCCACGCCGGTGAGCGGGTCGACGGAGGCCTGGGTGCGGAGTCGGCCGTTCAGCCGGGCGTGCGCCTCGGTCAGCACGAGGGCGGCGAGCACGGCGATCGTCCAGGGCAGCAGGAAGCCGGTCGGGCGGGCGGCGAGCGCGCCGAGGGTGGCCGTCACCACGGCGAGGAGCACCTGCGCCCGGGCCGCCCGCAGGGAGAGGAAGTGGGCCGCGTAGAGGCCCGTGCAGATCAGCACCGGCCCGAGGCCGACGACCCCCTGCGGGGTGGCCGACCGGGCGGCGAGCAGGGCCAGCAGCAGCGAGAACAGGGCCAGCGCGGTGTGCTGGGCGACCGCGGGGAGCCGGTCGCCGGCGGTGGCCAGCAGCGCGGCCACCGTCAGGCCGACCGCCGCCAGCACCCAGGCCAGCCCGACCGGCGTGTCCGGGCTCATCGGCCGCAGCGCGCCCACCGCGCAGAGCAGGCCGCCGGCGCCGTGCAGCAGCGCGAGCAGCCCCACGTGTGGCGGCAGCCTGCTGCCCGTCGTCTCCGTGTCCATGTCACCGGGGAGATCGGCCGGGTCGTCGGGTATCGACACCGGGCGCCGGGTCCCGGCGACCCTTCGGGGTGAGGGAGAGGGGCCGGCAGCCGGGCCCGGACGCCCTACCGTTCTGAACGAAGCGAGGCCCCGTCCCCGCAGCTGCGGGGACGGGGCCTTCGTCGTCCTGAGGGGGTGTCAGGCGGACTCGCGCCCGGTGACGTCGACCGGCACCCGGGTGTCCTTCTGGCCGCCGGTCTTGGAGACCTCGAAGGACGACCCGAGCTCCTCCAGGGCCAGCCGGCCGTAGACCTGCTGCTGGGTGGCGGTGCGCTGCCCGCGGCCGCGGCCCAGGAAGCTGACCGCCCAGCCGAGCGCAGTGGTGAAGCGGCTCTTGAAGCCCACGACGTAGAAGATGTGCACGACCAGCCACATCACCCAGGCGATGAAGCCGGTGAACTTCAGCTTGCCCAGGTCGGCGACCGCGGCGAACCGCGCGACCGTCGCCATGCTGCCCTTGTCGTGGTAGTGGAACTCCGGCGTCGTCGAGCGGCCGGCGATGCGGGCCTTGATGGCGTCCGCGGCAAAGCGCCCGCCCTGGATGGCGACCTGGGCGACACCGGGGAGCCGGTTCAGCGAGATCATGTCGCCGACGACGTGCACCTCGGGGTGCCCCGGGAGGGTGAGGTCGGGCTGCACGGACACCCGGCCGGCCCGGTCGACCGCCGCGCCGGACTGCTCGCCGAGCAGCTTGCCCAGTGCGCTGGCCTGCACGCCGGCGGCCCAGATCTTGGTGGCGGAGTGGATCCGGCGCTCGTGCCCGTCGCCGTCCTTGACCACGATGCCGTCGGCGTCGACGTTGGTGACCATCGCGCCGAGCTGGACCTCGACACCAATCTCGTTCAGCCGCTTGTGCGCGTTCTGGCCGAGGGAGTCGGCGAACGGCGGCAGCACCTTCGGCGCGGCGTCGAGCAGGATCACCCGGGCGCTGGTCGGGTCGATGTTGCGGAAGTCGCGGCGCAGCGTGCGGCGGGCCAGCTCGGCGATCTGCCCGGCCATCTCGACCCCGGTCGGGCCGGCGCCGACGACGACGAAGGTCAGCAGCCGGTCGATCTCGGCGGGGTCGTTGGCCAGCTCGGCGAGCTCGAAGGCGCCGAAGATCCGGCCGCGCAGCTCGAGGGCGTCGTCGATGCTCTTCATGCCGGGGGCGTACTCGGCGAACTGGTCGTTGCCGAAGTAGGACTGCCCGGCGCCGGCGGCGACGATCAGCTCGTCGTACTCGTGCACGGTGGTGCGGCCGAGCACCACGGAGGTGACGGTGCGCGCGGCGAGGTCGATGTCGGTGACCTCACCGAGGACGACGCGGGCGTTGTCCTGACGGGAGAGGATCTCCCGGGTGGCCGGGGCGATCTCGCCCTCGGAGAGGATGCCGGTGGCCACCTGGTAGAGCAGCGGCTGGAAGAGGTGGTGGGTGGTCTTCCCGATCAGGGTGACGTCGACAGGGGCCTTCTTGAGCCGCTGGGCGGCGAAGAGACCGCCGAACCCCGACCCGACGATGACGACCCGGGGTCGCTGTCCGGTGGGCTGGGTCGCGGTGGTCACGGTGCCTCCTGATATGTCGTCATGATGACTCATCATCCCACCGCGCTGTGGGCTGCTGCGCTCCACCTCCGCCGGGTGACGTGGTGAGCTCCACCCAGGACAGCGCTGCCGAGGCCGCAGCTGTTCCCAGGATCGTGCTCGTGCCAGGGCTGGGCCTGGACGTGCGTTCCTCCGCCCGACTGCGACGGCGCAGTGGCGGGACGGTGGTCATTCTGCCCGGTATGGGGCTGCGCCGCTCCGTCGGCTCGCTTCCCGAGCTGGCCGACGAGCTCCGCGCGGGCCTCGGCAGCGGGCCGGTCGTGCTGGTCGGGCACTCGCAGAGCTGCCAGGTGGTGGCCGCCGTCGCCGAGCGGGACCCGCGGGTGGTCGGCCTGCTGCTGCTGGGGCCGACCACCGACCCGCGGATGCGCCGGCTGACCGTGCTGGCGGCCCGCTGGGTGCGCACCGCCCTGCGCGAGCCCTGGTGGCAGTTGCCGCTGGTGCTCTCCCAGTGGCTGCACACCGGGCCGGCGGCGATGACCGCACTGTGGCGGCGGCTGTCCGACGACCGGGTCGACGACCGGCTGCGCCGGGTCGCCGTCCCGGTCGTCGTCGTCCGGGGGGAGCGGGACGTGCTGTGCCCGCACGACTGGGCTGCGCACCTGGCCGACTGCGCGCCCCGGGGCCGGCTCGTCGAGTTCCCCGGGGCGGCGCACATGACCCCGCAGACCCACCCCGCCGCCGTCGCCGAGCTCATCGCCGGGCTCGTCCGCTCCCAGGCCTCCTCGTAGGAGCCCGCCTCGAGCTCGCGAGTGGTGGGGGCAGGGGGTTACTTCTAGGAGGCGGCGACGGCCTCGCGACGCGCCGCGGCGGCGATCCCGGCCTGCTTGGCGGCCTTCCGGCTGGCCCGCTGGCTCACCTGCGCGGCCTTGCGGGCCTGGGCCTGACGTGCCTGCTTGGCCTTCGCCTTGGCGGCCCGGCGCTGCGCGGCGGTGTCGGCGGCGGCGCGGGGCTGCCGGTCGAGCAGCCCCTCGGTCAGCAGCCCGATGCCGATCCCGAGCATCCAGACGTCCTTGGCGATCGGCAGGCCCTCCTGGGTGGGGGCGACGCTCCTGCCGGGCTTGGTCATCCCGGGCGTGCGCAGGTAGAGGCCGAGCAGCGAGGCGGAGAAGCCGGTGAGCATCGCCCCGGCGACCGCCGTCGGGACCAGCGGCGTCAGCAGGGCCGCGCCGATGGCGATCTCCGCGGCGGACTGCACCTTGGCGAAGGTGGTGGGCGGGACCCTGGCCAGGAAGGGGTAGGTCCCGACGGCGAAGCCGTGCAGGTAGGCGGCGGTGCCCTCGTCGGCGCCGCGCTTGCCGAGGCCGGAGTTGAGGATGAACGCACCGGTGGCGATGCGCGGCGCGATCTCGGCGGGGGTGATGGGCAGGCGCATGGGAGACCTCACAGGCGACGGGATGCTGCAGTGCTCAACATCATCGTTCCTGTCCTGCCGCCCGCCCGCGACCGGGGGCCCTCTGGGCGAGATCGGGCTGGCGGTGGTCATCCGAGACGGATGACCACCACCAGCCCGGGGTGATCAGGTGGGTCAGCGACCCGACCGGCCGCGACCCCGGCCGGCGCCGCTCGGCGCCTGACCGGCGCGTGCGGCGAGCTCGGCCCGGGTGCGTGCCGGACCGGCCGAGCGGGTCTGGCCGCCACGCCCACCACCGGAGGACGACGTCGTGGAGCCCGACGACGTGCCGGCCCCGCCGGACCGACGACGGCGGCCGCCGTTGGCGCCACCGCCGCTGCCCTGCGGCTGGGGTGCGGCCACCGGGGCGGGCTCGACGAACTCCGCGGCCGGCCCGGTCAGCGCGGTGATCTCCCGGGCGCCCGGCTTGATCGCCGAGACCTCGGGGGTGATCCCGGCCTGGCGGGCCAGGGTGCGCACCTCGGCGGCCTGGTCGGGCGTCGCGATGGTGACCACGGTGCCGCCGGCGCCGGCGCGGGCGGTCCGGCCCGAGCGGTGCAGGTAGGCCTTGTGCTCGGCCGGCGGGTCGACGTGCACCACGATCGCCACGTCGTCGACGTGGATGCCGCGGGCGGCGATGTCGGTCGCGCAGAGCACCCGGGTCTCGCCGGTGCTGAACGCCTCGAGGTTGCGCTCGCGGGCGTTCTGGCTGAGGTTGCCGTGCAGGTCGACGGCGGGCACGCCGGCGGCGGTCAGCTGCTTGGCCAGCTTCTTCGCCTGGTGCTTGGTCCGGGTGAACAGGACGCTGCGGCCGAGGCCCGAGGCGAGCTCCTTGACGATCTGGGACTTGTCCAGCGGGTCGACCCGGAACACGTGGTGGGTCATCGTCGACACGGGGGCGACGGCCGGGTCGACCGAGTGCGTGGTCGGCCGGTCCAGGTAGCGCTTGACCAGCACGTCGACGCCGTTGTCGAGCGTCGCGGAGAACAGCAGCCGCTGACCGACCTTCGGGGTGCGGTCCAGCAGCCGCTTCACGCCGGGCAGGAAGCCCAGGTCGGCCATGTGGTCGGCCTCGTCGAGGATGGTGATCTCGACGGCGCCGAGGTCGGCGTGGCCCTGGCCGATGAGGTCCTCGAGCCGGCCGGGGCAGGCGATGAGCACGTCGACGCCGGCGGCCAGCGCCTGCACCTGCGGGTTCTGCCCGACGCCGCCGAAGACGACGGTCGAGCGCATGCCCAGGGCGCGGGCCAGCGGGTCGACGACCGCGTTGACCTGGTTGGCCAGCTCACGGGTCGGCACCAGGATCAGCGAGCGCGGGCGCTTGGGCTGCCGCTTGCTGGTGGAGGCGGCCAGCCGGGCGACCAGCGGGATGGAGAAGGCCAGGGTCTTGCCCGAGCCGGTGCGGCCGCGGCCGAGCACGTCGCGACCGGCGAGCGTGTCGGGCAGCGTGGCGACCTGGATCGGGAACGGCGCGGTGATGCCGCTGGCGGTGAGCACCTCGACCAGCGGGGCCGGGACGCCGAGCGCGGCGAAGGTCGTGTCGGTGGCGACGACGGTGGCCTCGTCGCCGACCGGGACCACGGGTGCGACCGGCACGGTCTCCTCGGCGCGGGACGGGGTGCGGGTCGTGGTCTGCTGGCCCTCGGGGCGGGGGCCGGTGCCGCGGCCGCGGCCACCGCGACGGCGCCGCGCGGTCTCGCCGTCAC
>NZ_SJEX01000028.1 GCF_005930495.1 Modestobacter excelsi | reverse complement strand
CTACGTCAGCTACGCGCCGCTATACCACGTGACAGTGCGCGAGCCCTGGTTCCGCGGCCGGTCTCGGCTCGGCCGGGCGACACGTCCTGACCACGACGGGTGATGGGGGTGCCCTGGCGGCACGGATGCTCGATGATCATGGGCGACCGTGTGCCGAGGTGATCCGAGGAGCGTCATGACGTCAGGACCGCAGGACCCGCAGCCGGGCGGCCACGGGCAGGAACCGCCCTCGGGGCAGCCTCCCTACGGGCAGCAGCCTCCCTACGGGCAGCCGCAGTACGGGCAGCCGCAGTACGGCCAGCCGCAGCCGGGTCAGCCGCCGCAGTCCGGCCAGCCCCAGTACGGCCAGCCGCAGTACGGGCAGCCCCAGTACGGCCAGCCCCAGTACGGCCAGCAGCCGGGCTACGCCTACCCGGCTGCCCCGCAGGGCGGGGAGTGGGGCGGGCCGCCGAGCGCGCCGACCGAACGGCCGTCCACGGTCCGGCTGGGCATCTTCGCCTTCCTGGCCAACACGCTGCTCGGGCTCCTGGGCTCGATCGTCACCTTCGCCGACTTCAACTCCCTGGTCGACGACGCGGCGCGGCAGGCCGGGGTCAGCCCGGACAGCGTCCGCGCCGGCGTGATGGTCGGCGCCATCATCGGCCTGGTCTTCCTGGCGGCCTACCTGCTGGTGCTCTGGTACGCGTGGCAGGGGCGCAACTGGGCTCGGATCGTGCTGTGGGTGCTCGGTGGCCTCAGCGTGCTGTCCGGGTTCGTCGGGCTCGGCAACGGCAACGGGTTCCTCGTGCTGATCGGCGTCCTGCAGCTGCTGCTCTGCATCGCCGGGATCGTGCTGCTGGCGCTCAAGCCGTCCAACGAGTGGTACCGGGCCGAGGGGCAGCGCCGGAAGCGGTTCTGACCCCGGTCAGCGCGCGGTGCGGCTGCGTGGGCCCGAGCGGGTCCACGCAGCCGTCGGCCGGGTGAGCAGGCTCGCAGCCGCCGCGATGCACAGCACCAGGACCAGCTGGGAGGTCACCGCCAGGCCGCCGGCGAGCACGATGCCGACCAGCGTGACCAGCCCGAGGGCGGCGCTCGCGGCCAGGCCGGTCCACCGGGCCCAGCTCCGGCCGCGGGCCAGGAAGACCGCTGCCACGGCCATCGCCAGCCCGAAGACCACCGACTGGGCGAGGTTGGCCCGCACCACCTGCTCGGCGTCGGACCGCGACGAGCCGGACCGACCGTCGGCGAGGGCGTCCACCACGGCGTCCCACGCCGACGCGGTGACCACCGCACTGAGCAGGAGCAGGACCGCCAGCCCGGCGAGCACGCCGACCGCCACCCGCACCGGCACCGGCATCGCCGGACCCGCAGGGGCGGGATCGCTCGGGGACCGGGGCGACAGGCGGGCGCTCACCGGGCCAGGGTGGCACGCCGGGCGACGCCCGTCGCGGATCCTCACGGTCGGCGGGGCAGCGGGATGCGATGCTGCACGGCCAACGGCACCGATCGCCGGTGCGCACGGTGCCGCCAGCGGCCCCCGGAGCAGGAGGAGACCCCCGTGAAGGCCGCCCGGCTGTCCCGCGCCACCACCCGCGTCGCCGTCGGCGTGGCCGTCCCCGTCCTGCTGGCGGGGCTGACCGCCTGCAGCTCCGGGGAGGGCGCCGACACCGTCAGCGCGAGCAGCGGCACCGCGTCGAGCTCCTCAGCCGCCGTGGACCCCACGTCGGCGGCACCGGTCGCCCAGGGGCCGATCGGGGCCGGCTGCGACGTGTTCCCCGCCGCGGGGCCCGGCAGCGCGGCCGCGATCGCCACCGCGCCGGTGGGGATCGCGGTCAGCACGGTGCCGCAGCTGAGCACGCTGACCCAGGCGATCATCGCGGCCAACCTCGTCGACGTGGTCAACACCCGCGAGGACGTGACGGTGCTGGCGCCCTCCGACGCCGCCTTCGCCGCACTGGGCCCCGACGCGGTCCCCGGGCTGCTCACCGACGTCCCGCGCCTGACGACGCTGCTCACCCACCACGTGGTCCCCGGCCGGCTGACGCCGGACCAGCTCGTCGGCGAGCACACCACGCTGAACGGGGACTCGGTCACCGTCGCCGGCCCGGCCGGCAGCCCGACGATCACCGCGGACCAGACGGTCCCCGCCGCCGTGCCCGCCGCCGTCGTCTGCGGCGACCTGCCGACGGCGAACGCCACCCTCTACGTCATCGACCAGGTGCTCGCCCCGGCCGGCTGACCTGCCCGGCGGTGCCCGGCAGGCCCTGCTCTGTAGGGTCCTGCCCATGGACAAGGACCCCGTTCCCCCCCACCCCTCGTCCCTCGAGGCGGGCCCCTGGAACGGGGCCGCACACCCTGACCGCGACCGGCTGCGCGAGCTGATCGTGTCCCTCGCCGTGGTGCACGGGAGGGTGACGCTGTCGTCGGGCCGGGAGGCCGACTGGTACATCGACATGCGCCGGCTGACGCTGCACCACGAGGGTGCTCCGCTGGTGGGCCGGGTGATGAGGCAGCTCACCGGCGACCTGCGCTACGACGTCGTCGGTGGTCTCACCCTCGGCGCGGACCCGGTCGCCACCGCGATGCTGCACGCCGCGTCCGACGGGGCGGGCTTCCTGGACGCCTGCGTGGTGCGCAAGGAGGGCAAGGCCCACGGGCTGCAGCGCCGGATCGAGGGCCCGGACGTGGACGGCCGGGCGGTGCTCGTCGTGGAGGACGTGTCGACCACCGGCGGCAGCCCGCTGGCCGCGGCCGAGGCGCTGCAGGAGGCCGGTGCGGAGGTGGTCGCGGTCGCCGTCATCGTCGACCGCGGCGGCCGGGCCGCGGTCGAGGCCGCCGGCTTCGAGTACCGGGCGGCGTTCGACCTCGCGGACCTCGACCTCGCGTAGCCGCAACGCCGACCCGGCGCGGGGCAGCAGGGCCCTTCCTCAGGCGGCGGTGGTGCCCTTGCGGTTGGTGCGGCGGGCGCGGAGCAGTTCGATCGCCACCGGGATCAGCGAGATCACCACGATCAGGATCGCGAACTTCTCGATGTTGTGCCGGATGACGTCGACCTGGCCGAGCCAGTGGCCCAGCGCCGTGACGCCGCCGGCCCAGACGATGCCGCCGATCACCGAGTAGATCGCGTAGACCCGGAAGTCCATCCGCGAGGCGCCGGCCATGACCGTGGCGAAGGTCCGCACGATCGGCACGAAACGGGCCAGCAGGATCGTCCGGGCGCCGTACTTCTCGAAGAAGCCGTGCGCCTGTTCGACGTACTCCGCCTTGAACAGGCGCGAGTTGGGCCGGTTGAAGACCGCCGGCCCCGCCCGGTGGCCGATCCAGTAGCCGACCAGGTTGCCGGCGATCGCGACGAGCGGCAGCAGGACCAGCAGCACCCACAGCGGCGCCAGGGTCACCCCGGCCAGCCCGCCCGCCGAGACCAGCCCGGCGGTGAAGAGCAGCGAGTCACCGGGCAGGAAGAACCCGACCAGCAGCCCGGTCTCCGCGAAGATGATGAGCAGCAGGCCGATCAACCCGAAGGTGTTCAGCAGGTGCTGGGTGTCCAGGAAGGCCGGAGCCGCTTCGATCGCCATCGGGGGGAACGGTACGTGCCCCGGCTGCCCTCGCGCTGTCCGCGGTGGCGTGCGAGTGACGCGCGGGACGTACCGTGACGGGGGTGACCGCTCTCACGACGACGTGGGTCCGCGAGCTCCAGGACGCCCTGGGCCCGGACAGTGTGCTCACCGATCCCGACGTCACCGTCGCCTACGCGCGGGACCAGGCGATGCTGGTCGAGGCCGGGCTGCCCGCCGCGGTCGCGTTGCCGCGCAGCACCGAGGAGGTGTCCGCGGTGCTGCGGCTCGCCTCCCGGCACGGGGTGCCGGTGGTGCCCCGCGGCGCCGGTTCCGGCCTGGTCGGCGCGGCCAACGCCATCGACGGCGGGATCACCCTGGTGCTCACCCGGATGGACGCCGTCCTGGAGGTCTCCGCCGCCGACCGGCTCGCCGTCGTCCAGCCCGGGGTGGTGAACAAGACGCTGCGCGACGCCGTCCGGGAGCACGGGCTGTTCTACCCACCGGACCCGGCCAGCTACGACTGGTGCACCCTCGGCGGCAACCTGGCCATGAACTCCGGTGGGCTGTGCTGCGTCAAGTACGGCGTCACGACCGACTACGTGCTCGGCCTGGAGGTCGTGCTCGCCGACGGCCGGGTGCTGCGCACGGGCCGGCGCACGGTCAAGGGCGTGGCGGGCTACGACCTGGCCCGGCTGTTCGTCGGCTCCGAGGGCACCCTGGGCGTGATCACCGAGGCGACCCTGGCGCTGCGGCCGGCGCCGCAGCCGCCGGTGACCCTGGTCGCCAGCTTCGGCACCAGCGCGCAGACCGGCCAGGTCGTGGAGCAGGTGGTCACCAGCGGGCTGGTGCCCAGCATGCTCGAGGTGATGGACCGCACGTGCATCCGCGCCGTCGACGACCTGATGAAGGCCGACCTGGACCGGGACGCCGCCGCGCTGCTGCTCGCGCAGTCCGACAGCGGGGGCTCGGTCGCCGCCGCGGAGATCGCCGCGCTGACCCGGCTGTGCGAGGCCGCCGGCGCGGACTTCGTGCACTCCACCGACGACCCCGCCGAGGGCGACCTGCTGATGACCGCCCGGCGGATGGCGCTGCCGGCGCTGGAGCGGCTGGGCAGCAGCCTGCTGCTCGACGACGTCGCCGTCCCCCGTTCCCGGGTGGCCACCTTCATCGACGGCTGCGAGGCCGTCGCCGCCACCGCCGGCCTGGTGGTCGGCGTCGTCGGGCACGCCGGCGACGGCAACATGCACCCCACGGTGGTCTTCGACGGAGGCGATCCCGACCAGACCACCCGCGCCTACGCCGCGTTCGACGCCATCCTCGAGCTGGGGTTGTCCCTCGGCGGCACCATCACCGGCGAGCACGGGGTCGGCGCGCTCAAGGCCGACTGGCTGGAGCGCGAGATCGGCCCGGTGTCGCTGTCGGTGCACCAGGCCGTCAAGCAGGCGCTGGACCCGGCGGGGATCCTCAACCCGGGCAAGATGTTCCGCTCGGTCTCCGTCGCCGACGTCGCCGCGGTCGGGCGGCTGACCGGGGCCTGACCGGGCCGGCAGGTGACAGGCTGCCCCGCATGAGCGGACGGCGAGAGCGGCTGGTGGTCATCGGCGGGGACGCCGCGGGGTTGTCGGCCGCGG
The DNA here is from genome assembly GCF_005930495.1 of Modestobacter excelsi. Taxonomy (GTDB): domain Bacteria; phylum Actinomycetota; class Actinomycetes; order Mycobacteriales; family Geodermatophilaceae; genus Modestobacter; species Modestobacter excelsi. Next base: position 46,329 of record NZ_SJEX01000028.1, on the reverse strand, counting down.
CGCAGGCCCGGCGGCTGCGACCGGCCGCCGAGCTCGAGGTCGTCGTGCTGGAGCAGGGCCCGGACGCCTCCTACTCCGCCTGCGGCATCCCCTACTGGATCGGTGACCTGGTGCCCGACCGCGACGCGCTGATCGCCCGGTCACCGGCCCAGTTCGCCACCCAGGACATCGAGGTGCGCACCGGCACGCGGGTCGCGGACATCGACCTCGACGCCGGCACGGTCGGCACCGACGCCGGCGGGCGGCTCGGCTACGACCACCTGGTGGTCGCCACCGGCGGGCGCCCGCTGCGGCCGCCGGTCCCCGGGCTGGACGCCGAGGGCGTGTTCGGGGTGCACCGGCTGGCCGACGGTGCCGACATCCGGGCCGCGCTGGCCGCCGGTGCCCGCCGCGCCGTCGTCCTCGGTGGGGGCTACATCGGGCTGGAGATGGCCGAGGTGCTGCTGCACCGCGGGCTGTCGGTGACCGTCGTGCTCGCCGACCCGCTGCCGATGGCCCAGCTCGACCCGGACATGGGCGAGCGGGTGTGCAAGGCGATGGGCGACCTGGGCATCGACGTGCAGAACGACCAGCCGGTGCGCGAGATCGAGGTGGACGCCGGCGGCGTGGCCCGCGCCGTCCGCACCGACGCCGGCAGCTACCCCGCCGACCTGGTGGTCCTGGGGCTCGGGATGGGCCCGGAGGTGGAGCTGGCCCGCGCCGCGGGGCTGCAGCTGGGGACCACCGGCGCGATCGACGTCGACCGGACCCAGCGCAGCCGCTCCCACCCGGAGGTCCTCGCCGCGGGCGACTGCTCCCAGACGTTCTCCCGGCTCACCGGCGAGCCCGTGCACATCGCCCTCGGCACCCACGCGAACAAGCAGGGCCGGGTGGCCGGCTCCGTCATCGGCGGCCGGGCGGCCCGGTTCGCCGGCGTCCTGGGCACCGCCGTGACCAGGGTCGGTGACCTGGAGATCGGGTTGACCGGGCTGAACAGCGCCGACGCGGCGCGGGCCGGCTACGACGTCCGGGCCGAGACCATCGAGGCGACGACGAGGGCCGGGTACTTCCCGGGGGCCGACCCGATCACCGTGAAGGTGCTGTCCGAGCGGGGGTCGGGGCTGCTGATCGGCGCGCAGGTCGTCGGTGGGCCGGGCAGCGGCAAACGGGTCGACGTCCTGGCGACGGCGATCTGGGCGGGGCTGACCGCCGAGGAGCTGGCCGGCAGCGACCTGTCCTACGCCCCGCCGTTCTCCCCGACGTACGACCCGGTGCTCGTCGCCGCCCGCGTGGTGAGCCGCACCGAACAGGGCTGAGGGGCGTCACCGCCGCGGACGCACTCCACTAGTGTCACGGCATGCCGATCGCGACTCCCGAGGTCTACGCCGACATGATCAACCGGGCGAAGGAGGGCGGCTTCGCCTACCCGGCGATCAACTGCACCTCGTCCGAGACGATCAACGCCGCCCTGCGCGGCTTCGCCGACGCCGGTAGTGACGGCATCATCCAGTTCTCCACCGGCGGCGCGGAGTTCGGCTCCGGCACCCGGGTCAAGGACATGGTCACCGGCGCCGTGGCGCTCGCCGAGTTCGCCCACGTGGTCGCCGAGCGCTACCCCGTCCAGGTCGCGCTGCACACCGACCACTGCCCCAAGGACAAGCTCGACAGCTACGTGCGCCCGCTGATCGCCATCTCCCAGGACCGCGTGGACGCCGGCCAGGAGCCGCTGTTCCAGTCGCACATGTGGGACGGCTCGGCGATCGAGCTGACCGAGAACCTGGAGATCGCCCAGGAGCTCATCGGGAAGTGCGCCGCGGCGAAGATCGTGCTCGAGCTGGAGATCGGCGTCGTCGGCGGCGAGGAGGACGGCGTCGCCCACGAGATCAACGAGAAGCTCTACACCGCGGACGGCGACTTCGTGCGCACCGCGGAGGCGCTCGGGCTCGGTGAGAAGGGCGTCTACCTGCTGGCGGCGACCTTCGGCAACGTGCACGGCGTCTACAAGCCCGGCAACGTGAAGCTGCGCCCCGACGTGCTGCAGCGCGGGCAGTCCGTCGTCGCCGAGCAGTTCAGCCTGGGCGCGGACGCCAAGCCGTTCAACCTGGTGTTCCACGGCGGGTCGGGGTCCGAGCTCTCCGACATCCGCGAGGCCATCTCCTACGGCGTGGTGAAGATGAACGTCGACACCGACACCCAGTACGCGCTGACCCGGTCCATCGCCGGCCACATGTTCAGCAACTACGACGGTGTGCTGAAGATCGACGGCGAGGTCGGCGTCAAGAAGCAGTACGACCCGCGCACGTACATGAAGGAGGCCGAGGCGAGCATGGCCGACCGGGTCGTCCGGGCCTGCGAGGACCTGCTGTCCGCCGGCCAGTCGCAGGCGGGCTGACATGACGCACCCGCACAACCTCCTCGGCGAGCCCCCGGCCACCCTGCTCCCGGTCGACCCCGGCACCGCCGCGCTGGCGTCCGGCACCGACCCGGCCGAGGTGGCCGCCGCGCACCCGACGTCGAGTGCCGCCTGGGCGGCGCTGGCCGAGGGCGCGCTCGGCGCCGACCGCACCATCGAGGCCTACGCCTACGCCCGCACCGGCTACCACCGCGGGCTGGACGCGCTGCGGCGCAACGGCTGGAAGGGCCACGGCCCGGTGCCGTGGTCGCACGAGCCCAACCGCGGCTTCCTGCGCTGCGTCACCGTGCTCGCGCAGGCCGCGGAGCGGATCGGCGAGGTCGACGAGCACGACCGGTGCACCCAGCTGCTGCGCGACTGCGACCCCTCGCTCGCCGCCTAGCCGGGTTACGGACGAGGGTGTCCCATTCCCGGGGGCCGTCCGCCGCTACCGTCCCCCTCCGGTCGACGCCATCCCGGCGTCACCACGGGGAAGGCGGGGTCATGGTCACGCTGCTGTGGATCCTGGCTGTCGTGCTGGTGGTCGCGGGCATCTTCGCGATCCTCCGCAGGCAGCTGCTGTGGGGCATCGTGCTGATCATCGTCGGGCTGTTGGTCGGGCCCGGCGGGGTGAGCTTCTTCAACGTCTGAACGACGGCCCACCCCGTACGCGCTCAGCGGTCGGGGTGGGCCGCCCGCAGCTGCTCGCCGAGCCGGGTCAGCTCGTCGCCGCCGGCGACCAGCCGGGTCAGGTCGTCGACGTCGACGTCCTCGCGGGTGAGGTCACCGGCGACCCGGCCGCCACCCAGCAGCAGGAACCGGTCGCCCACCAGGTGGGCGTGCTGCGGGCTGTGCGTCACGAACAGCACGGCCAGCCCGGAGTCGCGGGCGGCGACCACCGACTGCAGCACGAGCGCCCGCTGCGCGACGGTCATCGGCGCCGTCGGCTCGTCGACGACCAGCACCCGCGCGCCGAAGTGCAGGGCCCGCGCGATCGCCAGGCACTGCCGCTCACCGGCCTGCAGCGCGCTGGCCGGCTGGGCGGGGTCCAGCCCGGTGACGCCGACCCGGGCCATCGCCCGCGCGGCGACCTCCTCCGCCCGGCCGACGTCCAGCCGGCGGAAGGGCCACGTGCCCCGGGTCGGCTCGGCGCCCAGGAAGAAGTTGCGCCAGACCGACATCAGCGGGGCGATCGCGAGGTCCTGCCAGACGGTGGCGATCCCGCGGCTGCGCGCCTGCTGGGGCGACCGGAAGCGCACCGGCTGCCCGTCCAGGCACAGCTCGCCCTCCGCGGGCCGCAGCAGCCCGGAGACGAGGGCGACCAGGGAGGACTTGCCCGAGCCGTTCTCACCCAGCACGCAGGTGACCTCACCGGCGCGCAGGGCCAGGGACACCCGGGACAGCGCGGGGACGCTGCCGAAGCGGACCGTGACCGCGCGCAGCTCCAGCACCGGCGGGGTACGGCCCTCCGCCGTCCCACCGGCCCCGTCGAGGCCCCTCACGGTGCTCACGACCGGGGCACCGCCCGCAGCCGGCGCCGGACGACGCCGTTGGCCAGCAGGGCGACCAGCAGCATCAGGCCGAGGAACGCCTGGAACCAGCGCGGGTCCCAGCCGACCAGCGAGATCCCCTCCCGGGCGATCGCGTAGACCAGCGCGCCGAGCGAGGCGCCGACCGTCGAGCCGTACCCGCCGGTCAGCAGGCAGCCGCCGATGACCGCGACGACGATGAACTCGATCTCCGCGCCGAGCGCCGGGTCGACCTGCACGCCACCCAGCCGGACCAGGCCCAGCGTGCCGATCAGCCAGCCGGCGGCCGCGGTGCCCAGGAACAGCAGCACGGTGGTGCGCCGGACCGGGACGCCGAGCTCGCGGGCCGCCCGCGGCGCGCCGCCGGTGCCGAAGACGGCGTTGCCGAACCGGGTGCGCCAGAGCAGCCAGGTGGTCAGCGCCGTGGCCACCAGCCACCACAGCAGCGAGATGCGGAACCGCCCGTCGCCCAGCTGCGTGGTCGACCCGAACACCGCGACCGCGGACTCCCAGCCGGGCGCACCGGCCAGGCCGGAGACCCGGGAGGAGCCGGCGATCGCCGCCGAGAGCGCCAGGGAGCCGCCCTGCAGCACCAGGAAGGTGGCCAGCGTGACCAGGAAGCTGGGCAGCCCGGTGGTCACCACCAGCAGGCCGTTGACGGCGCCGACCAGCAGCGCCACGACGAGCGACAGCAGCAGGGCCGGCCAGGTGCCGAGCCCCGCCTCGGTGACCAGCAGCGCGGTGGCCAGGCTGGTGGTCACCGCGACCACCCCGATCGACAGGTCGAACTGGCCGGCGACCAGCAGCAGCGCCACGGCCACGCCGCCGATGCCCAGCGGCGCGGCGATGTCCAGGATCGTGGCCACGCCGCCCGCGCTGAGCAGCTCGGGTGCCTGCAGGGCGAAGAACAGGCCCACGGACAGGACGCCGAGCAGGGCACCGATGCTCGGCCGGGCCAGCAGGCGGTCGAACAGCCGGCGTCCGGCCGACCGGGGCACGACGTGGGCCGCGGGCGCGAAGGGCGCCAGCCGCTCCGGGCTCACCGGCGGCATCCCCGGCAGCGGGCGGACGGGCGACGGGACGACGACAGCGAGGCCTCCTCGGGCGCGGGGGTGCCCCCAGTGTCCACGCGCTGGTGACGTGCTGGAGCGGCCCCCTTCCAGGGGCCCGGCCCGAGCTCGCGAGGGCTGGGGAGGAAGGGGGTCCTTCTTCAGGGGCGCAGCCGCCAGCGGACCCGGTCGTCGGCGTACCAGGTCCACTTGGTGACCTCGCGGTCGAACGGGACGCCGTCCCGGAGCACCCGCACGGGCTCGGAGGCGATCTGCAGGGCGCGCGCGGTGGTGCGCCGCACCGGGCGCAGGGGCAGCGTCACGACCGCGACCGAGATCCGGTCGACCGCCGTCCAGTCCGGACGCACGTCGATCCGGGTGACGGGCCCGTCGGCCACCAGGGCCGCGTCGGCGTAGGCCTGTGCGCCAAAGCGGCGGCTGAGCACCGCGCGCTGCTCCCCGAGGGCGGTCACCCGGCCCGCCGCCAGCAGCACCCCGCCGTGGTCGTCCCGGACCAGGGGGAGCTCCCGCTCCGCCCCGCTGCCCAGGTCCAGGGCGCGGGCCAGCCCACGCGAGGCGGCGTCGTCCGCCGGCTCCCAGCCGACCGGGACCGCGGGCAGCCGCTCGGTGCGCCAGAGCCGGTTGAGCACGGCGGCCAGCGCCTGCACGGGCCCCTGGACGACGACCTCGTCGACCCCGTCGACCACCGAGGCGACGTGCCGCTTCGACGGCCCCTGGCCCGGTGCCAGGCCGCGCAGGTCGAACTGTCGTGCCGGCATGCCGATACCCTGCCATCTGGCCCGCCGGGAACGACCGGTGTCGAGGGACGAGGAGATCGCAGCGATGCCGGCAGTCGTGCTGATCGGTGCCCAGTGGGGCGACGAGGGCAAGGGCAAGGCGACCGACCTGCTGGGCGGCCGCGTGCCCTACGTGGTGCGCTACCAGGGCGGCAACAACGCCGGCCACACGGTGATCACCCCGGACGGCGAGCGGTACGCGCTGCACCTGATCCCCTCGGGGATCCTGACGCCGGGCTGCACGCCGGTCATCGGCAACGGCGTGGTCATCGACCCCGAGGTGCTGATCGGCGAGCTGGCCGGCCTCGAGGAGCGCGGCGTGGACACCTCGCGCCTGGTCATCTCCGCCGACGCGCACCTGATCATGCCGCACCACCGTGCCCTGGACCGGGTCACCGAGCGCTTCCTCGGCCAGCGGAAGATCGGCACGACCGGGCGCGGCATCGGCCCCGCCTACGGCGACAAGGTGGCCCGCAACGGCATCCGGGTCGCCGACCTGCTCGACCTCTCCATCCTCCGGCAGAAGCTCGAGGGCACGCTGATGGAGAAGAACCAGGTCCTGGTCAAGGTCTACAACCGCAAGGCGATCGACGTCGACGAGGTGGTCGAGGAGTACGCGGCCTACGCCGAGGCGCTCAAGCCGCGGATCGTCGACACCCGGCTGATGCTGGGCAAGGCGCTGGACGCGGGGGAGTGGGTGCTCCTCGAGGGCTCCCAGGGCACGCTGCTGGACGTCGACCACGGCACCTATCCGTTCGTGACGTCGTCCAACCCGACCGCCGGTGGCGCGGCCGTGGGCGCCGGCGTCGGCCCGACCCGCATCGAGCGGGTGGTGGGCATCCTCAAGGCCTACACGACCCGCGTCGGCTCCGGGCCCTTCCCGACCGAGCTCCACGACAGCTCCGGTGAGTACCTCCGCAAGCACGGCGGTGAGGTCGGTGTGACCACCGGCCGGGACCGGCGCTGCGGCTGGTTCGACGCGGTCGTCGCCCGCTACGCCAGCCGGGTCAACGGCATCACCGACTACTTCCTGACCAAGCTCGACGTCCTCTCCGGCCTGGAGACGGTGCCGATCTGCGTGGCCTACGACGTCGACGGCGTCCGGCACGACGAGATGCCGATGACCCAGACCGAGTTCCACCACGCCACACCGGTCTACGAGGAGATGCCCGGCTGGTTCGAGGACATCACGGCCTGCCGCCGCTTCGAGGACCTCCCGGCCAACGCGCAGGCCTACGTCCGGCGGCTCGAGGAGCTCTCCGGCGCCCGGGTCAGCGTGATCGGCGTCGGCCCCGGCCGCGACGAGAACGTCGTCCTGCACGACCTCATCGACTGAGGGCACGCCGCGGACTTCGATCAGGTGACCTGATCAAAGGGCGTCCTCCCGCACCAACGCTGCTGCGGGAGGACGGACACTGATCAGGTCACCTGATCAGTGTCAGGGCGCCGTTGGCAGCGCGCCGGAGCCAGGTGCCGCCCTCAGACCCGGGGGCGGATGGGGGCCATCGCCTCGGCGGTGAGCTCCGCGCGAGCGCGGTGCGCGGTCTCCGGGGCGTCGGTGATCACGCCGTCCACGCCGAGGGCCAGCAGCAGCCGGGCCTCGGTCTGGGCGTCGCCGAGGCCGCTCGGGTCGCTCCCGCGGCGCAGGTGGCTGGGCAGGAAGAGGTTCTCCGGACGCAGTGTCCACGGCTCGACGGTCAGCCCGGCCCGGTGCGCCTGGGTGATCAGGTCGGAGACGCCGACGAGCGTGCCGTCGGCGCCGTGGAGCAGGATCCGGCCCTTGTGCGGGGCGATCCCGTCGGCGTAGGTGGAGATCTCGCGCAGTCCGGCGGGGGTGGTCAGCGCGTCCTGGACGCCCTCCTCCTCGATCAGCTGCACCAGCCGGGTGCCGCGCGAGCCGACGTCGCTGCGCAGCTCGCGCAGGGCCTGCGGCTCGCACGCCATGACCACCACCGGCCCGTCCGCGTGCCGGGCGTCCAGCCGCGCCAGCTCTGCGGCCAGCAGCTCGGTCATGGGCAGGCCCTGCGCGGCGAACCACGCCGGGTACTTCAGCTCGGCCTGCAGCCGGACCGGTCGCCCGGGGGTGGACCGGCTCTGCACCAGCGCGACGACCTCAGCGAGGGTGAGCACGCCGTCCCGGCCGTCGTAGGCGGTGTTCAGCGGCCGCACACCGGGCATCCGCTCGACCGCGCCCAGGGTGCGCAGCTCGGCGAGGGTGAAGTCCTCGGAGAACCAGCCGGTGAGCTCCTCGCCGTCCACCTCCTGGGTGCGCCGGCGGGCGGCGAACTCCGGGTGCGCCGCGACGTCGGTGGAGCGGGAGAGCTCGCTCTCGTGACGGGCGACGAGGACGCCGTCCCGGGTCACCACCACGTCGGCCTCGATGAGGTCGGCCCCCAGGTCGATGGCCAGCTCGTAGCTGGCGCGGGTGTGCTCGGGTCGGTAGCTCGGTGCCCCCCGGTGGCCGATGACGAGCGGAGTGCGCTCACGGCGTGGCGCGTCGACGGCCTTCAGGCCGGTCTCGTGCATGCCTCCAGGGAAGCCCAACTCCATGTCCTCGGGGAGAACACGCGCCGACGCGCAGTGGACAATTGAGAGGACGAGCCCCTCACCTGCGGTCCACCATCACGAGTGTGACGGATCTCGCACCTCTCGGCTGGGCCGCCGACCGCGCGTCGGACGTGCCCGACGGCACGCGCGTCGCCCGGGTCGTCCGGGTCGACCGCGGCCTGCTCACCGTGCTGACCGCCACCGGCGAGGAACGGGTCCACCCCGGCGGCGGCCTGCACGACGGGTCCGGACCGGCGGTCGGTGACTGGGTGGCGCTGCGCGGCGAGCTCGCGGTCCGCGTGCTGCCCCGCCGGACGGCGTTCGTCCGCACTGCCGCGGGCCGCGGGTCGGCGCCGCAGGTGGTCGCGGCCAACGTCGACGTCGTCCTGGTGGTCGACGCCCTGGTCGGGGCCGCCCGGCTGCGCCGCATCGAGCGGTACCTCGCCGTGGCCTGGGCCAGCGGGGCGACACCGGTCGTCGTCCTCACCAAGGCCGACCTGTGCCCGGACGTCCCGGCAGCGCTGGCCGCCGTCGCCGAGGACGCCGTCGGGGTCGACGTCCTGGCCGTCAGCGCCGTCACCGGTGCGGGGCTCGCGGAGCTGCGTGGCCGGGTGCGCCCCGGGTGCACCGCGGCGATGGTCGGGCCCTCGGGGGTGGGCAAGTCGAGCCTGGCCAACGCGCTGGCCGGCCGGCCGGTGGCGGCGGTCGCCGGGATCCGGGAGGACGGCCGCGGCCGGCACACGACCACCGCCCGGGAGCTGCACCAGCTGCCCGGCGGCGGCCTGCTCATCGACACCCCGGGCATGCGCGAGCTGGCCCTGCCCGGCGCCGACGGGCTGGACACCACCTACGCCGACGTGGCCGACTGGGCCGGGGAGTGCCGGTTCCGCGACTGCGCGCACCGCACCGAGCCCGGCTGCGCGGTCTCCGCCGCGATCGACCGCGGCGAGCTGGACCCGGCGCGGTTCACCGCCTGGCGGAAGCTGCAGGCCGAGGCGCGCCGGCAGGAGCTGCGTTCCTCCGCCCGCGCGCGGGCGGAGGAACACGCCCGGGTGCGTGCGTTCAGCCGTGAGCTGCGGGCACACCCGGGCAGGCCCAGCCGCCGGGATCGGTAGTTTCCCTGTCGTGCGCGTCCTCGTGATCGGCTCCGGTGCCCGGGAGCACGCCCTGTGCGTCGCTCTGCAGTCCGACCCCGCGGTGACGGCGCTGGCCTGCGCCCCCGGCAACGCCGGCACCGCGGTGATCGCCCAGCCGTTCGTCCTGGACGTCGGCGACCCGGTCGCGGTGGCCGCGCTCGCCACCGAGTGGCTCGCCGACCTGGTCGTCATCGGTCCGGAGGTGCCGCTGGTCGCCGGCGCCGCGGATGCCGTCCGGGACGCCGGGGTCGCCTGCTTCGGCCCGTCCCAGCAGGCCGCCCAGCTGGAGGGCTCGAAGGCCTTCGCCAAGCACGTGATGACCGCCGCCGGTGTGCCGACCGCGGGGTTCTGGGCGGTCGGTGGCCCGGCCGAGCTGGAGACCGCGCTGGACGAGGCGGGCCCGCCCTACGTGGTGAAGGACGACGGCCTGGCCGCGGGCAAGGGCGTGCTGGTCACCACCGACCGGGCGGCCGCGGTCGCGCACGGCCACGCCGTGCTGGACGCGGGCCACCCGGTGCTGATCGAGGAGTTCCTCGACGGCCCCGAGGTGTCGCTGTTCGCCCTGTCGGACGGGACGACGGTCGTGCCGCTGCTGCCCGCGCAGGACCACAAGCGCCGGGACGACGGCGACGAGGGCCCGAACACCGGTGGCATGGGCGCCTACGCCCCGCTGCCGTGGGCGCCGGACGACCTGGTCGACACCGTCCTGGAGACCGTCCTGCAGCCCACCGTGGACGAGATGGCGCGCCGCGGCGAGCCGTTCAGCGGGCTGCTCTACGCCGGCCTGGCACTGACCTCGGCCGGGGTGCGGGTGGTGGAGTTCAACGCCCGCTTCGGCGACCCGGAGACCGAGGTGGTGCTGCCGCTGCTGGAGACCCCGCTGGCGGCGCTGCTGCACGCCGCGGCCACCGGCACACTCGCGGACCAGCCGCCGCTGCGGTGGCGGGACGGCGCCGCGGTGACCGTCGTCGTCGCCGCGTCGGGCTACCCGCAGCGTCCGCGCCTCGGTGACCCGGTGACCGGTGCCGACGCCGAGGGCGTGCTGCACGCGGGCACCGTCGTCGGGCCGGACGGGCTCGTGCACTCCGCCGGGGGCCGCGTGCTGGCGGTGACCGCCGTCGGGGCCGACCTCGCCGACGCCCGGCAGACCGCCTACGAGCGGGTCGCCGGCATCCGGCTGGCCGGTGCGCACTGGCGGACCGACATCGCGCTGGCCGCCGTCGAGGGGCGCATCACCTCGCCGTGACCATCCGGCGGGCGCTGCGGGTGTCCGGTTGCGGCGGCCGCGGGCCCTCGTGCCGGCGGGACAGGTAGGTGCCGCCGACGTTGGCGCAGGCGATCACCGGCACGGCGATGAGGGCACCGAAGATCCCGCCGATCAGCAGCCCGCCCGCGATGCCCAGGACCACCGCCAGCGGGTGCACCGACACCGCCCGGCCGAGCAGCAGCGGCTGCAGCACGTGCGCCTCGATCTGCATGACCAGCACGATGATCCCGAGCGCGACCAGCGCCCGCACCGGCCCCACCGCGACCAGGGTGACCAGCACCGACACCGTGCCGGCCAGGAACGACCCGATGATCGGGACGAAGGCGCCGAGGAAGACCAGCGCCGCCAGCGGCACCACCAGCGGGGTGCCCAGGAACAGCAGGCCGACGCCGATGAACACCGCGTCGAAGACGGCCACCGCGACCGTGGCCCGGACGTAGGAGATCAGGGTGCGCCAGGAGCGCCGGGCCGCCTCGTCGACGTAGGCCTGCGCGTTGGCCGGGGCCAGGCCGACGAGCCACAGCCAGATGTGCCGGCCGTCCATCAGGAAGAAGAACAGCGTGAACAGGGTGAGCAGCAGGCCGGTGGCCATCTCCCCGACCGTGGCCGCGGTGCTGAGCGCGCCGGAGGTGAGCAGGCCCTGGTTGTCCCGCACGGACTTCGTGACGCTGTCGATCGCGTCGTTGATCTGGCCGTCGTTGATCGGGAAGGTCCGGGTGATGTAGGACTGGACCTGGGAGATGCCCTCGTCGACCTGGGAGGCCAGGTCGTCGTAGCCGGCGGCGAACTCCTCGACCACCAGCGTGACGATGCCCGCGACGACGCCCAGCCCGACGACGAGCATCGCCAGCGCCGACAGCGACCGCGGCCAGCCGTGGTGCCGCAGGAACGCCGCCCCGGGCTGCAGCAGCGCGGCCAGCAGGAGCGCCACCAGCACCGGCACGATGACCACGGCGAGGTACCCCGCGGCCCGCAGCACCAGGTAGAGGGCGGCGATGACCACGATCGCCCGCCAGGACCAGGCGGCGGCCACCCGCAGACCGGTGGGCACGTCCTGCTCCGGGGGTCGGGGGGCCTCCGGTCCCAGCAGGCTGCCCCGGCTGCGGTCGCGGCCCCGCGCCGGGGGCCGGCCGCCGGGTGGGGGAGGACCGCTGACCCCGCCCGGGACGTCGACGTCCGGGGCGCCGGGGTGCGGGCTGCCCGGGGGGTGCACGGCGGCAGCGCCCGCGCCGTCCCCGTCGCCGCCGGGTGCGGTGCCGACGGCGTCCGGCGCGGCAGCCGACGGGTCCGGCTCCTCGACGTGCCCGACGACGGCGCGGGTGCCGTCGGCCATCACCAGCACGGTGCCCTCGGGCCAGGCGTGCGGGTCGTGCTCGCGGGCCACCCGGATGCGCTCCCGTGCCCGTGCGACCAGGTGCCCGGGTCGCAGCGACATCGTCGTCCTCCGAGGTGATGGGAGCCCGCACGGGGCTGTGCGAGAGGATGGAGCCGTGGCGCGACGAACTGACCGGTCCGAAGCGGTACCCGCATGATCGACAGGTACACCCTGCCCGAGATGGGCCGGGTCTGGAGCGACCAGCACAAGTACGACCTGTGGTGCCGCGTCGAGACGCTGGTGCTGGAGGCGCACGCGGCCGCCGGGCGGGTGCCCGCCGACGTCGTCGAGCCGGTGCGCAACGCCCCGCCGCCGACCCCGGAACGGGTGGCGGAGATCGAGGAGACGACGCAGCACGACGTCATCGCCTTCCTCACCGCGTGGGCCGACAACACCGAGCCTCGCTCGGCCGCGGCCTACGTGCACCACGGGATGACCAGCTCGGACCTGCTGGACACCGCGCTCGCCGTCCAGCTCACCGACGCCACCGACGTCCTGCTGGCCAAGGCCGACCGGCTGGTCGCCGCGCTGCGGGACCACGGGCTGGCCCACCGCGACACGATCAAGGTGGGGCGCACCCACGGCGTGCACGCCGAGCCCGACGTCTGGGGCCACCGGGTGGCCGACCTGGCGTTCGCCGCGGCGCGCTCCCGCGACCGGCTGCGCCGCGCACGGGAGGCGGTCGGGGTGGTCGCCATCTCCGGCGCCGTGGGCACGTACTCGCTCATCGACCCCGCCGTCGAGGTCGCCGTCGCCGAGGCGCTGCAGCTGCGCGCCGCCGACGCCTCCACCCAGGTGGTGCTGCGCGACGGGATCAGCGAGTGGGTCTCCGCGCTGGCGATCACCGCCACCGTCTGCGAGGCGATCGCCCTGGAGGTGCGGCACGGGCAGCGCACCGAGGTGCGGGAGCTCGCCGAGGCCTTCGGCTCGGGTCAGAAGGGCTCGAGCGCGATGCCGCACAAGAAGAACCCGATCCGCTCCGAGCGGATCGCCGGCTTGGCCCGGGTGGTCCGCGCCGCGATCGTGCCGGTGATGGAGGGCATCCCGCTGTGGCACGAGCGGGACATCTCGCACTCCTCCACCGAACGCGTCTTCCTGCCCGACGCCGCGACCACCACCGACTACCTGCTCGACCTGACCGCGGGCCTGGTGGAGAACCTGGTCGTCGACGTCCAGCGGATGCGCGACAACCTCGACTCGACCGGCGGGCTCATCTACACCTCCGCCGTCCTGCTGGAGCTGGTCGAGGGCGGCATGGGCCGCGAGGCGGCCTACGCGCTGGTCCAGTCGGCGGCGATGGAGACCTGGAACACCGGGACGCCGTTCCGCGAGACGCTGCGGGCCCGGGCGGCCACCGACGGGGTGACCCTCGACGAGGCCCGGCTGGACGAGATCTGCCGGCCCGAGCGCTACGTCCAGAACCTGGCCCCGCTGTTCGACCGGCTGGCCGCGTTGTCATGACGCTGGACCTGCCCCTCGTGGCCCGCGGCAAGGTCCGCGAGGTCTACGACGCCGGGAACGACCGGCTGCTGCTCGTCGCCAGCGACCGGATCTCCGCCTACGACCACGTGCTGCCCACGCCCGTCCCGGACAAGGGCCGGGTGCTCACCGCGCTGTCGGTGTGGTGGTTCGAGCAGCTGGCGCCGGTGCTGGCCGAGCACGGCGCGACGCACCACCTGATCAGCGCGGACGACGTCCCGGCCGAGGTGGCGGGGCGGGCGATGCTCGTGCGGCGGCTGGAGATGCTCCCGGTCGAGTGCGTCGCCCGCGGTCACCTGTCCGGCTCCGCCACTCAGCAGTACCAGCGCACCGGGGCGATCGTCGACGTGCCGCTCCCGGCCGGGCTGGTGGAGGGCTCCCGGCTGCCCGAGCCGGTGTTCACCCCGTCCACGAAGGCCGAGGTCGGGGAGCACGACGAGGCGATCCCGTTCAGCGGGGTGGTCGAGGCGGTCGGCGCGGAGCAGGCCGAGGCGCTGCGCGCGCTGACGCTGGCGCTGTACCGCCGCGGTGCGGAGATCGCCGAGGCCGCCGGGATCGTGCTGGCCGACACCAAGTTCGAGTTCGGCCGGGCCGGTGGTGGGCTGGTGCTCGGCGACGAGGTGCTGACCCCCGACTCCTCGCGGTTCTGGCCGGCGACCACCTGGTCACCGGGTGCCGCGCAACCGTCCTACGACAAGCAGTTCGTCCGCGACTGGCTGACCATCTCCGGCTGGGACCGGGTGTCCCCGCCGCCGGAGCTGCCCGATGAGGTCGTCGCCGCCACCCGGGACCGCTACGTGAAGGCCTACGAGCAGCTCACCGGCACCACGTTCCGCTGAGCCGCCGCCGGCCCCGACCGGACCGGCGCCCGCTCAGAGCAGGCCCCGCTGGCGGAGATCGCGGAGACCGGCGAACACGCGGGCCCGGATCTGGTCCTGGGTGCGCTCGGGCAGCCCGATGAAGCGGGCGGACAGCTCGTGGAGGTCGTCCTCGCGCTCGTGGCGGCGGATCACCTCGGCCTTCGCGTCCACCTGCCCGGGGCCGAGGTCGACGACCACGTCGAGGAGCTCGCCGACCTGCGGCCCGGCCACCGCCGTCTCCGGTGTCGGGGTCTCGGCGGCGCCCGCCGGGGCCCCCAGGAGCCCGCGGAACCCGCCTTCGCTGATGTCGACGGTCGTGCCCGTCAGCCGGGTGCTCCCGGCGGAGGCGCGCACCTCCAGGGAGAGCGGGGCGCGGACGGCCGAGCGTCGCTGCCCGCGGACAGCCGGCCCGGTCGGCCGCACCCGCCAGCACTTCTCGGTCCCGTCCTCCGTGGCGACGAGCTGAGCCGGCATCGACCGGAGCTCTGTGGGAGCCCGCCAGATGAGCTCGACCCGCTCGCCGTCGTCCACGCGAACGCGCCGCTGGGCACGGTCCTGCCCGACGGTCACCACGATGTCGTGGTCCTCGAGCCGCTCGACCCAGCTGAGCAGGGCGCTGTCACGACCGGCGACGAGCACGTCGATGATGGCGCGTTCCTCCGGGTAGTCCGTCCCGGCAACTCCGGTCCTGGTCATGCGTTGCCTCCTCGGGTGGGCCCGCGCCGGGTGCGCCGACTCCACCGCCGCTTCTCCATCGGCATGCGGCACCGCCGCCTTTACCCGGGCGCGGCGGGGCGTGTGCCGGGCGCCGGCGGTCGAGCGGGAGGAGGCGGTCGCCGTGCCGGTACCCTCGTCCTCGTGCCAGTGGTGGTCGTCGACGTCGTCCTGAAGCAAGAGATCTCCGATCCCCAGGGGCAGGCGGTGCTCGGCGCCCTGGGCCGGCTGGGGCACTCCGGCGTCCGCAGTGTCCGGCAGGGCAAGCACTTCGTCCTCGACGTCGAGGGCGAGCCCGACGAGGCCGAGCTGCGCCAGATCGCCGAGACCCTGCTGGCCAACCCCGTCATCGAAGACGTCGAGCTGCACCTCCCCACCGACTGAGGACCTGACTTGCGCATCGGTGTCATCACCTTCCCGGGCTCCCTGGACGACGTCGACGCCGCGCGTGCGGTCCGGCTCGCCGGCGCGGAGCCCGTCCCCCTCTGGCACGGCGAGCACGACCTGAAGGACGTCGACGCCGTCGTCCTGCCCGGCGGCTTCTCCTACGGCGACTACCTGCGGGCCGGCGCCATCGCCGCCCGGTCGCCGCTCGTGCAGGACGTGGTCGCCGCCGCCCGCACCGGCCTGCCGGTGCTCGGCATCTGCAACGGCTTCCAGGTGCTCTGCGAGGCCGGGCTGCTGCCGGGGGCGCTCACCCGCAACAGCCACCTGCACTTCCGCAACCGCGACCAGGGCCTGCTCGTCGAGCGTGCCGACACCGCGTGGACGTCGTCGTACGCCCAGGGCCAGACCATCGTCGTCCCGGTGAAGAACGGTGAGGGCCGCTACGTCGCCGCCGACGCCGACCTCGACCGGCTCGAGGGCGAGGGGCGGGTCGTCGTCCGCTACGTCGGCGGCAACCCGAACGGCAGCTCGCGCGACATCGCCGGCGTCACCAGCGCCGACGGCCGGGTCGTCGGGCTCATGCCCCACCCGGAGCACGCGGTCGAGGAGCTGACCGGGCCCTCGACGGACGGGCTGGGCTTCTTCGTCAGCGTCCTGCAGTCGGCGGTGGCGGCGTGAGCGCCATGGACACGGTCGAGCTCGCCGCGAAGTCCCCCGACGACCAGCAGCCGTGGGCCGAGCTCGGGCTCAAGGACGACGAGTACGCCCGGATCCGCGAGATCCTCGGTCGCCGGCCCACCACCGCCGAGCTGGCGATGTACTCGGTGATGTGGAGCGAGCACTGCTCCTACAAGTCCTCCAAGGTGCACCTGCGCCGGTTCGGTGACCTGCCGAAGAGCGACGCACTGCTGGTCGGCATGGGCGAGAACGCCGGCGTCGTCGACGTCGGCGACGGCTGGGCGGTCACGTTCAAGGTCGAGTCGCACAACCACCCCAGCTACGTCGAGCCCTACCAGGGCGCGGCCACCGGGGTCGGCGGCATCGTCCGGGACATCCTCACCATGGGCGCCCGGCCGGTCGCCGTCATGGACTCGCTGCGCTTCGGTGCGGCCGACGCACCCGACACCGCCCGGGTGCTGCCCGGCGTGGTCGCCGGCGTCGGCGGCTACGGCAACTGCCTGGGCCTGCCCAACATCGGCGGCGAGCTGCTGTTCGACGACTGCTACGCGGGCAACCCACTGGTCAACGCGCTGTGCGTGGGTGTGATGAAGCACGCCGACGTCCGGCTGGCCAAGGCCGAGGGCGCCGGCAACAAGGTGGTCCTCTTCGGGGCGCGCACCGGCGGTGACGGCATCGGCGGGGTCTCGGTGCTCGCCAGCGAGACCTTCGACGACTCCGCGGACGGGCAGCGAGGCCCGGCCAAGCGCCCGGCGGTGCAGGTCGGCGACCCGTTCACCGAGAAGCTGCTGATCGAGGCCTGCCTGGAGATCTTCGCCGCCGACCTGGTCACCGGCATCCAGGACCTCGGCGGTGCGGGCATCTCCTGCGCCACCAGCGAGCTGGCCGCGGCCGGCTCCGGGGGCATGGCGATCGACCTGGACGCCGTCCCGCTGCGCGACTCCACGCTCACCCCCGCCGAGATCCTGATGAGCGAGTCGCAGGAGCGGATGTGCGCGATCGTCGAGCCGGGCAAGGTCGAGGAGTTCCTGGCCGTCTGCGCCAGGTGGGACGTGCTGGCCACGGTGATCGGTGAGGTCACCGACGGCGACCGGCTCACCATCGACTGGCACGGCGAGCGGATCGTCGACGTCCCGCCGCGCACCGTGGCGCTGGAGGGCCCGGTCTACGAGCGGCCGATGAGCCGCCCGGCCGACCTCGACGCGTTGCAGGCCGACGCCCCGCCGTCGTCCTCGGCCGACCTGCGGGCCGACTGGCTCGCGGTCGTCTCCAGCCCGGACGGCGCGGACAAGACCTGGGTCACCGAGCAGTACGACCGCTACGTGCGGGGCAACACCGTCCTCGCCCAGCCCGAGGACGCCGGGGTGCTGCGGATCGACGAGCAGAGCAACCGCGGCATCGCGCTGGCACTGGACGGCAACGCCCGCTACGCCCGGCTGGACCCGTACACGGGCACCCAGCTGAACCTGGCCGAGGCCTACCGCAACGTCGCCGTCTCCGGTGCCCGGCCGCTGGCGGTCACCAACTGCCTGAACTTCGGCTCGCCGGAGGAGCCCGAGGTCATGTGGCAGTTCGCCGAGGCCGTCCGCGGCCTGGCCGACGGCTGCCGGGCGCTCGGCCTGCCGGTCACCGGCGGCAACGTGAGCCTCTACAACCAGACCGGCGAGACGGCGATCAACCCGACGCCGGTCGTCGGCGTGCTGGGTGTGCACGCCGACGTCAGCCGCCGGGTGCCGTCCGGCTGGCGGGCCGAGGGCGAGACGGTGCTGCTGCTCGGCGGGACCCGCCCGGAGTTCGGCGGCTCGGCATGGGCCGCCGTGGTGCACGGCCACCTCGGTGGGCTGCCGCCGGTGCTGGACCTGGCCGCGGAGCAGGCGCTGGCCGGGCTGATGGTCGGGCTGGCCGCCCAGGGCCGGGTCAGCTCGGCGCACGACCTCGCAGACGGCGGTCTGGCCCAGGCACTGACCGAGTCGGCCCTGCGGTACGGCGTCGGGGCGCGGCTGCGGGTCGAGGGCGACCCCACGGCGGCGCTGTTCGCCGAGTCCGGCGCGCGCGCCGTCGTCACCACCTCGCAGCCCGACACCGTCCGGACGGCGGCGCAGGCGGCCGGCGTCCCGGTCACCGAGCTCGGGACGACGGGCGGCGACGCCCTGGTGCTCGACGGGCTGCTGGACCTGCCGCTGGCCGAGCTGCGGGAGGCCTGGACGGCGACCCTGCCGGCGCTGTTCGGCAGCCCGGAGCTGGCGGTCGGCACCGTCCCCGCGGGCGCCGTCCCCACCAGCTGACGTGGCCGCGGTGCAGCCGATCTCCGCCGAGGAGCTGCGGGCTGCACTGGCCCCGACGGCCGGCTGGCTGGCGGGGGAGGCCGAGCAGCCGCCGCGCGCCACGCTGGGCGCGGCGGTGAAGACCTCGGCCCGGTGGTTGGCGCAGCAGGTGCCCGGCCGCTCGGTGGAGCTGCGGGTCCCGCCGTTCGTCGCGGTCCAGTGCGTGCCCGGGCCGCGGCACACCCGCGGCACCCCGCCCAACGTGGTGGAGACCGACGCGGCGACCTGGCTGCGGCTGGCCACCGGGACGCTGACCTGGGTCCACGCGGTGGCCGAGGGCAAGGTGAGCGCGAGCGGCAACCGTGCCGACCTCTCCGCGCTGCTCCCGCTGGCGGCTCTGCGCCGACCCTGAACACGACGGCGCCCCCCTGCTCGGTGAGCAGAGGGGGCGCCGGGCGTGCTGCGTATCAGCCGGTGAACAGCTTCGAGGCCGTGCTGATCGTCTGGTAGAGGCCGTAGGCCAGCGGCAGACCGACGAGGGTCCAGGCGAAGGCGATCAGGCCGGCGGGCGTGTGCGAGGTGTGCTGCTGCTCGGTCATCGGGCTGCGCTCGTCTCCGGGGTCGTGTCGGTGAAGATGGCGTCGGCCTTGGGCTCGTGGAACCTGGCGGCGACCGGCTTGATCAGCAGGTTCGCCACGAAGCCCACGGCCAGCAGGCCGACCATGATGAACAGCGCCGGCCGGTAGTCACCGGCGACCAGGCTGCCAGGCTCGCCTCGGGCGTCCAGGACGCGGTTGACGATCAGCGGGCCGGCCACACCGGCGGCCGCCCACGCGGTCAGCAGCCGGCCGTGGATGGCGCCGACCTGGTAGGTGCCGAACAGGTCGCGCAGGTAGGCCGGGGCCGTGGCGAACCCGCCGCCGTAGAAGCTGATGATCAGCGCGGCGAGGAGGACGAACAGCCACGTGGCCGAGCTGCCGACGGTGGCCAGCAGCACGTAGAGCACCAGGCCGACGCCGAGGTAGACCATGTAGATCGGCTTGCGGCCGATGAAGTCCGACGTGGTCGACCAGGCGAACCGGCCACCCATGTTGAACAGCGACAGCAGACCGACGAAGCCGGCGGCCGCGGTGACGGCGACCGTGGAGGTGCCGCTCTCCCGGAAGAAGTCCTGGATCATCGGGCTGGCCTGCTCGAGGATGCCGATGCCGGCGGTCACGTTGCAGAACAGCACGACCCACAGCAGCCAGAACTGCGGCGTCCTGATCGCGTTGGCGGCCGACACGCTCTTGGTGGTGACCAGGGCCTTCGCCTTGATCGTCGAGGGGTCGAAGCCGGCGGGCCGCCAGCCCTCGGCCGGGACCCGGACGATGAAGGCACCGAAGAGCATGAAGGCCAGGTAGACCAGGCCGAGGGTGACGAAGAGCTTGGCGACGGCGTCACCGCTGGCGACCGTGGCGGCGGTGCCGTCGTAGGCCGGGTCGTACCAGCCCATCAGCTGGCGGGACAGCGGGGTGGCGATCAGCGCGCCACCGCCGAAGCCCATGATCGCCATGCCGGTGGCCAGACCCGGGCGGTCCGGGAACCACTTGATCAGCGTGGAGACCGGCGAGATGTAGCCGATCCCCAGGCCGATGCCGCCGATGACGCCGTAGCCCAGGTAGAGCAGCCACAGCTGGTCGGTGGCGATGCCGGCGGCGCCCACCAGGAAGCCGACCGACCAGAAGCAGGCCGAGACGAACATCGCTGCGCGCGGGCCGTTGCGGTCCACCCAGGTGCCGAAGAGGGCGGCGGAGAGGCCGAGCATCACGATCGCGATGGAGAAGACGATGCCGATCGCGGTGAGGCTGGAGTCGAAGTCGGCGACCAGCGCGGTCTTGTAGACGCTGGTCGCGTAGGCCTGGCCGATGCACAGGTGGACGGCGAGCGCCGCCGGTGGGATGAGCCACCGGTTGAAGCCAGGGCGCGCGATGATGCGCTCCCGGGCCAGGAAGCTGGGTACTGCCACGGAACGGACCTCCGAGGAACGTGGGCGGTGCGACCGGGCGGACGCGACCTGGCCACCACCTGGGGATCCGCTGTGTCCCAGGCGCGGCCGGAGGGACCGTACGTCGCCGCGTGGCGTGCCGCCGTCCGAGAACCCCTCATCCGGGGGGTTCCGAGACCGATTCGTTGCACGGCACCGGTTCCGAGCGGCCGGCTGCCAGGGTGCGCGCCCGCCGGTGCCCGTCCCTAGGGTGGGGGCATGCCGTACGAGGTCAAGGGCGTCGTCGCCCTCAGCAAGGGTGCTCCGGTCACGATCGAGACGGTCCTCGTCCCCGACCCGGGTCCGGGGGAGGCGGTCGTGGACGTGCAGGCCTGCGGGGTCTGCCACACCGACCTGCACTACCGCGAGGGCGGGATCAACGACGAGTTCCCGTTCCTGCTCGGCCACGAGGCGGCCGGCGTGGTCTCCGCGGTCGGTGAGGGCGTCACCAACGTGGCGGTCGGCGACTACGTGATCCTGAACTGGCGGGCGGTGTGCGGTGAGTGCCGCGCCTGCGCCGCCGGCAAGCCCTGGTACTGCTTCAACACCTCCAACGCCGCGCAGAAGATGACGCTGGCCGACGGCACCGAGCTGTCCGCGGCGTTGGGCATCGGCGCGTTCGTGGAGAAGACGCTGGTCCACTCCGGGCAGTGCACCAAGGTCGACCCGGCCGCCCCGCCGACCGCCGCCGGGCTGCTGGGCTGCGGCGTGATGGCCGGTGTCGGCGCGGCGATCAACACCGGCGGGGTCACCCGCGGCAACTCCGTCGCCGTCTTCGGCTGCGGCGGTGTCGGGGATGCGGCGATCGCCGGGTCGAAGCTGGCCGGCGCCACGACGATCATCGCCGTCGACATCGACGACCGGAAGCTCGAGTGGGCCACGGGCATGGGCGCCACCCACACGGTCAACTCGAAGGAGACCGACGCCGTCGCCGCGATCAAGGAGCTGACCGGCGGGTTCGGCGTCGACGTCGCCATCGACGCGGTCGGCCACCCCGCCGTGTACGAGCAGGCCTTCTACTCCCGGGACCTCGCCGGCACCGTGGTCCTGGTCGGCGTCCCGAACCCGACCATGGAGATCACCCTGCCGATGATCGAGGTGTTCGGCCGGGGCGGTGCGCTGAAGTCCTCCTGGTACGGCGACTGCCTGCCAAGCCGCGACTTCCCGATGCTCATCGACCTGTACCTGCAGGGCCGCTTCGACCTCGACGCGTTCGTCTCCGAGACGATCTCCCTGGACGCCGTCGAGCAGGCCTTCCAGAAGATGCACGACGGCGAGGTCCTGCGCTCGGTCGTGGTGTTCGAGTGACCCCGCGGATCGAGAAGGTCGTGATCAGCGGGGTGTTCAGCCTCGACGGTCAGGACTTCGACGTCGACAACAACGTCTGGCTGGTCGGGGACGACGACGAGGTGCTCGTCATCGACGCGCCGCACGACGCAGCACCCATCGTCGAGGCGGTGGCCGGCCGGAGGGTGCGGGCGATCGTGCTCACCCACGGGCACAACGACCACATCACCGCCGCGGTGGCCCTGCGGGACGCGGTCGACGCCCCGATCTGGTTCCAGCCCGCCGACCGGATGCTCTGGGACCAGGTCTACGGCGGCGGGGTCCACCCCGACGCGAGCCCGGACCGGGAGCTGGCCGACCACACCCGGTTCCGGGTCGCCGGGACCTCGCTCGAGGCGCTGCACACCCCGGGCCACTCGCCGGGCAGCACCTGCCTGCACGCCGCGGACCTGCGCACCGTCTTCACCGGCGACACGCTGTTCTCCGGCGGGCCCGGCGCGACCGGGCGGTCCTACAGCGACAAGCCCACCATCATCACCTCGATCAACGCGCGGCTGATGAGCCTGCACGGCGACACCGTGGTGCGGACCGGGCACGGCGACGACACGACCATCAACGCCGAGGTCGGGCACGTCCACTGACGAAGGACCCCGTCCCCCTCACCACCCGCGAGCTCGCGGCGAGCCTCTGGACGGGGCCGAGGTGACCGGACGCACCACGGGTGGGGACGGCGCAGCCGGTACCCTGAGGGCGTGCCTCGCGGTGATGGACGGCTGACGCACGACCTCGATCCCCAGTCCCCTGGTCCCCAGGACGCCTGTGGCGTCTTCGGGGTCTGGGCACCGGGTGAAGAGGTCTCGAAGCTGACCTACTTCGGCCTGTACGCCCTCCAGCACCGCGGGCAGGAGGCGGCCGGCATCGCGGTGTCCGACGGCTCCTCCGTCGTGGTCTACAAGGACCTCGGCCTGGTCAGCCAGGTCTTCGACGAGGCGACGCTGGGCAGCCTGCGCGGCCACATCGCGGTCGGCCACACCCGGTACTCCACGACCGGCGCCTCCACCTGGGAGAACGCCCAGCCGACGTTCCGCACCACCGGTGCCGGCACCGGCCTCGCGCTGTGCCACAACGGCAACCTGGTGAACACCGCGGAGCTGGCCAGCGCGGCCGCCGACGAGGGCGTGGTGGGTGCGTTCGCCGCCACCACCGACTCCGACCTGGTCACCTCGCTGATCGCTGCCAAGCCCGACATGTCCGTCGAGGCCGCCGCGATGGAGGTGCTGCCGCGGCTGCGCGGTGCCTTCAGCCTCACCTTCATGGACGAGCACACCCTCTACGCCGCGCGGGACCCGCAGGGCGTCCGCCCGCTGGTCCTCGGCCGGCTGGAGCGCGGCTGGGTGATCGCCAGCGAGACCGCCGCCCTGGACATCTGCGGCGCCTCCTACGTCCGCGAGGTCGAGCCGGGCGAGCTCATCGCCATCGACGAGGACGGGCTGCGCAGCCAGCACTTCGCGCACAGCCAGCCCAAGGGCTGCGTCTTCGAGTACGTCTACCTGGCCCGGCCGGACACCACGATCTCCGGGCGCACCGTGCACGCGGCGCGGGTGGAGATCGGCCGCCGGCTGGCCAAGGAGCACCCGGTCGAGGCCGACCTGGTCATCCCGGTGCCCGAGTCCGGGACGCCGGCCGCCGTCGGCTACGCCGAGGCCTCCGGGATCCCCTACGGCCTGGGCCTGGTGAAGAACTCCTACGTGGGGCGCACGTTCATCCAGCCCAGCCAGACCATCCGGCAGCTGGGCATCCGGCTGAAGCTGAACCCGCTGCGCGACGTCATCCGCGGCAAGCGGCTGGTGGTCGTCGACGACTCGATCGTGCGCGGCAACACCCAGCGGGCGCTGATCCGGATGCTCCGCGAGTCCGGCGCCCTCGAGGTGCACGTCCGGATCGCCTCCCCGCCGGTGAAGTGGCCGTGCTTCTACGGCATCGACTTCGCCAGCCGCGCGGAGCTGATCGCCAACGGCCTGGACCTCGACGGCGTTCGCGCCTCGATCAACGCCGACTCGCTGGGTTACGTCTCCGAGCAGGGCATGATCGCCGCCACCGAGCAGCCCGCCAACCGGCTGTGCACCGCGTGCTTCTCCGGGCAGTACCCGATCCCGCTGGGCGAGCCCGAGGTGCTGGGCAAGCACGTGCTCGAGGGCATCGGTCGCCGGGCGATCGGGGACCCGCAGGTCGCCGTCACCGGCTGGACCGGTCGGCAGGCCGGCAGCGCCACGGTGCCAGGGGGCGCGGCGGACGCGCTGGCGCGTCCGTGAGCGAGCCCCGCAGCGACTCCGACCTCACCTACGCCGCCTCCGGCGTCGACATCGACGCCGGCGAGCGCGCCGTCACGCTGATGCGCGCCGCGGTGGAGAAGACCAACCGCCCGGAGGTCGTGGGCGGGCTGGGCGGCTTCGCCGGCCTCTTCCGGCTGGACGTCGCCCGGTACCGGGCGCCGTTGCTGGCGTCCTCGACCGACGGCGTCGGCACGAAGATCGCGCTGGCCCGGGCGCTGGACCGGCACGACACCGTCGGCATCGACCTGGTGGCCATGGTCGTCGACGACCTGGTGGCCTGCGGCGCGGAGCCGCTGTTCCTGCAGGACTACGTCGCCTGCGGGCGGGTGGTGCCGGAGCGGATCGCGGCCATCGTCACCGGGATCGCCACCGGGTGCACCCAGGCGGGCGCCGCCCTGGTCGGCGGCGAGACCGCCGAGCACGGTGACCTGATGGGCGCCGACGACTACGACCTGGCCGCCACCGCGGTGGGGGTCGTGGAGGCCGACGCCGTCCTGGGCCCCGAGCGGGTCCGGGAGGGCGACGTGGTGATCGCCATGGCGTCCTCGGGCTTCCACTCCAACGGTTACTCGCTGGTGCGCCGGGTCGTCGACCGCGCCGGGCTGGACCTCACCGCCACCCCGGCCGGCCTGGACCGCCCGCTGGGCGACGAGCTGCTCGAGCCGACCCGGATCTACGCCCGGGACTGCCTGGCGCTGGTCGAGGAGCTGGGCGTCGGGGCGGTGCACGCCTTCGCGCACATCACCGGCGGCGGGCTGGCCGGCAACACGGCGCGCGTCGTCCCGGCGGGGCTCGAGGCGGTGCTGGACCGCGGCACCTGGGCGCTGCCGGCGGCCGTCCGGCTGCTCGAGGAGCACGGGGTGCCGCGGAGCGAGTCCGAGCGCGCCTTCAACTGCGGCGTCGGCATGGTCGCGGCGGTCGCCGCCGAGCAGGCCCACCGCGCGGTCGCGCTGCTCGCCGCACGTGGCGTGCCGTCCTGGGTGGCCGGGACGATCGCCCCGGTCGACGGCGAGGCCTCGGCCCGGCTGGTCAGCTCCTACCGCTGACAAAGGACCCCCTTGCCCCCCACCACTCGCAAGCTCGCGGTGGGTCCCTGCAAGGGGGCCGTTCCAGCACGTCGCCAGGCTCAGGGCGAGCCTCTGGACGGCGCCTGGCAGCACGATGACACCGCTGCCCGGTGAGGGGCAGCGGTGTCATCGCGGAACGAGTGCTGAGCCGGAGGGCTCAACAGGTCAACGGCTGGCAGCCCAGTCGTCGTCCTCGTCGTCCGGTGACCAACTCCCGGCCAACGGTTCGTCGTCGTCGTCGTCCTTGGGTCCCCGGCTGGGGAAGGACGACGGTTGACCTGCGAGCTCACGCTGAAGGGCCGTGAGGTCGGTGTTGGGTGAGCTGTACTTGAGCTCACGGGCCACGCGTGTCTGCTTGGCCTTCGCTCGGCCGCGCCCCATGGCTCGACCCCCTCGTGACGGAGTGCGGGTCGTCCAGCACTGGGCTGGACGGCCCGTGTGGCGACCCCGACTGAGTGACTGTGTCCTTGAGCGAGCTTACGACACGGATGGGACGCGGGCACGCATCGCGTCCCCGAGCCCCCTCGTCGGGAGGTGCCGGGTGACCGGCGTCTCACCCGGAGGCGGGCTCCGGGAGCCTCAGCGGGGCAGCCGGATGGCCGCCAGCCGGCCCACCGAGCGCATCCGCTCCTCGGCCAGCCGGTCCGCGGCGACGGCGGGGGAGACGCCCTCGCTCTCCGCTGCGGCGAACACCCGCAGCGCGACGTCGAAGATCGTGGTGGCCTTCGCCTCGGCCCTCGGGAAGGAGAAGCCGTGCCGCTCGTCCTCGACCTGAATGACCCCGCCGGCGTTGACCAGGTAGTCGGGGGCGTACAGGATGCCGCGGTCCTCGAGCAGCTGGGCGGTGCCCTCGTGGGCCAGCTGGTTGTTCGCGCCGCCGCAGACGATCTCGCCGGGCAGGACGGCGACGGTCTCGTCG
Organism: Modestobacter excelsi; assembly: GCF_005930495.1. Lineage (GTDB taxonomy): Bacteria > Actinomycetota > Actinomycetes > Mycobacteriales > Geodermatophilaceae > Modestobacter > Modestobacter excelsi. The sequence continues at coordinate 20,244 of NZ_SJEX01000028.1, read as the reverse complement.
TCGAGCGCGCCGCCGAGGGCGCACGGGGCGTAGACGTCGTGCGGGGTGCGCACCAGCGTGGCGGTGTCGGCGACCGCGCGCGCCGAGGGGTGCCGGGCCAGCGTCCGGTCGACGGCGGCGGTGTCCACGTCGGTGACGACGACGTCCGCACCGTCGGCGACCAGCCGGTCGACCAGGTGCGAGCCGACCTTGCCCACACCGGCGACCGCGACCGTGCGCCCGGCGAGCGTGGGCTTGCCCCAGCGGTGCTCGGCGGCGGCGCGCATCCCCTGGTAGACGCCGAAGGCGGTGAGCACGGAGGAGTCGCCGCACCCGCCGTACACCTCGGACCGGCCGTGCGCGAAGCGCGTCTCCCGGGCGACCACGTCCAGGTCGGCGTTGTAGGTGCCGACGTCGCAGGCGGTCAGGTACCGGCCGCCGAGGGCCTCGACGAACCGGCCGTAGGCGCGCAGCAGCGCCTCGGTCTTGTCGGTGCGCGGGTCACCGATGATGACCGCCTTGCCGCCGCCGAGGTCGAGCCCGGCCAGGCTGTTCTTGTAGGCCATCGCCCGGGAGAGCGCGAGCGCGTCGGCGACCGCGGCGTCCTCCGAGGCGTAGGGGAAGAAGCGGGTGCCGCCGAGGGCGGGGCCCAGTGCCGTCGAGTAGACGGCGATCACCGCCCGAAGCCCCGACTCGGGGTCGGAGCAGAAGACGACCTGTTCGTGCCCGGAGGCCATCACGTCCACGCCCGGCAGCCTAGGCGGCCGGATCCGGCCGGGGGCGGCGGCGCAAGGGGCCCCGACCTGGGCAGTGGTCGTCCGTCCGGCAACGAGCTGGTCTCGACCGGGGAGCCGGATGCGGGTCCCCCGCGTCCGGCCAGGCATGATCAGGGGCTGAGGACAGGCGCCGGAGCCCTCCGGTGCCGCACACTCCCCAGGGCGGTGCGACCAGGACCGCTCGCTGGGGGGACCGGCGGGGCAGCGCTGCGCCGCGACACAGGAGCGACCACTTTGAAGGACTGGCACACGATGGCCCGACGCACGCGGTTGCTCGCGCTCGCCCTGGCAGCCCCGCTGCTGATGAGCGCCTGCTCCACCGACGACTCCGGCAGCTCCAGCAGCGGCTCCACCTCCGGCAGCGCGAACAGCGACGCCGCCGCGGACGGTGACCTCAGCTTCGCCGTCATCACCCACGGCTCGGCCGGGGACGCCTTCTGGGACGTCGTGCAGAAGGGCGCGGAGGCCGCCGGGGACGACCTCGGTGTCGGCGTGGACTACCAGAGCGACGGCGACCCGCAGCGGCAGTCGCAGCTCATCCAGGCCGCGGTGAACCAGGACGTCGACGGGATCGTGGTCTCCATGGCCAACCCCGACGCGCTGCAGGACTCGGTCGAGGCCGCGGTGTCCGCGGGCATCCCGGTGGTCACGATCAACTCCGGCGCCGAGCGGTCGGCGGAGTTCGGGGCCATCGGCCACGTCGGCCAGGACGAGACGATCGCCGGTCAGGGCGCGGGTCAGCGGCTGGCCCAGGACGGTGCCAAGAACGTGCTCTGCGTGGTGCACGAGGCCGGCAACATCGGCCTGGAGCAGCGCTGCGCCGGCGCCTCGCAGGGGCTGGGCAGCAACGTGAAGCTGCTGCAGGTCGACATCAACGACCTGCAGGCGGCGCAGTCGACGATCACCTCGCAGCTGCAGAGCGACCCGTCCGTCGACGGCGTCCTGACGCTGAACTCGGCGGTGGCCTCGGTCGCCGCCGCGGCCGCCTCCGACGCCGGCTCGAAGGCCGAGATCGCCACGTTCGACCTCAACGGTGACGTGATCGCCGCCATCCAGGACGGCTCGGTCGCCTTCGCCGTCGACCAGCAGCAGTACGAGCAGGGCTACCTGCCGATCGTGATGCTGAAGCTCTACGCGCAGAACCTCAACACCGTGGGCGGTGGGCAGCCGGTCCTCACCGGTCCGGGCATCGTGGACTCGGCCAACGTCGACCAGATCGCCGACCTCGCCTCCTCCGGCACCCGCTGAGCCGGTCGGAGCGGACGTGAGTGCCACCCAGCAGGCGCCGGTGAGCCGGCCGGCGCGCGCCGACGAGCGCGTCGCGGCCGTCGGGCTGTGGCGCCGGTTGCTGGTCAAGCCCGAGCTGGGCTCGTTGATCGGCGCCGTCGTCATCCTGGCGTTCTTCTCCGTCCAGTCCAGCGTCTTCCGCTCCCTGGGCGGGGTGGCGAACTGGCTGGACGTCGCCTCGACGCTGGGGATCATGGCGGTGGCCGTCGCGCTGCTGATGATCGGTGGGCACTTCGACCTGTCCGCCGGCGTCATGACCGGGACGACGGCGCTCACGGTCGGGATCGTGGCGACCCAGCTGGGCCAGAACATCTGGGTCGCCATCGCCGCCTCGCTGGTGCTGGCCCTGGCGATCGGCTTCCTGAACGGCTGGCTGGTCACCCGGACCGGGCTGCCCAGCTTCATCATCACGCTCGGCACGTTCCTCATGCTGCAGGGCCTCAACCTGGGGCTGACCAAGCTGTTCACCGGCACGGTCATCGTGCGGGGGATCGCCGACGCGCCCGGTTACCACTCGGCGGAGCTGCTGCTGGCCTCCACCATCAGCGTCTTCGGGCAGCCGTTCCGGGTGGCCATCGTGTGGTGGCTGCTGGCCACCGCGGTCGCCAGCTGGGTGCTGCTGCGCACCCGGTTCGGCAACTGGGTGTTCGCCACCGGCGGTGACGAGGTGGCCAGCCGCAACGTCGGCGTCCCCGCCGCCCGGACGACGATCACGCTGTTCATGACCACCGCGGCCGCCGCCTGGCTGGTCGGCTCGATCACCGCCGTCCGGCTGACCTCGGTGCAGGCCAACACCGGCACCGGGCAGGAGCTGATCTACATCGTCGCGGCGGTCATCGGCGGCTGCCTGCTCACCGGCGGGTTCGGCTCGGCGATCGGGGCGGCGCTCGGGGCGCTGGTGTTCGGCATGACCCAGCAGGGCATCGTCTACCTCAACTGGGACGCCGACTGGTTCTACTTCTTCCTGGGGGCGATGCTGCTGCTCGCGGTGCTGTCCAACCGCCTGGTGCGGCGCTACGCCGAGGCGGCCCGGCGATGAGCACCGCGGCCGGCGACCGGTCCGGCGCGCCGCTGCTCGAGCTGCGCGGGATCGGCAAGGACTTCGGTTCGGTGATCGCGCTGGACGACATCTCCACCACGGTGCGGGCCGGTCAGGTCACCTGCGTGCTCGGCGACAACGGCGCGGGCAAGTCCACGCTCATCAAGGTGCTGTCCGGCGTGCACCGGCCCACCCGCGGCGAGCTGCTGCTGGACGGGCAGCCGGTGACGTTCGGGGCGCCGCGCGAGGCGCTGGACGCCGGGATCGCCACCGTCTACCAGGACCTGGCGATGATCCCGCTGATGGCGATCTGGCGGAACTTCTTCCTCGGTTCGGAGCCGACGACCGGCTGGGGCCCGTTCCGGCGGTTCGACAGCGCGACGGCCAAGGAGGTGACCCGCCGGGAGCTCGGCGCCATGGGCATCGACATCCGCGACCCCGACCAGCCGGTGGGCACGCTGTCCGGCGGTGAGCGCCAGTCGGTGGCGATCGCGCGGGCGGTGCACTTCGGCGCCCGGGTGCTCATCCTGGACGAGCCGACGTCCGCGCTCGGGGTCAAGCAGGCGGGGGTCGTGCTGCGCTACATCGCCCAGGCGCGCGACCGCGGGCTCGGCGTCGTCTTCATCACCCACAACCCCCACCACGCCCACCCGGTGGGCGACCGGTTCCTGCTGCTCAACCGGGGCCGCAGCATGGGCGACTTCGCCAAGGGGGAGTTGAGCCGCGAGCAGCTGACCGGGATGATGGCCGGCGGTGACGAGCTCACGGAGCTGGCCGAGGAGCTGGAACGCCCCTCCGGTCGCTGACGGTGTCGTGGACCTCGTGGCGCGTGTTGCCTTTGTGACTCGTGGGGGAGATGCGACCCTCTCCGGGTCCGATTCCTCGTCCCCAGGAGCCCCCATGTCGCAGCGACCGCTGCGCGCTGCCCCGGCGCCCGTCCGCCGCGGGCCCGGCCGGGGAGCCGGGCTGCGGCGCGCCTCCCGGCTGCGCGCCGGCGTGCTGGCGGCTCTCCTGGCCGGCGCGGTGGTCCTGACCGGCGGCGGCGTGGCGTCGGCCGCGCCGGAGAACCCCTCCGACGAGCAGCTCGAGGACGCCCGGGTCGCGCAGGACGCGGCGGCTGCCGAGGTCGGCCGGATCGCCGGCCTGGTGGCCGCGGCCGAGGCGCAGCTGGAGCAGGTGCAGGTGCAGGCCGAGGCGGCGGGCACGGCGTACCTGCTGGCCGAGGAGGCCCGGCAGGCAGCCGAGGCCACCGCCGAGCAGACCGCGCTGGACCTGCAGGCGGCCGCCGACGCGGTGGCCGCGGCACAGGCGCGACTGACCGACTTCTCCCGCAACACGTACATGAACGGCACCACGCTCACCAGCGAGATGGCGCTGCTGGACGTCGACGGGCCGGCCGAGCTGGTCCGCAAGGCGGCGACGCTGGACTACGTCGCCGACCACCAGGTCGACGTGCTCGGCGGCCTGGAGGCGGCGCGCGTGCAGCAGGCCGCCGCGGACGCCGCCGCCCGGGCGGCGCGGGACCAGAAGGCGGCGGCCGAGGCGGCCGCGCAGGCGGCCAAGGCCGAGGCCGAGGCCCAGCTGGCCGCCCAGGAGAAGGCGGTTGCCGACGCCGCCGCGCAGAAGACCGCCCTGGAGCAGCAGCTGCAGGCGGCCCAGGTGCACCTGCTCGAGCTGCAGGGCGCCCGCGACGCCTACCAGGCGTGGGTCGCGCAGAAGGCGGCCGAGGAGGCCGCCGCCCGGGAGGCCGAGGAGCGGGCCCGCGCCCAGGCGGCCGCCGACGAGGCCGCCGACACCGGCGGCTCCGGGTACGTGCGGCCGGCCACCGGCCGGACCAGCAGCTGCTTCGGCGCCCGCTGGGGGGTCACCCACTACGGCGTCGACATCGCCGCCCCGATCGGCACGCCCATCTACGCCGCGACCACCGGGGTGGTGCAGCGCGCCGGCGCGGCGACCGGCTTCGGCCAGGCCGTCTACATCCGCGGCGACGACGGCGCGGTCACCGTCTACGGGCACGTCAACCGGTACTTCGTCGCCGCCGGGGAGCGCGTGTCGGCCGGTGAGCGGATCGCCGAGGTGGGCAACCGGGGGCAGTCGACCGGCCCGCACCTCCACTTCGAGGTGCACCCCAGCGGGGCCATGTACGGCGGTCAGGTCGACCCGGTGCCGTGGCTCGCGGCCCGCGGCATCACCATCCGCGGCTGCTGACCGGACCCACCCGGTGCGCAGGACGGCCATGTTGGCCACCATGGCCGTCCTCCCCGGCCCGGGCGGTCAGCTGCTCGGCGCCGGCGTCGTCTCGGCGCAGTTGGCCGCCGCGTAGGTCGAGACGTTCGTGGTGGCCGTGGTGAGCTGCTCCTGCAGCCCCCCGGCGGCGGACTGCAGCTGCTGCGCGGCCGTCGGGTCGGTGAAGTCGATGCCCTGGGCCGCGGTGGCCAGCTGCTGGACGCCGTCGACCAGGGCGGTCCAGTCCCCGGCGATCTCGGCCGGCGCCTGGACGTCGGCGTACTGGTCGGCCAGCCGCTGCAGGGCGGGGGCGAGCTGGGTGGGGTCGTTGCTCGCCGTCCCGACGGTCGCGTTCACCGACTGCTCCAGCGACACCGCCTGCTCGCAGAAGGCGGCCGCCTCCGCGCTGGGGGAGCTGGACGGTGCCGAGGAGCCGGCCGAGGAGGTCGGCGCGGGACCCGAGCTGCTGCTGGTGCTCCCGGACGACGACGCCGCCGAGGCCCCCTCGTCGGAGCCCCCGCAGCCGGTGAGCAGCAGGGCGGCGGACAGGCCGGCGGTGAGCAGGGGAGCGGGTGCGCGCATGCCCCGACGCTAGCCGCCGCGGCTCGGGCCTGGACGGCGACGGCGACGGCGACGGCGACGGCTAGCGTGCGGTGCGTGAGTGCGCCCGTGGACCCCCGAACCGGCTGGGGGCTGCCCGCCCCCGGCGCGCTGCCCCGCACGGCCGACCTGGAACCGCTGGTGTCCCGGGTGCTGGCGCCCAACGCATCGAGCATGACCCTGGACGGCACGAACACCTACGTCGTCGGCGGGCCCGGCAGCGGCCAGGCCGTGGTGGTCGACCCGGGGCCACCCGACGAGGACCACCTGGCCGCGGTGGAGGCGGTGCTGGCCGCCCGGGACGCCCGGGTGGTCGCCGTGCTGGTCACCCACCACCACGGCGACCACGCGGAGGCGGCCCAGCCGTGGGGAGCGCGGTTCGGTGCGCCGGTCGGGGCCGCCACGGCGGCGGTCACCGGCCCGGGCGGCCGGCTGCTCACCGCCGGCGACCGGCTGCGGCTGGCCGGGACGACGATCGGCGTCGTCGGGACGCCGGGGCACACCGCGGACCACCTGGCGTTCCGGCTGGAGTCCGGGGCCGTGCTGGTCGGCGACCACGTGCTGGGCCGTGGCACCTCGGTGGTGACCCACCCCGAGGGCGACGTCGTGGCCTACCTGGAGTCGCTGCGCCGGGTGCACGACCTCGGCCCCTCGGCGCTGTACTGCGGCCACGGCCCGGAGCTCACCGTCGACCCGGCCGCCGTCCTGGACTTCTACCGGGCGCACCGGGCCTACCGGGAGGAGCAGCTGCTCACCGCCCTCGCCGCGGGGCCGCGGACCGTGGACCAGCTCGTGGCGCAGGTCTACGCCGCCGTGCCGCAGGCGCTCTGGCCGGCGGCGGCACAGTCGACCCGGGCCACCCTCGCCAAGCTGGTCGCCGAGGGCCGCGTGCAGCCGCGGGCCGACGACGCGGTCGCCCTGGTCGCCGGGCCGTGAGCTGGGACGTCGTCGTCGTCGGCGCCGGCTCCGCCGGGTGCGCCCTCGCCGCGCGGCTGGTCGACGCCGGGCGCCGGGTGCTGCTGCTGGAGGCCGGCGCGGACCACCCGACGGCGGCGGACTTCCCGGCGTCCCTCCGCGACGCCGCCACCCTGGGCGCCGCCACGCCGGGCCACCCGGCCAACTGGACGTACACCGCGCAGCTCGCCGAGGACGTCAGCTACCCGGTCGTGCGGGGCCGGGTGCTCGGCGGGTCGAGCGCGCTCAACGGCACCTACTTCGTCCGCGGCACCCCGGCGGACCTCGACGGCTGGGCGGCCGCGGGCAACGACCTCTGGTCCGCGGCCGCGGTGCTGCCGGCGTTCTGCCGTTCGGAGGCCGACGCCGACTTCGGCGACCGGCCCGGCCACGGCGCCGACGGGCCGATGCCGGTGCGCCGCCAGCACCTGGCCCACCCGGTCACCGACGCGTTCGCCGCGGCCTGCGACGAGCTGGGCTTCCCGGCCGAGCCGGACAAGAACGCCGGCGGAGCCGCCGGGCACGGTCCCGTCCCGCTCAACGTGGTCGACGGCGTGCGGGTCAACACCGCGATGGCCTATCTCGCCCCGCGGCGCGCGTCGGACCTGCTCACCGTGCGGGGCGGCACCCGGGTCACCCGGGTGGTGGTCGAGGGCGGCCGCGCCGTCGGCGTGCAGACCTCCGTCGGCGTCCTCCGCGCCGACGAGGTGGTGCTGGCCGCGGGGGCGGTCGCCTCGCCGCACCTGCTGATGCTGTCCGGCATCGGGCCGGCCGACCAGCTGCGGGCCGCCGGCGTGCCGGTGCTGGTGGACGCCCCGGGTGTCGGCGCGGAGTTCAGCGACCACCCCGACCTCTATGTCACCTGGCAGCCGAGCCGGCGGACGCCGATGCCGCGGGACCTGCTGCCCCTGGCCACGGCGCTGAACACCGCGGCCGAGGGGTCGGCGGTCGCCGACCTCGAGGTGATGCCCTGGCTCAAGCCGTTCCGCAAGGTGCTGCTGGACCGGTCGCAGGGGTCGGCCCTGGCCGGGTTGGGGGAGGCGGTGCGCCGGTCGGCCGGCACCCTGCGGGCGCTGCGCGGGGCGTCGCTGCACCGGCTGCTCGACCAGGCCCGCCGCCGCGACGACCTCTACCTGGCGGTGGCGCTGCAGCAGGAGGAGAGCCGCGGCCGGCTGACCCTGACCAGTCCCGATGCCCTCGTCCAGCCGCGGATCGAGCACCGGTACCTGACCGAGGAGTCCGACCGGCGGCGGCTGCGGGAGGGCGTGCGGCTGGCCGCCGAGCTGCTGCGGACGGCGGCGTTCGCGCCGCTCGTCGCGGAGCGCACCGGGCTGCCCGACGAGGTGCTGCGCGACGACCGCGAGCTGGACCGGTGGACCCGGCGGCACCTGGCCACCGCCATCCACCTGGCCGGCACCGCGCGGATGGGGCCGGACGGCGACCCCGGCGCCGTGGTCGACCAGCACCTGCGGGTGCGGGGGGTCGAGGGGCTCCGGGTGGTGGACACCTCGGTCATGCCCCAGGTGACCTCGCGCGGCCCCGCCGCGACGGCCGTGATGATCGGCGAGCGCGCGGCGGAGCTGTGGTGACGGGCCGGGGTCAGCCGGCCGGTGCGGTCCGCTCGGCATCGGCGATGGCCAGCGAGCGGTCCAGGTAGACCGCCCGCACGGACAGCAGCTGGTGCAGCTCGCGGAGCACCCGGTCCAGCACCTGCGCCGGGTCGGCCTCCTCCGGCGCGTGCTCGGGCGACTGGGCGGCCATCTCGGCCAGCCCGGCAGCCGCCTCGGTGAGTGTGGGCCACAGGTGGCCCCACTGCCAGAACTCGTAGGTGCCCAGCGGCACCCGGGCCAGCGGGGGCATGCCCAGCAGCCCGATCCCGTCGAGGCCGCGCCGGTCGGGCAGCTCCCCCAGGCCGAGCAGCAGCGACTGCACCCGGTGCGTGGCGGCGAAGTCCGCGGCCTCCGCGGTGCCCGGCGTGACCTCGGCGACCAGGCCCCGGCCGACGAGCGCGTCGAGCACCGTCTCCGGGTCCTCGACCCCCGCCTCGCCCGCCGCGCGGCAGAGCTGCTGCCGCGTCCACGGCGTCCGGTCCGCCTCCGCGGGGAGCCCGTGCGCCAGCGCCCAGACGTCGGCGGCGTCCTGGCCGGTCAGCAGCGGGCTGTCCCAGCCCAGCCGGACCACCCAGTACGCCGGGGGTGCACCGCGGCGCTGGTGGAACGGGCCCATCGCGTGGCCCAGCGGCAGCACCAGCGCCTCGGCGGGCATCAGCTCACCGCCCAGGTGTCCAGGCACACGGCGTTCGGGGTGAGCAGCCGGTGCAGGTCGCTGAGCAGCGAGGTCAGCACGGCGTCCGGGTCGCTGGCCAGCGGGTCCTCGATGCCGACCCGGGCGGCGGTGGCCGCGGCGCCCTCGCAGGCCCGCCACAGGCTGGTCTCCATCGTCGCCCACTCGAACAGGTCGTAGGCGGCGGCGGAGAGCACCGCGAGCGGCCGGCCGGGCAGCCCGACGGAGTAGGCGTCCGGGTTCTCCGCGGAGTTCCCCAGCCCCAGGACGAGCGGCACCATCCGCACCCGTCGGGCCAGCGCGCGGCCGCTCTCGGTGCCGGGTGCCGCCAGCGCGACCAGGCCGGTCTCCAGCAGGTGGACCAGCCGGTCGGGGGCGTCGGGGAGCCCGACCGCGCGCGCCTGGTCGGCGAGCTCGTCGGCGGTCCAGGGGCGGGGGACGTGGTCGGCCGGGCCGTGCGCCATCGCCCACACGCTGAAGTCGGTCGAGGGGAGCCGCCGCAGCTCGGCGCCGACCCGGACGTGGAACTCGTCCTCGGCGGCCCGGACCCGGATCAGCTGCCCGATCGGGTAGACCTGCAACGGGGGCGAGTCGCTGCTCATCGCGGGCAGCCTAGCCGGGGTGGCGCCGCGGCCCGCTCAGCTCGGCCCGCCGCTCAGCGGAGGGCGCGGATCTGGGTGCTGGTCTGGGACAGCGGCGACCAGGCGTCGGGGTGCGGCTGCCCGGCGTCGACGACCCAGGAGGGGGTGCGCGTGGCCGTCGTCCTCCCCCGGGTCGCCGGGCGGGCACTGAGGTGCACGATCACGGTGAGCAGGACGAGCAGCCCCAGGAGCACGCCAGCGATGACCAAGAGCGTTGAGAGCATCACTACACGTTAGCGGTGCGGACCGGTCCGGGTCCGGGCCGGCGGCGGGCAGATGTCACCGAAGCTCCCGGCCAGATCGGGGGAGTCTGACAGTTGACGAGGTCGACATGGCGACTCCGCGCACCGGCCGGTGCAGGGTGTGCGCCCGAACGGCCGCCGACAGGTCGGGGGCGCTCCGGGGCCACCAGGTCGGCCAGCACCCGGGCGACCAGGTCAGCGGTCCAGCGGGAGGCCGGTGTAGTTCTCGGCGAGCTCGCGGGCGGCGGTCTCGCTGCCGCAGACCCGGCGGAGCTGGGAGAGCTGCAGCTCGGCGTCGAAGTCGTCGCCGGAGCGGTGGAACATCGAGGTCATCCACCAGGAGAAGTGGGTGCACCGCCAGACCCGGGCCAGGGCCCGGTCGGAGTAGCTGTCGACCAGGTCGGTCTGCTTCTCGGCGAGCAGCCGGACCAGCGCCTGGGCGAGCAGGGTGACGTCGGCGGCGGCGAGGTTGAGTCCCTTGGCCCCGGTCGGCGGGACGATGTGCGCGGCGTCCCCGGCGAGGAACAGCCGGCCGCGGCGCATCGGCGCGGACACGAACGAGCGCATCGGCAGGATCGACTTCTCGGTGACCGGGCCGGTCTGCAGCTCCCAGCCGTCGAGGGCGAACCGGGTGGACAACCCGTCCCAGATCCGGTCGTCGGACCAGTCCTCGATCTTCTCGGTGGGGTCCACCTGCAGGTAGAGCCGGGAGACCGACGGCGAGCGCATCGACAGCAGCGCGAACCCGTCGGGGTGCCAGGCGTAGACGAGCTCGTCCTCCGACGGGGCGACATCGGCCAGGATGCCGAGCCAGGCGAAGGGGTAGGTGCGCTCCCAGGTCCTCCCGCCGGCGGCGGTGACCACCGGGCGGGAGACGCCGTGGAAGCCGTCGGTGCCGGCGATGACGTCGCACTCGAGCACCTGCGGGTGGCCCTCGGCGTCGGTGAACCGGATCCGCGGTGAGTCGCCGTCGACGTCCTCCGGGGTGACGTCGGAGACGTCGAACAGCAGCGGCGGGCCGCCGTCCAGCTGGGCCTTGATCAGGTCCTTGGTGACCTCGGTCTGGCCGTAGACCCACACCTTGCGCCCGCACAGCTCGGGGAAGTCCAGGTGGTGGCGGGTGCCGGGGTACTGCAGGTGGATGCCGTCGTGCGGCAGCCCCTCGCGCTGCAGCCGGTCGCCCACCCCGGCGTCGATCAGCGTCGACACCGTGTGCTGCTCCAGGATGCCGGCGCGGATCCGGGCTTCGACGTAGTCCCGCGACCGGTTCTCCAGCACGACGGTGTCGATGCCCTGGAGCTGCAGGAGGCGTGAGAGGAGGAGGCCGGCAGGGCCGGCGCCGATGATCCCGACCTGGGTGCGCACGGCCCGAGTGTGACGCGCAGACTCTGCCCGATCAGCCTCTGCTTCCGGTCAGTGGAACTGCTCGGACCGGGCGAGCTCGCGGCCGATGCCCCGGGCGGCGACCTGCAGCACGGGTGCGAGCCGGCCGACGTCCCGGCGGTGCACCGGGACGACGATGCCCAGCGCCGCCACCACGACCGGCCCGGAGGCCCGCTCCACGGTGACCGGGACGGCGACCGAGGCGGCACCCAGCGACATCTCCTCCGCGGTGCGCGCCCAACCGCGGCGGCGCACCTCGGCGAGCTCCCGGACCATCACCCGCGGGTCGGCGACGGTGTGCCGGGTCTCCCGGGTGAGCTGGTGCAGGACCTGGTCGACGACCTCGTCGGGCGCCGAGGCCAGCAGCACCTTGCCCACGCCCGTCGCGTGCAGCGGCAGCCGGCTGCCCACCTGGCTGACCACCGGCACCGAGTCGCGGCCGGAGATGCGCTCGACGTACAGCGCCCGCAGCCCCTCCCGGACGGCGAGGTGCACGGTGTCGCGGGTCGCGGTGTGCACGTCGAGGAGGAAGGCGGAGGCCACCTGGCGCAGCTCCAGCTGCACCGGCGCCAGCAGGCCGAGGTCCCAGAGCCTGCGCCCGATCTCGTACCGGCCGTCGGGCCGGCGGACGAGCGCCCCCCAGGCGGCCAGCTCGGCGAGCAGCCGGTGGGTGGTGGTCAACGGCGTGCCCGAGCGCTCGGCGACCTCGGAGAGCGTCAGCCGGGGGTGCCGGGCGTCGAAGGCGTCCAGCACGCCGAGCGCACGCGAGGTCACCGACCGTCCGGCCGTCGTCTGTCCACCTGCCACCGTCGTCCTGCTTTCTGGCCAGCGGAAGCCATCGCTAGGGGCAGCCTAGTGACCGCCGTACGGTCCGGGCATGACCGGGACCACATCTCGCGCGCCGCGGCCGGCGGCGGACAGCGCACTCGAACTGCCGCGCTACCTCCGGGAGTCCGACGACCGGCGGACCCCCGTCGCGTACGCCGGCTACCGCAGCACCGCCCTGCGCGCCCCGCTGCGCACCCCCGTCGACCTGCCGCAGCGGCTCACCGAGGTCACCGGGCCGGTGCTCGGCGAGGACCGGGTCACTGCGGCCGACGCGGACCTCACCCTGCGGATGGGCGGGGAGGCGCAGGGGCAGCGGATCAACGTCTTCGGCCGGGTGCTCGACAGCGACGGCCGCCCGGTGCCCGACACCCTGGTGGAGGTGTGGCAGGCCAACGCGGCCGGCCGGTACCGGCACGTGGGGGACAACTGGCCGGCGCCGCTGGACCCGCACTTCGACGGCCTGGGCCGGGTGATGACCGACAGCCTGGGCCGGTACGAGTTCACCACCATCCAGCCCGGCGCCTACCCGTGGGGCAACCACCACAACGCCTGGCGACCGGCGCACATCCACTTCAGCCTCTTCGGGCGGGCGTTCACCCAGCGGCTGGTCACCCAGATGTACTTCCCGGGCGACCCGCTGTTCTGGCAGGACCCGATCTTCAACGCCATCCCGCCGTCGGCCCGGCACCGCGCGATCGCCACGTTCGACCTGGACCGCACCCAGGACAACTGGGCGCTGGCCTTCCACTGGGACATCGTCCTGCGGGGCACCGACCAGACCCCGTTCGAGACCGACGACGACGGAGATGTCGCGTGATGACAGCGGAGCGAGCATCGCAGGGAGCGCCAGCGACCGAGGAGCGGAACGAGGCGCGGAATCGCGCCGGAGGTGTCGCGTGACCGCACATCAGATCGACCACCTCTCCCCGCAGGTCCGCAACGCGAACGAGACCAACGACCGCCGCCCGGGCACGCCGCGGCGGGGCTCGGGCTTCCTGGACGAGCCGTTCCAGCTCGGTCTCACGCCGAGTGCCACGGTCGGGCCGTACCTGTCCATCGGCCTCACCTGGGCGGACGGTCCGCACGCCGTGGCCGAGGGCACCGAGGGCGCCATCTGGCTGCGCGGTCGGGTGTTCGACGGCAACGGCGACCTGGTGCCCGACGCCATGATCGAGACCTGGCAGGCCGACCCGGACGGTCGCTTCGACCACCCCGACGCGCCGCAGGGCGAACGGCGGTACCCCGGCTTCCGCGGCTTCGGCCGGTCGCACACCGTCGAGCCGGCGGGTGAGTACGGCATCCTCACGCTCAAGCCGGGCCGGGTCGACGACGGCAAGGGCGGGCTGCAGGCGCCGCACGTCGACGTCTCGGTGTTCGCCCGCGGGCTGCTCGACCGGGTCGTCACCCGGATCTACTTCGCCGACGAGGCCGACGCCAACGCCGAGGACGACGTCCTGGCCGCGCTGCCCGACGACGCCTCCCGCCGGACCCTGATCGCCCGGCCCAGCGACGACGGGTACGTGCTCGACATCCACCTGCAGGGGGACGACGAGACCGTCTTCTTCGCGGTGTGACCGGGCGACCCGACAGGATGCGTGCGTGAGCATCCTCGACGCGACCTTCGCCCGCGGCCCCGTGTCGGCCGGCGGCCCGGCGGCGGATCCGTGGCTGGTGGCCCTACTCGAGGTGGAGGGCGCGCTCGCCCGGGCCGCCGGCCGGGTGGGCCTGGTGGCCGGGACGGCGGCCGACGAGGTGAGCCGGGTCTGCGCCGATCCCGCCGGCCTCGACCTCACCGCGGTGTACGACCGCGCCGCGGACGCCGGCAACCCGGTGCCACCGCTGGTGCGGGCGCTGCAGGACGCCGTCGGCCCGCACGCCGCCCGCGCCGTGCACGTCGGCGCGACCAGCCAGGACGTCGTGGACACCGCGGCGGTGCTGCTGGCCCGGCGTGGCCTGCAGCTGATCGAGGCCGACCTGGCCACGGCGGCCGAGGCGTGCGCCCGGCTGGCCGCCGAGCACCGCGACGACCTGCTGATGGGCCGCACGCTGCTGCAGCAGGCGCTGCCGATCACCGTCGGGCTCAAGGCCGCCACCTGGCTGGCCGGCCTGGACGGCGTCCGGGCGCGGCTCACCGCGGTGAGCGGCTCGCTGCCGGTGCAGTACGGCGGCGCCGTGGGCACGCTGGCCGCCAGCTCCGGCTCCGGGGTCGACCTGCGCCGCGAGCTCGCCGCCGAGCTGGGGCTGGCGGTCACCGACGTCCCCTGGTTCACCGTGCGGCTGCCCATCGCCGACGTCGCCGGGGTCCTCGGCGCGGCCGCCGGGGTGGTGGCGACGATCGCCGTGGACGTCGTCCTGCTGGCGCAGAGCGAGGTCGCCGAGGCCACCGAGGTCTCCGCCCGCCGGGGCGGCTCGTCGGCGATGCCGCACAAGAACAACCCGGTCGCGGCAGTCTCCGCCCGGGCGTGCGCCCGCCGCGCTCCCGGCCTGGTGGCGACGCTCTACGCCGCCATGGAGCAGGAGCACGAGCGCGGCGCGGGAACCTGGCACGTGGAGTGGCCGACGCTGACCGAGCTGCTCGGCACCGTCGGGTCGGCGGCCTCCTGGCTGACCGAGTGCCTCGGTGACCTGCAGCTGGACACCACCCGCATGGCGGCGGCGGTGACCGCGGCGGGTGACCCGCAGCTGGCCCGCGCCCTCGCCGAGGCGCTCACCCCGTCGCTGGGTGCCGGCGCCGCGCACGACGCCGCGTCCGCCGCCGTCCGCACCGCCGCGCGCGAGGGCCGGCCGCTGCTCGACGTCGTGCTCGAGCACGCCGACGTCGACGGCGCCGCGCTGGTCGCCGACGCCACGCCGGACGTCGGCGAGGCCGGTGCCCAGGTGGACGCCGCACTCGCGGCCCACGTCATCGCTGTCCAGGGAGGACGCCCGTGACCGCCATCGAGGTCTCCCACACGGTGGACGGGCCGGAGGACGCTCCGGTCGTCGTCCTGTCCAACTCCCTGGGCGCGACGCGGGCCATGTGGGACCCGCAGGTGCCGGTGCTGGCCGAGCGGTACCGGGTCGTCACCTACGACACCCGCGGGCACGGGGCGTCCCCCGCACCGGCCGGGCCGTACACCCTCGACGACCTGGTGGACGACGTCCTGTCGTTGCTGGACCGGGTCGGCGCACAGCGGGCGCACGTCGTCGGGCTGTCGCTGGGCGGGATGACCGCGCTGCGGCTGGCCGCCCGGGAGCCGCAGCGGGTGCACCGGCTGGCGGTGCTGTGCTCGTCGGCGAAGACCGAGCCGCAGGGGTTCCTCGACCGGGCGGCCGCCGCCCGGGCCGACGGCACCGCCTCCTTCGCGCCGGCCGTGGTGAGCCGGTGGCTGACCCCGGCCCACGCCGCGGCGCACCCCGACCTGGTGTCGCGGCTGGAGGGCATGATCGCCGGCTGCGACGACGAGGGCTACGCCGCCTGCGCCGAGGTCGTCGGCGGCGTGGACCTGCGGGCGGACCTCGGCCGGATCACCGCCCCGACGCTGGTGGTGTCCGGCGCCGAGGACCCGGCGTTGCCGCCGGCGCACCAGCAGGCGATCGCCGACGGGGTCCGCGGCGCCGAGCTGCTCACCGTCAGCCCGGGCGCGCACCTGGCCAACCTCGAGCAGCCGCTGCGGATCAGCGGCGCGCTGCTCGGTCACCTCGACGCGGCAGGGGACGAGCGATGAGCGAACCGGACGACGGATCGGGCCCGACCACCGACGACGAGCGGCGCGCCGCCGGGATGCGGGTGCGCCGCGAGGTGCTGGGCGACGCGCACGTCGACCGCGCCGTCGCCGCGGTCACCCCGCTCACCGCCGACTTCCAGGACTTCATCACCCGGGTCGCCTGGGGTGACCTGTGGCAGCGGCCGGGGCTGGACCGGCGCACCCGCAGCATGCTCACCCTGGCGATCACCGCGTCGCTGCGGCACTGGGACGAGTTCGCCCTGCACGTGAAGGCCGCGGTGCACAACGGGCTCACCGACGCCGAGATCGCCGAGGTCTGCCTGCACACCGCCGTCTACGCCGGCGTGCCGGCGGCCAACCACGCCCTGGCCGTCGCGAAGCCGATCCTGGCCGAGTTGCGCGCCGAGGGCTGAGCTGCCCGCCGAGGGCTGAGAGCGCCCGGCCCGGGCCGTCGCTGGGGGAACAGCGGCGGCCCGAGCCAGGACCGGGTGCTGCCGGTCGGGGGGGGCCGGCAGCAGGCTCAGGGGCCCGTCTCGTGCGGCCCGGGCACCAGCCTCGGGCGGCGGTGCGGTGGTGTCCAGCGCTCGGGTCGAGGGGAGCGGCTGGTCCGGGGAGCCGTGACGCTCCGCCGCTGGTAGGTCCCAGCCCACCTCACCGACAGCAGCGGTAGGACGACAGGTCGTGCTCGGTCACGTCTACCCCGTCCTGTGATCAGGACCCATGCCGCACGGTTGGTGTCCGGACACGCGGGGTAGGGCGGATCGGCGGACCGTTCCGGCCCGTACCCGTCCGATCCGGAGCGCCGCCCCTGCCGCGTCGCAGTGCTCGACCGCAGGAGGCGTCTGCCCGCGTGACCGCAGTCCCCGAGGAGCCCCGGCGACCGCTGCGGGTCGTGTCCGTCCCGGACAGCTCGCCCTACGTCGACGCGGTGCTGCCCGAGGGCGTGCTGCGCGTCGGTCCCGGCGGCACCCCGAGCGCCTGGCTGGACCCGGCGCACCTCGCGGCGCACACCGGCGAGGTCGACGTGCTGCACCTGCACGGCGGGTTCGAGCACCTCACCGTGGGCGAGATGGACGCCTGGACGGCGACGGTCCGGCGGTGCGACGTGCCGCTGGTGGTCACCGTCCACGACCTCGCCGCCGTCGACGGCGCGGACTCCGGGACGCACCCGGGCGCGGCGCGGACCCGGGCGCAGGCCCACCTGCGGGCGCTGCTGGCGACCGCGGAGGTCGTGCTCACCCTCACCCCGGGCGCCGCCGACGAGATCGCCGACCGTTTCGGCCGGACCGCCATCGTGGTGGCCCACCCGTCGCTGGCCGACCCGACCCCAGGCGTGGGGCGGGAGACACGCCTGGTCGGGGTGCACCTGGGCGCGCTGGGCCCGGAGGTCGCCGAGCCGGGCGCACTGCTGCGCAGTGCGCTGTCCGGTGCCGTCGACGGCGGTGGCCGGCTGCGGGTCGACGTCGACCCCGAGGTCGACCTCGCCGCCCGACTGCCGGAGCTGGTCGTGCTCGCGGACGCCGGGGAGCTGGAGCTCGTGCGCAGCCGGCCGGCCGGGCCGGACGAGTGGGTGCGGCACCTGCAGGAGCTGCACGTGTCGGTCGCGCCGCAGCGGGCACGCAGCCACTCGTCGTGGGTCGAGCTCTGCCGGGACGCCGGCACCCGGGCGGTCGTGCCGGCGGGCGGGCACCAGGCCGAGCAGTGGGCCGACGTCGTCCTCTACGGCAACGACCCGCTGACCGGGCTGGACACCGCCTCGCTCACCTCCGCGGTGGTGGCGGCGCTGACCCGTCCGGCCCCGGCCAGGGTCGACCGCGGCTGGCGCGCGGAGCAGCTCGCCGCCGTCCGCCGCGTGCACGCCCAGGTCTACGAACAGGTCGCCGCCGACCACGCCAGCACCTGACGGCGGGGCGGTCAGACGCCGGCGCCCTCGGACGCGTGCGGCAGCCGGACGGTGAACGCCGTCCGGCCCGGCTCGCTGGTCACCTCGACCGTGCCACCGTGCGCGGTGACGACCGCGTGCACGATGGCCAGCCCGAGCCCGGTGCTGCCGGCGGTGCGCGACCGGGAGGCGTCGCCGCGGGCGAAGCGCTCGAAGACGTGCGGCCGCAGGCCGGCTGGGATGCCCGGCCCGTCGTCGACCACCTGCAGCACCGCCCAACCGGCCTCGGCGCGCAGCCGGGTGGTGGCCGTCGTGCCGTCGGGGGTGTGGCTGCGCACGTTCGCCAGCAGGTTCACCAGCACCTGCTGCAGCCGCGCCGGGTCGCCGGGCACCACGACGGGGGAGTCGGGCAGGTCGACCTGCCAGCGGTGCGCCGGGCCGGCCACGTGGGCGTCGCTGACGGCGTCGACGACCAGCGCGGTCAGGTCGACCTCCTCGGTGGTGAGCTCGCGGCCGGCGTCCAGCCGGGCGAGCAGCAGCAGTTCCTCCACCAGCTCCGACATCCGCAGCGCCTCGGACTCGACCCGGCGCACGGCGTGCCCGACGTCGGGGGGCACCTCGGCGCGCTGGCGGCGGACCAGTTCGGCGTACCCGCGGATGGAGGCCAGCGGGGTGCGCAGCTCGTGGCTGGCGTCGGCGACGAACTGCCGGACCTGCGTCTCGGACTCCTGCCGGGCGGCCAGCGAGCCCTCGACGTGGTCCAGCATCCGGTTCAGCGCCGTCCCGACCTGACCGACCTCGGTCCGGGGGTCGGTGTCCTCCGGGGGCACCCGCTCGGCCAGCTGCACCTCACCGCTGGCCAGGGGCAGCTCGGAGACCCGGGTCGCGATGGCCGCGACCCGGTCCAGCGGGCGCAGGGTGCGCCGGATGACCAGCACCGCGGCCAGCGCGGCGGCGGCGAGGGCGAGGAGCCCGACGACCAGTTCCACGGCGACCAGCCGGCGGACGGCGTCCGCGGTGCCGCCCAGCGGCAGGCCGTTGACCAGGACGTCGCCGTCGGGGGCCGTGCCGGCGACCAGCCGGTACTCGCCGAGGTCGCCGCCCAGGTCCTCGGTGACCGGCTCGCCGTCCGGGGAGAGACCGGCGAGCAGCTCCTGCTGCCCGTCGGTGAGGCCGACCGTCTGGCCCTTCGCCCCGATCACGCCGGAGCTGGTGCAGACCCCGTCGACCACGGTGGCCACCAGCGTCCCCTCGCCCTGACCGCGGGCGCCCAGCCCGCCGGGCTCCCCGTCCGCGTCGCCGTCCCCGTCGTCCGGCGGCCGCGGCGGCAGGCCGTCCTCCGGCTGCGCGGCGTAGCCCCGGGAGCGGGCGCTGACCGCGTCCAGCCGGGTGTCGACCTGGCCGAACAGCTCGGCGCGCAGCGAGGTGACCGACGCGATCCCGACCAGGCCGAGGACGACGACCAGCGGGACGACGAAGGCCACCAGCAGCCGGGTGCGCAGCGACCGGCGCGACCGGGGGAGCCGTCCGCCGGGACGGCGGCTCACGGCGAGGGTGTGGACGTCATGCGGCGGGCTTGATCACGTACCCGGCGCCGCGCAGCGTGTGGATCATCGGGGTGCGCCCGGCGTCGATCTTCCGGCGCAGGTAGGAGATGTAGAGCTCGACGATGTTGCCCTGGCCGCCGAAGTCGTACTGCCACACCCGGTCGAGGATCTGCGCCTTCGACAGCACCCGCTTGGGGTTGCGCATCAGGTAGCGCAGCAGCTCGAACTCGGTCGCGGTGAGCCGGATGTCCTCGCCGCCGCGGGTCACCTCGTGGCTCTCCTCGTCCAGCGTCAGGTCGCCGACCACCAGCAGGCCGTCGTCGGCCACCACGCGGCTGGTCCGGCGCAGCAGGCCGCGCAGCCGGGCCGCGACCTCCTCGAGGCTGAAGGGCTTGGTGACGTAGTCGTCGCCGCCGGCGGTGAGCCCGGCGATGCGGTCCTCGAGGGCGTCCTTGGCGGTGAGGAAGACGACCGGCACGAGCGGGGAGTCCGCCCGGAGCCGGCGGAGCACCTCCAGGCCGTCCATGTCCGGCAGCATGACGTCCAGGACCACGGCGTCCGGGCGGAACTCGCGGCCGGCGCGCACGGCGTCGGTGCCGTCGGAGGCGGTGCGGACGTCCCAGCCCTCGTAGCGGAGGGCCATGGACAGCAGCTCGCAGATCGAGGGCTCGTCGTCGACCACCAGCACCCGCAGGGCACTGCCGTCGGGGCGGGTGAGCTGGGCCCGAGAGCTGGTGAGGGGAGTGGTCGTCGTCATGCGTCGACTGTGCGACCTGATCCTGCGAGTTCCCTGTGCCCCGATGAGGAACTGTCTGGACGTCGGCTCAAGAGCTGTCCAGCTGTTCCTCATCTGAAGCTGCCGACGCTAAG
>NZ_SJEX01000027.1 GCF_005930495.1 Modestobacter excelsi | reverse complement strand
CCCACCGCCCCCAGCGAGGCCGCCGCCGCCGCGACCCTCGGCGTCGAGACCACCGCCCGGACCATGGCCGAGGCCGCGGCCGAGCCGGCCACCGGCATCACCGGTGCGCAGAGCCTGGTCCGCTCCCTGGAGGCGGTCGGGGTCGAGGTCGCGTTCGGCATCCCGGGCGGGGCGATCCTCCCGCTCTACGACCCGCTGTTCGACTCCCACATCCGGCACGTGCTGGTCCGCCACGAGCAGGGCGCCGGCCACGCCGCGACCGGGTACGCCCAGGCCACCGGCCGGGTCGGGGTCTGCATGGCCACCTCCGGCCCCGGTGCGACCAACCTGGTCACCCCGCTGGCCGACGCCTACATGGACTCGGTGCCGATCGTGGCCATCACCGGCCAGGTGTCCACCGGGTCCATCGGGACCGACGCCTTCCAGGAGGCCGACATCCGCGGCATCACGATGCCGGTCACCAAGCACAGCTTCCTGGTCACCAGCGCCGACGAGATCCCGCAGCGGATCGCCGAGGCCTTCCACCTGGCCAGCACCGGCCGCCCGGGCCCGGTCCTGGTCGACGTCCCCAAGGACGTGCTGCAGGCGCGCACCGACTTCAGCTGGCCGCCGCGGATCGACCTGCCCGGCTACAAGCCGACCACCCGTCCGCACGGCAAGCAGGTCCGCGAGGCCGCGGCGCTCATCGCCGGGGCCCGGCAGCCGGTGCTCTACGTCGGCGGCGGGGTGCTCAAGGCAGGCGCCAGCGCCGAGCTGGCCGAGCTGGCCGAGCTGACCGGTGCGCCGGTGGTCACCACGCTGATGGCCCGCGGCGCCTTCCCGGACAGCCACCCGCAGAACCTGGGCATGCCCGGGATGCACGGCAACGTCACCGCGGTCACCGCGCTGCAGAAGGCCGACCTGCTGGTCGCCCTCGGCACCCGCTTCGACGACCGGGTCACCGGCGAGCTGTCGAGCTTCGCGCCCAACGCCGCCGTCGTCCACGCCGACATCGACCCGGCCGAGATCGGCAAGAACCGGCGGGCCGACGTGCCGATCGTGGGCGACGCCAAGGCGACGATCGCCGAGCTGGTCAGCGCGCTGCGCGCCGAGCACGCGGCCGGCCGCACCCCGGAGCTGACCGCCTGGTGGGAGCAGCTGGAGGACTGGCGGGCCCGCTACCCGCTCGGCTACGACTGGCCGGAGGACGGCGCGCTGTCCCCGCAGTACGTGATCGAGCGGCTGGGCGCCATTGCCGGCCCGGACGCGGTCTACGCCTCCGGCGTCGGCCAGCACCAGATGTGGGCCGCGCAGTTCATCCGCTACGAGAAGCCGGGCACCTGGCTCAACAGCGGTGGGCTCGGCACGATGGGCTACGCCGTCCCGGCCGCGATGGGCGCCAAGTACGGCCGGCCGGAGACCACGGTGTGGGCCATCGACGGTGACGGCTGCTTCCAGATGACCAACCAGGAGCTGGCCACCTGCGCCATCGAGGGCATCCCGGTCAAGGTCGCCGTCATCAACAACGGCAACCTCGGCATGGTCCGGCAGTGGCAGACGCTCTTCTACGAGGGCCGCTACTCCAACACCCACCTCAGCACGCACGGCGCCGGTGACGGCTCGCCCAAGCAGGTCCGCATCCCCGACTTCGTCACCCTCGCCGAGGCGCTGGGCTGCGTCGGCCTGCGCTGCGAGAGCAGGGACGACGTCGACGCGGTGATCGAGAAGGCGATGGCGATCAACGACGCCCCGGTGGTCATCGACTTCATCGTCGGCTCCGACGCCCAGGTGTGGCCGATGGTCGCCGCGGGCGCGAGCAACGACGAGATCCTGGCCGCGCGCGACGTGCGGCCGGTCTTCGGAGAGGGGCAGGTCTGATGACGCGACACACGCTCTCGGTCCTGGTCGAGAACAAGTCCGGTGTGCTGGCGCGGGTCTCGGCCCTGTTCAGCCGGCGGGGCTTCAACATCGAGTCCCTCGCCGTCGGTCCGACGGAGAACCCGGACCTGTCCCGGATGACGATCGTCGCCGACGCGGAGTCCCAGCCGCTGGAGCAGATCACCAAGCAGCTGAACAAGCTGATCGAGGTCATCAAGATCGTCGAGCTGGACGGCGGGGCCGCCGTCCAGCGTGAGCTGCTGCTGGTGAAGGTCCGCGCACCGCTGGCCGACCGGACCCAGGTGCTGCAGACCGCCGAGCTCTTCCGCGCCCGCGTGGTCGACGTCAACGTCGACACCGTCACCCTCGAGGCGACCGGGACGCCGGACAAGCTGCAGGCGCTGGTCGCCGTCCTCGCCCCGCTGGGCATCAAGGAGATGGCGCAGTCCGGCACCGTCGCCCTGGGCCGCGGCCCGCGGTCGATGAGCGGCGCCGGTACCTTGCGCCCGGTCGAGCGCTCCGCGTAACTCCCGAACCGCACCACCCCCATCCGCGCTTTATCGCGATAGAGCACCAACCGAAGGGACGTACCACCGCATGGCCGCCGAGATCTTCTACGACGACGACGCCGACCTCTCGATCATCCAGGGGCGCACCGTCGCCGTCCTGGGCTACGGCAGCCAGGGCCACGCCCACGCGCTGTCGCTGCGCGACTCCGGCGTCGACGTCCGCGTCGGCCTGCCCGAGGGCTCGAAGAGCCGCGCCAAGGCCGAGGCCGAGGGGCTGCGCGTGGTCACCCCGGCCGAGGCGTCCGCCGAGGCCGACCTGATCATGATCCTGGCGCCGGACCACGTGCAGCGGAAGCTGTACGCCGAGTCGGTCGAGCCCAACCTGCAGGACGGCGACGCGCTGTTCTTCGGCCACGGCTTCAACATCCGCTTCGGCTACATCAAGCCCCCGGCCGGCGTGGACGTGGCGATGGTCGCCCCCAAGGGCCCCGGTCACCTGGTGCGCCGCGAGTTCAGCGACGGCAAGGGCGTGCCCTGCCTGATCGCCGTGGAGCAGGACGCCAGCGGGAGCGCCCAGGCCCTGGCGCTCTCCTACGCCAAGGCGATCGGTGGCACCCGGGCCGGCGTCATCAAGACGACCTTCGCCGAGGAGACCGAGACCGACCTGTTCGGCGAGCAGGCCGTGCTCTGCGGCGGCATGTCGGCGCTGGTGACCGCCGGGTTCGAGACGCTCACCGAGGCCGGCTACCAGCCCGAGATCGCCTACTTCGAGTGCCTGCACGAGCTCAAGCTGATCGTCGACCTGATGTACGAGGGCGGCATCGCCAAGCAGCGCTGGTCGGTGTCGGACACCGCCGAGTACGGCGACTACACCTCCGGTCCGAAGGTCATCGACGCCCGTGTCAAGGACACGATGAAGGACGTCCTGACCGCGATCCAGGACGGCACCTGGGCCGCCGGCTTCATCGCCGACCAGGACGCCGGCGCACCGGACTTCACGGCGAAGCGGGCCGCCGCCGAGGCGCACCCGATCGAGGAGACCGGCCGCCAGCTGCGCGGCCTGATGAGCTGGGTCAGCGCCAGCGACGACTACACCGGCACCGCCGCCCGCTGATCGACGGACCCCGCTGCTGCTCATCGGCTCGCGGCGTGGCCCTCCTGCAGGGGCCCGCCGCGAGCTGGCGAGTGGTGGGGGGCAGGAGGGTCCTTCGTCAACGGGGGAGCTGTGCCCGCCGCTGGCGGTGCGCGGCGTAGAACTGCGCGGCCGAGGAGAGCGACGGCAGCACGACCGTGGCCACCGACGCCGCGAACAGCAGCAGCGCGAACACGATGCCACCGCCGTCCCCGTCGCTCAGGCTGCCGATCAGCATCACCCCGGTGACCGCCGTCGCGATCGACCCGGCGACGATCAGCATCACCCGGCTGCGGCCGGTCAGCGCCCACACCGAGCCCCAGATCATCACCACCGTCCAGGCCACGGCCAGCAGCCCGATGGCCAGCAGGACGCCGGCGACGGCCCCGGTGACCGCACCGAACCCGGGGATCTCGTCGTCCAGGCCGCTGGCGCCGCCTGCCGCGACCGCGCCGACGATGACGAACAGCAGGCTGACCAGCACGCCGAAGGCGCCGAGCACCAGGCCCAGGACGGCGGCGGTGATCACCCCGCCGGGCCGGGCGACGGCCGGTGACTGGCCGTAGCCGTAGCCGGCCGGCTGCGGCGTCCCGTACTGCCCGTAGGGCGAGGGCTGGTACTGGCCGTACTGCGGGGGCTGGCCGTAGCTGCCGTACTGCGGCGGCTGCCCGTACTGGGGCGGCTGCCCGTACCGGCCGTACTGCTCGGTCTGGCCGTAGGAGGGCGGCTGCCCGTACTGCGGCGGCGGGCCGTGCTGCTCGGTCGGCGCGTACGGCTGTCCCGGCCCGGGCTGGGTCCCGTACGCGCTGGACCCGGTCCCGGTGGAGGAGTCGTCGCGGGGCGCGGTGGGGTCCAGCGGCTGGCCGAGCGGCGTCGTCTCCTGGCGGCCCTGGTCGTCGTCCCGGTCGTTGCTCATGGTCTCCTCCGCACGGGCCGGCGGCACCGGCGCTCCGGCCCAGGATGGCGGTGTCCCGGGGGAGCGGGCAACAACCCGCCCGGACGCGGGCGCGGTCCACCCAGTGGGACCGCCGGGCACCGACGCTGGACGACGGGGTCGACGTCCCTACGCTGTGGACCCGTGACCGCCACTGTGCCGGGGACCACGCCCGTCGTCCTGATCGCCGAAGAGCTCGCGCCCAGCGTCCTGGAGGTGCTGGGCAGTGACGTCGAGATCCGTCACGTCGACGGCGCCGACCGTGCCGCCCTCCTCCCGGCGCTCGCCGAGGCCTCGGCCGTGCTGATCCGCTCGGCCACCCAGATCGACGCCGAGGCGCTCGCCGCGGCGCCGCAGCTCAAGGTGGTCGCCCGGGCCGGCATCGGGCTGGACAACGTCGACGTGCCGGCCGCCACCGAGCGCGGCGTGCTGGTGGTCAACGCACCGACGTCGAACATCGTCAGCGCCGCCGAGCACGCCGTCGCGCTGCTGCTGTCCGCCGCCCGGCACATCCCGGCCGCCGACGCCTCGCTGCGCGAGGGGAAGTGGGCCCGGTCGAGGTTCACCGGCGTGGAGGTGACCGAGAAGACCGTCGGTGTCGTGGGCCTGGGCCGGATCGGCGTGCTGGTCGCCCAGCGGCTGGCGGCCTTCGGCGTCACCCTGCTCGCCTACGACCCCTACATCCAGCCCGGCCGCGCCGCCCAGCTGGGCGCGCGGCTGGTGTCGCTGGACGAGCTGCTCCGCGAGTCGGACTTCATCACCATCCACCTGCCCAAGACACCGGAGACCCTCGGGTTGATCGGCGCCGAGCAGCTGGCCGCCACCAAGCGCGGCGTGATCATCGTCAACGCCGCCCGCGGCGGGCTGGTCGACGAGGCGGCGCTGGCCGATGCGCTGCAGTCCGGCCAGGTGGGCGCCGCCGGCATCGACGTCTACGCCAAGGAGCCGTGCACCGACAGCCCGCTGTTCGGCCTCCCCAACGTCGTCGTCACCCCGCACCTGGGCGCCTCGACGACGGAGGCGCAGGACAAGGCCGGCACCGCGGTGGCCCGCAGCGTCCGGCTGGCCCTGCAGGGCGAGTTCGTCCCCGACGCGGTCAACGTGCAGGCCGGCGGGGTGGTCGCCGAGGACGTGCGGCCGGGCCTGCCGCTGGCCGAGAAGCTCGGCCGGGTGTTCACCGCGCTGGCCGGCGGGCTGGCCCAGTCCGTGCAGGTCGAGGTCCTCGGCAAGATCGCCGAGTTCGACGTGTCGGTGGTCCAGCTGGCCGTGCTGCGCGGCGTCTTCGCCGACGTGGTGGAGGAGCCGGTCACCTACGTCAACGCACCGCTGCTGGCCGCCCAGCGCGGCCTCGAGGTGGCCCTCACCAGCGACCCGGAGAGCCCGGACTACCGCAACCTGATCACCGTCCGCGGCGCGATGGCCGACGGCACCGAGGTCACCGTCTCGGGCACCCTGTACGGGAAGAACCAGGTGCCCAAGCTGACCGAGGTCGCCGGGTTCGACGTCGACCTGACCGCCGACGGGTACCTGTTGTTCTTCGTGTACACCGACCGGCCCGGTGTGGTCGGCGCCGTCGGCGCGAGCCTGGGCGAGGCCGGGATCAACATCGCCGGCGCGCAGGTCAGCCGGACGACGCAGGGCGGCGAGGCGCTGATGGCGGTGACCGTCGACAGCCCGGTCAGCACCGAGCTGCTGGCCGACATCGCCGGGCGGATCGGCTCCCGGCGGGCCCAGTCGGCCGACCTGACCCCCAGCTGAGACCGCCGCCGGGTTCTCCCGGCACCGCGCCCGAGGCCGCGGCGTCCACCGGACGAGTGATGGGAGTGCCGCTGTCGGTCATGCCGCTGGTGCAGGGGCGGATCTCCTTCGGTGTCCAGGCGGTCAGCCCCTACGAGACCGTCGACGACCTCGGCACGACCACCGGTGCCACCGGGGTGGAGCTCAGCACGCCGATGAGCTTCGACCCGCTGGCCCCGGGGCTGTCGTTCAGCGACCCCGCCGATCGCGCCGTCGGCCGGGGACGCTCCGGTGTCCCCGGTGGAGGCCCCGCCGGCCGGCTGACCGGCTCTCCCGCAGGACCCGGACGCCCTCCGCGAACACCTCGCGGGGGGCGTCCGGCGTGTACGGGTGCGGGAGGCGGAGTGGTCGCCCACTAACCTCTGCCCTCATGCGGCTGGCAGTGGTCCCTGGAGACGGCATCGGTCCCGAGGTGGTGGCGGAGGGCCTCAAGGTCCTGCGGGCCGTGGCCCCGGACGTCGAGGCCACCCCGTACGACCTGGGGGCGGCGCGCTGGCACCGCACCGGTGAGCTGCTGCCGGACTCCGTGCTCGACGAGCTGCGCCAGCACGACGCGATCCTGCTCGGCGCCGTCGGCGACCCCGGGGTGCCCAGCGGCATCCTCGAGCGCGGCCTGCTGCTCAAGCTCCGCTTCGAGCTCGACCACCATGTCAACCTGCGGCCGGCCAGGCTCTACGACGGCGTGCGCAGCCCGCTGGCCGAGCCCGGCGAGATCGACATGCTCTGCGTGCGCGAGGGCACCGAGGGCCCCTACGTCGGCAACGGCGGGGTGCTGCGACGGGACACGCCGCACGAGATCGCGACCGAGGTCAGCCTCAACACCGCCTTCGGCGTGGAGCGCGTGGTCCGCTACGCCTTCGAACGGGCGGTCGCCCGCCCGCGCAGGCACCTCACGCTGATCCACAAGACCAACGTGCTCACCCACGCCGGGTCGTTGTGGTCGCGCACCGTGGAGGAGGTATCCGCGGAGTTCCCCGAGGTCACCGTCGCCTACCAGCACGTCGACGCGGCCGCGATGTTCTTCATCACCGACCCGTCCCGCTACGACGTGATCGTCACCGACAACCTGTTCGGCGACATCGTCACCGACGTGGCCGCCGCCGTCACCGGCGGGATCGGCATGGCCGCCAGCGGCAACCTCGACGTCTCCGGTACCAACCCGAGCATGTTCGAGCCGGTGCACGGCTCGGCTCCCGACATCGCCGGGCAGGGCACCGCCGACCCGACGGCCACCGTGCTGTCGGTCGGGCTGCTGCTGGACCACCTCGGCCGCCCGGAGCTGGCGAAGAAGGTCAACGCCGCGGTCGCCTTCGACCTGTCCACCCGCGACCCGAAGGCCACCATCCGCACCGCGGAGATCGGCGACCGGCTCGCCGCCCTGTCGGGCTGAACCAGCCCACGGGGGCGGGGGTCCGCAGCAGGTCCCCGGCAGCCGGCCCCGCCGCGGGCGTGCCGGCCAGCGTCATGGGGACGACGAGCGGGGCGTCCCCGGGCGCGGGCGTCACGTACCCCACGCGCTCTCCGTCCGTGCGGTGGAGGACCTGCCAGGTGGTGGTCACCGGTCCTCCTCGAGGTCGGCCCGGATCGTGCCGCGCCCCGCCGCCCGCCGTCACCTGGACTCCCTCGTCCCATCCACTGGACGGGCCGTTCCACCGCCGCCGGTTCCGTGCTGTACTGGGCGCGATGGACGCCACCCTCACGATCATCATCAGCTAGCGCGCAGTCACCTCCCCGACTGCGCGCAACCTCCCGTGACCCGGGAGGTTTCTTCATGTCTGGGCCAGATTGCGACACCCCTCGGGAGGACCCGTGGCCACCGACTTGGACTTCCACGTCTTCGACACGACCCTGCGCGACGGTGCGCAGCGCGAGGGGGTGAGCTGGTCGGTCGCCGACAAGCTCGCCGTCGCGCGGCTGCTCGACGAGATCGGCGTCGGCTTCATCGAGGGCGGGTGGCCGGGAGCGCTGCCGAAGGACACCGAGTTCTTCGCGCGGGCCCGGACCGAGCTGCGGCTGCGGCACGCCCAGCTCGTCGCGTTCGGGGCCACCCGCAAGGCCGGCGCCCGCGTGGAGGAGGACCCGCAGGTCCGGGCGCTGCTGGACGCGGGGACGCCGGTGGTCTGCCTGGTCGCCAAGTCCGACGTCCGGCACGTGCGCGAGGCGCTGCGCACCACGGTCGAGGAGAACCTGGCCATGGTCGCCGACACGGTCGCCTTCCTGGCCGGGCACGGACGGCGGGTCTTCGTCGACTGCGAGCACTTCTTCGACGGCTACGCCGCGGACCCGCACTACGGCGTGCAGGTGCTGGAGACGGCGTTCGCCGCCGGCGCGGAGGTCGGCGTCCTGTGCGACACCAACGGCGGCATGCTGCCGATGGGCGTGGGCCGGGTCGTCGCCGACGTCCGCGCCCGGACCAGCGGGCGGCTGGGCATCCACTGCCAGGACGACACCGGCTGCGCGGTGGCGAACTCGCTGGCCGCCGTCGAGGCCGGGGTCACCCACGTCCAGGGCACCGCCAACGGCTACGGCGAGCGGGCCGGGAACGCCGACACGTTCGCGCTGGTCGGCAACCTGGTCACCAAGATGGGGTTGCCGGTGGTGCCGGCCGAGTGCCTGGCCGAGCTCAAGCGGGTGAGCCACGCGATCGCCGAGCTGGCCAACATCGCGCCCGACGACCACCAGCCCTTCGTCGGCGCCTCGGCCTTCGCGCACAAGGCCGGCCTGCACGCCAGCGCGATCAAGGTCCGCCCGGAGCTGTACAACCACCTCGCGCCGGAGGTGGTCGGCAACGACATGCGCATCCTGGTCACCGAGATGGCCGGCCGGGCCTCGATCGAGCTCAAGGGCCGCGAGCTCGGGGTCGACCTCGCCGGGCAGGCCGACGCCATCGGTCGGGTCGTGGACCAGGTGAAGGTCCTGGAGGCCGACGGATGGTCCTTCGAGGCCGCCGACGCCTCCTTCGAGCTGCTGCTGCGCGCCCAGCTGCCCGATGCCCCCGAACCGCTGTTCGAGCTGGAGAGCTACCGGAGCTCCGTGGAGCACTGGGGCAACGGCATGGTCATCAGCGAGGCGACCGTCAAGGTGCACGTGGACGGCGAGCGGATCATCAGCACCGGCGAGGGCAACGGCCCGGTCAACGCGCTGGACAACGCCCTGCGCCAGGCGCTGGTCGGCCGCTACCCGCAGTTGGCCGACGTCTCGCTGGCCGACTACAAGGTGCGCATCCTCGGCTGGACCGGCGGCACCAGCGCTACCACCCGGGTGCTCATCGACAGCACCGACGGGGCGGGGGAGTGGACCACGGTCGGCGTCCACGACAACATCGTGGAGGCCTCCTGGCACGCGCTGGTCGACGCCTTGACCTACGCGGTGCGGCACCGGCCGGCGGACGTCAGCCGTACCGGCTGACGAAGTTGGCCAGCATCCGGCCCGGCTCGGTCACCACGGCGGCGGAGAGCGCGGCGACGAGCTGGTCCAGCTCTGCGGCCGGGAAGTAGCCGGCGTGCTGGTAGACGCGCACCCGCGTCAGGATGCCGGCCACGTCGAGCTCGGGGTGGAACTGCGTCGCGTAGACGTTGCGCTTCACCCGGAACATCTGCACCGGGCACGCCGGCGACGAGGCGAGCAGGACCGCGGACGCCGGCAGCGTGCGGCAGGCCTCCTTGTGGCCGACGAACGCGTCGAACCGCTCGGGGACGCCGGCCAGCAGCGGGTCCTCCGTGCCGGCGGGGGTCAGCGTGACGGGCACCGCGGACACCGGCTCGGCGAACGTCCGGTCCACGACGGCGCCCTGGTGCACGCCGAGGGTCCCGACGCCGTAGCAGGCGCCGAAGAAGGGCAGGTCGCGCTCGACGACCTCGTCCAGCAAGCCGTCCAGCTCCCGCTCGACCCGGCGCTGGACCGCGGACTTGCTCGGCGCCGGGTCGCTGGAGTTGAACGGTCCGCCGCCGAGGAAGACCCCCGAGAAGTCGTCGAGCCGCAGCTCGGGCAGGGGAGCGGCCTCCATCCGGATCTGCCGCAGCTGCTCGGCAGCCAGCCCGGTGCAGCGGAGGAACGCGGCGTGCTCGCCGTCCGCGGCCTCGTCCTCCGCACGGGAGGACAGCAGCAGGAAGGGCCTCACCGTCCGGATGCTAGGCGGGGGGCGGTGGCGGTCCTGGTGCCGGGTCGACCCGGCTCCGGAGCAGGCAGAACTCGTTGCCCTCGGGGTCGGCGAGCACGTGCCAGGTCATGGTGCCGCTCAGCGGTCCCTGACCGACGTCGACCGGGGTCGCGCCGAGCGCGAGCAGCCGCTCGAGCTCGGCGTCCTGGTCGCGGTCGGTCGCGTTGAGGTCCAGGTGCAGCCGGAGCTTGCCCGGCGTGGGCTCGGGCACCGGTGCGCAGAGGATCGTGGGGACGACGCCCTTCGGCGCCTGCCCGGGTGGGCCGACCTCGACCGCGCCGTCGTCCTCGGTGCCGACCACCTCGTAGCCGAGCACCTCCGCCCACCAGGCGGCGAGCCCGGCGGGGTCGCGGCAGTCCAGGACGAGTTCGGTGATCCGGCTGGCCATGGCGCACGGTAGCCGGGTTGGGCACCCCGACTAACCTCGGGACGTGCGCATCGTCCGCTTCGCCCACCCAGCCGGCATGTCCTTCGGGGTCCTCGACGGGGACGGCCAGGTCGCCCAGATCGAGGGGCACCCCTTCGGCCAGATCTCCTTCACCGGCCAGCGGTACGCCGCCGCCGACGTCCGGCTGCTCTCCCCGATCCTGCCCAGCAAGGTCGTCGGCGTCGGGAAGAACTACGCCGAGCACGTCAAGGAGATGGCCACCGGCGACGCGCCGGCGGAACCGCTGATCTTCCTCAAGCCCTCCACCTCGGTGATCGGTCCGGGCGACGCCATCCGCATCCCGGCCGGCAGCACCAACGTGCACCACGAGGTGGAGCTCGCCGTCGTCATCGGCGCCCGTGGCGCGCGCTCGGTCACCCCGGAGCAGGCGATGGCCAGCGTGTTCGGTTACACGATCGGCAACGACGTCTCCGAGCGGGACATGCAGAAGAGCGACGGCCAGTGGACCCGGGCCAAGGGCTTCGACTCCTTCTGCCCGCTGGGCCCGTGGATCGAGACCGACCTGGCCGGGCTGGGCAAGGACCCGGCCGACCTCGAGATCAGCTGCCAGGTCGACGGCGAGCTGCGGCAGTCCGGCCGCACCAGCCAGCTGCTGTTCGGGCTGCCCACCCTGATCTCCTACATCTCCCAGGTGATGACGCTGCTGCCGGGCGACGTGGTGCTCACCGGCACGCCCTCCGGTGTCGGGCCGATCGCCCCCGGGCAGCGGGTCGAGTGCACGATCGAGGGGCTGGGCACGCTCACCAACTCCGTCGCCGGCGCCGACCGGACCTCCACCGCGGGGGGCGACCGATGACGGCTCCGCAGGTCGAGCCGGGCGTCGTCCGCACCCGTTTCTGCCCCTCGCCGACCGGCATGGTGCACGTCGGGCTGATGCGCACCGCGCTGTTCAACTGGGCGCACGCCCGGCACACCGGCGGGCAGCTGGTCTTCCGGATCGAGGACACCGACGCCTCGCGCGACTCCGAGGAGTCCTACCGGCACCTGCTGGACAGCCTGCACTGGCTGGGCGTCGACTGGGACGAGGGCCCCGAGGTCGGCGGCCCGCACGGGCCGTACCGGCAGTCGGAGCGGCACGAGGTCTACCGGGACGTCGCCGCCCGGCTGCTGGCGGCCGGCCACGCCTACGAGTCCTTCTCCACCAACGAGGAGGTCGACGCCCGGCGGCTCGCCGCCGGGCAGGACCCCAAGCTCGGCTACGACAACGCCGACCGGTACCTCACCGACGCGCAGAAGAGCGCGTTCCGGGACGAGGGGCGCCAGCCCGTGCTGCGGTTGCGGATGCCCGACGAGGCGCTCGGCTGGACCGACCTGGTCCGCGGCGAGGTGAGCTTCGCGGCGGGGACGGTGCCGGACTTCGTGCTGGTCCGCGGCAACGGCGCCCCGCTGTACCCGTTCGTGAACCCGGTCGACGACGCCCTGATGGGCATCACCGACGTGCTGCGCGGTGAGGACCTGCTGCCCTCCACCCCGCGCCAGCTCGCGCTGTACGCGGCGCTCACCGACATCGGCGTCGCCGCCGGCACGCCGCGGTTCGGCCACCTGCCCTACGTGATGGGCGAGGGCACCAAGAAGCTGTCCAAGCGCGACCCGCAGGCCAACTTCGACGTCTACCCCGAGCGCGGCTTCCTGCCCGAGGGCCTGACCAACTACCTGGCCCTGCTGGGCTGGTCGATCGCCGAGGACCGCGACGTGTTCTCGCCGGCCGAGCTGGTCGAGGCCTTCGACGTCACCCGGGTCAGCGCCAACCCGGCCCGCTTCGACCTGAAGAAGGCCGAGGCGATCAACGCCACCCACCTGCGGGCGCTGCCGGTCGAGGAGTTCATCAGCCGGGTCACGCCGTACCTGGCCGGTGCCGGGCTGGTGGCCGACCCGCCGACCGCGGAGCAGGGCGCCGTGCTCGCCCAGATCGCGCCGCTGGCCCAGGAGCGGATGATCGTGCTGTCCGACGCGGTGGGGCTGCTCGGCTTCCTGTTCACCGACGGCGTCGAGATCGAGCCGGCCGCCGCGGAGAAGCAGCTCGGGGCCGGTGCCGGTGAGGTGCTCGACGCGGCCACCGCGGCGCTGCAGGCGCTACCGGAGTGGACGACGCCGTCCATCGAGACCGCCCTCAAGGACGCCCTCGTCGAGGGCCTGGGCCGCAAGCCGCGGCAGGCGTTCGGCCCGGTGCGGGTGGCGGTCAGCGGTCGCACGGTGTCGCCGCCGCTGTACGAGTCGATGGAGCTGCTGGGTCGCGAGCGCACGCTGACCCGGCTCGCAGCCGCCCGCGGGGCAGCGACCGGATGACCGCGGGGGGCTGGGGCGCGTCGCCGCCGGAGCAGCCGTACAGCGGTCCGCCGCCGACCGGCCGCTACGGCGCGCCGCCCCAGGTCCCCGTGGGCGTCCCTGGCCCGGCGTGGGGCCCTCCGTGGAGTCCTACGCCGTGGGGCGGCCCGCCGTGGGGCGTCCCGCCGTGGGGCGTCCCGCCGTGGGGCGTCCCGCCGTGGGGCGTCCCGCCGTGGGGCGTCCCCCCGTGGGGTGCGCCGCCGCCCGTCCCCGCCCGTGGGCCGGGACGGGCGGTCACCCCGCCGGGCGCCCCGCCGTTCGACACCCCGCAGCCCTTCGCGCTGCTGATGCGGGCCCGGGACTGGGCGTGGTGGCGACCGCTGCTCGGCTTCCTGCTGTTCACCGTGCTCTACATGGTCGCCGCCCTCGTCCTGGTCTTCGTCGTGCTGGCGACCGGGGTGGTGCCCGACCTGGCGCTGCTCGACCTCACCGACGTCGCCGTCCTGCTGGTCACCAACCTCTCGCTGATCGTGGCCATCCCGATCGTCTGGGTGTGCTGGCTGGTCCCGCACGGGCTGGGCATCGGCTGGTCCTCCTCCGTGCTGGGCTGGCTGCGCTGGCGGCTGTTCCTGCCCGTGACCTGGCGGGCGCTGGCCACCCTCGGGGTGGCGGTCGCCCTCGGCCTGCTGATCGCGGTGGTGGCCACCGGTGTGGAGGTCACCGGACCGGGCCCGTCGTTCGGGTGGATGCTGCTGGTCGTCCTCACCACGACGCCGCTGCAGGCCGCCGCGGAGGAGTACGTCTTCCGCGGGTACCTGAGCCAGGCCATCGCCGGTTGGATCGGCCGCCCGGTGGTCGGGGCCGCCGTCGCCGGGGTGGTGTCGGCGGCGCTGTTCTCCGCCGCCCACGCCCCGCCGGACTTCCAGACCTTCCTCTACCGCTTCGCCATCGGGCTCGCGCTCTCCGCGGCGGTCTGGCTGACCGGCGGGCTGGAGGCCTCCATCGCATTGCACGCCGTCAACAACGTGGTGATCTTCCTGCTGGCCGGCGCGCTGGGCGACCGGGCGGCCGCCGCCGAGCCGGGCGGCGTCCTCGGCTGGGCCACCAGCCTCCTCGGCATCCTCGGCATGGCCGCGTTCGTCGTGTGGCTGGCCCGCTCCCGGCCCCAGCTGCGACCGGAGCTGCTCAGCCCGGCCGTGGACCTGCGCCCGGGCGCCGGGCCGATCGGCGGGCGCCCCGCGGGCCCGCCCGGCTGGGTGCCCGGCCCGCCGCCGGCCTGGGGATGACGCGCGGGACAGGGGCCCCGCGAGGCCCACCCGGGGCATCAGGTACAGTTCTCTCCCGGCGCCGAAAGGTGCTGCACGGCCTTGGGGTATGGGGTAATTGGCAGCCCGACGGTTTCTGGTTCCGTTAGTCTAGGTTCGAGTCCTGGTACCCCAGCGAGGAAGATCCACCTCCTCAGCACGACCGCACCACAGCACCACCGAGCAGCACCAGCACTGCCTGGGGCCCCGTCGTCTAGCGGCCCAGGACGCCGCCCTCTCACGGCGGTAGCGAGGGTTCGAATCCCTTCGGGGCTACACGAGACGGAGCTCCCGACCCATCCGGGTCGGGAGCTCTCGTCGTCTCCGGACTCCTGCGCGCGTCGCCCGGCCGCACGTGCCAGGATCGACGGCGCGATCACGGCCCCGTCGTCTAGCGGCCCAGGACGCCGCCCTCTCACGGCGGTAGCGAGGGTTCGAATCCCTTCGGGGCTACACCGGGCGAGAGCCCCCGACCCGATCCGGGTCGGGGGCTCCCGTACTCCTGGTCACCCTGCGTCGCTGGTTGCGGTCACCAACTTGATGATCGGACCGTGCGCCGGTGCTAGCGTTCCGTCGCTGATCAACACGCCGCACCACCGTGCCCCGTCTGACGGCTGACAAGCGGTCCCAGCTGCCTCCATGCTGGGCGCCCGATACCTGAGCACCTGGAGGTACCACCGTGGTCCTCGCAGCGGACGACACCCTGCGGCTCGACGCCAACGCCGTCGACTACGCGCTCGTCGTCGCCTACTTCGCCGTCGTCCTGCTCATCGGCTTCGCCGCCCGCCGCCGGGTGTCGGACAGCCTCGACTTCTTCCTCTCCGGCCGCTCGCTGCCCGCCTGGGTGACCGGGCTGGCCTTCATCTCGGCCAACCTCGGTGCCGTCGAGATCATCGGCATGTCGGCCAACGGGGCCCAGTTCGGCATGGCCACGTTCCACTACTTCTGGATCGGCGCCGTCCCCGCGATGCTGTTCCTGGGCGTCGTGATGATGCCCTTCTACTACGGCTCCAAGGTGCGGAGCGTCCCGGAGTTCATGCGCCGCCGGTTCGGCACCGGCGCCCACCTGGTCAACGCGCTGAGCTTCGCGCTGGCCCAGCTGCTCATCGCCGGCATCAACCTCTACCTGCTGGCGACCGTCGTGAACGCGCTGCTGGGCTGGCCGCTGTGGCTGGGGCTGCTCATCGCCGCAGCGATCGTGCTCAGCTACATCACCCTGGGCGGGCTGTCGGCGGCCATCTACAACGAGGTCCTGCAGTTCTTCGTCATCGTCGCCGCGCTGCTGCCGCTGACGCTGCTCGGTCTGCACCGCGTGGGTGGCATCGGGGGCCTCATCGACAAGGTCCAGGCCGCACCCGGCGGGGACGAGCAGCTGAAGTCCTGGCCCGGCACGGGCCTGACGGCGATCGAGAACCCGGTGCTGTCGGTCATCGGCATCGTCTTCGGCCTGGGCTTCGTGCTCTCCTTCGGCTACTGGACGACGAACTTCGTCGAGGTGCAGCGGGCGATGGCGACCAAGTCGATGTCCGCGGCCCGGAGCACCCCCATCATCGGGTCGTTCCCGAAGATGTTCATCCCGTTCATCGTGATCGTCCCGGGCATCATCGCCGCGGTGCTGATCCCCTCGATCAGCGAGGCGAAGGCCACCGGCGGCACCGTCGACTACAACAACTCGATCCTGATGCTGATGGAGGCGGTGCTGCCGAACGGGCTGCTGGGCGTGGCCATCGCCGGCTTGCTGGCCGCCTTCATGGCCGGCATGGCGGCGAACATCTCGGCCTTCAACACGGTGTTCAGCTACGACCTGTGGCAGCAGTACGTGAAGAAGGACAAGCCGGACGGTTACTACCTGATGATCGGCCGGGTGGCGACCGTCGGGGCGACGGTCATCGCCATCTTCACCGCGTTGATCGCCTCGAACTACAACAACCTGATGAACTACCTGCAGACGCTCTTCGGCTTCTTCAACGCCCCGCTGTTCGCCACGTTCATCGTCGGGATGTTCTGGAAGCGGATGACCGCCACCGCCGGTTGGGCCGGCCTGGTGTCCGGCACGCTGGCCGCCGTGCTCGTCGCGTTCCTGAGCCAGGACGCCTTCGGCTCGGCGTCCCTGGGTGTGCTCTCACTCAGCGGTCAGGGCGCGAGCTTCGCCGCCGCCGGTGCGGCGTTCGTGGTCGACGTGCTGGTCAGCGTGGGGGTCAGCATGGTCACCGCACCGAAACCGGCCGCCGAGCTGGCCGGGCTGGTCTACTCCGAGACCCCGAAGGAGCAGCGCACCGACCCGGAGGCGCACCTGCTGCCCTGGTACCAGTCGCCTCCCAAGCTGGCCGGCATCTCCCTGGTGCTCGTCATCATCCTGAACCTCATCTTCCGCTGACCGCCGCCGGCGTTCCCCGACAGGAGCAGACATGAGCACCGCACACGGACAGGCCGGCGCGGACGGGCCGGAGTCGGGCACCTCGAGCCAGAAGCACACCGCGGGCGCCTACGACGTCCGCACCGTCATCGCCGGGCTGATCGGGCTGTACGGCATCGTGCTGACGATCATGGGCCTGGTCGGCGACAACGCCGACGACAAGGCGAAGACCGGCGACTGGAACGCGAACCTCTGGTCCGGGATCGTCATGATCATCGTCGCCGTGGCGTTCGCCCTCTGGCTGTGGCTGCGGCCGATCGTCGTCGATCCCGTGGCCCTGGAGAAGGAGAAGGGCGAGGGCACCAGCGACGGCTCGGACGCAGCCCCCCACTGAGGAAGGACTCGGTCCGGAGGCTCAGCGGGCGAGGACGGTGACCGGCACGCGCTGCACCAGGTTGTTGGCCATGCCCTGGCGGTTCCAGCGCTGCTCGACCGGCTGCGCCTCCCCGGTCGCGTCGGTCGCCCGCACCAGCAGGTCGGTGGAGCCCGCCTCCGCCGTCCAGGCGAACGACCACGACCGCCAGGCGAAGGGGTGCGCCGGATCGGCCGCGGCGAGCTCCGCGCCGGACCAGCTCGCCCCGCCGTCGGTGCTCACCTCCACGGCGGTGACCGGGGCGCGGCCCGACCAGGCCCGCCCGGTCAGGGTCACCGGCCCGGCCGGCACGAACCGCTCGCGGGTCATGAAGTCGGGGAAGCCGGGTGGGCTCATCAGGGCCCGCGGCCGGATCCGGGTGACCGGGTCGCCGGGGTCGCCGGCCTCGGTGGCGATCCGGTAGGCGGTCGCGTTCTGGTAGCCGGTGAAGGGCTCGGTGAGCACCTCGATCCGGGTCAGCCACTTCACCTGGGCCATGCCGTACCAGCCCGGGACGACGAGCCGCAGCGGAGCGCCGTGCTGCGGGGGCAGCGCCGCGCCGTCCATCGCCCAGGCCAGCAGCGCGTCCGGTCGCAGCGCCTCGGTGACCGGCAGGCCGCGGGCGTAGTCCTGCTCGACGCCGCGTTCCACCCCGTGGTCGGCGCCGGTGAACACGACGTCGACGGCGTCGGGGGAGAGGCCGGCCTCGTGCAGCAGCGGGGCGAGGGGCGTGCCGCTCCACTCCGCCGTCCCCACCGCCTCGAGCAGCCAGGGCTGGCTCACCGGTCGCGGCTCGAACCGGGCGCGGCCGTTGCCGGCGCACTCCAGCGTCACCCGGGCCGCGGCGCCGGCGCGCCGCTGCAGGTCGGCGAGGGTGAGCTGGAGCGGCCGCTCGACGGCGCCGGTGACCTGCAGCGCCCAGTCCGCCGGGTCGAGGGCGGGGATGTCGTAGTGCGTGAGCACGTAGTGCAGCCCCGGCGGGGTCACGTCCCAGCGCAGCGCCTCGAGCGGGAGGCCGTGGTTGCGCGTGGCCAGGGCGAGCTCGTCGAGCCCGATGCCCTCACCGGGCCCGGCGATGCGGGCGTGACCTGTGCTCATAGCCAGACCTGTGCTCATGGCCATAGGTCAGTGTGGACCCTCGGCCCCCTTCCAGGGGCCCGCCCTGAGCTCGCGAAGGGTGGGGAGGAAGGGGGTCCTTCAGCAGCGGGCCGCGCGGGAGATCGCCACGGCCGCCTCGAGCACCGCGGTGACCACCTCCGGGCTCGGCCGGCGGCCCAGCCGCTCCACCGGCCCGGAGATCGACACCGCGCCCAGCACCCCGCCGGCCCCGTCCCGCACCGGCGCGGAGAGCGACGCGACGCCGGCCTCCCGCTCGGCGACGCTGTGCGCCCAGCCGCGGCGGCGGACGTCCAGCAGCGTCCGGGCGGTGAAACTCGCCGCCGGCAGCAGGGGGGTGACCTCCTCGGCGGGGGCGAAGGCGAGCAGGGCGTGCGCGGCCGAGCCCGCGGTCAGCGGCAGCCGGGCGCCGACGGGCACGGTGTCGCGCAGCCCCGAGGAGCGTTCCGCGGCGGCGATGCAGATCCGGCTGCCGCCGTCGCGCACGTAGAACTGCGCGCTCTCGCCCGTGGCGTCCCGCAGCGCGCTGAGGTGCCGGCCGGCCAGCTCGGACAGGTCGGCACCGCCGCGGCCCAGCTCGGCGAGGGCCGGTCCGGGTGCCCACGCGCCGGCCGTGGTGCGCCGCAGCAGGCGGTGGGCCTCCAGCGCGGTCGCCAGCCGGTGCGCGGTGGCGCGGGGCAGTTCGGTCCGGGCGACCAGCTCGGCGAGGCTGGCCGGTTCGTCGGCCACGGCGCGGAGGATGGCCACGGCTTTGTCCAGGACCGCGACGGGGTTAGGCTGTCCCACGCAGCAATACTCTCATCTCATTGTATGAGATGGCAACGAGGAGGAGCTCCCATGGGCCAGACCCTGGCGCAGAAGGTGTACGAGTCCCACGTGGTCCGGCGGACGGCCGGGGAGCCCGACCTCCTCTACATCGACCTCCACCTCGTGCACGAGGTGACCAGCCCGCAGGCCTTCGACGGGCTGCGCGCGGCCGGACGCCGGGTGCGCCGGCCGGACCTGACGATGGCCACCGAGGACCACAACGTCCCGACGCTGGACATCCTGAGCCCCATCGCCGACCCGGTCAGCCGGGCGCAGGTGGAGGCGCTGCGCCGCAACGCCGCGGAGTTCGGCATCCGGCTGGCCCCGATGGGCGACCGCGACCAGGGCATCGTGCACGTCATCGGCCCGCAGCTGGGGCTGACCCAGCCGGGCATGACGATCGTCTGCGGCGACAGCCACACCTCCACGCACGGCGCCTTCGGCGCGCTGGCCTTCGGCATCGGCACCAGCGAGGTCGAGCACGTGCTGGCCACCCAGACGCTGCCGCAGTACCCGGCCAAGCAGATGTCGGTCACCGTCGACGGCGAGCTGCCCCCGGGCGTCTCGGCCAAGGACGTCATCCTCGCCGTCATCGCCGAGATCGGCACCGGCGGCGGCCAGGGCCACGTCATCGAGTACCGCGGCACCGCCATCGAGGGGCTGTCGATGGAGGCCCGGATGACGATCTGCAACATGTCGATCGAGGCCGGTGCCCGGGCCGGGCTGATCGCCCCGGACCAGACCACCTTCGACTTCCTGCAGGGCCGTCCGCACGCCCCGCAGGGCGCCGACTGGGACGCCGCCGTCGCGCACTGGTCGACGCTGCACACCGACCCCGACGCCGTCTTCGACCGCGAGGTGCACATCGACGCCGCGTCGCTGACCCCCTACGTCACCTGGGGCACCAACCCCGGGCAGGGGCTGCCGATCGGTGCCAGCGTGCCCGACCCGGCCCAGATCACCGACGAGAACGAGCGGCAGGCCGCCGAGTCCGCGCTGGCCTACATGGGCCTGACCGCCGGCACCCCGCTGCGCGAGATCGCGGTCGACACCGTCTTCCTCGGCTCGTGCACCAACGGCCGGATCGAGGACCTGCGGGTCGCCGCCGCGCTGCTGGCGGGCAAGCACGTCGACGCCTCCACCCGGATGCTCGTCGTCCCCGGCTCGGTGGCGGTCAAGCAGCAGGCCGAGGCCGAGGGCCTGGACCGGGTGTTCATCGACGCCGGGGCCGAGTGGCGGGGCGCCGGCTGCTCGATGTGCCTGGGCATGAACCCCGACCAGCTGAAGCCGGGGGAGCGCTCCGCCTCCACCA
Organism: Modestobacter excelsi; assembly: GCF_005930495.1. Classification (GTDB taxonomy): domain Bacteria; phylum Actinomycetota; class Actinomycetes; order Mycobacteriales; family Geodermatophilaceae; genus Modestobacter; species Modestobacter excelsi. Next base: position 32,589 of record NZ_SJEX01000027.1, on the reverse strand, counting down.
GCAACCGGAACTTCCAGGGCCGCCAGGGCAAGGGCGGACGCACCCACCTGGTCTCCCCGGCCGTCGCCGCGGCGACCGCGCTCACCGGCAAGCTCACCGCCCCTGCCGACCTCGAGATGGCTGGAGTCTGACCGCGATGGACGCCTTCACCATCCACACCGGCACCGCCGCCCCGCTGCGCCGCAGCAACGTCGACACCGACCAGATCATCCCGGCCGAGTACCTCAAGCGGATCACCCGCACCGGCTTCGAGGACGGGCTGTTCGTGGCCTGGCGGACCAACGAGCCGGACTTCGTGCTGAACCAGCCGCAGTACGCCGGCGCCTCGATCCTGGTCGCCGGTCCCGACTTCGGCACCGGTTCCTCCCGCGAGCACGCCAACTGGGCACTCCTGGACGGCGGGTTCCGGGTGGTCATCAGCCCCCGGTTCGCCGACATCTTCCGCAACAACTCGACCAAGGCCGGGCTGCTCACCGTCGTCCTGCCCGACGCCGACGTCGAGGCGCTGTGGGCGGCGGTCGAGGCGGACCCGGCGCTGCCGGTCACCGTCGACCTGCAGGCCGAGCAGGTCACCTACGGCGACGTCACCGTCCCGTTCCAGATCGACCCCTACACCCGCTGGCGGCTGCTCGAGGGCCTGGACGACGTCGGCCTCACCGAGCGGCACCTGGACGACATCAGCGCGTTCGAGGCGCAGCGCCCGGCCTGGCTGCCGCGGTCACTGCCGGCCTGAGTCAGGCCGGCAGCCGCCGGGCCGGCACCGGCGCCTCGCGGCCGCGCAGCTCCGCCACGGCCCGCCGCACGCGCTCGGCCGCGGCCAGGGCCTGCTCCCGGTCTCCCGTCACGACGGGCTCCGGACCGCACGTTCTGCGGCGTGGCGGTCGGCGGCGGGGTCGGCCGCGAAGTCGCGGTAGTAGTCGGCGGCCAGCGCGCCGGGCCGGCCGCCCAGCGCCCACACGCTGCCCTTGGCCGAGGGTGGCCACAGCGCACCGGCCGCGTCGTGCCAGCGCACGCCGAGCGCCAGCAGCACGGAGGGGATCGCCCCGCCCTGGCTGCAGACCACGGTGAGCCCGGCCGGGTCGGCCAGCAGCTGCTGCACCACCGCCAGCCCCGCCTCCGGGTCGGCGGTGAAGCCCTCCTCGCCCAGCTCGGGCACCTCGCCGACGGGGAGGCCGGTGGCCGCGGCCACCGGGGTCAGGGTCTCCCGGCAGCGCACCGGGGGGGCGGTCAGCAGCCGGGTCGGGGCGAAGGTGGGCAGCACGGCGGCCAGGCCGGCCGCCTGCGCCCGCCCGCGACGGTCCAGCGGGCGGGTCGCGTCCGGGCCGTCCCAGTCCGAGCGGTTCCCGGCCGAGGCGTGCCGCAGCAGCAGCAGCGCCGGCGAGCGGGGGACGTCGGTGCGGGCGAGGTCCTGCAGCACCGCGCGGTCGTGCTCGTGGCTGACCAGCGCCATGGCCGCCGGCATCGGCAGCCAGCGCAGCTCGTCGACCTCGTCGTTGGGGACGAACGTGCCGCCCACGGCCTCCATCACCCAGTAGTCGACCCGCTTGGGGCCGTTCCGCACGGTGTACCGGGTCTGCACGCTGCGCCGGCCGACCGCGACCTGCAGCCCGGTCTCCTCGCGGACCTCGCGGACCGCGGCGACCAGCGCGTGCTCGCCGGGGTCGAGCTTCCCCTTCGGCAGGGACCAGTCGTCGTACTTGGGCCGGTGCACCAGCGCGGTCTCCAGGACCCCGCCTGTCCCGGTGCGCCAGACCGCCCCGCCGGCGGCCGGGATGAGCACCCCCTGGTCAGCCAGCGCTCTCACCCCGCAGGGCGAGCAGCTCCGCCTGCGAGTCCCGGTCGCCGGTGCGCGTCCAGCTCGCGTCGCCGGCCAGCTGCCAGCTTCGCACGTCCGGCGCCATGTCCAGGTCGAAGACCCGCTGCAGCTGCCGCTGCGCCGCGGGGTCGTTGACCCGCAGCAGCACCTCGACCCGGCGGTCCAGGTTGCGGTGCATGAGGTCGGCGCTGCCCAGCCACCACTCCGGCGTCCCGGCGTTGGCGAAGTGCATGACCCGCGAGTGCTCCAGGAACCGCCCGACGATGGAGCGGACCCTGATGTTCTCGCTCAGCCCGGGCACCCCCGGCCGGAGCGTGCAGATGCCGCGGATGACCAGCTCCACCGGGACGCCGGCCTGCGACGCCTGGTAGAGCGCGTCGATGAGCTGCTCGTCGACCAGCGAGTTGACCTTGATCCGGATGCCCGCGGGCTTGCCCTCGGCGACGTGCCGGGCCTCGCGGCGGATCTTCTCCAGCAGCCCGGTGCGGATGCTGTGCGGAGCGACCAGCAGCGAGCGGTAGGTGGTCTGCCGGGAGTAGCCGGTCAGGGTGTTGAACAGGTCGGTGAGGTCGGCGCCCACCCGCGGGTCGGCGGTCAGGATGCCGACGTCCTCGTAGATGCGGGCCGTCTTGGGGTTGTAGTTGCCGGTGCCGAGGTGGCAGTACCGGCGGATCACGCCGTTCTCCATCCGTACCACCAGCGCGGTCTTGCAGTGCGTCTTCAGGCCGACCAGGCCGTAGACGACGTGGCACCCGGCGCGCTCCAGCGAGCGGGCCCAGCTGATGTTGGCCTCCTCGTCGAAGCGGGCCTTGATCTCCACCAGGACGACGACCTGCTTGCCCGCCTGCGCCGCCTCGATGAGCGCCGCGACGATCGGTGAGTCACCCGAGGTGCGGTACAGCGTCTGCTTGATCGCCAGCACGTTCGGGTCGGCCGCGGCCTGCTCGATGAACCGCTGCACGCTGGTGGCGAAGGAGTCGTAGGGGTGGTGCAGGAGCACGTCGCCCTCGCGCAGCGTGGCGAAGACGCTCTTGGGGGTCTCACCCTCGCTCAGCCGCGGGTGGGTCGCCGGGACGAACGGCTCGTCCTTGAGCTCGGGCCGGTCGATGTCGTAGAGCGCCATCAGCGACGCGAGGTCCAGCAGCCCGGGCACCGAGACGACGTCGGCCGGGCTGATCTCCAGCTCGTGCACCAGCACGTCGAGGATCTGCGGGTCGATGGACTCGGTGACCTCCAGCCGCACCGCGGGGCCGAAGCGGCGCTGGGCCAGCTCGCGCTCGAGGGCCTGGAGGAGGTCCTCGTCGCGGTCCTCCTCCACCTCGAGGTCGGCGTTGCGGGTGACCCGGAAGAGGTGGTGGTCGATCACGTCGAGGCCGGGGAACAGCGAGGTCAGGTGCGCGGCGATGAGGTCCTCGAGCGGCAGGAACACCGCCTCGCGGTCGGTGGCCGCCGCGACGGGGATGAACCGGGGCACGTTGTTGGGCACCTTCACCCGGGCGAACCGCGGGGCGCCGGTCTCCGGGTCGCGCACCGAGACGGCGAGGTTCAGCGACAGCCCGCTGATGTAGGGGAAGGGGTGCGCGGGGTCGACGGCCAGCGGGGTGAGCACCGGGAAGACCTGGTCGCGGAAGTACTCCCGCAGCCGCCTGGCGTCGGCCTCGCCGAGGTCGGACCAGTGCACGATCCGGATGCCCTGCTCCATGAGCCGGGGAGCGACGTCCTTGTCGAAGACGCTGGCGTGCCGGTGGACGAGGTCCTGGGTGCGCTCGGTCACCCGGGCCAGTTGCTCGCGGATGGTCAGCCCGTCGGGGGAGCGGACGCTGAGCCCGGTGCTCTGCCGGCGCTTGAGCCCGGCGATGCGGACCATGAAGAACTCGTCGAGGTTGCTGGCGAAGATGGACAGGAACTTGACCCGCTCGAGCAGCGGCAGGTCCTCGTCCTCGGCCAGTTCCAGCACACGGCTGTTGAAGTCCAGCCAGGACAGCTCCCGGTTGAGGAACCGGTCGGCGGGCAGCGGCGAGGGGGCGTCGGGCACGGGTCGATCCTGCCTCACGGAGGTGTCCAGGAGATGGACTCGGCAGCAGACCGCAGGAATGCGGTGGTCCGCGGGCCGGCCCCGATCCAGCAGGCCGCCTGGAGGTCGGCGGGGGTGTCGACGTCCTGGCGCAGACCGGGCCAGTCGCCGGTCAGCGGAACCGCCCCGCCGGCGGCGTGCGCGGCCGCCGACCCCCGGCCGAAGCGCGGGTCCAGCTCGCCGTCGCGGGCGGCCAGCAGCGTCGTCCCGCTGCCCAGCTCGTCGGCGACGAACGCCCGGGGCACCGCGCCCGCGGCCTGCAGGGCCTCGGTCAGCTCGGCCGGTCGCAGGGCCGGCAGGTCGGAGGAGAGCGCGGCGACCGGGCCGCCGGCGGCGGCCGCCCGGGCCCGGCGGGCGCCGTGGGCGAGCGCCGCGTTGAGGCCCGCGTCCGGCTCGTCCCGGACGGTGCGCGCGCCCAGCCCGGTGACCAGGGCAGCGGCCTGCGGCTCGTCGGTCACCACCAGCACCCCACCGACCGCCGGGCTGGCCAGCGCCGCAGCGACGGTGTCGGCCAGCAGCGCCAGGACCAGGTCCCGGTGCCCGGCGGGCGGCGCGTCCCCGAGCGTCGCGGTCAGCGGGGTCAGCCGGGTCTTCGCCGCGACCAGCCGCTTGGCCGGGACGACGACCGACCACCGTTGCACCTGACAAGCTCAGCACACCGCCGACCCGTCCCGCGAGGAGCACCCCGAGCATGCAGCCCGACCCCGCCCGCACCGCCGAGGTGGCCGCGGCCGCCGCGCCCTACCTGGAGTCGTGGCTGGAGCACCAGCGCCGCCGGTTGCGGGTCCCGGGGGTGCAGGCCGCCGTCCGGGTGGGGGACCGGCTGGTGCTGGACACCGCGCTGGGCGTCGCCGACCTCGACACCGGCGCGCCCCTGACACCGGCGCACCTGTTCCGGATCGCCTCGCACTCCAAGACGTTCACCGCCACCGCCGTCCTGCAGCTGGTCGAGGCCGGCCGGCTCCGGCTCGACGACCCGATCGCCGCCCTCGTGCCCGCGCTGGCCGGTACCGGCCTGGCCGAGGTCACCGTGCGCGAGCTGCTCGGCCACCAGGGCGGGGTGATCCGGGACGGCCGGGACAACGACCACTGGCAGCTGCTGCAGCCCTTCCCCGACGAGGCGCTGCTGCTGCGCACCGCCGCGGACGAGGGCGCGGTGCTGCAGCGCAACGAGCACTTCAAGTACTCCAACATCGGCTACTCGCTGCTGGGGCTGGCGATCGAGGCCGTCACCGGCACCGGCTACGGCGCCCACGTGCAGGCCGCCGTCGTCGACCGGCTCGGCCTGTCCGACACCGGCCCCGAGTGGGACCCGGCCCGGGCAGGGGAGTACGCCGCCGGGCACACCGGCCTGCTGGACGGCGAGGACGAGCGCGCGACCATCCCGCACGTCGACACCCGGGCGATGGCCTCGGCCACCGGCTTCTGGTCCACCGCGCGGGACCTGACCACCTTCGGCGCCGCGCACTTCGCCGGGGACCCCTCGCTGCTCAGCGAGGGCAGCAAGCGGCTGATGCGCCGCCGCGAGTCCGAGATCCGGGCGCACGGCGGCGAGCCCCGCCACTACGGCCTGGGGATGGACCTGCGCACCCTCGGCGAGCGGGAGCTCGTCGGGCACAGCGGCGGCTACCCCGGGCACATCACCCGCACCTGGATCGACCCGGCGGGCCAGGTCGTGGTCAGCGTGCTGACCAACGCCGTCGACGGCCCCGCCGACGCCCTGGCCCGGGGGCTGTTCGCGCTGCTGGACCTCGCGCTGGCCGCGCCGGAGGGCGTCGACCAGCCGCCGGCCGAGGAGCTGGCCCGCTACACCGGCCGGTTCGCCAACCTGTGGGGCGTCACCGACGTCGCGCTGCTCGGCGGCCGGCTGGTGCTGCTGCACCCGAGCGCGCCCGAGCCGACCGAGGAGCGCGCCGAGCTGACCGTGGAGGGCGCGGGCACGCTGCGGCTGGAGACCGTGGCCGGGTTCGGCTCCGCCGGCGAGACGGTGGAGTACGAGTGGGCCGCCGACGGCACGGTCGGCCGGGTGCGGGCCGGCGGCATCTCCTCCTGGCCGCTGGAGGTCTTCCGGAGCCGGCGCGCCGCGCAGGTGGCCGGGTGAGCGCACTGCTGCTGCGCCGCGCGCGGCTCGGTGCGGCGGTGCGGGACGTGCTCGTGGACACCGGACGCGTCCGGGCCGTCGCCGACGACCTCTCCGCCGGCGCCCCGGGGCTGCCCGAGCTGCCGGCCGGCACCGAGGTCGTGGACCTCGACGGGGGCACCCTGCTGCCCGGTCTGACCGACGCCCACGTGCACCTGGACCAGTGGGCCGCCGTGCGGCGCCGGATCGACGTCTCCGCCGCCCGGTCGGCCGCCGAGGCGGCCGCGCTGGTGGTGCACGGCCTCGGCGGTGTCCCGCCCGAGCCGGGGGCCCTGGTCCTGGGGCAGGGCTTCCGCGACGCGCTGTGGGCCCGGCCGCCGGACGCCGCCGCCCTGGACGCCGTCCTGCCCGGCGTGCCCGTGGTGCTCGCCAGCGGGGACATGCACACCGCCTGGCTCAGCTCCACCGCCGCGGAGCTGCTCGGGTTCGACGCGCCCACGGGGGTGGTCCGGGAGCACGCCGCGATGGAGGTGTTCGCCCGGGCCGGCGGGGTCCCCGACGACGTCCTGGACGGCTGGGTGCTGGAGGCGGCGTCCGCCGCCGCGGCCCGCGGGGTCACCGCCGTCGTCGACCTGGAGTACGGCGACCTGGTGACCACCTGGGCCCGGCGGGCCGCGCTGCGGCCGGGCGGGCCGGCGCTGCGGGTGCGCGCCGGGGTGTGGGTCGACCGGCTGGAGGAGACGATCGCGGCCGGGCTGCGCAGCGGCGACCCGCTGCCCGGCATCGGTGACCCGGTCGCGGCCGACCGGGTGCGGCTGGGGCCGCTGAAGGTCTTCGTCGACGGGTCGCTGGGCACCCGGACGGCGTTCTGCTCGCACGCCTACCCGGGCGCGACCCACCCGGAGGCGCACGGGCTGCTGCGCACGCCGCTGCCCGAGCTGGAGCGGCTGCTCCGCCGGGCGGGTGCGGCCGGCCTGGACCTGGCGGTGCACGCGATCGGTGACCGGGCGACCGCCGTCGCGCTGGACGGGTTCGCCGCGGCCGGCTGCACCGGGCGGATCGAGCACGCCCAGCAGGTGCACCCCGACGACCTGCCGCGCTTCGCCGAGCTGGGGGTGGTGGCCAGCGTCCAGCCGCGGCACGCCGTCGACGACCGGGACGCCGCCGACCAGCACTGGGCGGGCGCGACCGGGTGGGCCTTCCCGTACCGAGCGCTGGTGGAGGCCGGGGCGGGGCTGGTGCTTGGTTCCGACGCGCCGGTCGCGCCGCTGGACCCGTGGGACGGGATCGCCAGCGCCGTCCACCGGTCGCTGGACGAGCGGGCCGCATGGCACCCCGAGCAGCACCTGGACCTCGACGTCGCGCTCGCCGCGGCCAGCGGCGGCCGCCGCGCGGTGCGGGTCGGCGACGTCGCCGACCTGGTCGTGGTGGCCGAGCCGCCGGCCGCGGTGCTCGCCCGCGACGGCGTCCGCGGCCTGCGGGCGACGGAGGTCCAGGGCACCCTCGTGGCGGGTCGCTGGACGCACCGCAGCGGGCCGCTGGGCTGACCGACACCACCTCCGCACGGGGCCAGGTGCGGGCGCCGGCCACCCGGAGGGCAACATCATGAGCGGGGTCACGCCCGCCGACGTCCCGAGCAGGGCCGGCGGACCCGGACGACGGAGGAGGTGCGAGGTGCCGCAGGAGCTGCTCGTCCCGCGCCCGCCGCGCCGGGTCGCCCGCCGCCCGATCAGCTGGGCGTTCCGGTTCTGCGTGACGGTCGTCTACCCGGTGGCCTCGCTGCTGTTCCGGCTGCGCTACCGGCACCCGGACCGCATCCCGCCCACCGGCGGGGTGCTGCTGGTCGCCAACCACGTCTCGGTGCTCGACCCCCTCGCCTGCGCCCGGCTGGTCTGGGACAGCGGCCGGGTGCCGCACTTCCTGGCCAAGGAGTCGGTGTTCACCGGCCCCGCCGGCACGATCCTGCGCGCCGCCGGCCAGATCCCGGTCTCCCGGGGCACCAGCACCGCGATGTCCTCGGTGCACGCCGCCAAGGCCGAGCTCGACGCCGGCGAGCTCGTCGTCATCTACCCCGAGGGCTCGGTGACCCGCGACCCGGACTGGTGGCCGATGCAGGCCCGGTCCGGGGTGGCGCGGCTGGCGCTGTCCACCGACGCCGTCGTCCTGCCCGTCGCCCAGTGGGGGCCGCAGCTCGTGCACGACTACCACACCAGGCGGCTGCACCTGCGGCTGCGGACGCCGGCGGACTACCTGGTCGGCGAGCCGGTCGACCTCTCCGCCCACCGGGCCCGGGTGCGCGCCGGGCAGCCGCTCACCCCGGAACTGCTCCGCGAGGTGACCGACCTGCTGATGACCCGGGTCCGGGACCAGCTCGGCGAGCTCCGCCAGGAGCCCCCGCCCGCCGAGTTCGCCCCCCGGCCGGTGCGCCCGGCGCTCCCCGGGGAGGTGGCATGATCCGGGCCGCGGTGCTCGGCGCGGGCTCCTGGGGCACGACGTTCGCCAAGGTGCTGGCCGACGCCGGCTGCTCGGTGGCGCTGCACGCCCGCCGCCCCGCGCTGGTCGAGACGATCACGGCGACCCGGGAGAACGCCGACTACCTGCCCGGCGTGCGGCTGCCCGCGGCCGTGCGGGCCACCGTCGACCCGGCCGAGGCGCTGGACGGCGCGGACGTCGTCGTCCTCGCCGTGCCGAGCCAGACGCTGCGGGACAACCTGGCCAGCTGGGCGCCGCTGCTGCCGTCCGAGGCCTCGCTGCTCTCCCTGATGAAGGGCGTCGAGCTCGGCACCACCAAGCGGATGAGCGAGGTCATCTGCGAGGTGACCGGCGCCGGCGCGGACCGGGTCGCCGCGCTGTCCGGGCCGAACCTGGCCCGGGAGATCGCCGAGGAGCAGCCCTCGGCGACGGTCATCGCCTGCTCGGACACCGAGCGGGCCGAGCTGCTGCAGGCAGCCTGCGGCACTCCGTACTTCCGGCCCTACACCAACCCCGACCTGGTCGGCTGCGAGCTCGGCGGAGCGGTGAAGAACGTGATCGCGCTGGCCTGCGGGGTCGCCACCGGGCTGGGGTTCGGCGACAACACCCGGGCCTCGCTGATCACCCGCGGCCTCGCCGAGACCGCCCGGCTGGGCATGGCCCTGGGCGCCGACGTGACCACCTTCGCCGGTCTCGCCGGCCTCGGTGACCTGGTCGCGACGTGCTCATCGCCGCTGTCGCGCAACCGGACCTTCGGGGAGCACCTGGGCCAGGGCATGTCGGTGGCCGAGGTCCTGGAGATCACCAAGCAGACCGCCGAGGGGGTCAAGACCTGCCGCTCGGTGCTCGACCTGGCCCGCGCGCACGGGGTCGACGTGCCGATCACCGAGGCCGTCGTGCGGGTCTGCCACGAGGGGGAGTCGGCCGCCCAGATGGTGCGCGAGATGATGTCGAGAGAAGCCAAGCCCGAGTGACCGACGAGGGCGGCCGAGCCAGGACGACCCGGCCGGCCGAGCCCGAGTAGACCTCCCGGGTCGCTCAGACCCTTGGAGGACCGTTCGTGAGCACCCCCGACCTGCCCGCCGACCTCGGGGACGGCACCCGGCTGGTGCACGCCGGCGACGACCCGGCGGTGCCGGGCACCCCGTTGCGTCCCTCCCCGGTGTTCGCCGCGCCCTACCACTTGGGGGACCAGCCGCCGGGCTGGCAGGGCGCCGACGGGTACGCGCGGCCGGACAACCCGACGCTGCGGGTCTTCGAGCGGGCCGTCGGCGAGCTGGACGGCGGCGACTGCCTGTCCTTCGCCACCGGCATGGCGGCGATCAGCTCTGCCGTGCTGGCCCTGGTCCGGCCCGGTGACCGGGTGGTGCTGCCCTCCGACGGCTACTACGCGACCCGGGTGCTGGCCCGCGACGAGCTCGAGCGCTTCGGCCTGCAGGTCGACCTGGTGCCGACCCTGGAGATCGAGGACGTCGCCGCCCGCGGGGACCTCGACGGCGTCCGGCTGGTGCTGCTGGAGACCCCGAGCAACCCGCAGCTGGACGTCTGCGACATCGCCGCGGTCGCCCGGGCCACCCAGGCCGCCGGGGCGGTGCTGGCGGTCGACAACACCACCGCCTCGCCGATCGGCCAGCGCCCGCTCGCGCTGGGCGCGGACCTGACCATCGGGTCGGACACCAAGGCGCTCACCGGGCACAGCGACGTCCTGCTCGGGCACGTGAGCAGCGCGCCGACGGACACCGGCCGGGAGCTGAACACCCGGATCGCGGCCTGGCGGAAGACGACCGGCAACACCCCGGGCCCGTTCGAGGCCTGGCTGGCCCACCGGTCGATGAGCACCCTGGACCTGCGGCTGGCCCGGCAGGCCGCCAACGCCGCCGCCCTCACCGAGCTGCTCGCCGGGGCGCCCGCGGTGAGCGGTGTCCGGTGGCCGTGGCGGCCCGGCGACCCGTCCTACGCGCTCGCGACCACCCAGATGCTCCGGCCGAACGGCATCGTCTCCGCCGAGCTCGCCGACGAGGCGGCCGTGCAGCGGCTGGTCGCGGGCAGCCGGCTGCTGCTCGCCGCGACCAGCTTCGGCGGTGTGCACACCACGATCGACCGGCGCGCCCAGTGGGGCGGGGACGCCGTCCCGCCGGGGTTCGTCCGCTTCTCCTGCGGCATCGAGGACACCGCCGACCTCGTCGCGGACCTCACCTCGGCCCTCGCGGCGCTCGGCTAGGGTCGGCGGCGATGACCGGCGAGACGCGCAAGACCAGGGTGGCAGTCGTCTTCGGCGGGCGGAGCGCGGAGCACGCGATCTCCTGCGTGTCGGCCGGGAGCGTGCTCGCCGCGCTGGACCCGGAGCGCTACGAGGTGGTCCCGGTGGGCATCACCCGGGACGGCCGGTGGGTGCTCCACGACGGCGCGGCCCTGGCCATCGAGGGCGGGGAGCTGCCCGAGGTCGGCGACGGCACGGCCGTCTCGCTGGTCGGCGACCCGGCCGGGCGGGGCCTGGCGGTGCTCGAGCCCGGTCAGGCCATCGGCCGGCTCACCGAGGTCGACGTCGTCTTCCCGGTGCTGCACGGCGCCTACGGCGAGGACGGCACGATCCAGGGGCTGCTGGAGATGTCCGGGCTGCCCTACGTCGGCTCCGGGGTGTTCGCCAGCGCGGCCTCGATGGACAAGGAGTTCACCAAGAAGCTGCTGTCCGCCGCCGGGATCCCGCAGGGCGACCACGTGGTGCTGCGCGACGCCAGCGGCGCGATCTGCCCCGACCCGGACGTGCTGGACGAGGCGGCACGGGAGCGGCTGGGCCTGCCGGTCTTCGTCAAGCCCTCCCGGGCCGGGTCCAGCATCGGGATCACCCGGGTCACGGACTGGGCGCAGTTCCCCGCGGCGGTGGCGACCGCGGCCGCGGTCGACCGCAAGGTGGTCGTGGAGGCCGCCGTCCCCGGCCGGGAGATCGAGTGCGGCGTCCTGGCCCGGCCGGGCGGCGGGCTGCCCGAGGCCAGCCTGCCGGCGGAGATCCGGCTGCGGCCGGGCACCGAGTGGTACGACTTCGACGCCAAGTACCTCGAGGACGCCGTCGAGTTCGACGTCCCCGCCGACCTCACCGCCGAGCAGACCGCCGCGGTGCAGGAGATCTCCCGCCGGGCCTTCCTGGCGATGGACTGCCGCGGGCTCGCCCGGGTCGACTTCTTCCTCTCTGCCGACCCCGCGACCGGGGCCGACCGGTGGGTGGTGAACGAGGTGAACACGATGCCCGGGTTCACGCCCATCTCGATGTTCCCGCGGATGTGGGCGGCCACCGGCGTCAGCTACCCGGAGCTGGTCGACCGGCTGGTGTCCGGTGCCGGGCTGGACGGCGGGTGACCTCCCGGCTGCTGCGGACCGTGGCGGCCCCGCTGCTGCTGCTCACCCCGTGGTGCACCGCCTGCACGTCCCAGGAGGCCCCCGCGGCCGGCCCGGCGTCGTCGTCGGCGTCCGCCGCCGTCCCGTCCGACGCCGCGGGGCTCGAGGCCCTGCTGGTCGACGCGGTGCCCTCCGGCCTGCCGCTGGTGCCCGACGACGAGCTCGACCCGCCGGCGGGCGCCAAGACGATCGACGACGTCGCCCGGTACGGCGACGACGCCCAGCGGCAGCGGCAGGTGCTCAGCGACTACGGGTACCAGCGCGGCTGGGAGCGCTTCTGGCGCGCGGACGCCGCGTTGACCAGCGTGTTCCTGGACCAGTTCCGGGACGAGGGCGGTGCGGGGTCCTACGCGGAGGACCTCGCGCGCAACGACGCGGAGTACTACGGCGGGCTGACCGACAGCGCCCCGGACGACCTGCCGGCCGGCTGCGTGACCATGGCGCGCGACGAGCCCGCGCCCGACCAGGGCCTCGCCGGTCCCGCCGCCTTCGCCTGGTGCGCCTCGGGGGTCTTCACCGTCTCGGTCGCCGCGGTCGCGGCGACCCCGGCTGACGCCTGGGCGGAGCTCGTCGCGGTCACCGTCGCCCAGCTGGACGGCCTGCCGTCCGGCTGATGAAGGACCCCCGTGCCCCCCGCCACTCGCAAGCTCGCGGCGGGCCCCTGCACGGGGGCCGTGGAGACGTTCACTTGCCGGGCGTGGGGGTGACGTAGGGCAGGGCCGTGGCGATGATCGGGCACAGCGCGGTCACCGAGGCGCTGTCGGTGCTCGTCGGCACCGACACCTGGACGGGCACGTTCCGGTCGACCGTCGTCCAGACGACGACGTCGGGGTCGGAGTCGTCGACGAACCACTCGACGCCGGAGATGACGATCGTCGAGGTCCCCACGACGTGACCGGCCGGCGGGTCGACGCCGCACACCAGCACGACCGCCGGGTCGCCCCAGGCGTAGGCGTAGGGGGTGTCGGAGTCGACCAGCCGGGAGGTCTCCCCGGCCAGCTCCAGCGGCAGCTGGCCCATCAGCACCGGGCAGGCCAGGTCCGCCGCGGGCGTGACGTCGGGGGTGTCGACCTGCACCGGGGGCAGGTCCCCCCGCGGCGCGGACGTCGTGCCCGAGACCTCGGCCACCGCGGACCCGGCGTCGGCGGGCTCGTCGTCGCGCTGCAGGTCCACCAGCACCAGCAGCACGGCCACCACCGCCACCAGGACGGCGAGGGTCACCAGCGCCGCCCGGCGCAGCAGCCGGTCCGAGGGGTTCGGCGTGCTCAGGAGCTCAGAGGTTGACGACGGGGCAGGTCAGCGTGCGGGTGATCCCGTCGACCGACTGCACCCGGGCGACGACGAGCCGGCCGAGCTCGTCGACGGTGTTCGCCTCGGCCCGGACGATGACGTCGTAGGGGCCGGTGACGTCCTCGGCCTTCGTCACGCCGGCGATCTCGCTGATGCTCGCGGCGACCGCGGCTGCCTTGCCGACTTCGGTCTGGATCAGGATGTAGGCGTGGACCACGGGTTGACCTTCCTCGGGCGCAGGCCTGCTGGGCAGCGGACCGGCCAGCAACGTTACCGAGCCGCAGGGGACGGCGCGTGACGCGGCCCCGCCCGCTCACGCCCCGGTCCGATCCGGCGGACACCGCCGGGGCCGTGGGGGAGTTCCCGCTCATCGCCCGGGTGGTCGCCCGGTCGGGCACCGCGGCGCTGGCCGACGTCGGCCCCGGCGACGACGCGGCCGTGCTGCGCACGCCCGACGGCAGGGTGGTGGCCTGCACCGACGTCCTGGTCGAGGGCCGGCACTTCCGTCGTGACTGGTCCTCCGCCGAGGACGTCGGGCACAAGGCCGCCGCGGCCAACCTGGCCGACGTCGCCGCCATGGGCGCGGCGCCCACCGCGCTGCTGGTCGGGCTGGCCTGCCCCGCGGACACCCCCGCGGCGTGGCTGGAGGGCGTCGCGGTCGGCATGGCGGCGGAGTGCGCCCCGTTCGGCGCCGCGGTCGTCGGCGGCGACACCTCGGCGAGCGCGCCGGACTCCTCGGCCGTCGTCCTGTCGGTGACGGCGCTGGGCGACCTCGGTGGCCGGGCGCCGGTCCTGCGTTCCGGCGCCCGGCCGGGGGACGTCGTCGCGGTGGCCGGCCGGCTCGGCTGGTCGGCCTGCGGGCTCGCGGTGCTCCGCCGGGGCTTCTCCGCGCCCGCCGCGGCGGTGGGTGCCCACCGCCGCCCGCTGCCGCCGTACGCCGCCGGTCCGGCAGCCGCCGACGCCGGGGCCACCGCCATGTGCGACACCAGCGACGGGCTGCTCGCCGACGCCGGCCACCTCGCCACCGACAGCGGCGTCGTCCTGGACCTGGACCGCGCCGTGCTGCGGGAGACCTTCGTGGTCGGGCCGCTGCCGCAGGTCGCCGCGGCGCTCGGCGGCGACCCGCTGGTCTGGGTCCTCACCGGCGGGGAGGACCACGCCCTGGTGGCCACCTTCCCCTCCGACGTCGGGCTCCCCGAGGGGTGGACGAGGATCGGCGTCGTGCACGAGGCGACGGAGGACGGACCCGGGGTCCGGGTGGACGGGGTGCCCGCCGCGCAGGTGGCGGCCGAGCTGGGGGAGGAGACCGGTCATGTCCACTTCGGCTGAGCCGCGTCCGGTCCGGCTCCGCGCCGTGGGGTACGCCGACCCGGTCGCCCAGCACCTCGTCGAGCGGGTGCAGCAGGAGTACGTCGTCCGCTACGGCGGCTTCGACGAGGCCGTCGTCGAGCCGGCCGAGTTCTCCCCGCCGCTGGGGCTCTTCCTGGTCGCCGAGGTCGACGGGGTGCCTGCCGGCTGCGGTGGCTGGCGGTCGCTCGGGGACGGCGTGGCGGAGGTGAAGCGGATGTACGTGGAGCCGGCGTTCCGCCGGCGCGGCATCGCGGCGGTGGTCCTCGTCGAGCTGGAGCGCTCCGCCTCGGCGGCCGGCCACCGGCAGCTGGTGCTGAACTCCGGTGACCGGCAGCCCGAGGCGCTGGCGCTCTACGACCGCGCGGGTTGGGTGCCCGTTCCCGGGTACGGGGTGTACGCCGACGCACCGGACGCGGTCTTCCTGGGCAAGGACCTGGAAGTCGGGCAGCCCGAGGAGGACGACGCATGGGCGTCGTGACCGTGTCGGCGTCCTTCGGTGCCGGCGGTGCCGAGATCGCCCCGGCCGTCGCCCAGCGCCTGGGGCTGCCCTTCCACGACCGGGTCATCCCGGCCCAGGTCGCCGGGCGGCTGGGGGTCCCCGTCGCCGAGGCGGAGGCCAACGACGAGACCGTCACCCGCGGCCTGTGGCGGCTGGTGAGCTCGCTGGGCACGATGCCCGACCCGGTCGGCGGGGTGCTCCCGACGTCCGCGCTCCCCGACGAGCGGGCCTACCGGGTGCAGACCGAGCGGGTGCTCGGCGAGATCGTCGAGGGACCGGGTGGGGTGGTGCTCGGCCGGGCGGCGGCGATGGTGCTGCGGGACCGCCCCGACGTGCTGCACGTGCGGCTGGACGGGCCGCCGGGGCGGCGGCTGGCCGCCGCGGTCGCGCACTCCGGCCGCCCGGAGGACGAGGTGCGCCGCGAGCAGGAGGCCGCCGACCGGGCCCGGGTCGCCTACGTGCGGCACTTCTACCGCTGCGACCCGGCCGAGTCCCGGCACTACCACCTGGTGGTCGACAGCACGGCCCTGCCGCACGACGCGGTGGTCGAGCTGGTGGTCACCGCCGCCCGCGCCCGCGGCATCGGCACCTGAGCACGCAGAAGACCCCGGAGGCCATCGAGCCTCCGGGGTCTTCGTCGCGCTCTTCGGCCCCGTCCAGAGGCTCGCCCCGAGCGTGCGAGGGGCGAGGAGGACGGGGTCCTTGTTCAGCCGCGGACGACCTTGCCCGCGCGGATGCAGGAGGTGCAGGCGTTGATGCGGCGGCGGGTGCCGGCACCGACGACGGCCTTCACGGCCTGGATGTTCGGGTTCCAACGGCGCGGCGTACGGCGGTGCGAGTGGGACACCGACATGCCGAAACCGGGGCCCTTGCCACACACGTCGCACACGGCAGCCACGGTCGATCACTCCCAGAGAATTGGTCCAACTGAAGTCAGGTCGCGGTGCCGCTGGAGGCCCGAGGGCAGACACCAGCCACGCACACGCTGGACACCACTGTAACCGGTGTCCGGGACCGCTGTCGGCCCACCCCGGCCCGGCGGCCCGGGTGGGCACGCGTGGACCGGTCCTGTCGGCGACCCCCGGTACCCTGCCGGGCGTGCTGAGGGCGCTGGACGACGCCGCGGTCGGCCGGTGGAGTCGTGCCGTCGTCGACAGCCTCGGCGCGGCCCGCGGCCGGCTCGACGAGCTCAACGTCTTCCCGGTGCCCGACGGGGACACCGGCACCAACCTGCTGCTCACCGCCGCGGCCGGGCACGCGGCCCTGGACGCCGCCCTGCAGGCCGCGCGGGACGACGGCGGCCGGCGGCCGGAGTCGCCGTGGGCGGTGCTCGCCCGGGGTGCGGTGCTCGGGGCCCGCGGCAACTCCGGCGCGATCCTCGCCCAGCTGCTGCGCGGTCTCGCCGACGGGCTGGCCGACACCCCCGAGGTCGACGGCGAGGTGCTCGCCACGGCGCTCACCAGCGCCTCGCGGACCGCGTACGGCGCCGTCGCCGACCCCGAGGAGGGCACCTTCCTCACCGTGGCGCGGTCGGGTGCCGAGGCCGCGGCCGCCGCGGTGGCCGCGGGGCGGACCGGGCTCGCCGACGTCGTCCGGGCGGCCGCCGACGGCGCGCTCACCGCGCTGCAGGCCACCACCGGCCAGCTCGCCGCGCTCCGGGACGCCGGGGTCGTCGACGCCGGGGGCGCGGGCTGGTGCCTGGTGCTGGACGCCCTGGTCGGCACGGTGACCGGGGTGGCGCCGGTCCGGCCTCCGCTGGGCGGCCGCCCGGCCCGCCCCCGGCGGCCCCCGGCCGTGGTGCCCGGCCCGCCGGCTCCCGGTCCCGGCAGCGAGGTGCAGTTCCTGCTCGCCGACTCCGACCCGGACGCCGTCGCCCGGCTGCAGGCCCGGCTCGCCGAGCTCGGGGACTGCCTGGTGGTGGTCGGCGTCGACACCCCCGCCGGACGCGAGTGGAACGTGCACGTGCACGTCTCCGACGTCGGGGCCGCGCTCGAGGCCGGCATCGAGGCCGGCCGGCCGCACCGCATCTCGGTCACCGCGCTGGCGCCGCCGCGCCCGCCGGCCGCGGCCCCGGGCGTCCGGGCGGTCGTCGCGCTGGCCTGCGCGGCCGGGCTGGCCGAGCTGTTCGCGGGGGAGGGCGTCGCGGTCCTCACCGCGCCGGTCGACGAGGTGCACGAGGACGACGTGCTGGGCGCCGTCCTCGGCACCGGCGCCGAGCAGGTCGTCGTGCTGCCCAACGCCGCCGCGGCGATCGCCCCGGCCGGCCGGGCCGCCGACCGCGCCCGCGCCGAGGGCCGGGACGTGGTCGTCGTCCCCACCCGGTCGCCGGTGCAGGGGCTGGCCGCGCTGGCCGTCGCCGACCCGGCCCGCCGCTTCGGTGACGATGTCGTCGCGCTGGCCGAGGCGGCCGCGGCCACCCGCTGGGCCGAGGTCACGGTCGCCGACCAGGAGGCCCTCACCTCGGCCGGGCGGTGCGCCCCCGGCGACGTGCTGGGCAGCGCGGAGGGCGACGTCGTCGTGATCGGCGCGGATCCCGCCACGGTGGCCCGGGACCTGCTCGACCGCCTGCTCTCGGCCGGCGGGGAGATGGCGACCCTGGTCGTGGGGGCGGACGCCGCCCTGGGCGACGCCGTGTCCGCGCACCTGGCGGCGGCGCACCCCACGGTCGAGGTGGTCCGGTACGCCGGTGGTGCCGGCGCCGTGCCGCTGCTGGTGGGGGTGGAGTGATGGTGACCATGGACACCGACCTGGTCCGGGTGCTCGGTCCCAAGACCGCGAAGGTGATGACCGACCAGCTGCAGCTGCGCACCGTGCGCGACCTGCTGCGGCACTACCCGCGCCGCTACGCCCGGCGCGGTGAGATGTCCCGGCTCGACGACCTGCAGGTCGGCGACCGGGTGACGGTGCTGGCCCAGGTCAAGAGCGTCAGCACCCGCAAGATGCAGCGGCGCCCCGGCACGCTGACCGAGGTCACCGTGGGCGACGGCGCCGGGAGCATGCGGCTGGTCTTCTTCAACCACCGGCACGCCCACCTCGCCGTCGGCGAGTGGGGGCTGTTCGCCGGCTCGGTGGGGAAGTGGCAGAACGACCTGCAGTTCACCCACCCGGACTGCCACATCATCACCGGGGACGACGACGACTGGGCCCGCGCCCTGGTGCCGATCTACCCGGCCAGCAAGGACGTCTCCAGCTGGGTGATCCAGAAGTCGGTCAAGCTCCTGCTGGACGACCGGCGCTCGCTCGAGGCCCTGCTTGACGACCCCATCCCCGAGCCGGTGCGCGACCGGCACGGCCTGCCGTCGCTGGCCACGGCGCTGGTCTACAAGCACCGTCCCGAGTCGGTGGCCCAGGTCGAGTTCGCCGACGAGCGGCTGAAGTGGGACGAGGCGCTGGTGCTGCAGTGCACGCTCGCCGCCCGTCGCCGGGCTGCCGCGCTGGAGCCCGGCATCGAGCGACCGCGGCGCAGCGGCGGACTGCTGGACGCCGTGGACGCCGCGCTGCCGTTCTCCCTCACCGAGGGGCAGCGGGAGGTCGGCGAGGAGCTGGCCGCCGAGCTGGCCCGGGTGCAGCCGATGAACCGGCTGCTGCAGGGCGAGGTCGGCTCGGGCAAGACCGTCGTCGCGCTGCGCGCGATGGCCCAGGTGGTCGACGCCGGTGGCCAGGCGGCGCTGCTGGCGCCCACCGAGGTGCTCGCCGCGCAGCACGCCCGCAGCCTGGCCGCCATCCTTGGGCCACTGGCCCGGGCCGGTGAGCTGGACGGCGACCCGGCGGGCACCCGGGTGGTGCTGCTGACCGGGTCGCAGAAGGCCGCCGCCCGGCGGGAGGCCCGGGCCGCGGTCGCCGACGGCAGCGCCGGCATCGTCGTCGGCACCCACGCGCTGCTGCAGGAGGGCGTCGAGTTCGCCGACCTCGGCCTGGTCGTCGTCGACGAGCAGCACCGCTTCGGCGTCGAGCAGCGGGACGCGCTGCGCGCCAAGGGCACCCGCCCGCCGCACGTGCTGGTGATGACGGCGACGCCGATCCCGCGCACGGTGGCCATGACCGTCTACGGCGACCTGGAGACCTCCACGCTGCGCCAGCTGCCCGCCGGCCGGGGCGGGGTCTCCAGCTCCGTGGTCCCGGTGAAGGACAAGCCGGCCTGGCTGGACCGCGCCTGGGCCCGGGTGCGGGAGGAGGTCGCGGCCGGGCGGCAGGCCTACGTCGTGTGCCCCCGGATCGGCGACCTGGAGGACACGGCCAAGGACGACGACGGGCCGGACGACGCCGACGGCGCCCCGCCGGAGGACGCCGGCACCAGCGACCGCCGCCCGCCGCTGGCCGTGCTCGACGTCGCCGAGGGCCTGCGCTCGGGCCCGCTGTCGGCGCTGCGGGTCGAGGTGCTGCACGGCCGGATGCCCCCGGAGGAGAAGGAGGCCCGGATGCGGGCCTTCGCCGCCGGCGAGGTCGACGTGCTGGTCGCCACCACCGTCGTCGAGGTCGGCGTCGACGTGCCCAACGCCACGGTGATGGTGGTGATGGACGCCGACCGGTTCGGCGTCAGCCAGCTGCACCAGCTGCGCGGCCGGGTGGCGCGGGGCGAGCACGCCGGGCTGTGCCTGCTGGTCACCGAGGCGTCCAGCTCGTCGGCGACCGGCCAGCGGCTGGCCGCCGTCGCCGGCACCACCGACGGTTTCGAGCTGGCCCGGCTGGACCTGGAGACCCGCCGGGAGGGCGACGTGCTCGGCGCCGCGCAGTCCGGCCGCCGCTCCAACGTGAAGCTGCTCTCGCTGCTGGACGACGAGACGCTGATCGCCGAGGCGCGGGCCGAGGCGACCGCCCTGGTCGAGCAGGGCGGGGGCCTCGCCGACCACCCGGAGCTGGCCGCCGCGGTCGCCGCACTGGCGATGGACGAGCGCGCCGACTACCTGGAGAAGGCGTGAAGGACCTCGCCCTCCTCATCCCTCGCAAGCTCGGGACGGGCCTCTGGACGGGGCCGCACGACTGGACGAGGCGGACGGCATGACCAGGTTGATCTCCGGAGTCGCCGGCGGGCGGCGGTTGAAGGTCCCGCGCGCCGGGGTGCGGCCCACCGGCGACCGGGCCCGCGAGGGCCTGTTCAACTCCCTGGGCTCGCTGCTGGACCTCGACGGCGTCCGCGTGCTGGACCTCTACGCCGGTTCCGGGGCGCTCGGACTGGAGGCGCTGTCCCGCGGCGCGGCCGAGGCGGTGTTCGTGGAGTCCGGCGGCGGGGTGCTGCCGGTGCTGCGCGACAACATCGCCGCGGTGGACCTGCGCGGCGCCGTGGTGCTGGCCGGCAGCGTGCCGACCGTGGTCGCGGGGGCGGCCCCGGCCGGCTTCGACCTGGTCTTCGCCGACCCGCCCTACGCAACCCCCGTCGAGGAGGTCCTCGGGGTGCTGGACGCGCTCGTCGGCAACGGCTGGCTGGCCCCGGACGCCGTGGTCGTCGTCGAGCGGTCCAGCCGGGAGCAGGCCTGGGAGTGGCCGACACCGCTGATCGGAGTCCGTGATCGTCGGTACGGGGAGGCGGTGCTCCGGTACGGTCGTCTGTCGTGAGGCGAGCGGTCTGTCCCGGTTCGTTCGACCCGGTCACCAACGGCCATGTCGACGTGATCGCGCGCGCCGCTGGCCTGTACGACGAACTGGTCGTCGCGGTGCTGGTCAACCCCGGCAAGGCGGGCCTGTTCGACGTCTCGGAGCGGATGGCCCTGCTGCGTGAGGCGGTCGTCGACCTGCCCAACGTCACCGTGGACAGCTTCGAGGGCCTGCTGGTGCACTACTGCCGCGACCGGGACATCCCGGTGATCGTCAAGGGCCTGCGGGCCGTCGGCGACTTCGAGTACGAGCTGCAGATGGCCCAGATGAACCGCGAGCTGGCCGGCGTCGAGACCCTGTTCGTGCCGACCGCGCCCCAGGTCGGCCACCTGTCCTCGAGCCTGGTCAAGCAGATCGCCAGGTTCGGCGGCGACGTCTCGTCGCTGGTCCCCAAGGGGGTCAACGACCGGCTGGTCGCGCAGTCGAGGGAGAGGCAGCGGCCATGACGGAGGTGGTCTACCGGCTGTACGAGACCGTGGACGAGCTGACCACGGTGATCGAGAACGCCCGCAGCGTGCCGATGTCCTCATCCTGCATGGTGCCGCGCGACCACCTGCTCGACCTGCTCGACGAGCTGCGCGAGTCCCTCCCCGAGGAGGTGCAGCAGGCCGGCGCCATCGTCGAGCAGCGCACCGAGATCCTGCAGCAGGCCCAGGCCGAGGCCGAGCGGCTGACCGGGCGCACCCGCAGCGACAGCGAGCAGGTCGTGGCCAACGCCCGCCGCCAGCGCGAGGAGCTGATCGGCACCGCCCGCCGGCAGCGCGACGAGATCCTCACTCAGGCCCAGGCGGAGGCCGACGAGCTGCTGGCCGAGGCCGAGGCGGAGGCCGAGCGGCTGGTCGCCGAGGCCCGCCGGCTGCGCGAGCAGCTGCTCGCCGACGGGCAGCGCCAGCAGGACGAGCTGGTCGCCGCCGGTGAGGTCGAGCACGAGCGGCTGCTCACCGAGACGGAGGTCTACCGGACGGCGGTCGACCGGGCCGACGCCCTCGGCGCGCAGACCGCCGCCGAGGTCGCGCGGATGCGCGCGGAGGTCGACGACTACGTCGACACCCGGCTCGCCGACTTCGGGAACACGCTGTCGCACATGATGCGTTCGGTGGAGAAGGCGCGCACGAACCTGCGCACGCCCTGACGCGACCGCGTGCGTCCCGAGGCCGGGACGGGGCCGGCCGAGGATCGGGTAAGCTCGACCTCCGTCCGGCCGCTGCCGTCCCGTGCGCTCCCGGCGAACCCACCATCGACGACGACGAGTACTGACATGTCTGCTTCCCCTGCACCGTCCCCCGGCGCCGCGTCCACGGACGCGCAGCGCCCCGCCGCCGACCCCGCGACCCGCTCGGTCGCCGAGAAGGCCGCGGAGAAGGCTGCTGCCAAGGCGTGGACGGTCGACCTGCGCGAGCTGGGCCGGCGCGCCGGGACCATGCGCGAGTGGGACAAGACGCTGCCCGCCCGTCCCGGCTGGGGTGTCGAGATGATCGGCGTCCCCGAGGGCGCACCGGTCCACCTGCACCTCCGGCTCGAGTCCGTGATGGAGGGCGTGCTGGTCAGCGGCACCGTCGACGTCCCGGTGACCGGGCAGTGCGCGCGGTGCCTGGACCCCGTCGAGGACACCTTCGAGCTCGACGTCCAGGAGCTGTACGCCTACGAGGGCAGCACCACCGAGGCCACCAGCGGCGAGGACGAGGTGCGCCGGATCGAGGGCGACACGCTCGACCTGGCTCCGCTGGTCCGGGACACCGTCGTCCTCACCCTGCCGCTCTCGCCGACCTGCACGCCGGACTGCGCCGGCCTGTGCGTCGACTGCGGTGAGCGCCTGGACGACCTGCCCGCCGACCACTCGCACGAGGTGATCGACCCCCGGTTCGCCGGGCTGGCCGCGCGCTTCGCCGACCTGAACGACAGCACTGCGAACGACGCCGACGGGGCCCAGCCGGGCTCCGGGAGCACCGACACCGAGGAGAACTGATCATGGCTGTCCCGAAGCGGCGCACCTCGCGCAGCAACACCCGCTCGCGCCGGTCGCAGTGGAAGGCCACGGCCCCGACCCTGGCCCCCTGCCCGAACAAGGCCTGCGGCGAGCTCAAGCCCCCGCACATCGCGTGCCCGACCTGCGGTCAGCACGACGGCCGTCAGGTCCTCGCGGTCTGACCCTGCGCACCCGCACCATGGCGCAGCCGACCTCTGCTCCGGCGTCCTCGGTGGCAGGCTCCCCGGCGGGGAGTCCGTGACCGAGGACGCCGGCGGTCGTCTGCCCGCCGGCCCCGAGCACGCCGCGAACTCCGCCCGCTGGCTCGCCGGCGCCCTGGGCGTCGAGCTGCCCGCGGCGCTGCTGGAGCTGGCGCTGACGCACCGGTCCTACGCCTACGAGCACGGTGGCCTGCCCACCAACGAGCGCCTGGAGTTCCTCGGTGACTCGGTGCTCGGGTTCGTGGTGACCGACGAGCTCTACCGGAGCCACCCCGAGCTGCCCGAGGGCCAGCTGGCCAAGCTGCGCGCCTCGGTGGTCAACATGAACTCGCTGGCCCGCGTCGCCCGCGCCCTCGGCGAGGGCGGCATCGGCCCGCACCTGCTGCTGGGTCGTGGCGAGACGACCACCGGTGGGCGGGAGAAGGACTCGATCCTCGCGGACGCCCTGGAGGCGCTGATCGGCGCCCTGCACCTGGGGCAGGGGCTGGACACCGCGTCGGGGATCGTGCACCGGCTGTTCGACCCGCTGCTGGCCGAGTCGGCCACCCGCGGCGCTGCGCTGGACTGGAAGACGAGCCTGCAGGAGCTCGGTGCCGGCCAGGGCCTGGGTGCCCCGGTCTACGACGTCGAGGACGAGGGGCCTGACCACGCCAAGACGTTCACCGCCGTCGTGCTGCTGGCCGGCCAGGTCCGCGGCAAGGGCACCGGGCGCACCAAGAAGGCCGCCGAGCAGGAGGCCGCCGAGGCGGCGTGGCACTCGCTCACGACGGTGGCCGACGGCGGACCTGCGGGCGCCTGACGTGCCCGAGCTGCCCGAGGTCGAGGTCGTCCGGCGCGGCCTGGAGCGCTGGGTCGCCGGCCGGACCATCGCCACCGTCGAGGTGCACCACCCGAGGGCGGTCCGCCGGCACCTCGAGGGGACCGAGCACTTCGTCGCTGCGCTGACCGGCCACACCCTCACCGCCGCCCACCGCCGCGGGAAGTACCTGTGGTTGCCGGTCGCCGAGGCCGACGGCACCCCCACCGGCCGCGCGCTGGTCGCCCACCTGGGCATGAGCGGGCAGCTGCTCGTGGAGAAGCCCGACGAGGCCGACGAGGTGCACCTGCGCGCACGCTTCCGGTTCACCGACGGCGGCCGCGAGCTGCGCTTCGTCGACCAGCGGACCTTCGGCGGGCTGGCGGTGGAGGAGGGCGCGGGCGCGGACCCCGCCGACGTCCCGCCGCGGCTGGCGCACATCGCCATCGACCCGCTGGACGACGCCTTCGACGTCGATGCCTTCAGCGCCGCGCTCCGCCGCCGGCACACCGAGGTCAAGCGTGCGCTGCTGGACCAGACCCTGATCGGTGGGGTCGGCAACATCTACGCCGACGAGTCGCTGTGGCGCGCCCGGCTGCACGGTGCCCGGCCCACCGACAAGCTCACCCGCGCCCAGGTCGCCGACCTCCTGGAGGGCGTCCGCGACGTGCTCGGGGAGAGCCTCGCCCAGGGCGGCACCTCCTTCGACTCGCTCTACGTGGACGTCAACGGGCAGAGCGGGTACTTCTCCCGGCACCTGGCGGTCTACGGACAGCTGGACCGGCCGTGCCCCCGGTGCGGGACCCCGATCCGCCGGGAGTCGTTCATGAACCGGTCCAGCTACAGCTGCCCGCAGTGCCAGCCGCGCCCTCGCGCCCGTCGCGCATGAGCGCCGTCCGGGTCGTCGCGCTGGTCGAGGGCCACGTGCAGGGCGTCGGCTACCGCTGGTTCGTCCGCGGGACGGCGACCGCCCGCGGGCTGGCCGGGTCGGCGACCAACCTGCCCGACGGGCGGGTCGAGGTGGTCCTCGAGGGCCCGGCGGACGACGTCCGGGCGGTGCTGGCCGAGCTCTCCGGACCACGGGCGCCGGGTGCGGTCGCGGGCGTGCAGCAGCGCGACGACGTGGTGCAGGGGGTGCCCGGCTTCACCGTCGGGTGACCAAGACGACATCCGCCCGACACCCGCCAGGGGTGGTCGCGCCGTTGACCCAGGTCGAAGCGGCTGTCACCCTGAGAGCACCAACCCGCGCAGACCGCCCCGGCGGTGCGAGGGACCCACTCCTGCACGTGAAAGGCCGCTGAGACATGGCCAAGGCCCTGTTCGGTTCGATCGTCGCTCCGCACGAGCTTCGAGTAGCCGAGGAGAACGCCGCCCTGCGCGCGAAGGTGCGCCGTCTCGAGGAGGAGATCGCCGTCCTCCGCGAGGAGCGGGACGCCACGATCGCCCGCGAGCTGCTCACCATGGCCCACGAGTCGGCCGCGCCCGCCCTCGCCTGACGAAGGACCCCCTTCCTCCCCACCCTTCGCACGCTCAGGGTGGGCCCCTGGAAGGGGGCCGTTCCAGCAGGTCACCTCGCTCGTGGTGGGCCCCCGCGGCGGGGCCGTGGGCCGACGCGGCACAGCGTCACCACGCACCCCTCTGATCACGCGATCGAGGGGCGATCGGCACGCTCTCGGTCATCATGGGGCGACCCTGCGCTGAGCAGGACTGTCGTACCCCTCCAGGAGTCTCTCCACCGTGCACCTGTCCAGCCTGACGCTCAAGGGCTTCAAGTCCTTCGCGTCGCCGACGACGCTCCGCCTGGAGCCCGGCATCACCGCCGTCGTCGGCCCGAACGGCTCGGGCAAGTCCAACGTCGTCGACGCGATCGCCTGGGTGCTCGGCGAGCAGGGCGCCAAGAGCCTGCGCGGCGGCAAGATGGAGGACGTCATCTTCGCCGGTACGGCCGGTCGGCCGGCGCTGGGCCGGGCCGAGGTCACGCTGACGATCGACAACGCCGACGGCGCGCTGCCGATCGACTACACCGAGGTGTCGATCACCCGCCGGATGTACCGCTCC
This sequence comes from Modestobacter excelsi, assembly GCF_005930495.1. Taxonomy (GTDB): domain Bacteria; phylum Actinomycetota; class Actinomycetes; order Mycobacteriales; family Geodermatophilaceae; genus Modestobacter; species Modestobacter excelsi. The sequence continues at coordinate 6,982 of NZ_SJEX01000027.1, read as the reverse complement.
GGTGAGAGCGAGTACGAGATCAACGGGGACAAGGTCCGGCTGCTCGACGTCCAGGAGCTGCTCAGCGACTCGGGCATCGGCCGGGAGATGCACGTCATCGTCGGGCAGGGGCAGCTCGACGCCGTCCTCTCCGGTCGCCCGGAGGACAGGCGCGCCTTCGTCGAGGAGGCGGCGGGCGTCCTCAAGCACCGCAAACGCAAGGAGAAGGCGCTCCGCAAGCTCGACGCGATGCAGGCCAACCTCGACCGGCTGGGCGACCTGACCGCCGAGCTGCGCCGTCAGCTCAAGCCGTTGGGCAAGCAGGCCGAGGTGGCCCGCCGGGCGGCCGGGGTGCAGGCCGACCTGCGGGACGCGCGGCTGCGGCTGCTCGCCGACGACCTGGTCGGGCTCCGCGACGCCCTCGACGCCGACGTCGCCGACGAGACCGCCGCGCGCGCCCGCCGGGCGGTGGTCGAGGCCGCGCTGGGCGAGGCCTCCCGCACCGAGTCGGCCCTGGAACGGCAGCTGGCCGCCGACGCCCCCGCGCTGGCCACCGCCCAGGACAGCTGGTACCGGCTGTCCACCCTGGCCGAGCGCTTCCGCAGCGTCGGCCAGCTGGCCGCCGAGCGGCACCGCCACCTGGCCGCCGCGCCGCCGGCCGGTCCCACCGGCCGCGACCCGGACGCACTCGACGCCGAGGCCGAGCGGGTCGAGGCGACCGAGCGCGAGCTCGCCGAGTCGCTGGAGGCCGAGCGCGCCCGGCTGGCGACCGCCGTGGCGCTGCGGGCCGAGGTGGAGACGGCGCTGGGCGAGGCGGAGCGGGCGCTGGTCGCCGCAGCCCGTGCGCTGGCCGACCGCCGCGAGCAGCTGGCCCGGCTCTCCGGGCAGGTGGCCGCGGGCCGGTCGCGTGCCGCGGCCGGCGAGGCGGAGATCGACCGGCTCGCCGCTGCGGCCACGGAGGCCGCCGACCGGGCCGAGGCTGCCGCGGAGCGGCTGGAGGCCCGGCGCGCCGAACTGACCGAGGACGCCGGCGGTGACGAGGACCTCGCCGCAGCCCACGCCGCCGCGGTCGCCGCCTCCGCCGAGGCCGCCCGCACCGTCGCCGAGCTGACCGCGGCCGAACGCGCTGCCGAACGGGACCGCGCCGGCTGGCAGGCCCGCCGCGACGCGCTGGCCCTCGGGCTCGCCCCCGCCGACGGCGCGGCCGCCGTGCTCGCCGCCGGCCTGCCCGGGGTGCTCGGCCCGGTCCCCGACCGGCTCACCGTCGCGCCGGGTGCCGAGGTCCCGATCGCCGCCGCGCTGGGCGGGCTGGCCGACGCGGTGGTCGTCGCGGGGGTCGCCGAGGCCGCCGACGTGCTCGCCCACCTCGCCGGGACCGACGGCGGGCGGGTGGGCCTGCTGGTCACCGGCGGCCTGCCCCCGGTCGCCCGGGACGGCTGGCCCGAGTTGCCCGAGGGCGCTCGCTGGGCCCTCGACCTGGTCACCGCACCCGCCGAGCTCGGTCCGGCGCTGGCCCGCGCGCTGGAGCGGGTCGCCGTCGTCGGCGACCTGACCGCCGGCGTGGCGCTGGTGCGCACCCACCCGCGGGTCCGGGCGGTCACCGGGTCCGGTGACCTGCTGGGCGCCGACTGGGCGGTGGGCGGGCAGGTGAACGCCCCGTCGGGGCTCGAGGTGCGGGCCCGGGTCGACGAGGCCGCGGCCGAGCTGGACCGCGCCGCGGCCACCGCCGCCCGGCTGGCCGACGAGCTGGCCGACGCCCGCGAGGTCGCGGGGCAGCGCTCCGCCGACGTCGACACCGCGCTCACCGCCCGGCAGGCCGGTGAGCGGGCGCGCTCGGCCGCGGCCGCCGAGCTCGCCGAGCTGGGTGCCGCCGCGCGCTCCGCGGTGGCCGAGGCCCAGCGGCTGGACGCCGCCCGGGTGCGGGCCGAGCAGGCCCGCGACGCCGCGGTCGCCGGGCTGGTCGAGCTCGAGGAGCGGCTGACCGCCGCCGAGGCGGCGCCGCTGGAGGAGGAGCCGTCGACCGACGAGCGGGACCGGCTCCGGGCCGAGGCCGCCGGTGCCCGGCAGGCGGAGACGGAGGCCCGGCTCGCGGTGCGCACCGCCGAGGAGCGGGCCCGTTCGCTCACCGGGCGGGCCGAGTCGTTGCGGCGCCAGGCCCGGCAGGAGCGGGCCGCGCGCGAGCGGGCCGCGGCGGCCCGCGTCGCCCGGGAGCGCGGCGCGCGCGTCGCCGCGGCCGTGCGTCGCGGCGCGGAGGAGGCGCAGGCCGCGCTGAGCGCGTCGCTGGCCCGTGCGGTCACCGAGCGCGACGCCCTGGCGGAGGCCCGCACCGGCCGGGAGGCCGAGCTGCTGGTGGTCCGCGCCCGGGTCCGGGAGCACACCGCGGAGCTGGACCGGCTCACCGACGAGGTGCACCGCGACGAGGTCGCCCGCGCCGAGCAGCGGCTGCGGATCGAGGCCCTGGAGGCGCGCGCCGCCGAGGAGTACGGCGTCGACCTGCCCACCCTGGTCGGTGAGTACGGCCCGGCCGCACTGGTGCCGCCGACCCAGGCGCAGGTGGCTGCGGCCGCCGAGGCGGGCGACCCCGAGCCCCAGCCGGTCGGCTACGACCGCGCGGTGACCGAACGCCGGGCCGCCCGCGCCGAGCGTGACCTCGCCGCGCTGGGCAAGGTGAACCCGCTGGCCCTGGAGGAGTTCGCGGCGCTGGAGGAGCGGCACACCTTCCTCGCCACCCAGCTGGAGGACCTCAAGAACACCCGGCGGGACCTGCTCACCGTCGTCCGCGAGGTCGACGCCCGCATCCACGAGGTGTTCGCCGAGGCGTTCGCCGACACCCAGCGCGAGTTCGCCGAGGTCTTCTCGATCCTCTTCCCCGGCGGCGAGGGACGCATCCACCTCACCGACCCCGACGACCTGCTGACCACCGGGGTCGAGGTCGAGGCGCGCCCGCCCGGCAAGAAGGTCAAACGGCTGTCGCTGCTGTCCGGCGGTGAGCGGTCGCTCACCGCCGTCGCGCTGCTGGTGGCGATCTTCCGGGCCCGCCCCTCGCCGTTCTACGTGCTCGACGAGGTCGAGGCCGCGCTCGACGACGTCAACCTGGGGCGGCTGCTCACCCTCGTCGAGCAGCTCCGCGGCAGCTCGCAGCTGATCGTCATCACGCACCAGAAGCGGACCATGGAGATCGCCGACGCGCTCTACGGCGTGAGCATGCGCGGCGACGGCATCACCGGCGTCATCAGCCAGCGTCTGCGGGAGCTCCAGACGGCCTAGCGGCCGGTGCGACCACCAGGTCGACCAGCAGCGGGTGGTGGTCGGAGGAGGCCGAGCCGTCGAGCACCCGGGCGTCGGCGACCGAGACCCCCGGGGAGACCCACACCTGATCGATCCGCACCCGGGGTCGCCGCGCCGGGTGGGTCAGGCCCCGGCCCCCGCGCAGCGAGAACCGGCCGGCCTGGTCGCTGCGGTCGGTGGCCAGCTCCCACGCGTCGGCGAACCGCTCGCGCAGCGCGTCCAGCTCGGGGGCACCGGCGTCGGCGTTGAGGTCACCGACCACCACCGTCGGCGGGCCCCCTGGCCCCTGCAGACCGGCGATGGTGGCGGCCTGCGCCGCCCGGTCGGCGGCCGACTGGCTGGACAGGTGGGTGGTCACGACCTCGAGCTCGCTCCCGGCGAGCTGCAGCCGGGCGCGCAGCGCGCTGCGTGGCTCGCCGCTCCCGGGGAGGGGGTGGACCTCGGAGCTCCGCACCGGCAACCGTGACAGCAGTGCGTTGCCGTACTGCCGCCGCTCCGCCCGGCCGCCCCGGGAGGCCTCGTCGATCGACGGTGCCCAGGCGAGCTCCCGGTCCAGCGCCTCGGCCAGCAGCCGCGCCTGGTCGACGAACTCGCTCCGCCCACCGAAGTGCCGGTCGACCTCCTGCAGGCAGATGACGTCGGGATCGGCGTCGTCGAGCAGCCGGGCCACCCGGACCAGGTCGTGCCGGCCGTCGTCCCCGACGCCGTGGTGCAGGTTGAAGGTGACCAGTCGGACGGCGCTCATCCGGAGATCGTCTACGACAGCCGGGTGTCCAGCACCTGGGTGAAACGGGGTGTGCCGTCGTCCTCCCGGCTGGTCGCCCACAGCAGGAACCGGGCGTCCCGGCCCTCCAGCAGCAGCTCGCCCAGCTCGTTGCCGAAGAACGGCCCGGCCTGCTTCCGCCACTGCAGCGGGCTGCGCTCCACCCGGGCCAGGGCGCGCAGGCCGCCGGTGATGGCCCGCGCCCAGCGGCTCCAGCCGACCTTGAACCCGATCTCGATGGCGTGCGGCGCGGAGTTGTGCAGCGGCGAGACGGTCAGCTGGTGCACCCGGGTGTCCAGACCGCCGGGGTCCACCAGCTCCGCGGCGTAGGCGTGGTGGACGTCGCCGGAGAGGACGAGGGCGGTGGCCGGCGGGCGGCCCAGCTCGCCCCGGCCGAGCGACACCAGCGCCCGGCCCAGCCGCTCGAACGACCCCCCGAACGCCGCCCAGTGCTCCAGGTCCGCCGCCTGCCGGAGCTGCTCGGCGAGCCGGCCCAGCGGCTTGCCGGCGTGCCGGACCGACAGCGTCTCGTTCCAGCGCTCCAGGTCGTGCACCGAGTGGGGGAGCAGCCACGGCAGCGAGGTGCCGATCAGCAGGTGCTCGACGCCGTCGTCGACCGCGTTCCGCATGGCGGCCTCGACCCAGTCGAACTCCGCGTCGTCGAGGATCTTGCGGTCGTCCTCCTCCAGCACCCGCCCGGCCCGGCTGTCCAGCATGATCAGCCGCGCCGAGCCCCAGTGCCGGACGAAGCTCCAGCGCACCGACCGCGGCTCGGTGTCGGCCTGGTGGGCCATCGCGTCCAGCATCGGGCCGGCGTCCCGGGACTCGCTGCCCTGGATGGCCTGCCACAGGTCGTTCTCGGCGAGCTCGTTGGGCGAGAGGTTGCCCAGGTGCTGGTAGACCCAGTAGCTCGTCAGCCCGCCGGTGATCCGCTTCTCCCACCAGTCGGTCGGGGTCACCTCCGCCCGCCACGCCGCCGAGGTGTTCCAGTCGTCGATCATCTCGTGGTCGTCGAAGACCATGGACGACGGGATGTTGGACAGCAGCCAGCGGACCTGCGGATCGCTCCAGGACTCCGAGTAGAGGCGGGTGTACTCCTCGTAGTCCGCCGCCTGGGCGCCGGGCGGCTGGGACAGGTCCCGGCGCTGGGACACCCACTCCGTCGTCGCCGGGGTGAGCTCGTCGGCGTACACCTGGTCGCCGAGCAGCACGAGCGCGTCCGGCCACTGGTCCTCGGGGGTGTCGGCGATCTGGCGCGCGTAGCTGTCCAGCGCGTCCGGCGGGATGGCGTCACGGACGTCGGCGGTGGTCGGGGTGGCGTACCGGCAGGAGCCGAAGGCCAGCCGGAACGCACCCGGCCGGCCCGCGGTGCGGATCCGGCTGGGCGGGAAGGCCGAGTGCGCCTGCGGCCAGACCTGCGCCCCGTCCAGGTGCACCTCGTAGGGCGTGGTGGAGCCCGGCTCGAGGCCCTCGACGACGACCAGCGCGTAGTGGTGGCCGTTCACGCAGAAGGTGCGGGCCCGCCGGCCGAGGACCGCGACCTCGCACGGACGGTCGGTCTCCACCCAGATGGTGGCGGACACGGGGTCGACGTGCCTGACCAGCGGGCCGAGCAGCAGGAGCGGGCGAGTGCCGGCGGTGTCGGGCATGGGCACAGCCTGCCGCATGACCCCGGTCCGCCGCCCCGACCGCGATGTGGGAGGGCTGGGAGACTGGTGGGCATGGAGTTCGTGCTGATCGCCCTCGCGATCCTGGTCGTCGCCCTGATCACCGGGGTCAGCCTGCTCGTCGGCCGGGGGCGCCGGACCCTGCGGCTGGACGACGACGCGGCCGCCGGCACGACGCTGACCCGCCCGCCGATCGCCCCGGACCCGACGTCCGGGGCGACCGCGGCCGACCTCTACACCGGGCCGCCGGCGCCGACCGTGCCGGCGGAGGCCGAGCCGGAGGCGCCCGTCGAGCTGCCGCCGGCCGAGCCCGAGCCGGGGCTGGTCTTCGAGACCCCGCTGCCCTCGGCCGGCCGGCTGGTCAGGCTCCGCTCCCGGCTGGCCCGCTCGCAGTCCTCCCTCGGCCGTGGCCTGCTCACGGTGCTGGCCCGGGAGAGGCTGACCGAGGACGACTGGGAGGAGGTCGAGGAGACGATGCTCGCCGCCGACATCGGGGTGGGTGCCACGACCCAGATCGTGCAGCGGCTGCGGACCCAGAGCATGGTGCTCGCCACCGCGTCCGGCACCCAGCTGCGCGACCTGGTGGTGCGCGAGCTGACCGCGGTCCTGGGCCCGGACCTGGACCGGACGCTGCACACCGACCGGCACGACGGCCGGCCCGCCGTCGTCCTCGTGGTCGGGGTCAACGGCGCGGGCAAGACGACGACGGTCGGCAAGATCGCCCGGGTCCTGGTCGGCGACGGCAAGAGCGTCGTCCTCGGCGCCGCCGACACCTTCCGCGCCGCGGCCGCCGACCAGCTGGAGACGTGGGGCGAGCGGGTGGGCGTGCTCACCGTGCGCGGCCGGGAGGGCGGCGACCCGGCATCGGTGGCGTTCGAGGCGGTCCGCACCGGCATCGAGGGCGAGGTCGACGCCGTCCTGGTCGACACCGCCGGCCGGCTGCACACCAAGTCCGGCCTGATGGACGAGCTCGGCAAGGTCAAGCGGGTCGTGGAGAAGCACGGGCCGGTCGACGAGGTGCTGCTCGTGCTGGACGCCACCACCGGGCAGAACGGCGTCGTGCAGGCGCGGGTGTTCACCGAGGCGGTCGACGTGACCGGCGTCGTCCTGACCAAGCTCGACGGCACCGCCAAGGGCGGCATCGTGGTCTCGGTCCAGCGCGAGCTGGGCATCCCGGTGAAGCTGATCGGGCTGGGGGAGGGGCCGGACGACCTCGCGCCGTTCGAGCCGGAGGCCTTCGCGGAGGCGATCGTCGGGGGGTGATCGTCGGGGGGTGATCGTTGGG
>NZ_SJEX01000026.1 GCF_005930495.1 Modestobacter excelsi | reverse complement strand
GTCGGACCCCATGCCTCCCCCTCACCCGAAGTGCGCGCCCACCTGGAGACGCTTGTCGCCAGCCACCTGCTCGACCATGACGACGAGGGCAGCGAGCGGCAGCTGGAAGCCGGACCTGCCTGCATCCGGCCTCCCGAACGCGTCCGTAGCGGTCCCCCTGAACACCGGCGAGCCCGCAGCCTCAGCCGTTGAACGTGCCGACCGCGGCGGCGCAACGGACCGCCGAGTCCGGCATAAGCCGACAGAGACAGCTGCATGAACCCCTATTCGCCGGGTGTCACCAATCGGCCCTGAGAAGCGCCTATAGACACCAAAGGACCGTCGACGCCCGCGGCGAGCCGGGGTTCCGGTCGGCAGCCCACCAGGGCGCCAAACCGTGTGCGAAGGAGCGAACATGACCGCGTCAGGGCCCCACCCCTCAGCCAACGGCGGCGACCGACTCCACGACGTCCATAGCGCCGCCGATTACCTCCGCTGCGGACCACGGCTCATCTACCGCCTCGTCGCCGAACGGCGAGTCAAGTTCACCTACGCCGGCCGCTCCCTGCGCTTTTGGCAGACCGACCTCGACGCCTACCTCGAGGCCCGCGCGGTGGAACCTCTCCCGCCCCAGACCTGAGACCGCGCGTCCCATCTCCAAGGTCCGCCCAGACGGCGGGATCGTCGTCGCCTGCTCTTTCTGTGCCTAGATGCCCTGCCGGCAGCGCAGGCGCAACCGATCACCTCAATGTTCGATCGCAGCGCAAGAGGACTGCCACGGCGACATACGACCGACTCTGGTCACTCAACCAGACGCACCCGGCGTGCAAGAAGCGTGCAAGAAGCACGGGCGAGCATGGGTCGCCAGGGGGTATGCGAGGCATACTGGCCAAACGACGCGGGACCCGTCGGGAGGCAAAGGTGCTGGTCAGAGGGATCAAACCGCTGACCAGCGTGGTGCCCCCAGCAGGATTCGAACCTGCGACACACGGTTTAGGAAACCGATGCTCTATCCCCTGAGCTATGGGGGCTCGTCGGTGCGCGCGGCGCGGCCGACCGGGGTGTGCGGCGTTGAGGCTAGCTGGCCACTCCCGGGGGACGCGGGAACATCCCCGTGGGTGAACTCGTCGGAACAGATAGGGGCGCTGTCGTGCCGCAACGGTTACCTTGGCTGAGCACGAGCCCCGGCAACGGCGCCGGCGGCGCGGGAGGTGGAGATCTGATGGACATCACGGTGGTCGACGTCCCCGAACGGGGTCGCTTCGAGATCCGGGACGGCGAACTCTGCGTCGGACTGGCCAGCTACCACGTGGACGGCGGTCTGATGACCCTGCCGCACACCGAGATCGACCCGTCGCGGAGCGGCCGTGGCCTCGGCACCCAGCTGGTCCGTGGCGTGCTGACCGCCGCCCGCGAGCGTGACCTGCACGTGCTCCCCTACTGCTCCTTCATCCGCAAGTACCTCCTCGACCACCCGGAGGAGCTCGACCTCGTCACCGAGGCCGACCGCCCGACGTTCGGGCTGGCGACCGCCAACAGCTGATCCACCGAGCGGGTTGGGCACGACCTTCTTAGGCTCTACCGGTGCCCACTGCGCTGCTCTGGTTCCGCCGCGACCTGCGCCTCGGTGACCACCCGGCCCTGTTGGCCGCGGTCGACGCGGCCAGCCCCGACGGCACCGTCGTCCCGCTGTTCGTCTTCGACGACCGGCTCTACGGCCCCTCGGGGGACCCGCGCCGCCGTTTCCTGCTCGACTGCCTCGCCGAGCTCGACACGGACACCGGTGGGGCGCTGGTCCGGCGGACCGGGGACCCGGCCGACGTCGTCCCGGCGCTGGTGGCCGAGCTGGGCGCGGTCAGCGTGCACGTCACCGCCGACGCCGGCCCCTACGGGCGCCGGCGCGACCAGGCGGTGGAGCGGGCGCTGGGCGACGTCCCCCTCGTCCGGACCGGCTCGCCCTACGCGGTCGCGCCCGGCCGGCTCACCAAGCGCGACGGCACCCCGTTCCAGGTCTTCACGCCCTTCTCCCGCGCCTGGCGTGAGCACGGCTCGCACGCCCCGGCCGCCCGGCCCGGCAGCGTCCCGTGGCAGACCGGGGTGCGCTCGGACCCGGCGCCCGAGCCGCCGGACCTGGACGGCGTCGAGCTGCCGCCGGCCGGCGAGTCCGCCGCGCTGGACTCCTGGCACCGGTTCCGCGACGAACGGCTCCTCGGGTACGACGAGGGCCGCAACCTGCCGGGGACCAACGGCACCAGCCGGCTGTCGGCCTACCTGAAGTACGGCTGCATCCACCCCCGCACGCTGCTGGCCGACCTGGCGGCCGAGGAGGGGCAGGCGTCGGTCCGCCGCTACACCGACGAGCTCGCCTGGCGGGACTTCTACGCCGACGTGCTGTGGCACCGGCCCGACTCGGCCCGGGCGTACCTCAAGCCCGAGCTGCAGCGCATGGGGTACGACTCCGGCCCGGGCGCCGAGGCGCTGGTGCACGCCTGGGAGACCGGCCGCACCGGCTTCCCGATCGTCGACGCCGGCATGCGGCAGATGCTCGGCGAGGCCTACGTGCACAACCGGGTGCGGATGATCGTCGCGTCGTTCCTGGTCAAGGACCTGCACCAGGAGTGGACGCTGGGCGCCCGCTACTTCATGCAGCACCTGGTCGACGGCGACCTGGCCAGCAACCAGCACGGCTGGCAGTGGGTCGCCGGCACCGGCACCGACGCCTCGCCCTACTACCGGGTCTTCAACCCGATCACCCAGGGCAAGAAGTTCGACCCCGACGGCACCTACGTCAAGCGCTGGGTGCCCGAGCTGCGCGACGTGGACCCGGCGCACGTGCACGAGCCGTGGACGGCGCCTGGCGGTCTGCCGGCCGGCTACCCGGAGCGGATCGTCGACCACGCCCACGAGCGCGAGGTCAGCCTGGACCGCTACAACCGGGTCCGCGCGACCTGATGAGGATCACGTCCCCCGTCGTGGCGGACCGCGTCCGTGCAGGTCACGCTGGTGTCATGACGCACCGAGGCGCCCGTGCCTGAGGGCCACACCCTGTTCCGGCTCGCCCGTGAGCAGCAGGCCGCGTTCGCCGGCCGTGAGGTGCACGTGACCAGCCCGCAGGGCCGTTTCGCCGGCCAGGCCGAGCTGCTCGACGGCCGGGTGCTCGACGACGTGACCTCCTACGGCAAGCACCTGTTCGCCAGCTTCGGCCCGGACGTGGTGCACGTGCACCTGGGGCTGTACGGGACGTTCACCTCCGGCACCGGGCTGCCGCCGGTGCCCCGGGGCGCGCTGCGGATGCGCTGGGAGGGACCGGGTGAGGACGGCGAAGGCGTGTGGACCGACCTGCGCGGCGCCACCGCCTGCGACCTGATCACCGAGGGTGAGGTGCAGTTCATCCTCGACCGGCTGGGCCCGGACCCGCTGCGCCGGCGGTCGGACCCGGCGAAGGCGTTCGCCCGCATCTCCCGCAGCCGGGTGGTCATCGGCGCGCTGCTGATGGACCAGACCGTGCTCGCCGGGGTGGGGAACGTCTACCGCGCCGAGGTCCTCTTCCGGCAGCGGATGAGCCCCTTCCGGCCGGGCCGGGACGTCGACGCCGAGGCGTGGACCCGGATGTGGGCCGACCTGGTGGTCCTGATGAAGGCCGGCGTCAAGGCGGGCAGGATCGTCACCACCGAACGCGTCGACCGGGAACGCCGGCGCGGGCCGGCGCTGCGGGAGGACGCGCACTACGTCTACCGGCGCGCCGGGCTGCCCTGCCGGATCTGCGGCACCGAGGTGCGCACCGAGGTCATGGTCGGCCGCAACCTCTTCTGGTGCCCCACCTGCCAAGCGGTCTAGCGGAGTCCCAGCGCTCGGCTGGTGATGCGCTGGGACTCCGCTCGCTCACACGGCGCCCTTGGCCTGGTCGCCGGCCGGGACCGCGCTGAGCAGCCGGATGCCGATCGGCTCGGTGAGGTCCTCCTTGACGCTCTTGGAGAACTGGTTGAAGGTCTCGCCGGCGCCGTGGGCCTTCACGTCCTCCTGGGTGGCCCACCGCTCGATCACCACGAAGCCGTAGCCGTCCTCGTGCAGGGCGTACAGCTCGCACCCGGGCTCCTCGTGCACCTTCGGGATGGCGGCGGTGAACGCCTCCCGGACCGCGTCGGCGCGGCCGGGCTTGGGCGAGATGGTGGCGACGATCAGGATGGACAACAGGGTCTCCTCACAGAACGGGTCGGCCGAGCAGGCACGGCTCACCCTGGCGCCTACCCGCCCTGGGGACGACGATGCGGGCGTGGCCGAACCCGCACGTACTGGATGGCGCCCGCTGCGGGTGGCCGTCGTGGGGGCCGGGCCAGCGGGCATCTACGCCGCCGAGGCCCTCGCCGGCCAGGACGACGTCCCGGTGGCCGTGGACCTGGTCGACCGGCTGCCGACGCCGTTCGGGCTGGTCCGGCACGGGATCGCCCCTGACCACGTCAAGATGCGGGCGCTGCGCGAGACGCTGCACCACACGCTGGACCACGAGCGGGTCCGGTTCGTCGGCAACGTGGAGATCGGCACCGACCTGTCGCTGGACGAGCTGCGCCGGCACGTCGACGCCGTCGTCTACACCTACGGCGCGGCCGGTGACCGGCGGCTCGGTGTCCCCGGCGAGGAGCTGCCCGGCAGCCTGGCCGCCACCGACGTCGTCGCCTGGTACTGCGGTCACCCCGACGCCGACCGGGCGCGGGTCGAGGAGGCCGTGCTGCGGGCCCGCGACGTCGTCGTCGTCGGGGTCGGCAACGTCGCGCTCGACGTCGCCCGGGTGCTGGCCCGCTCCCCCGCCGAGCTGGACCCCACCGAGATGCCGCAGCACGTGCTGGACACACTGGCCGCCGCGCCGGTGGAGCGGGTCACGGTGCTCGGCCGGCGCGGACCGGCGCAGGCCACCTTCACCACCCAGGAGCTGCGCGAGCTGGGCCACCTGGCCCGGGCGACGGTGCTGGTCTCCCCCCGCGACCTGGACGACCCGGGGAACGAGGCCCTGGCCGCCGCGGACCGGCACGTGGCCCGTAACCTCGCCGCGCTCCAGGGGTTCACCGAGAACCTGCCGGTGGACGGGTGGACCACCGTGCACCTGCAGTTCCACGCCCGACCGGTGCGGCTGCTGGGCACCGACCGGGTCACCGGTGTGGAGGTGGAGCGGACGACGGTCGACGAGGACGGCCGGGCGGTCGGCACCGGGGAGACGTACACGCTGCCCGCCGACCTGGTGGTGCGCTCGGTCGGCTACCGGGGGCACCCCCTCCCCGGGCTGCCGCTGGACGCCGGCACGGTGCCGCACCAGGCGGGCCGGGTGCTCCGCGACGGCGTGCCCAGCACCGGCGAGTACGTGGCCGGCTGGATCAAGCGCGGACCCACCGGGGTGGTGGGCACCAACAAGCACGACGCCCGGGAGACGGTCGGCTCGTTGCTGGCCGACGCCGCATCCGGCGTCCTCGTGCCCCGGGGGGACGAGGACTGGGTCGACACCCTGGTGGCCCGGGGCGGGCGGCCGGTGCTGCTCGCCGACTGGCGGGCCATCGACGCCGCCGAGATCGCCCTCGGCGCCGCGCACGGTCGCGCCCGGACGACCCTGCACGACCGGGAGTCGCTGCTGGCCGCCGTCCGCTCCGCCGCGGCCGCCGCGGAGGGCTGAGGACCCCCGGGCCGTCCTCGCCGCGGTACGGCAGACTCGGCGGTGTGAGCAGCACCCCGGTACAGACCTCACCGGCCACCCCGATGATCTCCTTCGCGCGCGGCGCCCCGTCGACCGACATCGTCGACGTCGAGGGCCTCAAGCAGGCCGCCGTCGCGGCGTTCGACAGCGACCCGGCGGGGATGACCGGGTACGGGACGGCGGTCGGCTACGTGCCGCTGCGGAGGTGGATCGCCGAGAAGCACGGCGTCCCCGTCGAGCACGTCCTGGTCACCAACGGCTCGATGCAGGCCGACGCGTTCCTCTTCGACGAGCTGGCGACCCCCGGTGCCGCCGTCCTCACCGAGCGCCCGACCTACGACCGCACCCTCCTCGGGCTGCGCAACCGCAGGGCCGACGTGCACCTGGTGACGCTGGAGGAGGACGGGATCGCCGTCGAGGAGGTGGCCGGCCTGCTCGAGGGCGGCCTGCGGCCCGCGCTGGCGCACGTCATCCCCAACTTCCAGAACCCGGCCGGCTACACGCTCTCGCTCGCCAAGCGCGAGCGGCTGCTGGAGCTCGCCCGGCAGTACGACCTCGTGCTGTTCGAGGACGACCCGTACGTCGACATCCGGTTCAGCGGTGAGCCGCTCCCCCGGATGCTGGAGCTGGACGGCGGCGCCGCGAGCGAGCACGTCGTCTACGCCTCGTCGTTCTCCAAGACCGTCTGCCCCGGCATCCGGGTGGGCTACCTGGTCGGGCCGCCGGCGCTGATCAAGAAGATCCAGGTACGGGCCACCAACACCTACATCGCACCGAACATGGTCGCCCAGGGCACGGTGTACGCCTACCTGCAGGGCGACCGCTTCCCGGCGGCGCTGGAGCGGGTGAGGTCGGCGCTGGCCGAGCGGGTCGGGCTGCTGGACGACGCGCTGCGGGCGCACCTGCCGCAGGCCACCTTCCGCCGTCCCGAGGGTGGCTACTTCCTCTGGGTGTCGCTGCCCGAGGGCGAGGGCCACGACGTCGCCCGGATCACCGCCGAGGCGGCTGCCCGCGGCGTGGCGATCGTCCCGGGCACGGACTTCCTGCTGGAGGGCGGGCACAACTCCTTCCGGCTCGCCTACTCCGCGGTGCAGCCCGGGGACGTCGACGAGGGCGTGCGCCGGCTGGCCGAGGCCATCGAGGCCGCCCGCCCGTAGGAGCACCCCTGCACGCTTGTGCTCTGCTCACCATGGTGAGCAGAGCACAAGCGTCCCTCAGCCGGAGTTGCGCAGGGCGGTCGCGACGCCGTTGACCGACAGCTGGATGCAGCGCCGGACCAGCTCGTCGTCGTCCCCGCCACGGCGACGGCGGAGCATCTCCACCTGCAGGTGGTGCAGCGGCTCCAGGTAGGGGAAGCGGTTGCGGATCGACCGGGCCAGCGAGGGGTTGTCGGCCAGCAGGTCGTCGTCACCGGTGATCGCCAGCAGCACCCGCACCGACCGCTCGTGCTCGGCGGTGATCTGGCTGAACACCCGGTCCCGGAGCTCCGCGTCGGGCACCAGCGAGGCGTAGCGCGCGGCCAGCTCCAGGTCGGTCTTGGCGAGCACCATGCCCATGTTCGACAGCACCGTGCGGAAGAACGGCCAGCGCCGGTGCAGGTCCTGCAGGTGGGCCAGCCGGTCGGGGTCCTCGCCCACCCACGACTCGAGCGCCGTCCCGGTGCCGTACCAGCCGGGCAGCATGATCCGGGCCTGCGACCAGCTGAACACCCAGGGGATGGCCCGCAGGTCGGTGATCTTGTCCCCCGCCTTGCGGGACGGCGGCCGGCTGCCGATGTTGAGCTCCGCGAGCTCCCGGATCGGGGTGGCGGCCCGGAACCACTCGACGAAGCCGGGCGTCTCGTGCACCAGCGCGCCGTAGGCGGCCCGGGCGCGGGCGGCCAGGTCGTCGAAGAGCGCGTAGGTCTCCTCGGCGTCCTCCCCCAGCCCCTCGATGTCCAGCAGCGTCGACTCGAGCGTGGCGGCGACCAGCGCCTCGAGGTTGCGCCGGGCCAGGTGCGGCGAGGCGTACTTGGCGGCGATGACCTCGCCCTGCTCGGTGATCCGCAGCGCGCCGGCGACCGAGCCCGGCGGTTGCGCGCGGATGGCCTCGTAGCTCGGCCCGCCGCCGCGGCCGACCGTGCCGCCCCGGCCGTGGAAGAGCCGCAGCCGGACGCCGCCGGCCCGGGCGACGTCGACCAGCGCCAGCTCGGCCCGGTAGAGGGCCCAGTTGGCGGCCAGGTAGCCGCCGTCCTTGTTGCTGTCGGAGTAGCCGAGCATGACCTCCTGGGCGTTCCCGCGGCCGGCCACCAGCGCCCGGTAGAACGGGTGGTCGAGCATCGCGGCGAGGGTGGCGCCGGCCGACTGCAGGTCCTCGATCGTCTCGAACAGCGGGGAGATGCCCAGCGGGCTGGTCGGCCGCCCCTGGGCGTCCAGCTGCAGCAGCCCGACCTCCTTGAGCAGCACGGCGACCTCCAGCACGTCGCTGACCGACTCGCACATGCTGATCACGTAGTTCGGGATCGCGTCGGGGCCGAGCAGCGCGACCTGCTCGGCGGCGGCGACCAGCAGGTCGAGCTCGCCCCGGGCCAGCTCGGACAGCTCGGCGTCCGGGCGCACCAGCGGGCGGCGCAGCTGCAGCTCGCCGGTGAGCAGCGCGACCCGGGCGGCCTCGTCGAGCGTCAGGTAGTCCTCGCAGACGCCTGCCCAGGCCAGCAGCTCGGCCAGCACCACCTCGTGCACCGAGGAGTTCTGCCGCATGTCCAGCCCGCACAGGTGGAAGCCGAAGACCTCGACCGCCTCCCGCAGCCGGGCCAGCCGGTCGTCGGCCAGCGCGCCGGCACCGTGCCCGCGCAGCGACCGGTCGACCGTCTCCAGGTCCGCGATCAGCTCCCCCGGAGCCTCGTACGCCGGGAGGACGGTGTCCGGCGCGGGGCCGGGGACCTCGCCGAGGACCCGCAGGGCGGTGGCCGCCAGCCGCCGGTAGATGCCGCGCAGCGCCTGCCGGTAGGGCTCGTCGGCGCGGAACGGGGAGTCGTCGGACGCCGCCCGGGCCAGCGCGTACAGCTCGTCGGTCGGCGTGACCAGCCGGTCGGACATGGACAGCTCGTCGGCCAGGCAGACGAGCTCGGCCAGGTGGTGGCGCAGCGCCGTCGCCGCCTGCTGCGTGGTGGCCCGCCGCACCGCGTCGGCGGTGACGAACGGGTTGCCGTCGCGGTCGCCGCCGATCCAGGACCCCGGCCGCAGCATCGGCGTGGCCAGCAGCCCGGCGTCCGGCCAGCGCTGCTGCAGCGCCCGACGGAGCTCGGCGTTGATCTCCGGGACCACCTCGAACAGGGAGAGGTCGTAGTAGCGCAGCGCCTCGTCGATCTCGTCGGCCAGCCGCAGCCGGCTCAGCCGCAGCAGCGCCGTCTGCCACAGGGTGAGCACCTCGCGCCACAGGTGCGCCGACCAGGCGGGGTCGTCGGCGTCGCGCCGCGCGAGCAGGTCGCTGATCTGCTGCTGCACCTGGGAGATGGTCTTGCGCCGCACCTCGGTCGGGTGCGCGGTGACCACCGGCACCACCAGGGCGCCGGTCAGCTCGCGGGCGACGACGGCGGGGTCCAGGTCGGCGGCGTCGAGCAGCCGGAGGGACGCCGCCAGGCTGCCCACCTGCGCCGGGGAGCCCTCCCGCCGGTGGTGCCGGCGGCGGCGCTCGTGGTGCACGTCCTCGGCGATGTTGGCCAGCAGCGAGAAGTGGCTGAACGCGCGGATGACGTGGTTGGCCGCCTTGGGGTCCAGGCCGGCCAGCTGCTCGGCCAGCTCGCTGCGGTCCACCTCCGACCGGCGGATGCGGAACGCCTCGACCCGGGTCGACTCGACCAGCGCGAGGACGTCGGCGCCGGCCTGCTCCTCGATCACCTCACCCAGCACCCGGCCCAGCAACCGGATGTCCTCCCGCAACGGGATCTCGGAGGCGCGGTCGTCAGGGGCGCGCAGGTCGGCTGGGTCGACGGTGGCTTCGGACACCGGCGCAGTATCCGGGGTCCGTGTGACGGGCTCGTGTCACGGGTCCGTCCACCGGGGAGGATGTCGGCGTGATCCGACTCGACGCGTCCCCTGCCAGCGCCGCACCGGCCGAGCACGGGGAGGGCCCGGTCTGGGACGACGCCGCGCAGGAGCTGGTCTGGGTGGACATCACCGGGGGCAAGGTCCGGCGCGGCCGGGTGCAGGGCGACGACGTCGTCGACGTGGCCGAGCACCGGGGCGGCGACACGGTGGGCTTCGTCGTCCCGGCGGCGGCCGGCGGCTGGCTGCTGGGCGCCGGTGCCGGGATCAGCCGGCTGACCGCCGAGGGCGAGGCGTCCGTGCTGATCGAGCTGACCGGGGAGGGCCTGTCGGAGGAGGCGGGCGGCACCCGGATGAACGACGGCGCCTGCGACCGGGCCGGCCGCTTCTTCGGCGGCACCATGGCCTTCGACGAGCGCCCCGGCGCCGGGACGCTGTACCGGCTGGACCTCGACGGGACGGTGCGCACGGTCCTCGACGGGCTCACCGTGTCCAACGGGCTGGGCTGGTCCCCGGACGACGCGACGGTCTACCTGTCGGACTCCGGCGCGAAGGCGGTGTGGGCATGCGACTACGACCTGACCGCCGGGACGTTCGGCCCGCGCCGGGTGCTGCTGGACTTCAGCGACGACCCGGACGGCGTGGCCGACGGGCTGACCGTGGACGACGAGGGCTGCCTCTGGACGGCGCTGTGGGGCGGCGGTCAGGTGCGCCGGTACTCCCCCGGCGGCGAGCTGCTCGCGGTGGTCGACGTCCCGGGTGTGGAGAACACGACCAGCTGCGCGTTCGCCGGCGACCTGCTGGTGATCAGCACCTCGGTGCACGGGCTGGACGACGACGCCCGCGCCGCCCAGCCCGACGCCGGCCGGCTGTTCACCGTCCGCGCGGGCGTGAGCGGTCCGCCGGCGAATCCGTACCGCGGCCCGCTCGGCGCCCTCTCCCAGCGTCAGTGAGGTGATGGAACGGCGCGGGTGCAGGGACCCGCGGCGTGCGGGGCGCGTCGTGGGGGCACCGGGGTCCTCCTAGCGTTCGGCGCGCATGGCGTCGCGGAGCTTGACCTTGCCGCCGGTGCGCAGCAGCGCGCCGGAGTAGATCCGGCCGCCCACCCGGACGATGACGGCGATCGTGACCAGCATCAGGACGACGGCGACCACGACCTCCCACCACGCCGCTGCCCCGGCGGCCTGCCGCACCGGCATCACCAGCGGCGAGAGCCCCGGGATGAACGAGGTGACCGTGGAGAGCGTGCCGGTCGGGTCCTGGGCGGCCTGGATGGAGATCACGAAGCCGACGACGAGCAGCAGCGACGCCGGGGTGATCACGCTGGCCAGGTCCTCCTGCCGGCTCACCAGCGACGCCGCGGCGGCGAACACCGAGGCGTAGAAGGCGTAGCCGAGCACGAACCACGCGATCACCGTGACGACGGTGCCGATGAGCCGGCCGGGCAGCTCGACGACGTCGAAGGCGAGCGCCCCGGCGACCCCGATGACCGCGATCACCAGCATCTGGGCCAGCCCGAGCAGCCCGAGCCCCAGGACCTTCCCGGCGAGCAGCTGCCAGGGCCGCATGGTGGCCAGCAGCAGCTCGACCACCCGGGAGGACTTCTCCTCGACCACGCCCTGGGCGACGAACTGGCCGAACAGGATGAGCAGGCTGTAGAGCACGACCACGCCGACCAGGGCCACGATCGCGGCCTCGGTGTCGGCGTCGGCGTCCGGGTCGAGCGCGACGAGGTCCACCTGCGGCGGGCTCTGCAGCTGCACGCCGGCGTCGGCCAGCTGCTGGGTGACCGCCATGCCCTGCACCGCGCCCTGGACGACGGTCTCGGCGGTGCCGCCGCTCTTCTCCACGAGCAGCTCGGGCTGGGCGGCCGACGGGCTGAGCAGCGCGGCGTCGACGTCGCCGTCCTCGACCGCGCGGCGCGCGGCGGCCTCGTCGTCGTAGTCGACGACCGAGACGTCGGTGTCGAGCGCCTTCCCCTGCGCCTGCAGGGCGTCGGTGACGGCCGCGCTGCCCCCGACCACCCCGAGCTCAGTGGCGTTGCCGCCGCTGTTGACCGCCACCTGGAAGACGAGCATCCCCAGGATCAGCACGATCAGGACGCCGGAGCCGATCAGGAACCCCTTGTCCCGGATCCGGGTGGAGATCTCCCGGCCGGCGACCAGGCGGACCAGCTGGGCCGGCGTGTGCGGCCGGATCTCGGTGCTGGTCATGCCGCCACCGCCCGGGTGTCGGTGACCGCACCGCGGAACAGCTCGACCAGGGTGGGCTCGCGCCAGGCGAAGTGGGTGACCCGCCCGGTGGCCAGCGCCGCCGCCAGCACCTGCTGGTCGTCGGTGCCGGGACCCAGCTCGAGGACGACGTCCGCGCGCTGCTCGGAGACGACCCGCACCCCCGGTACCGCGGCCGCCCACCCGGGTGGCGCGTCCGGTGCGACCACCCGCAGCTGCCGGCCGGCCGCTCCGGACCGCAGCTCCTCGACCGTGCCGCTGGCCACGATCTTGCCGCGGGCCAGGATGCCGACCGCGTCGCACAGCCGCTCGACGAGGTCCAGCTGGTGGCTGGAGAAGACGACCGGGACGCCGCGCCGGCACTGCTCGAGCAGGGCCTCGGCGAGCGAGTCGACGCCGACCGGGTCCAGGCCGGAGAACGGCTCGTCGAGGATCAGCACGTCAGGCTCGCTGACCAGCGCGGCGGCGAGCTGCACCCGCTGCTGGTTGCCCAGCGACAGCTTCTCGACCCGGTCGCCGCGGCGACCGCCGAGCCCGAGGCGCTCGGCCCAGGTCTCGGCGGCGCGGGCGGCCGGTGCGGCGTCGAGGCCGTGCAACCGGGCGAAGTAGGTGAGCTGCTCGCCGACCTTCATCTTCGGGTACAGCCCGCGCTCCTCGGGCATGTAGCCGATCCGCCGGCGGACCGCCTCGTCGACGGAGCGGCCGAGCCAGCGGACCTCGCCGGCGTCGGCCCGGGCCAGGCCCATGGCGATCCGCATGGTCGTGGTCTTGCCGGCACCGTTGGACCCGCAGAAGCCGAACATCTGCCCGGGGGCGACGGTGAAGCTCACGCCCTCCAGCACCTGGTTGTCGCCGTAGGCCTTGTAGAGGCCGTCGATCTCGAGCACAGCTCCTCCGCGGGTCGTCGCCTGCCGCACGCCGTCGCTCTCCAGATCGTCACGTGAGCAGTCGGGGTGTGTCTGCGAGCCGGGACCGACCGTATCGGCGTCCCACGCTGCGGCCCAGCCCCCGGTCGGGTGTCATCGACCCATGAGCAACCCTGACCACCCGACGCGAGGTGCGTCGAAGGACCACCCGGCCCAGCCGCCCTCCGGAGTCGGCCTGACCGGGTTGCGCGAGGCCGCGGCCGGCTGCCGGGCCTGCGAGCTGTGGGAGCCGGCCACCCAGACCGTCTTCGGGGAGGGCCCGGAGACCGCCCGGATCGTCTTCGTCGGCGAGCAGCCCGGCGACCAGGAGGACCGCAAGGGCGAGCCCTTCGTCGGCCCGGCCGGCCGACTGCTGGACAAGGCCCTGGCCGAAGCCGGCATCGACCGCCGGGACGCCTACATCACCAACGCGGTGAAGCACTTCCGGTTCACGCCCACCCCGAAGCGGCGGATCCACCAGTCCCCGGGCGCCGAGCACCTGATGGCCTGCCGGCCGTGGCTGGAGGCGGAGTTCGCCGTCCTGCAGCCCGAGGTCGTGGTCTGCCTCGGCGCGGTCGCCGCGAAGGCGCTGATCTCGCCGTCGTTCCGGATCACCAAGGACCGCGGTCAGCTGCTGCCCTGGACGCCGCCCGGCCGGCACGCCCTGCCGCTGACCGAGCCGGACGCCGACGGCGACGAGCCCGAGGAGGAGGTGCCGGCCCAGACCTGGATGCTGGCGACCGCGCACCCCTCCGCCGTCCTGCGCACCCCGGACGACGCCCGGGCCGCCGCCTACGACGCCCTGGTCGCCGACCTGAGGGTGGTCGCCGCCGCCCTGGCCTGACGCCCCGCCGGAGGCGTCAGCTGCGCTCGGGCTCCGGGAGGCGACCGCCGGCGGGCACCTCGCCGCCGTCGGGGACCTCCGCCTCCCGGCCGACCAGGGTGATGTCGCCGTCGCCACCCACCGTGGCCCGCTCCCCCACCACGACGTTGTCGTCCAGGACGGCCCGGGTGACCGTCGCGCCCGCGCGCACCTGGACGCCGGGCAGCAGCACCGAGTCCACCACCGTGGCGCCCTGCTCGACGACCACGCCGGGCGACAGCACCGATCCGCGGACGTTGCCCGAGACCCGGGTCCCGCCGGAGAGCAGGCTGTTCTCGATCTGCCCGTCGTCGAGCACCCGGGCGGCGCTGTGCCGTCCGCCGCGGGTGTGCACCGGCCAGTTCGGCTCGTCGAGGTCGATCGGCGGCTCCGCCGACAGGAAGTCGCGGTGGGCCTGCCAGTAGGACTCGACGGTGCCCAGGTCGCGCCAGTAGCCCGTCAGCGGGTACGCGCGGGCGAGGCCGTCCTTGGTCTGCGCGGGGAGCAGGTGGGTCCCGAGGTCCTCCAGGCCGTCGTCGCCCACGTGGTCCTTGAGCGCCTGCAGCCGGTCGAGCGTCGCCGTCGGGGTGAACACGAAGACCTCGTTGGTGGCCGTGGTCGTGGCGGGCTGGTCGGGCTTGTAGGCGTAGTCGGTGACCGTCCCGTCGTCGCCGACCTGGACGATGCCGTAGCGCGCGGCGTCGTCGGCCGCGACCTCGGTGGTCACCATCGTCACCTCGGCGCCCGAGGCCAGGTGGGCGTCGACGACGTCCCGGTAGTCCAGCTTGTAGACCGCATCGGAGCTGACGACGACCAGCGCGTCCGGGTCGAACTGCCGGATGAGCTCGGACTGCCGCCACAGCCCATCGGCGGTGCCCTCGGTCCAGCCGCCGCGCTCGCTGCCCTGGAACGGCGCCAGCATCATCAGCCCGCCCGTGGTCCGGTCCAGGTCCCACGGGCGGCCGTTGGCCAGGTGCTCGTTCACCGACTGGGGCTGGTACTGCACCGACACCCACACGTCGGCGATGCCGGAGTGCTCGCAGTTGGACAGCGGGAAGTCGATGAGCCGGTAGACGCCGGCGAACGGGACGGCGGGCTTGGCCCGGGTCTCGGTGAGCAGTTCCAGACGGCTGCCCTTGCCACCGGCGAGCACCAACACGAGGACCTTCGGGAGAGCCATGCAGTCCCGCTACCCGCTGACCCGGTGTGCAAGCGCCAACGATCAGCTCCCTGCCATCCTCCGGCGCGCGGACTCGGCGAGCTCGTCGGCCCGCGAGGCGCGGAACAGCCAGAACGACGGCACCACGACGGCGACCACCAGCATCGCTGCGACGATCACCACACCGCCGGACACCATCGCCGCGCTGACGCCGAACGAGCTGGCCAGCACGCCGGCGCGCAGGTCACCCAACCGCGGCCCGCCGGCCACGACGACGATGAACACGCCCTGCATCCGGCCGCGCATCTCGTCCGGTGCGGCGCTCTGCAGCATCGACGTCCGGAGCACCGCGCTGACCATGTCACCGGCACCGGCGACCGCCAGGCAGAGCACCGCCAGCCACAGGGTCGAGGCGAGCCCGAACCCGATGATCGCCACGCCCCAGACCGCGATGGCGGCCAGCACGACGGCACCCTGCCGGTCGACCCGGCTCACCCAGCCCGAGCTCAGCCCCATCAGCAGCGAGCCGATCGACACCCCGGCGAACAGCCAGCCCAGGCTGTTGGCGTCCCCGCCGTAGGTGGTCACCGACAGCTCCGGGAACACCGCCTGCGGCCAGGCGAACAGCATCGCGATGATGTCGACGACGAAGGTCATCAGCAGCACCGGCTGGGTGCGCAGGAAGGCGAACCCCTCGCCGACCCCGCGCACGGCGGCGCCCAGCCGCAGCGGGCCCGCGGTGACGCCACCGGGTGGCAGCGGCGGCAGGCCGCGCAGCAGCAGGACGGCGGCGAGGAACCCCAGCGCGTCGATCGTGTAGACGACCGACAGGTCGCCGACGCCGATGAGCAGCCCGGCCAGCAGCGGACCGACGATCACCCCGGCCTGCCGGACGGTCATCGCCAGGGCGTTCGCGGCCGCCACGCCGTCCGGACCGACCAGCGCCGGGATCACCGCGCTGCGGGCCGGCTGGTTCACCGCGGCGAACGCGGACACCGCCGCCGCCAGCACCCAGAGCACGGCCACGTGGCCCTCGCCGGGCAGCAGTGCCTGCACCGCGAGCAGCGCGCTGGTGACCGCGGCGCCGACCGAGGTGACCAGCATCAGCGTGCGCCGGTCCATCGCGTCCGCGATCGCCCCGCCGAGCAGGCCGAACACGACCAGCGGCACCAGCGCGACGACCGAGGTGAGGCCGACCATCAGCGAGGAGCCGGTCAGCTCGTACACCTGGTACGGGACGGCGACCAGGGTCATCTGCTGGCCGAGCATGGTGACCGTGACGCCGCCGAAGACCCGCCGGTAGGCGCGGTTGCGCAGCGGGGAGGTGTCGATCGCCCAGCTCCTGCGCCGGCCGGTCGGTTGCGGCTCCTCGACCGGCCCGCCGCCCTCCAGCGGGTCGACCGGCGTCACCTCCTCGCCGGCACTCCCGCGTGTGCGGCCCCGCTGCAGGGGCCCGCGCCGAGCTCGCGAGGCGTGGGGGGCAGCGGGGTCCTTCATGGGGCCAGGCGCTGCACGACCCAGCCGCCGCCTTCCTCGTCGTCGCGGACGAACAGCAGCCGGTCGTGCAGCCGGTCGTGCCCGCCCTGCCAGAACTCCACCCGCTCGGGCAGGACCCGGTACCCGCCCCAGTTCACCGGCCGTGGCAGCTGCCCGGGCGGGGTCTGCGCGTCCAGCTCGGTCACCCGGGTGCGCAGCTGGTCCCGCGACTCGACCACCGTCGACTGGATCGAGGCGGCCGCGGCCAGCTGCGAGCCGCGCGGGCGGGGGTCCCAGAGCAGGTCGGAGGCGGTCTCCCCGATGCGCTCCACCGCGCCGGTCACCCGCACCTGGCGCTGCAGGGCGTGCCACGGGAACACCAGCGCCGCCCGCGGGTTCACCGCCAGCTGCGCTCCCTTGGCCGAGGCGTAGTTGGTGCCGAAGACGAACCCGTCGACGTCGTAGCCCTTCATCAGCACGACGCGGGCGTCGGGGGCGCCGTCGGCGTCGGCGGTGGCCACCACCATCGCGTTGGGCTCGGGGAGGTCGGCAGCGACGGCGTCGGCGAACCACCGGTCGAACTGCTCGAGCCAGGTGGGGGCGAGACCGTCCTCACCGAAGGCGCCGTCGTCGTAGTCCCTGCGCATGCGGATCAGGTCGGGCACCACCTCATGCTGTCACCGCTGCGCCGGGCGCCGCCGGGTGACCGTGGACACCCGGGCTGCCCGGGTACACCAGCCCACCCGGGACGGCCTAGGTTGTGCTCGTCGAGCGCTGGTCCAGCGCCGTCCCCACCCGCGCGCAGAGGAGCATGCGAGATGGCTGACGACTTCGTCCCCGGACTGGAAGGCGTCGTCGCCTTCGAGACCACCATCGCGGAGCCGGACAAGGACGGCGGCGCGCTGCGCTACCGCGGCGTCGACATCGATGACCTCGTCGGCAAGGTCACCTTCGGCAACGTGTGGGCGCTGCTGGTCGACGGGAAGTTCGGTCCCGGCCTGCCCCCGGCCGAGCCGTTCCCCATCCCGGTGCACACCGGTGACGTCCGGGTGGACGTGCAGGCGGCGCTGGCGATGCTCACCCCGATCTGGGGCTACCGCCCGCTGCTGGACATCTCCGCCGAGGAGGCCCGGGACGAGCTGGCCCGCGCCGCGGTGATGGCGCTGTCCTACGTCGCGCAGTCCGCGCGCGGGATCGGCGTCCCGGCCGTGCCGCAGAAGCGGATCGACGAGGCGGCCACCATCGTGGAGCGGTTCATGGTGCGCTGGCGCGGCGAGCCCGACCCCCGCCACGTCGCCGCCGTCGACGCCTACTGGACCTCGGCCGCCGAGCACGGCATGAACGCCTCGACGTTCACCGCCCGGGTGATCGCCTCCACCGGCGCCGACGTCGCCGCGGCGCTCTCCGGCGCGATCGGCGCCATGTCCGGCCCGCTGCACGGCGGTGCGCCGTCCCGGGTGCTGCACATGCTGGACGGCGTCGAGGAGTCCGGCGACGCGACGAGGTACGTCAAGGACCTGCTGGACCGCGGCGACCGGCTGATGGGCTTCGGCCACCGCGTCTACCGCGCCGAGGACCCGCGCGCCCGGGTGCTCCGCCGCGCCGCCGAGGAACTGGGCGCCCCCCGGTTCGAGGCCGCCCGCGCGCTGGAGCAGGCCGCGCTGGAGGAGCTGCGCGAGCGCCGTCCGGACCGTCCGATCGAGACCAACGTCGAGTTCTGGGCCGCGATCGTGCTGGACTTCGCCGAGGTGCCCAGCCACATGTTCACCTCGATGTTCAGCTGCGCCCGCACCGCCGGCTGGTGCGCGCACATCCTCGAGCAGAAGAACACCGGTCGGCTGGTGCGCCCCTCCGCGCGGTACGTCGGCCCCGACCCGCGCCGGCCCGAGGACGTCGAGGGCTGGGACACCATCACCACCAAGGCCATCACCCAGGCCGCCCCCGCTTGATGCCACGTCACTTTCGGCGCCGAAAGTGAACCCTTCCCGGACCACGAGGTAGACCGCACATGAGCATCACGATCCCCGCCGACCTGCTGCCGAAGGACGGGCGCTTCGGGTGCGGCCCGTCCAAGGTGCGCCCCGAGGCGCTGCAGGCGCTGGCCACCGACGGGGCGGCCCTGATGGGCACCTCACACCGGCAGGCGCCGGTCAAGGGCCTGGTCAAGCGGGTGCGCGAGGGGCTGACCCAGCTCTTCGACCTGCCCGACGGCTACCAGGTGGTGCTGGGCAACGGCGGGACGACGGCGTTCTGGGACGCCGCGACGATCGGGCTGATCCGCCGGCAGAGCGCGCACGGCACCTACGGCGAGTTCTCCGCGAAGTTCGCCTCCGGGGTGGCCGACGCGCCGTTCCTGCAGCCGCCGCTGGTGACCAAGGCCGAGCCGGGCTCGCTGGCGCTGCCGCCGGCGCACCTCGGCGTCGACGCGTACGCCTGGGCGCACAACGAGACCTCGACGGGTGTCATGGCGCCGATCAACCGCCCGGCCGAGGCCGACGACGGCGCGCTGGTCCTCGTCGACGCCACCTCCGGCGCCGGTGGCCTGCCGGTCGACGTGGCACAGACCGACGTCTACTACTTCGCCCCGCAGAAGTCCTTCGCCAGCGACGGCGGCCTGTGGATCGCGCTGATGTCGCCGGCGGCGCTGGAGCGGGTCGCCGAGATCAAGGCCTCCGACCGCTGGATCCCGGGCTTCCTCGACCTGTCCATCGCCGTGGACAACAGCAGCAAGGACCAGACCTACAACACCCCCGCGGTCGCCACGCTGTTCCTGCTGGCCGACCAGGTCGACTGGATGCTCGGCCTGGGCGGGCTGTCCGGCGCCGTCGCCCGCAGCCGCGAGTCCTCGACCCGGCTCTACGACTGGGCGGAGAAGACCGAGTACACCCAGCCCTTCGTCGACCGGGTGGACGAGCGCTCCTACGTCGTCGGCACCATCGACTTCGACGAGTCCGTCGACGCTGCGCTCATCGCCACGACGCTGCGCGCGCACGGCGTCGTGGACACCGAGCCCTACCGCAAGCTGGGCCGCAACCAGCTCCGGATCGGCATGTTCCCGGCCGTCGACCCCGACGACGTCAGCGCACTGACCGCCTGCATCGACTCCGTCGCCAGCAGGTTGTAGCGGGGGTCGGCAACGAGTGGCCACGATCTGGTGGTGCACCATCCGCTCCTTCGTGTGAGGCTCGTCTCAGGCCCGGGAGCAGTGCTCGGGCACTGAGCTCGAGGAGCACCTGTGGCGCACCCACCACGTCGAGTAGGAACGGCCATCGTCGGGCTCGGGGGCGCCGTGGCGACCACCGCCGTCGCCGGGCTGGAGCTCCTGCGGCTCGGCGCCGTCGGCGCCGACGGCCTCCCCCTGGCGGGGCTGACCCTCGGTGACGCGTCCCTGGAGGAGGCCACCGGCCTCGCCGGCTACGACGACCTGGTCGTCGGCGGCTGGGACCTGGACGGTTCCGACCTCTACAAGGCCGCCGAGCAGCACGGCGTGCTCGACACCCGCCAGCTGTCCCAGGCCGAGCCGCTGCTGTCGTCCATCACCCCCTGGCCCGCCGCCGGCGACGCCGACTTCTGCCGCAACGTCACCGGCGGCAACGTGGTGCTCGCCGAGGGCCGCCGGGCCCAGGTGGACGCCGTCCGTGCCGACCTGCGCCGCTTCCGCGAAGAGCAGCAGCTCGACGGGCTGGTGCTGCTCAACCTGGCCTCCACCGAGCGCTGGCCCGACCCGGCGGCGGCCTGCCTGCAGACGCCCGAGGCGTTCGAGGCCGGGCTGGACGCCGACGACCGGGCGATCACCCCGTCGATGGTCTACGCCTACGCGGCGATCACCGAGGGCGTCGGCTACGCCAACTTCACGCCCTCCCTGTCGGCCGACGTCCCGGCGCTGGTCCAGCTCGCCGAGCAGCGCGGCGTGCCGATCGCGGGCAAGGACGGCAAGACCGGCCAGACGATGATGAAGACGGTGCTCGCCCCGGCGTTCCGCAGCCGCGCGCTCACCGTCGAGGGCTGGTACTCCACCAACATCCTCGGCAACCGGGACGGGCTC
The DNA here is from genome assembly GCF_005930495.1 of Modestobacter excelsi. Classification (GTDB taxonomy): domain Bacteria; phylum Actinomycetota; class Actinomycetes; order Mycobacteriales; family Geodermatophilaceae; genus Modestobacter; species Modestobacter excelsi. Next base: position 34,061 of record NZ_SJEX01000026.1, on the reverse strand, counting down.
GCGCTCGACGACCCGGCCTCGCTGGAGAGCAAGCTGCAGACCAAGGCGAAGGTGCTCGACTCGATCCTCGGCTACCCCGTCGAGGACCACGTCGTCCGGATCGACTACTACCGGCCGCGCGGTGACCAGAAGGAGGCCTGGGACGCCATCGACCTGGTCGGCTTCCTCGGCCAGCGCATGCAGATCAAGGTCGACTTCCAGTGCCGGGACTCGATCCTGGCCGCACCGCTCGCCGTGGAGATCGTCCGGCTGGTCGATCTCGCCCAGCAGCGCGGGGAGGGCGGCGTGCAGCGGCACCTCGGCTGGTTCTTCAAGGCCCCGATCACCGCCGACGGCAGCACCCCCGAGCACGCCCTGCACCGTCAGGAGCAGGAGCTGCTGGAGTGGCTGGGCAACGGCGCGGCACCGGCCGGGGGCGACGCCCTGCCCGCCTCACGGTGACGGCGACGACCGACCTGTCCACCCTCGGGGCGCTGCGGCCCCTGCTCGCCGAGATCGGCGACGCCAAGCGCGTCCGGACGGCCGCAGCGCCCGGCTCGCTCGCCGAGCAGGCGTTCGGCCGCGCGTGGGCCCGGCTGCTCGAGGGCGAGGACGCCGGGACGGTGGCGCTGTCGGAGACCGCGGCGGCGGTGGCCCGGGCGCGACTGGCCGGGATCGACGCCGCGGTGCTCGCGGCGGCCGGGATGCCCGACGACGAGGCGCAGACAGTGCTGGGACGCGCCTTCGACGAGGTCGCCGGGGCGATCGACGCCGACCTGGCCGGCCGGCTGCGGGCGGCACTGCCCGCGGTGCGGCCGGCCGGGCCCCCGCCGTCCCTGGCGGTGGCGCTCAACGCCCAGCCACGGGCCGGGGCGACCAGCCCCGGCAAGCCGCGGGTGATCGTCGAGCCGCCGGAGAGCCACGGCGACCACTGCCTCACCGTGGCCGTCTACGGCTGCCTGCTCGCCCCGGCGCTGGGTGCCGACCCGGTGCCGCCGTTCCTGGTCGGGATGGCCCACCACCTGCACAACGTGGTGCTGCCCGACGCCGGGTTCGCCGGGGAGGTGCTGCTGGGCGGCGCGCTGGACCGGGTGCTCGGGACGCTGGAGGAGCGCGAGCTCGCCGAGCTGCCCGCGGAGCTGGCGGCCCGGCTGCGGCAGGTGCTGGCGCTGCGGGCCGACGCGGTGGCACCGGAGTCGCAGGCGTTCCACGCGGCCGACGTCCTGGACCGGGTGCTGCAGGTGCACCACCACGCGCGCGCCGCGGCCTTCACCGCGGCGCAGGCGCTGGACGACCTGGAGCTGGTGCACGCCGGGCCGGTGCAGTCCTTCCACCTCGACGTCCTCGCCGCGTGCGGATTGTGAGCGGACAGGCAGGTGAGCATCGCAGCGAGGAACGAGCGAGGAGCGGAGCCTGCCGCGGGAGCGAACCGAGGACTCCTGAGCGGACAGGCAGGTGAGCATCGCAGTGAGGAACGAGCGAGGAGCGGAGCCTGCCGCGGCAGCGAACCGAGGACTCCTGAGCGGACAGGCAGGTGAGCATCGCAGCGAAGAACGAGCGAGGAGCGGAGCCTGCCGCGGCAGCGAACGGTGACGCTGTGAGCCTGGGGACGGCGGCACCGTCGGGCGTGACGGCGGCCGGCGTGCCGGTCGTCGACGGCATCCCCTTCGCCCGCACCGGGCGGGAGGAGTTGCAGGGGCGGGTCGCCGACCTGCTGGCCGACGGCGAGGTCGATCGCGCCCGGGTGGCGCTGTTCGCCGACGCCGACGACTGGTGGACCGAGCCGGCACCGCCGGCCGGGCAGCTGGCACAGGTCCCGGCGGCGCGGACGCTGCGGGAGGCGATGGCCACCCTCGGCATGGGCCGGGTCGGTGACTACTTCGCCCACCGCTGGTCCGACCCCACGCACCTGGCCGGCCTGGCGCTGCTGGGCCGGCACTGGCCCGGGGACGCACCCGTGGTCGACGTGGCCTGCGGCATCGGCACCCAGCTGCGCGAGCTCGCCCGCCGCGGCGTCGCCGACCTGGTCGGCCTGGACGTCGTCTGGTCCAAGCTCTGGCTGGCCCGGCGCTTCGTCTGCCCGACCGCCCGGTACGTGTGCGCCGACGTGACGACCGCACCGGACCTGCAGGTGGACCGGCCGGCGTACGTCACCTGCCACGACGCCTTCTACTTCTTCCGGGACAAGGCCGCGGCCGCCACGGCGATGGCCCGGCTGGCCGGCCCGGACGGCACCGTCGTCGTCGGGCACGCACACGTGGCCGACACCGTGTCCGCCGGCCAGCCGCTGGCACCGGCCGAGTACGCCGGGTTGCTCGGGGCCACGGTGCTCTACGACGACGAGGAGCTGACCCGCTCGCTGCTGGAGCGGCGCCCGCCCCGGCCGGCGGCGGCCGAGGAGCTGGCCGGCAGCGAGGCGATCGCCCTGGTGGCCGGCGACCTGCGCGGCCCGGCGCCGGTGGACCTGGGCGAGCCGCTCGGGCCGCTGCGGCCCAACCCGCTCTACACCGACGGCGGGCTCCGCTGGCCCAGCGAGCGGTACGCCGCCGAGTACGGCCCCCGGTCGGCGCACCTGCCGGCCCGCTGGCCGGACCCGCTGCCGGCCGACGCGGCCCGCCGGCGGCTGCTGGTCGACCTGCCGGAGCAGTGGTGAGCGGCGTCGGGTGGGGCATCGCCGGCTGCGGCTGGGTGGCCCGCGACCACGCCCTCCCCGGCCTGCTGCAGGTCCCCGGTGCCCGGCTGGTGGCCCTGCACGACCGCGACCCGGGAGCGCTGGCGCGGATGCGCGCCGAGGTGCCCGCCAGCACCGACCTGGCAGCGTTCCTGACCACCCCCGGCCTGGACGCGGTCTACGTCGCGGTGCCCAACTCCGCCCACCGGCAGGTGGTCGAGGCGGCCGCCGCCGCCGGCGTCGCGGTGCTGTGCGAGAAGCCGCTGGCCGCCGACGCCGCCGACGCCGAGGCCGCCGTCGGCGCGGCCACCCGCGCCGGCGTCCTGCTCGGCACCGCCTTCGACCAGCGCTGGCACCCCGCCCACGTCCGGCTGCGCGAACTGGTGCCCGAGCTGGGCACGGTCACCGCCGTCCGGATCGCCTACTGCTGCTGGCTGCCGGCCGACTGGTCGCCCGACGGCGGCCCGCACGACAACTGGCGGGTCGACCGGTCGCGGGCCGGCGGCGGCGCCGCGATCGACCTGGCGCCGCACGGCCTGGACCTGGCCGGCGTCCTGCTCGCCGACGACGTCGTCGAGCTCACCGCCGTGCTGCAGACGCGGGTGCAGGACTACCCGGTGGACGACGGGGCGCTGCTGGCCGGCCGCACCGCCGGCGGCGTGCTGGTCGACCTGCACGTGTCCTACAACTGCCCGGACGCCCTCCCCCGCCGCCGGCTGGAGGTGGTCGGCACCCGGGGCATGGCCGTCGCCGTCGACACGATGGGCCAGACGGCCGGCGGGTCCCTGACGCTGTACCGCCCCGAGCCGGTCGACGTCCCCTTCGCCGGCACCGACCCGTTCACCGCCCAGTTCGCCGGCTTCGGCGCCGCCGTCACCGGCGAGGCGCCCTGGCCGTACCCGGCCGACCGCGACCTCGCCCTGCACCGCCTGCTCGTGCAGGCCCTCGACACCGCCACCGACCGCACCGGAGTCGCCTCGTGAGCCCTGCTGCCACCCACCCGCCCACCGGACCCGACACCAACCCCTACCGCGGCCTCCTGCCGGACCTGCCCGCCTTCGCCTGCACCAACTGCGGGCACTGGCAGCGCTGGCCGGCCCCCGGCCCGCAGGTCTGCCCGGTCTGCGCCGACGTGCGCAACGCGCTGCCCGAGCACGGCTTCGAGTTCGTCACCCCCAAGCAGGCCGACGAGCTGGTCACCGGCTTCTGGCGGCCCACCGCCGTCGCGGGCATCACCGAGTTCGGCACCGAGCCCCGCTTCGGGCTGGACAGCCGGGGCTGGGTCATCGAGACCGACGCCGGGCTGGTCGGCTTCGAGTGCGCCCCCTGGTACACGCACGCCATGCTGGCCGAGCTGCGCCGGATGGCGGCCGGGAAGGGCGGCCTCGACGTGCTCGCCTCCAGCCACGTGCACGGCTACGGCGCGCTGTGGCAGCTGCAGCTGGAGCTGGAGCCGCGGACGGTCTGCGTCGGGGTGCGCGACCTGGAGTGGACCAAGGCCTTCCGGGTCACCTGGCCGGCCGACGACGTGCTCGAGCTGGCCCCCGACCTGGTCCTGCACCGCACCGGTGGGCACTTCCCGGGCCACTCGGTGCTGCACGACAGCCGACGCGGGGTGCTCTTCTGCGGCGACTCGCTCAAGGTCGACCTGGACGCCGACGGCAACCCGGTCGGGCTGAGCGCGCACAAGGCGTTCCACGCGCAGATCCCGCTGTCGCACGGCGAGCTGCGGGAGTACCTGGCGGTGGTCGCCGAGCTGGAGTTCGGCGCGGTGGCCACGCCGTTCGAGCTGGTGCCCGGTGTGACCACCGACCACGTCGTCCACCTGGTGCAGCGGCTGCTCTCCGGCCGGCCGGACGCCGCGCCGATCGCGCTGGCCGAGCTGTGACCGCCAGCTCCCAGCGCTACCTCGACTCCTTCCCCGCTGGGGTCCAGGAGTTCGCGATCGAGGGCCTGGACGTGCTCGACGTCCCGCTGCACAGCGCGTTCCTCTCCTCCTCACCCGCCCACCCCGGGGGCAGCGGGCTGGGCTACGGCGCCACCCGCGAGGAGGCCCGCACCGGCGCGCTCGGCGAGATGGCGGAGATGGCGCTGTCCATCCGCGCCCACCAGGGGCTGGACCGGGTGCTCAGCTCCTACCGCGAGCTGGCCCGCACCGAGGGCCGCGACCGGGTGCAGGACCCGCGCACGCTGTGCCTGGAGGCCGGCAGCGCCTACGACGACGACCGGCCGCTGCAGTGGCTGCCGATGACCCGCAGCCGGGACGGCGGGACCGTGCTGGTGCCCGCCGAGCTGGTCGTCTCCGCGCCCGAGGAGCTGCCCGGCGACCCGCCCCCCGGCGGCTGGCTCACCACGGTGATCACCAACGGCCAGGGCGCGGCGTTCGACGCCGGCCGGGCGACCCGGCACGCCCTGCTGGAGCTGCTGCAGCGCGACGGCAACGCCACCACCTTCCGGGCGCTGGACCAGGGCGTGGTCGTCGACCTGGCCGGGCTGCGCGACCCCGACGCGCTGGCGCTGCTCGACCGGCTCGACGCCGCCGGCATCGACGTGCTGGTGAAGCTGGCCGGCACCGAGCACGGCGTCGTCGACGTCTACGCCGTCGGCTGCTCGCGGGACGGCTCGGAGCCCACCCCGATGATGGTCACCGCCTGCGGTGAGGCCGCCGACCCCGACCGGGACGCCGCGGTGCGCAAGGCGCTGCACGAGTTCGCCGCCGCCCGCAGCCGGAAGGCGTTCATGCACGGCCCGCTGGACGCCGTCGCCGCCGCCACCCCGCCGGGCTACCTCGACCAGTGGCTGCGCGGGCACCCGCCGGAGCGGATGGTCGAGGAGGACCGTGCGCTGCAGGCGATGCTCGCGTGGACCCGGCTGGGCACCGACCGGCTGACCGACCTGCTGCGCGGCTCGGTGCTGTCGCGGCGGAGCACCGTGGCGCTGACCGACCTGCCGACCGGCGGGGACGACGACGTGGTCGGCACCCTGACCGCCGAGGGGTTCGACGTGCTGGTGGACCTGCAGCCCTCGCGGGGCGAGGCCGTCGCGGCGAAGGTGCTGGCGCCCGGCCTGGAGGCCGAGACGATGTCCTACGGCCGGATCGGCGAGCGCGGCGTGCGGCGGCTGCTGGACCGCGGCGAGGGCCCCGGCGCCGGGCTCGCCGTCGTCGGCGCGGACCCGGGCGGCTGGGCGCGGGTCCACCTGACCGCCGACGCCGAGGAGCGGCTGGGCGGTCCGGCCTGGTTCGACCGGGCCGGCGCCGACCGCGCGGTCGGCGAGCTGTACGCGCTCTACCGCGAGCCCGGCCGGCACGTGGCGGCGCTGGCGGTGGCGTCATGAGCCTGCGGTACGCCTACAACACCAACGGGCTGACCTCGCACCGGCTGGACGACGCGCTGTCGTTCCTGGCAGACACCGGATACGCCGGGGTGGCCCTCACCCTCGACGTCCACCACCTCGACCCGTTCGCCGACGACGCCGTCGCGCACGCCGAGCGGGTCCGCCGCCGCTGCGACTCCCTCGGGCTGGGCGTGGTGGTCGAGACCGGCGCGCGGTTCCTGCTCGACCCGCGGGTCAAGCACGAGCCGACGCTGGTCAACCCGACGCCGGAGGGCCGGGCCCGCCGGCTGGCCTACCTGCGGCTGGCCTGCGACCTCGCCGAGGTGCTGCAGGCCGAGGCGGTGAGCTTCTGGGCCGGCGTGCCGCAGCCCGGGGTCGACCGGGACGACGCCCGGCGCTGGCTGGTCGACGGCGTGCGGGCGCTGGTCGACAGCCACGGTGGGCGCTCCTACGCGCTGGCCGTCGAACCAGAGCCGGGGATGCTCGTCGAGGACGCCGACGACTGGGCCGCGCTCGCCGACCGGGTACCGGGCCTGACCCTGGCGCTGGACACCGGGCACTGCGTGGTCAGCGGCCGGTACACCCCCGAGGAGGCGGTGACCACCTTCGGGCCGCACCTCGGGGCGGTCGCCGTCGAGGGCATGCGGCGCGGCGTCCACGACCACCTGCCGCTCGACGAGGGCGACGTCGACCTGCCCGCCGTGCTCGCCGCGCTGCGCGCGGTGGGCTACGACCGGCTGGTCAGCCTGGAGCTCTCCCGCGACGGCCACCGGGCGCACCAGCTGGTGCCCCGCTCCATCGAGCTGCTGAGGAAGGCCGAGGCATGAGGGTCTGCTTCGTGAGCCGGCGCTACTGGCCGGCGGTGAGCGGCATGAGCGTCTACGCGGAGAACCTGCTGCGCGAGCTGGTCGCGCTCGGCCATGACGTGACGCTGGTCAGCCAGTACCGGGACGACGAGGCCGGTACCCGGGTCTACGGGGGCGGCCCCCCGCCGGCCGACCGGGTGCCGGCCGGCGTCGAGGTCCACGCGCTGCCCAGCCGCGGCGAGACCGTCGTCCCCGCCGACTGGGAGGGCGACATCGAGGAGATCGTGCGCACCGTCGTCGGCCTGCACGACCGGCGGCCCTTCGACGTGCTGCACGCCCAGTACGGCTACCCGCCGGGGCTGGCCGTGCTGGCGGCCTCCCGGCGGACCGGCGTGCCGAACGTGGTGAGCATCCAGGGCGGGGACGGCCACTGGGTGGGCACCTGCTGCCGCACCCACGCCGAGGCGATGCGCGCCGTGCTCGACCACGCCGGCGCGGTGCTGATCGGCAGCGCCAGCTTCCGCGACGAGGTGGTCGGCAACCTGGGCACCGACCCGGTGCGCTTCCGGATCGTCCCGGGCGCGACCGACACCCGGCGCTTCACCCCGGCCGAACGGCCGCCGGGCAGCCTGGCCGACCCGCCGGTGCTGCTGTTCCACGGCCGGGTCGACCGCCGCAAGGGCGTGCTCGACCTTCTTGAGGCGCTGCCCGACGGCGTCCGGCTGGTGGTCTCCGGCATCGGCCCGGACCTCGAGGAGGCCCGCGCCCGCGCGGACAGCCGCACCACCTTCCTCGGCTACGTGCCCCCGGACGAGGCGCCGGCGGTGTACCGCTCGGCCGACGTCTTCGTCAGCCCGACCTACAGCGAGGGCTTCAGCAACACGCTGCTGGAGGCGATGGCCAGCGGCCTGCCCACGGTCAGCACCGACAGCGTCGGCGTCGTCGACTGCCTGCGGCACGAGGAGAACGGCCTGCTGCACGCCCCCGGTGACGTCGCGGGCCTGACCAAGGAGCTGGACCGGCTGCTCTCCGACGCCCCGCTGCGCACCCGGCTGGCGACGACGGCCCTGGAGGAGGTCCGCCGGCTGTACTCCTGGCCGGTGCTGGCCAGGGCGATCGACGAGGTCTACACCGAGCTCGCCGGGACCGTGCCCGACCTGGACTGGACGCCGCCCACCACCGTCGACCCGAGCTGCCGGTTCCGGGCCGCGGCGCACCTGCTCTGATGCGCGTGCTCGCGGTCAGCCCGCACCTGGACGACGCGGCCTTCTCCGCCGGGGCGACGCTCGCGGCGCTGGCCGAGGCCGGGCACGAGGTCACCGTGGTCACCTGCTTCACCCGCAGCGTGCCCGACCCGACCGGTTTCGCGCTGGCCTGCCAGCTGGACAAGGGCCTGCCCCCCGACGTCGACTACCTGGCGCTGCGCCGGGCGGAGAACGCGGCCGCGATGGCGGTCCTCGGCGCCACCCCGGTCGACCTCGACCTGCCCGAGGCACCGCACCGCGGCTACACCAGCGCCCCCGACCTGTTCGCCGGCGTGCACCCGGGCGACGACGTCTGGCGCGAGGTGGCCGACCGGCTGGCCGGGCTCGACGCGGACCTGTGGCTGGCGCCGCAGGCGCTGGGCGCGCACGTCGACCACCTGCAGGTGCTGCGGGCGGTCGCGTCGCTGGACCCGCCGGTGCTCTGGTGGCGGGACAGCCCCTACGTGCTCCGCCGACCCGACGCCGTCCCCGGGCCGGCGCTGCCCGACGGCCTGGCACCGGTCGAGCTGGCCCAGCGCGCGGACCGGCGGGCCGACGCCTGCGCCTGCTACACCACCCAGCTCGGCTTCCAGTTCGGTGGCGAGGTGCCGATGCGCGCGGCGCTCGCCGGGCTGCCGGAGGTGCTGCTCGCCGGCCCGGCGGCGCGCGCCGTGCTGGCCCGGGCGGACAGCCCGGTCCGGGCATGAGCTGGCTGGTCACCGGCGGTGCCGGCTACATCGGTGCGCACGTCGTGCACGCGATGACCGCGGCCGGTGAGCAGGTCGTGGTGCTCGACGACCTGTCCACCGGGGACGCCGGCCGGCTGGAGGAGCTGCCCGGTGTGCCGCTGGTCGTCGGCTCCGTCCGGAACCGGGGACTGGTCCGCCGGGTGCTGCGCGAGCACGCCGTGCAGGGCGTGGTGCACGTGGCCGGCAAGAAGCAGGTGGCCGAGTCGGTCGCCGACCCGCTGACCTACTACGCGGAGAACGTCGAGGGGCTCATCGCGCTGCTGGAGAGCTGCCGGGCCAAGGGCGTGGCCCGGTTCGTGTTCTCCAGCAGCGCCGCCGTCTACGGCACCCCCGAGCAGGACCCGGTGGCCGAGGACGCGCCGTGCCGGCCGCTGTCGCCCTACGGGCAGACCAAGCTGGTCGGCGAGTGGCTGCTCCGCGACTGCGCCGCCGCGTGGGGTCTGGCCGCGACCTCGCTGCGCTACTTCAACGTCGCCGGCGCGGTGGCACCCCGGCTGGGCGACTCGGGTGCGGCCAACCTGGTGCCGCTGGTCTTCGCGGCGCTGGACGCCGGCTGCGCCCCGGTCGTGTTCGGCGACGACCACGGCACGCCCGACGGCACCGGCGTCCGGGACTACGTGCACGTCGCCGACGTCGCCGACGCCCACCTCGCCGCGGTGCGCGCCCTGACGTCCGGCTCGCCGGGGGGCACCTACAACGTGGGCCGCGGGCAGGGCAGCAGCGTGCTCGACGTCCTCCGGGTGGTCGGCGAGGTGACCGGCGCGGACACCACGCCCGAGGTGGTCGGCCGCCGTGCCGGCGACCCGGCGAGCGTGGTGGCCGCGGTCGGCAGGATCGAGCGCGAGCTCGGCTTCCGCGCGCGGCACGACCTGCACGACATGGTCACCAGCGCCTGGACCGCCTGGCTGAGTGGAGTCCCAGCGCTCGGGGAGTGACGCGCTGCGACCCGGCTCACGTGGGCAGGACCCAGGTGTCCTTGCTGCCGCCGCCCTGGCTGGAGTTGACCAGCATCGAGCCCTCGGTGAGCGCGACCCGGGTCAGCGGGGCGGGCAGCGCCCGGGTGCTGCTGCCGGCGACGGCGAAGACCCGCAGGTCGGCGTGCCGCGGCACGACCATGCCGTCGACGACGGTCGGGACCGTGGAGAAGTCGACCGGCTGCTGGGCCACGAACCGGTGCGGGGCGGCGAGCACCTCGGCCTGCAGCTCGGCCAGTTCGGCGGCCGAGCACAGCGGGCCGAAGACGACGCCCTGCCCGCCGTACCCGTCGACCGGCTTGACGACGAGCTCGTGCAGCCGGTCGCGCACCTCGGCCAGGTCGACCTCCTCGGCCAGCAGCCAGGTCGGCACGCAGGACAGCACCGGCTCCTCGGCCAGGTAGAACCGGATCATCGCGTCGACGTAGCGGTAGGTGGCCTTGTCGTCGGCCACGCCGTTGCCCGGCACGTTCGCCACCGCGAGCCGCCCGCCGCGGACCGCCCCGGCGAGCAGCGCGCCGACCGAGGCGCCGCTGGGGGTGAGGTGGGCGGCCAGGTCCGCCTCGTCGAAGCGCCGGTACAGGACGTCGACCGGCACCCGCTCGCCGTCCCGCTGCACCGCCACCCCGCCGGCCGCGGTCGGCCAGAGGACGTCGGGGGTGACGACCGGGATGCCCATCGCCTCGGCGAGCAGCTGGTGCTCGAACCAGGCGGAGTTGTGCGGGCCGTCGGTGAGCAGGCCCAGCTGCGGCACCCCTGCGCACCCGGCCGGTGCGGCATCGGCCAGCGCGGCGTGCAGCAGCGCCACCGACTCGGCCGGGTCGACCAGCCCCGCGGCCTCGGCCTCGGCGTAGAGCTGCGGCAGCGCGGCCCGGCCGCTGTCCCGGTTGGTGAGGGCGTAGCCGATGCCGGAGGGCACCCGCAGGTTGTCCTCGAGCACCACCCAGCCGCCCGGCCCCAGCAGCAGGTCCATCCCGGAGACGGTGATCCGTTGCTGCCCGGCCGCAGCTGAGCTGACGGCGTCCGGCCGGTACCCGGGGCTGGCGGAGACGACCCAGTCCGGGACGACGCCGGCCCGCACCACTTCGGGCTGCTTGTCCTCGTCGGTGCGCCGCCGTCCGGCCGGGCGGTAGACGTCGGCCAGGAAGGCGTTCAGTGCCCGGGTGCGCTGCTCCACGCCGGCGGACAGGTGCGCCCAGTCGGCCGCCGAGAGCAACCGCGGGACCGGGCAGAGCGGGAACGGGCGCTCCTCGAGCCGGCCGTCGACGTAGCTGCCGAAGACGACCCCGCGCATCCGCCGCTCCTGGGCGACCGCGCCGACGACGGCCGCGAGGCCGACCCCGCCGAGCCGGTCGAGGACCCGGGCGACCGGCGCGTAGCCGGGCCGGACCGAGCCGTCGGTGGTCACGGCCTCGTCCGACGCCGAGGCGGGGTACCGGGCGAAGACGCCGGGACCGCTGGTCATCCCGGGCTCACGGCGTTCATGGTCCGACTCCGGACCCGCTCGGCTCCTCGGTCAACAGCACGGGTCGCCTCCGCGGTCGTTCCGCTCCTCGGTCGCTGGCGCTCCCTGCGATGCTCGCTCCCTGTCGGCTTCGGGCAGCTCCCTGCGATGCTCACTCGCCCGTCGCCTTCACAGCCATCGATCGAACCACTCGGCCACCCGCTCGGAGAGGTGCACCAGGTTCTCCCGTCCCACGATCGTGTGTCCCTCGCCGCGCAGCAGCACCAGCTCGGCCGGTGCGCCCAGCGCGGTGAGCTCCTGGTGCGCCTGGATGGACTCGAGCACCGGCACGTTGGTGTCCCGGTCGCCGTGGGTCAGCAGGACCGGGGCGGTCAGCCGGCCGAGCGCGGTCATCGGCGAGAGGGCGGCGAGCATCTCCCGGTCGGCCACCGGGTCGCCGTACTCGGTCACCGACGCAGCCGCCATCCACGGTTCGGTGCCGGCGAAGAAGGTGCGCAGGTCGCTCATCCCGGCGAGCGTGGCGCCGGCGGCGAAGAGCTCCGGCCAGCGGGTCAGCGCCACCAGCGTCAGGTAGCCGCCGTAGGACCAGCCGTGCGCGCCGACCTGCCCGGGCAACGCGATGCCGGCGGTGACCAGGTGCTCCACGGTGGCCACGACGTCGTCGAAGGAGGCCTCCCGGGCGGCCAGGTCGTCGGCGGCCATGAACGCCGCACCGTGCCCGCCGGAGCCGCGCACGTTCGGGGCGAACACGGTCAGCCCGGCGGCGACCAGTGACTGCGCCACCGGGGAGAAACCCGACCGCTCCTGGCCCTCCGGGCCGCCGTGGAAGCTGACCACCGTGCGGTTGGGCCCGTGCACCCCGGGCGGCGTGTAGAGCCAGCCGTCGAGCTCGGTGCCGTCGGCGGCCGGGTACCGGCGGTGCTCCGGGGTGACCAGCAGGTGCACGTCGGGACGCCGGGGGGTCGAGGGCAGCGGGACCGCGGTGTCCTCGCCGTCGAGGGCCACCAGCCACAGCGACCGCGGGGACAGCGGGCCGGTGAGCTCGGCGAGCAGCGTGCGGCCGTCGGGCGACAGCGACCAGCCCGGCATCACCGGCTGGGGCAGCGGGACGGTGTGCCGCAGCGTGCCGTCGGCCAGGTCGCGGACGTCGAGCTCGGTGCACCCGTCGGCGTTCCAGACGCAGACGACGGTGCCGTCGGCGCGGACGGCGTAGGCGTCGAGGTCGGCGTCCGGCCGGGACACCAGCACCTCACCGCGCCCGGGCGCCCGGTCCTCGTCGAGCGGGACCCGGACCAGCGCCGTCCGGTCGCTGCGGGGCACGTCGGGCAGGCCCGGCAGCCCGGCCCGCAGGTAGACCGCCCGGCCGTCCGGGGCGAACCGGCCGTCCTCCGACGCCCGGCCGCCGGGGTCGCCGAGCGGGATGACCCGCCGCTGGGCGCCGGTGGGGACGTCGACCAGCACGACGTGCCGGTGCCCGCGCGGCCCCCGGCGGGCCAGCACGGTGCGCTCGTCGGCGGCGACCGAGGTGACCGAGAGGAAGCCGCCGGTGGCCAGCGCGCGCCGGGCGCCGCTGACCACGTCGACCAGGACGACGTCGGCGTCCGGGCCGTCGCCGGGGGCGATCGAGCAGACGTAGTGGCCGGCCGCGGCGGTCCAGCCGCCGGCGAAGACGGTGGACCGGGGGTCCTCCCCCGCGACCAGGTGCCGCTCGGTGCCGTCGGGCCGCACAGCCCACAGCTGCGCGCAGATCGACCCGCCCGGGCTCACCAGGTAGGCCAGCCACTCGCCGTCCGGCGACCAGGCGACCGAGACGACCTCCTCGCCCGGGCCGGACAGCACGGCCGGCGGCGTCTGCTGCTCGAGGGTGGCGACCTCCAGGCGCGGCAGCCCGGAGCGGTCGCTCACGTAGGCGACCCGGTCACCGGTGGGCGCGAGCGTGGGGCACCAGGCGCCGGAGGCACCGGCGATCTCGGCGATGGCGAGGCGCACCTCCGTGGACAGGCCGGCGGAGCGCAGCGCGTCGGTCATGTCACCTCCTCGACGGGACGGGGCAGAGCGGGCCTGCCGGGGTGGACGTCGTCGTCCTCCCCGGCATCGGCAGGACGGGTCGGGCCCGTGAAGAGCCCCGCGGCGTCAGCGGATGCCGTGCCGCTGCAGCCAGAGCTCGAGCAGGCCCACCTGCCAGAGCTGGTTGGAGCCCAGGGTGGTGCGGTGGCTGTTCGGTTCGGCCAGCAGCCGGTCGACGTACTCGGTGCGGAACAGGCCACGGTCCCGGGCCTCCGGTGCGTGCAGCGCCGCCCGCACCGTCTCCAGGTACTCCCCCTGCAGGTCGATGATGGCCGGGACCGGGAAGTAGCCCTTCGGCCGGTCGATGACGTCGGCCGGCACGACCTTGCGGGCGGCGTCCTTGAGCACCCCCTTGCCCCCGTGCAGCAGCTTCAGCTCCGGCGGGACGGCGGCGGCCAGCTCCACGAACTCGTGGTCCAGGAACGGCACGCGTGCCTCGAGGCCCCACGCCATCGTCATGTTGTCCACCCGCTTGACCGGGTCGTCGACCAGCATGATCGTCGAGTCCAGCCGCAGCGCCCGGTCCAGCGTGGTGTCCGCGCCCGGCCGGGCGAAGTGCTCGGCGACGAAGGCCCGGCTGACGTCCTCGGTGACCATCCAGCGCTCGGCCAGGACGCGTGCCAGCTCGCGGTGCGGGCGGTCGATGAAGACGCTCGCGTAGGCGTCGACGGCGTCGGCGACCGGGACGCCGTCCAGCGGCGGGTACCAGTCGTAACCGGCCATCACCTCGTCGGCGCCCTGCCCGCTCTGCACCACCTTCACGTGCTGGCTGACCTGCTGCGAGAGCAAGTAGAACGCGACGGCGTCGTGGCTGGTCTGCGGCTCGCTCATCGCGCCGATCGCCCCGTCCAGCCCCGCGTGCACGTCGGCGCTGGGCACCATCAGCCGGTGGTGGTCGGTCGCGAAGGTCTCGGCGATGACGTCGGAGTAGACGAACTCGTCGCCCGACCGCTCGCCCACCGCCTCGAAGCCGATGGAGAACGTGGCGAGGTCCTTCTGGCCCTCCTCGGCGAGCAGCCCGACGATGAGGCTGGAGTCCAGGCCGCCGGAGAGCAGCACGCCGACCGGGACGTCGGACACCATCCGCCGCCGGACGGCGATCCGCAGCTGCTCGAGGACCCGCTCCTGCCACTCCACCGGGTGCAGGTCGGCGAGCTCGGCCCGCCGCTCGTGCACCGGGCGCCAGTACTCCCAGTCGGACTCGCGCCCGTCCGGCTCGTAGGTGCGCACCGTGGCGGGCGGCAGCTTGCGGACCCCGGCCAGGATCGTGCGGGGCGCGGGGACCACGGCGTGGAAGGACATGTAGTGGTGCAGCGCGACCGGGTCGATGCCGGTGTCCACGCCGCCGGCCCGCACCAGGGCCGGCAGCGAGGAGGCGAAGCGCACCCGGCCGGGGCCGCGGCTGAGGTACAGCGGCTTGATGCCCAGCCGGTCGCGGCCCATGACCACCCGGCCGGTCCCCCGCTCGACCACCACGAACGCGAACATCCCGAGGAAGCGCTCGACGCAGGCCGCACCCCAGCGGTGGTAGGCCTTGAGCACCACCTCGGTGTCAGAGGTGGAGAAGAACCGGTAGCCGGCCTGCTGCAGCTCGGCACGCAGCTCCCGGTAGTTGTAGATGATCCCGTTGAAGACCGTGGTCAGGCCGAGCTCGGCGTCGACCATCGGCTGGGCGCCGGCGTCGGTCAGGTCGATGATCTTCAGTCGCCGGTGGCCGAGCGCCACCGGCCCGGACTGCCAGCCGCCGGAACCGTCGGGCCCCCGGCGCTGCAGCTGGTCGCACATGGCGGCGACCGCCGCCATGTCGGCGATCCCACCGTCGAACCGGACCTCACCCGAGATGCCGCACATGCGTGCCCCTCCCTGTGCCGGTTGCCGTCGCAGAACGTCCGGTCCACCATGCCCCCGGACTGTTTCGGGCACGTGACCTGGCGCCGGTCAGGGGCGCTGAGGGACCATCCTGACGGCCGCCGCAGCAGCCTGCGACCGGGCGGTGACCGACGGTCGAGGACGTTCCGCGGGCTGTTGTCGAGCCGACGCGCCGGGCCGGGCGTGTCGGCCGTACACGTGCCCGGAGGCGCGGATAGCGTTGCAGCTGGTCCGCTCCCCCGGATGAGCACCGGTTCCCTGCTGGAGGTCGCCCCATGCGCTCCTTGCGCCTCGTGGCGCTCTCCGAGGACGGCACCCACCTGGTGCTCGCCGCGGAGGGGCCCGACCCGTCCGACGACGTCGAGCACCTCGAGCTGGCGGTCGACGAGCACCTGCGGTCGCTCCTCGCGAGCCGGCCGGCCGAGCCGACCCCGGAGCCCGCGCAGGAGGCGGCGCCGCAGCCCGCCCCCGCGCAGCCGGCCAACGACCTGCCGCCCCGGGTGATCCAGGCGCGCATCCGCGCCGGGGAGAGCCCCGAGCAGGTCGCGCACGCCTCGGGCACCCGGGTCGAGCGGATCATGCGGTTCGCCCATCCCGTGCTGCAGGAGCGCACCCGGGTGGCCGAGCAGGCCCGCGACGCCCGGGTCCGGCTGTCGGAGGGGACGCCCAGCGTGCCGCTGGAGCAGTTCATGTCCGAGCGGTTGCGCCTGCTCGGCGCCGACCTGGACGCCGTCCGGTGGGACGCGCACCGGTCCGAGGACGGCACCTGGCAGGTCCGCGCCGCCTGGCGCGCCGGCCACAAGTCCGGCACCACCCGGTGGAGCTACGACATCCCGGCCAAGACGGTGACCCCGGTCGACGCCACGACGATGGACTTCGCCGAGGGCACCCGGCTGGTCCGGGTCGTCCCCGACGTCCCGGTCGGCCTGCCGGCTGCGCCCATCTCGCGCCGGTCCGCCCCGACGGCGCCCGGCGCGGACGGCTACGGCGGCGGGGGGCAGGGGGACGACCAGCCCGGCCACGACGACCGGCTCGACGACCAGGTGCGCAACGTGGTCCCCGCCGACGGCAACCCGGTCGACGTCCTGCTCTCCGGCGACGACGGCCCGTACGGCGAGGCCCGGCCGGCGTACGACGGCCACCCCGCGCTCAGCCCGTACGACGACGCCGACACCCAGGACACCATCGTCCTCGGTCCGCTCGGTGACGGCGAGACCGACGACCCACGCGCCCGGATCCCGGCCTGGGAGGACATCGTCTTCGGGGTCCGCCGGCACCGCTGAAGGACCTCCCTGCTCCCCACCACTCGCGAGCTCGCGGCGGGCCCCTGCACGGAGGCGAGTGAGCGGTCGAGACCGTCCGACTCCCGGCACAGGGGCCTTGCGGAACAGTGGGCCCAGGAAGATCGTTCCGGTGGTGGGCTGGTCGTCGTCCCCGGCCCGGAGCGGAGACAGTCGTGTCAGCATCGGTGTCCATGCCGCTCGGCGGCGTGCAGGTGGGGTCCTACGAGAACTACCAGCAGGCACAGCGGGCGGTGGACCACCTCTCCGACCAGAAGTTCCCGGTGGAGAACGTGACGATCATCGGCAGCGACCTGCGGATGGTCGAGCGGGTCACCGGCCGGCTCAGCTGGGGCCGGGCGATCGGCGCCGGCGCGGCCAGCGGCGCCTGGTTCGGGCTCTTCGTGGGCCTGCTGCTCGGCATCTTCGCCACCGACGGCGCCGACTGGATCGGCTCGGTGCTCACCGGTCTCCTGATCGGGCTGGTGTTCGGCGCGGTCTTCGGCGCGGTCGGCTACGCCGCCTCGCAGGGCAAGCGGGACTTCACCAGCACCAGCCAGGTGGTCGCCAGCCGGTACGACGTGCTGTGCGCCCCGCAGGTCGCCGAGCAGGCGCGGGCCGAGCTGGCCAAGCTGTCCCTGCGCGGCTGAACGCCACTGCAGCCGGTCGGCAGCTCACTGCGGGCCACGATGCCGCGCCAGGCCGGCCGGCTGTGGTGCCGGACGGTTCGACCGTGACCGGCAGGGAGGCGATCGGCGAGCAGTGGGCGGGCCTGCTCGAGATGAAGGGCCACATGACCCTGCGCAGTCGCTACGTCATCGAGGCGGGTGACCTCGCGGTGCTGAGCAACGAGTGGACGCTCACCATCGGTGACCAGACGGTGTCCGCGATCAGCGCCGAGGTCGCGCGTCGGCAGCCCGGCGGCGGCTGGCTGCACGTCGTCGACCACCCGTACGCCGGTCTCGAGCGCGACGAGGCAGCGGCCCTGGCCGCCGCCGTCGCCGGCTGGGACCGCCCGCCGGGTCAGCGCAGCGTGGCGAAGGCGACGGCGGCCGCCGCGGCGACCCCGAGCGAGTCGACGCCGCTGCGCATCGGGATCCGGGCCCGCACCCGGGCGGCCTGCTGCGCCTCGCGGGTGAGGCCGGGCCCCTCCGCACCGAGCAGCACCGCGGTGCGGGGGTGTGCCCCGGGGTCGACGTCGGTGAGGTCGACCGCGTCGTCCGCCGGGGTGAGGGCGACGGTGAGGTACCCGGCCTCGTGCAGCCGGTCCAGGCCGCCGGGCCAGTCCCCGAGCACCGCGATCGGCAGCGTCAGCACGTGCCCCATCGACACCCGGACGCACCGCCGGTAGAGCGGGTCGGCGCAGTGCGGGTCCAGCAGGAGCCCGTCGATGCCGAGCGCGACGGCGGACCGGGCGATCGACCCGATGTTCTCGTGGTCGTTGAGCCCCTCGAGCACCGCGAGCCGCCGTGGTGCCGCCGGGTCCGGGCCGGTGACGAGCGCGTCCAGGTCCGGCGGCGGCAGCCGGTCGGCGGAGGCGAGCACCCCGCGGGTCAGCCGGAAGCCGATCAGGTCCGAGAGGACCCACTTGTCCGCCTCGTACGCGGTGGTGCCGGCGGGGAGGTCGAGGGCGGCGACCCGGCCGGGGATGCCGATCACGCTGCGCACCGGGTACGGCGAGGCCAGCAGGCGATCCACTGCGGGGACCCCCTCGACGATGACCGGCCCGGTGCCCCGTTCGGTACCGGGACGACGGTCGCCGGCCACCAGGTCACGGAAGTCCGCCACCCGCTCGTCGGTCGGATCGGTGATCACCTCGGGCGCGGGCACACCGTCGATCATCCCCGCCGGCCCTCGCCCGGCCGCCGCCCCTCCCCCAGGACCGGCCCGCGGGGCTCGCCGCGCGCGATCACGTCGTGCCCCGCAGGATCGGCGGCGTGGACAGCGCACGCAGCACGGTCGTCGTCGGTGGCGGGATCTCCGGGGTGGCCTGCGCCCGGGCCCTGGCCGACCGGGGCGCCCGGGTGCGGCTGGTCGACCGCGGACGCCGGCTCGGCGGGCGGATGGGCGGCCGGACCCTGCACGGCCGGCCGGTCGACCTTGGCGCCTCCTACCTGACCGCGGGCGAGGGCTCGGCGTTCGCGCCGGTCGTCGAGGACTGGGTGCGGCGCGGGCTGGCCCGGCCGTGGACCGACACGTTCGCGGTCGCCGGGCCCGGCGGCATCGAGCGGACGACCTCCGGCCCGGTCCGCTACGGCACCCCCGGCGGGCTGCGCAGCCTGGTCGTCGACCTCGCCACCGGGCTGGACGTCGAGCTCGGCCGCGCTGTCACCGAGGTGACCCGCGGACCGCAGGTGGACGGCGAGGCGGTGGCCGCGGTGGTGCTGGCCATGCCCGATCCGCAGGCGGCCCGGCTGCTGGCCTCGGACGACGTCCCGGACGCGGGCTGGCAGCCCTCGCTGGCCGTCGCGCTGGGCTGGCCGGACCGGCGCTGGCCCGCCGACCTGCACGGCGTCTTCGTGCACGGCTCCCCCGTGCTCGAGTGGGTGGCCGACGACGGCGACCGGCGGGGCGACGCCGCCCCGGTGCTCGTCGCCCACACCACCCCGGCCTTCGCGGCCGAGCACCTCGACGACCCCGACCACGCCGTCCCGGCGGTGACGGCGGCGGTCCGCGCGCTGCTGGGCATCGACGCCGACCCGGGGTGGGCCCACGCGCACCGCTGGACCTTCGCCAAGCCCACCGCGCCCCGCGAGGCCCCCTTCGCCCTGGACGACGGGATCGGCCGGTGCGGCGACGGCTGGTGCGCACCGTCGAAGGTGGAGAGCGCCTGGCGCTCCGGCGACGCGCTCGGCCGGTCGCTGGCCGGCGACCTGCCCGCCTGACGCTGCCCGCCTGACGCTGCGCGCCTGTCACCCCGACCCCGAGGAGACCCCGCGTGCCCGGCGGCTTCAGCCCCCCACCCGGCCCGGCGGAGGCCGGCGTGGAGACCCAGCGGTCGGAGGGTTCAGCCGTCGCTGCGCTGGCCCGCGGGGTCCTGGTCCCGGCGCTGGTGGCGACGCTGATCGGCCTGGCGTTCGTGGTCGTCTTCCTGGACGCCTTCCACGCGGCGGTACCGCACGACCTGCCGGTCGGCGTCGTCGGCAGCGCGGCGCAGGTCGACCAGGTGCGCACCGCGCTGGACCGGGCCGCCCCGGGCGAGTTCGCCGTCGCCCGGCTGACCGACGAGGCGGCCGCCCGCGCCGCCGTCCTGCAGCGGGACGTGTACGCCGCCTTCCTGCCCGGCCCGCCCGCGCGGCTGCTCTCCGCCGGCGCCAACGGCCAGGGCGTGACCATGACGGTGACCCAGGCGTTCAGCCCGCTCGCCCAGCAGGCCGGCGGGCAGCTGCAGGCCGAGGACCTGCGGCCGCTGGCTCCCGGTGACACGCGCGGCCTGGGGATCTTCTACGGCTCCTTCGGGGTGGTGCTCGGCGGCTTCCTGTTCGGCATCCAGTCCTACTCCGCGGTCCATCGGGTCGGCCGGCACCTTCGTCACCTCGCTGGGCCTGTCGTCCTCGGCAACGCCACCAGCACGGGCAACCTCCCCGCCGAGTACCTGCCGCCGTGGCTGCACCCGCTGGCGGAGGTCCTCCCGCCCGGGGTCGCCGTGCGGGCGCTGCGCGGCGCCACCTACTTCGACGGCGACGGCGTGACCCGTGCGCTGTGGGTCCTCGGGCTCTGGTCGGTGGTCCCGCTGGCGCTCATCGCGCTGCTCGACGCGGTCCGACGCCGGCAGGCCCGACCGACGTCCGCGTGACCGCGTTCCTCCGGGCCGGCACCGCCGCACCCTGAGCCCGCTCCGCCGCACCGGGGTCTTGCCCGATCCGTGCAACTCATCTAGCGTTGAGTTCACCACTCGTTGAGTTGTGGAGGTCGTCATGGACGCCGCTGTCACCGTCACCGACCTGGTCGTGCACCGCGGGGCGCGCCGGGTCCTGCACGAGGTGGGCTGCACCGTCCCGCCCGGTCAGGTCACCGGCCTGCTGGGGCCGAGCGGGAGCGGGAAGAGCACCCTGATGCGCGCGATCGTCGGCGTGCAGCAGGTGCGCTCGGGGTCGGTCACCGTGCTGGGCCGACCGGCCGGTTCGGCGGAGCTGCGCTCGCGGGTCGGCTACGTCACCCAGGCCCCGAGCGTGTACGCCGACCTCACCGTCCGGGAGAACGCCCGCTACTTCGCCGCCCTGTACGGCCGGGGAGCCGCAGCCGCCGACGCGGCGATCGCCGACGTCGGCCTCGCCGACGCCGCCGGCCAGCTGGTCGAGGAGCTCTCCGGCGGTCAGCGCGGGCGCGCGTCGCTGGCCTGCGCGCTGGTCGGCGAACCGGAGCTGCTGGTGCTGGACGAGCCGACCGTCGGCCTCGACCCGGTGCTGCGGGTCGAGCTGTGGAGCCGCTTCCACGCCCTCGCCGACGCCGGGACGACGCTGGTCGTCTCCAGCCACGTGATGGACGAGGCCGGTCGCTGCGACCGGCTGCTGCTGCTCCGCGAGGGCCGGCTGCTCAGCGACTCCACGCCCGCCGAGCTGCGCACCCGCACCGGTACCGACGACCTGGAAGAGGCCTTCCTCTCCCTGGTGCGCGAGACCGAGGAGGTGGCGGCGTGACGACCACCCTCAGCCCCGCGCTGACCACCGCCACGGCAGGCCGGGTGCTGCGCCAGCTCGCCCACGACCACCGCACGGTGGCGATGCTGCTGGTGCTGCCCAGCGCCCTGCTCGGGCTGCTCTACCTGATCTGGTCCGACGTCCCGGCCCGACCCGGTCAGCCGGACACCTTCGACCGGGTCGGGCTGATCATGCTCGGCGTCTTCCCGTTCGTGGTGATGTTCCTGGTGACCAGCATCGCGATGCTCCGCGAGCGCACCTCCGGGACGCTCGAGCGGCTGCTCACCACGCCGCTCTCCCGCCCCGACCTGCTGCTCGGCTACGGCGCCGCGTTCGGGCTGGCCGCCGCGCTGCAGGCTGTGGTCACCGTGACCGTGGCGACGACGCTCTACGGCCTGGACGTCGCCGGTCCGCTCGCGCTCGTCGTCCTGATCGCCGTCGTCGACGCCGTGCTGGGGGTGGCGCTGGGGCTGCTGGCGAGCGCCTTCGCCCGCAGCGAGTTCCAGGCCGTGCAGTTCATGCCGGTCGTCGTGCTGCCGCAGTTCTTCCTCTGCGGGCTGCTGGTGGCGCGCGAGCAGCTGCCCGGCTGGCTGCAGGTGGTCAGCGACGCCCTCCCGCTCACCTACGCCGTCGAGGCCCTGCAGGAGGTCGGTCGCTCGACGGAGGCGACGGGCACCATGTGGACCGACGTCGGCGTCGTCGCCGGCGCCGCGCTGCTGGCCCTCGGGCTGGCGGCGGCCACCCTGCGGAGGAGGACCAGCTGAGCCAGCCCGCACGCCGCGCCCGCCCCAGCGGCCGGCGCCCCGGCAACCCCGGCACGCGGGAGGCGGTGCTCGCCGCGGCGCGCACCGCCTTCGCCGAGCGCGGGTTCGACGGCGCGTCGATCCGGGTGATCGCCGCCGACGCCGGGGTCGACCCGGCCCTCGTGCACCACTACTTCGGCAGCAAGGACAAGCTCTTCCTCGCCGCGATCGAGGCTCCGGCCGACCCGGAGGAGCTGCTGCCGGAGGCGCTGGCCGGCGGGCCGGACCAGCTCGGCGCCAACGTCGTCCGGTTGCTGGTGAAGGTCTGGGACGGCCCCACCCGCGCCGCCGGCCTGGCGCTGGTGCGCTCGGCGGTGAGCAACGAGTGGACCGCCCGGCTGCTCCGCGAGTTCCTCGTCGCCCAGGTGCTGCGCCGGGTGGTCGGCACGCTGGACCTCCCGGCCGCCGAGGCGGAGGCCCGCGGGTCGCTGGTCGCCTCCCAGCTGATCGGGGTGGTGATGACCCGCTACGTGCTGCAGGTCGAACCGCTGGCGTCGGCGTCGGCGGACGAGCTCGTCGCGGCCGTCGGCCCCACCGTGCAGCGCTACCTCACCGGCCAGGTCGACCTGCCGGGCAGGGCCGCCACCGACCTCTAGGCTGCCCGTCGATGACCAGCGCCGAGGGCTTCCGGTTCGCCGAGGACCCGCTGTCCGCCCCGGTCTTCGCCCCCGCGGCCGACACCGCTCCCGCCGCCGTGTGCCGCGGCGTGGAGAAGACCTACCGGACGGCGACCGAGTCGGTCCCCGCGCTGGTCGACGTCACCCTGGCGATCCCGCGCGCCCGGGTGACCGTGGTGGTCGGGCCGTCCGGGTCGGGCAAGTCCTCGCTGCTGCGGCTGCTGGCCTGCATCGACTCCCCCGACGCCGGCGAGGTGCTCGTCGCCGGGCAGCGGGTGGACCGGCTGCGCCCCCGGGCCCGCCGTCGGCTGCGGCAGCGCCAGGTCGCCTACCTGTTCCAGCGGCCGGGCGAGAACCTGCTCCCCTACCTGGACGCCGTCGCCCAGGTCCGGCTCGCCGCCTCGCTGCGCGGCGCCCCGGTGACCGCGACGGCAGCGCTGGACCTGCTGGACCGGCTCGGCCTGCAGGAGCGCGCCGACCACCTGCCCGGGCAGCTCTCCGGCGGGGAGCAGCAGCGGCTGGCGGTGGCCTGCGGCGTCGTCGGCGACCCGGCGCTGGTCGTCGCTGACGAGCCCACCGCCGAGCTGGACACCGCCGCCGCCGAGCGGGTGCTGACCGCCATGGAGGACCTCGCCGCGGCCGGCGTGGGCTTCGTGCTCTCCTCGCACGACCCCCGGGTGATGGCCATCGCCGACGGCTTCGTGCGGCTCGACCACGGCCGGCTGGTGCCGTGACCGAGCGGGTGCAACCGTCCGGCGGGCTGGTCGGCCGGGGGCTGGTCAAGTGCTATCCCCGCGGCGTGGAGACCGTCTCCGCCCTCGCCGGGGTGGACCTGCGGGTGGACTCCGGGGAGTTCGTGGCGCTCGTCGGCCCGTCCGGCTCGGGCAAGAGCACGCTGCTGGCCCTGCTCTGCGGGTGGGAGACCGCCGACGCCGGCGAGCTGCGCTACCTCGGGCCGCTGGGCGACCGCCGCCCGGACACCTTCGGCTGGCGGGACCTCGCGCTCGTGCCGCAGGCGTTGGGCCTGGTGACCGACCTCAGCCTCGCGGACAACGTGCTGCTGCCGGCCCGCCTGCGCGGCACCGCCGGCACCGAGGAACCCCGCGCCCGGGCGCTGCTGGCGGACTTCGGTCTCGCGCACCTCGCCGACCGCTACCCGCACCAGGCCTCCCTCGGCGAGCAGCAGCGGGTCGCCGTCGCCCGGGCGCTGCTGCTCCGCCCGGCGGTGCTGCTGGCCGACGAGCCGACCGCGCACCAGGACCGCGGGCACGCCGACGGGCTGCTGGACGCGGTCGTGGAGGCCGCGCGGGGCGGGGCGGCGGTGCTCATCGCCACGCACGACGAGCTCGCCTGGGCCCGCGCCGACCGGGTGCTGTCGATGCGCGACGGCGTGGTGACCGAGGGAGGGTCCCCGTGAGCGAGCATCGCAGCGAGCGCCAGCGAGCGAGGAGCGGAACGAGTCCCCGAGCGGAGCGAGGCATGTCCTCATGAGCCGACCGCCGCTGTGGCGGCTGGCCCCCTGGACCCGGGCGCCGCTGCTGGGGCTGCGCCAGCCCGCCGCCGTCCTCGCCGTGCTGGTGACCAGCGCGATCCTGGCCTGCGCGGTCGCCTCCGCGCCGCTGTTCCTCTCCTCGGCCCGCTCGGCCGCGCTGCAGCAGCAGCTCGCCGACCAGTGCGCTGAGGCCGGCTGGGTGCAGGACGGGGTGGGCACCCCCCGCGCGGAGCCGGGCTACACCGACGCCCTGGTCACCGCCTGGGCGGAGCAGGGGCGCACCGCCGAGCCCGTGCTGGCCACCGCCGCCGTGGTGGGCCGGCAGCGAGGCGCCGAGCCGGGGAGGGTCACCGCCGCCGACGGTGCGGAGGCGTCCCAGCCGGTCAGCGTCTACTTCCGTCCCGACGCTCTCGACCACGTCCAGGTGGTCGCCCAGCGGGCGGGCGACGGGCTGTGGCTGCCCGCCTCCTACGCCGAGGGCGCCGGCATCGGCCTCGGCGACCGGATCACGGTGGCCGGCACCCCGGTCGACGTCGTCGGCCTGTACCGCGACCTGTTCAGCGTCGACGCCGGCCCCTACTGGTGCGACTACCGGATCCTCTACGCCAACGACATCAACGCCAACACCGCTCCCCCGGCCTTCGCGCTGGCCACCGACCCGGACACCTTCTACGCGGTGTCGGCCGGCTACCGGTACGGAGCTCAGCAGCTGGCGCAGGTGCCGGTGGACGCCGCCGGGCTGTCGGCCAGCGACGCCCGGGCGCTGCTCACCGGGCAGGACCGGGCGCAGCGGCGGGCGTTCGCGCTGCTCGGGCTGCCGGGAGCGTCGGCGGAGGACGGGCTGGTCAACTCCCGGCTGGCCGACGCGGTCGACCGGGCCGAGCTGGTGGAGTCCGGGCTGCGCGGTCCGGTCCTGCCGGTCGCCGTCGCCGGGGCGCTGCTCGCCCTCGTCCTCGTCGCCGCGGCCGGCAGCTTCTGGGCCGACCGGCGGGCCACCGAGGTGCGGTTGCTGGCCGCCCGCGGGGTCGGTCCGGTGCCGCTGGCCGGCAAGGCGGCCCTGGAGCTGGGGCTGCCCGCGCTCGCCGGCGCCGCGGTCGGCTGGGCCGCCGCCCGGCTGCTGACCAGCGGGCTCGGTCCGGCCGACGACCTGGACCCGTCGGCCACCTCCGCCGCGGTCGCCACGGCCGTCGCGGCCTTCGTGGTCGGGCTGGGGGCCGCCGCCGCGGTGGCCGGCCTGCGTGCCCGCGGGACGGCCGAGCGCCCGCTCGGCGCGGCCCCGCGGTGGCCCTCCCGCGTGCCGTGGGAGCTGGTGCTGCTGCTGGGCGCCGGGTGGTGCTGGCTGCTGCTGCAGACCCGCGACGCGGTGGTGAGCACCGGTGGTGTCGCGCAGGTCAACGGGTTGCTGGTCGCCTTCCCGCTGCTGGCCATCGCCGGCGCCGCGGTGCTGCTCGGCCGGGTGCTCTCCGCGCTGCTGCCCCGGCTGCGCCGCTGGGCCGGACGCCGCTCCCCCGCCGTCTTCCTGGCCGTCAACCGGCTGGCCGCCGCCCGGCTGGCCACGGCGACCCTGCTGGTCGCGGTCACCCTGCCGGTCGCGGTGCTGGGCTACACCGCGACGCTGACCGCCAGCGCGCAGAAGACGCTGGACGCCAAGGTGGGCGTGCAGATCGGCGCCACCCGGGCGCTGCAGACCCTGTCCCGGTTCGCGCCGACCGCCGCGATCGACGAGGTCGGCACCTTCGTCGTCCGCTACGAGGGCAGCGCGACCGCACCCGAGGGGCAGGGCGACAGCGCCGGCCGGCAGGACGTCCAGGTGCTCGCCGTCGACCCCACCGACTTCGCCGGCACCGCGTTCTGGGACGACTCCTTCGCCGACGAGCCGCTGCCCGAGCTCATGGCCGCACTGACCGGACCGACGGTGGACGGCCGGCTGCCGGTGGTGGCCGCCGGGCTGCCCGCCGGGGACCCGCAGCTGCAGCTGGGCAGCACCGAGGTGCCGGCCGAGGTGGTCGCGACGGCCCGGGTGCTGCCCGGTCGGCGGCTGGACGCGGCGATGGTCCTGGTGGCCGCCGACCGGCTCCCGGAGATCGAGCGCACCGCCGGTGCCGCCCGCGCCGCCGAGATCTGGACCAACGGGCCGCTGGGGCCCGCGGTCGAGGCGCTCAGCGCGGCCGGCGGTGTCGGCTTCCGCGCGCTCGAGCCGGCCGGCGTGCTGCAGACCGCGAACTTCCTGGGCATCACGTGGACCTTCGGCTACCTGTCGGCACTCGCCGTCTTCGTCGGGGTGATCTCGGTCGGCGGGCTGCTGCTGTACCTGGAGGCGCGCTCCCGCAGCCGGGTGTCGGGGTACGTGATGGCGCGCCGGCTGGGTCTCAGCCGTGGCGCCCACTTGCGCTCGCTGCTGGTGGAGCTGGGCGGGGTGTCGGTCGCCGGGCTGCTGCTCGGCGGGGCGCTGGCCGGCGGCGCGGTGGCGCTGGTCCACCGCCGGCTGGACGTCGACCTCCTCCGGCCACCCACCCCGCTGCTGGACGTGCCCTGGACGGCGCTCGCCGCCAGCGCCGTCGTGGTGGTCGTCGTCGCCGGGCTGGCCGCGCTGTACGCCCAGCGCGCCGCCGACCGGGCCGACCCCGCGACGGTCCTCCGCCAGGACGCCTGACGAAGGACCCCCTCTCCCCCCACCCCTCGCGAGCTCGGGGCGGGCCCCTGCGAGGGGGCCGCTCCAGCACGTCACCAACTCGGGGCGGGCCCCTGGGAGGGGGCCACCGTGGCACGCTCGGTGCGTGGCCTCGTTCCGCGACCGCAGCGACGCCGGACACCGCCTGGTCGGGCCCGCGGCGGCGGTGCTCCCCGCCGGGCGGCCGGTCACCGTGGTCGGCCTGCCCCGCGGCGGCGTCCTCGTCGGCGCCGCGCTGGTGGAGGGGCTCCGCGCCCTGGGCTGGACGGTCCGGCTGGACCTCGTCGTCGTCGCCAAGGTGCTCGCCCCGGAGTTCCCGGAGCTGGCGCTCGGCGCGGTGACCGCGCACGCCACCGTGCGCAGCGCGACGGCCGGTCAGGTCACCGGGGTCGACGACGCCCGGTACGCCGCGCTCACCGCCGACGCCCGCCGTCGGCTGGCGGACCGGGCTGCCGCGCTGCCCGAGCCGGGCACGCCTCCGGACGGCTCGGTGCTGCTGGTCGACGACGGGCTGGCCACCGGCTCGACGGTCGAGGCCGCGATCGCCGAGCTGCGCGCCGGGCGCCCGGGCTGGCTGGGCTTGGCCGTGCCGGTGGCCGACGCGACCGCCTGGGCGCGGGTGCGACCGCGGGTGGACGGCGGCGTCGCCCTGCTGCAGCGCACCCCGATGCGCGCGGTCAGCGTCGACTACGGCGACTTCACCCAGCTGGACGACGACGTCGTCCGCGACGCACTGACCCGCTGGGGCTGACCCGAGGTCAGCGGCGGCGGGGCGAGCGGGCGAGCTGCCGGCTCTGTGCGACGAGCCGCCCGGTGGAGTCCCAGATCCGGTAGTCCTCGTCGACCCAGCCCCCCGCGATCTCGCTGGACCGCGCCTCGACCAGGCACCAGCCCGGTGCGGGCAGCGCCCGCACCAGCACCTGCAGCTGCACGGTGGGCGCCCAGCCGAGGTCGCCCATCGCGAAGCTGGTCGGCGGGAGGGCGTCGGCGAAGGTGAGCAGCGCCAGCGGGTCGGGGTCCCGGCCGTCGGTGAAGCGCATGTACGCCCGCAGCCGCGGCTCGCTGGAGGGCCGGCCGAACGCCCAGCCGGCGGTGGCGGGGTCCAGCCGGGTGTCCACCCGCAGCGACAGCCCGGGCACCTGCACGCCGGGCGGGGCGAGCTCGCGGTGCTCGGCCACCGACACGCACTCCTCCACCGGCGGGGCGTCCGGGGTCGGCTCGGACCACTGCGGGCCGGCGGTGCCCAGCGTCGCCGTCGTCACCGTG
Source organism: Modestobacter excelsi (assembly GCF_005930495.1). Classification (GTDB taxonomy): domain Bacteria; phylum Actinomycetota; class Actinomycetes; order Mycobacteriales; family Geodermatophilaceae; genus Modestobacter; species Modestobacter excelsi. Next base: position 6,132 of record NZ_SJEX01000026.1, on the reverse strand, counting down.
ACGGTGAGCGCCGGCCCATCGGCGTCGGCGAGGGTGACCAGCGAGTGCGCGAGCGTGCGGCCGGCCGGACCGGGGACGACGGTCAGCGTGGCCGGACCGGCGGCCGGGGCCCGGAGGTAGCTGGCCGACACCGCCACCGGGTGCGGGTGCGGGCTCTCCAGCAGCGCGGCGCGGCCGACCACCGACAGCAGGTAGCCGCCGTTGAGGATCCCGCCCCCGACGTCCCAGCCGGGGTCGAGCTCGGCGACCAGCCCACCGGCCTCGGTCCGGGTGACGGCGGTGGCGCGGTCGAAGGCGGGGACGTCGGTCTGCGGCACGACGGACAGGGTGCCAGGCTCGGGCGCATGGACCAGACCCACCTCGGCCGCAGCGGCCTCTCCGTCTCCCGGCTGTGCCTGGGCACGATGAACTTCGGCTGGAAGACCCCCGAGGAGGACAGCCATGCGATCATGGACCGGGCGCACACGGAGGGCGTCAACTTCTTCGACACCGCCAACGTCTACGGCTTCGACGCCGGCAAGGGCCGCACGGAGGAGGTGCTCGGCACCTGGTTCGCCCAGGGCGGGGAGCGCCGGGACCGCACCGTGCTGGCGACCAAGGTCTACGGCGGCATGTCCGACTGGCCGAACGACACGTTCCTGTCCGCCCGCAACATCGTCCGGGCCTGCGACGCCTCGCTGGCCCGGCTGCAGACCGACTGGATCGACCTCTACCAGTTCCACCACGTCGACCTCGAGACGCCGTGGGACGAGATCTGGCAGGCCTGCGAGACCCTGGTCGCCCAGGGCAAGGTGCTCTACGTCGGCTCCTCCAACCACGCCGGCTGGCAGCTGGCCGCCGGCACGGAGGCGGCCCGTGCCCGGCACTTCACCGGCCTGGTCAGCGAGCAGTCCATCTACAACCTGCTGGTCCGCGACATCGAGCAGGAGGTGGTCCCGGCCGCGCAGCACTACGGGATCGGGATCATCCCGTGGAGCCCGCTGCAGGGCGGCCTGCTGGCCGGCGCGCTGGCGAAGTCCGACGGCGCCCGCCGCAGCGACGCGCGGGCCCAGCAACGGCTGGACGAGGTGCGCCCGCAGCTGCAGCGGTACGAAGACCTGTGCGCCGAGTGGGGCCTGGCACCGGCCGACGTCGGGATCGCCTGGCTGCTGAGCCGGCCCGGGGTGACCGCACCGATCATCGGCCCGCGCACGATGGAGCAGTTCGAGGGCTCGCTGGCCGCGGTCGGCGTCACGCTGTCCGGCGAGCAGCTGGCCGCACTCGACGAGGTGTTCCCGGGCAGGAAGCCCGCGCCGATGCAGTACGCCTGGTGATCGGAGGACCCCGTCCTCCTCATGCCTCGCAGGCTCGGCACGAGGCTCGGGACGGGGCCGTCACCCGGCGAGCGGCCAGGCCGCCACCCGCTCGTAGCGGGGCTCGGCGCGGCCGAGGTGGCTGCGCCACAGCACCACCTCCGGGACCGGCCACGCCGGCCCGGCGTAGCCGGCCAGCCGGTCGGGCAGGGCGGCGTCCGCCGGCCGGCCGGGTCGCCAGCGCCCCAGGGTCAGGTGCGCCCGGAACGGCCGGTCCTCCACCGGAAGCCCGAGGGCCTGCACGGCGGCGGACAGCCGGCCGGCCAGCGCGGTCAACCCGGCGACGTCCCCGGTCAGACCGGCCCAGCAGACCGCCGGCCGGCGGGGCGGGCCGAACCGGCCGGCACCGGCCAGCTGCAGCGTCAGCGGCGGCGTGCCCGCCACCGCCGGGGCGACCGCGGTGGTGAGCGGGGCCAGCAGGCCCGCCGGGACGTCCCCGAGGAACAGCAGGGTGAGGTGCCAGCGGGAGGGAGGGGTCCAGCGCGGCGCACCCGGGGCGGCACGGAGCGGCTGCAGGGCCCGGTCCAGGTGGGCCACCGCGGCGGGCGAGGGGTCGACGGCGAGGAACAGCCGGCCGGCCGACTCGCTCAGCCGGCCACCACCAGCCCGGCGGCCTCCAGCGAGGCGATGAGCCGCAACCGCTCCAGCTCCCGGTTCGCCGGTGACACCGAGGTGAGCTGGTGCGGCACCTCGAGCAGCTCTGCCGCCTCGATCAGCACGTCGTCGTAGGCGGCCAGCAGCCCGCGGCGCCGGGCCATCGGCATCCCGCCGGGCACCATCGACAGCTCACGGGTCAGCCGCCGCACGTCAGCGGCGACCAGTTGCAGCGGACGGCGCGGCCGGGGGGCCGGCGTCGGGGCCGGGCGGGAACCCGGGACGCGGCGGCCCACGGGGTGGTGCCCGGCGGCGGCCGGACGGCGGTCGGCGGAACCGGCCGGCCGGGGTGCGGGATCGACCGCAGGCGGCGGTTCCTCGCGGAGGCGACGGCGGGCCAGCCGGTTCAGCTGCAGCTCACCGGTCACCCAGCGCAGCAGCAGGGCGACGAGTGCGGCCGTGGCGGCGAAGAGCGCGACGAGACCGCCGAGGCGCAACAACGACGTCCCGACGTCCGCAGAGGCCGACCCTGCTGAGGGCACGTGTCTGACGTTACGTCCGCCGACGGCTGGTGACAACGTGACCGCTGAGTGCGACCGCTCAACGCACGGGATCGCGCGCCACCTGCTCGCCCGGGACCTCGCCGTCGGCCTCCTCCGCGATGCCGGCGACCCGGTCGGGCACCGGGTCGGCGCGCGGTCCGGCGGCCACGTGCAGCTGCGCGCTCGGCGGGACGACGTGCAGCTCCAGGCGCACCCGCCGGCCGCGGGCCAGGACCGCACCGGCGACGACGGCCGCCGCGACGCAGACTAGGCCGCCGGCGATGAACCCCCAGCGGGCGCCCAGGTGCTCCGACACCCAGCCGATCAGCGGGGCGCCCACCGGGGTGCCACCCATGAAGCACATGAAGTACAGCGCCAGGATCCGCCCGCGCATCTGCGGGTCGACACCGAGCTGGACGAAGCTGTTGCACGCGACGCTGAACACCAGCGCGGCGGCACCGGTGGGCACCAGCAGCAGGGCGAACGACGTCTGGGTCGGCATCAGCCCCGCGACGACGAGCAGCGCGCCGAACACGCCGGAGGAGACGATGAGGAACCGCTGCAGCGGCCTGGTGCTCCGCCGGGTGGACAGCAGCGCCCCGGACAGCGAGCCCACGGCGTAGGCGGTGGACATGAAGCCGAAGGCGGTCGCGCCGAGCCCGAACTCCTCCCGGGCCATCAGCGCGATGGTGATCTGGGTGTTGAACCCGAACGTGCCGGCCACGAAGGCCAGCGACATGGCCAGGACCAGGTCGGGGTGCCGCCGGGTGTAGCCCAGCGCCTCCCGGAGCTGCCCCCGGGAGCGGGACGCCGGTGGGCTGGGCCGCAGCTCGCTGCCGCGCATGGCCAGCAGCGCCGCGATGGTCACCGCGAAGCTGGCGGCGTTGATGAGGAACGCCGGGGCCGTGTCACCCCCGGCGAGGCCGATGACCGAGCCCGCGATCGCCGGCCCGACCAGCCGGGCGCCGTTGAAGACGGTGGAGTTCAGGCTCACCGCGTTGGCCAGCCGGTCGGGGCCGACCATCTCCGAGACGAAGGACTGGCGCACCGGCATGTCCAGCGAGGACACCACCCCGAGCGCGGCGGCCAGCAGGTAGACGTGCCAGAGGGCGATGCCGTCGGTGGCCACCAGCAGGCCCAGCCCGAGCGCCAGGGCGCCCATCACCGCCTGGGTGACGACCAGGACCCGGCGCTTGGAGTGGCGGTCGGCGAGGACGCCGCCGTAGAAGCTGAACAGCAGGGTGGGGGCGAACTGCAGCGCGGTGGTCACGCCCAGCGCGACGCCGCTGCCGCCCGACAGCTGCAGGACCAGCCAGTCCTGGCCGATGCGCTGCATCCAGGTGCCGGTCAGGCTGACCAGGTTGGCCGACGCGTACAGCCGGAAGTTGCGTACGCGGAGGGCGGCGAACATCGCCGTCCTCCGCCGTGCGTCTGCGTCAGGCGTCTGCGTCACCCGCTGGCGAGCTTGTCCATGATCACCGCGGCCTCGCGCAGGACGGCGCGCTCCTCGGCGGTCAGTTCGTGGAGGTGCCCGGACAGCCACGCCTCGCGGGCGCGGACCTCCTCGGTCAGCAGCTCCTCCGCGGCCGGGGTGAGGTCGATGACCACCTGCCGGCCGTCGGTGGGGTGCGGCGTGCGGGTGACCAGCCCGCGGGCCTCGAGCGCGACGACCACCCGGGTCATCGACGGGGGCTGGACCCGCTCGTGGGTGGCCAGCTCCCCGGGGCTCATCGGGCCGTGCCGCTTGAGGGTGGACAGCGCGGCCAAGTGGGTGAGGGTCACCGAGGTGTCCACCCGCTGGTTGCGCAGCCGCCGGCTGAACCGCATGACGGCCAGCCGCAGGTCATGGGCGAGCGCCGCGGTGTCCAGCGTCGTCCGAGCCACGTGCTCCACCTTAGTCCTGGTACGAAGCCTGTCTAACGATCGACCCCGGCGACGTGCTGCACCGGGGTCCTCCGTCAGAGGAGCTGCTGGATCGGGTCCAGGGCGAAGTAGACGACGAAGACCGCGGCGACGGTCCACATCAGCGGGTGCACGTCGCGACCGCGGCCGGTGGCCACCCGCAGGACGACGTAGCTGACCACGCCGGCGCCGATGCCGTTGGTGATCGAGTAGGTGAAGGGCATCAGCGCGATCGTGAGGAAGGCCGGGATGACCAGGGACATGTCGCCCCACTCGAGGTCCCGGATCTGGCTGATCATCATGGCGCCGACGATCACCAGGACCGGTGCCGCGGCCTCCGAGGGCACGACCTGCACCAGCGGGGTGAAGAAGGTGGCGACCAGGAACAGCGCGCCGGTCACGACGCTGGCGAGGCCGGTGCGGGCACCGTCGCCGACGCCGGCCGCGCTCTCGATGTAGGTGGTGTTCGACGAGACGCTGGCCGCGCCACCGGCCGCCGCGGCCAGCGAGTCGACCAGCAGCACCGGCTGGGACCGCGGCAGGTTGCGGTCCTCGTCGAGCAGCTCGCCCTCGGCACCGACGGCGGTGATCGTGCCGACGGTGTCGAAGAAGTCCGCGATCATGATCGAGAAGACGATCAGGACGGCGGCGAGGACGCCGATCCGGGAGAACCCGCCGAACAGCGAGAAGTTGCCGATGATCGACAGGTCCGGGACGTCGAAGACCTGCCCGGGCCAGGTCGGCACCTGCAGCGCCCAGCCGTGGGTGTTGGCCACGGCGCCGTCGGCGCCGGTGCGCGGGCCGATGTCGGCGATCGCCTCCACCACGATGGCGAACACCGTGGTGGCGAGGATCCCGATGAGCAGCGCGCCCCTGACCCGGCGGACGACGAGGACGCTGGTGAGCAGCAGGCCGACGACGAAGGTGAGCATCGGCCAGCCGGCCAGCGAGCCGTTCACGCCGAAGCTGATCAGCGGGTTGCCCGGCCGGACGATGCCGGCGTCGGCGAGCCCGATGATGGTGAGGAAGAAGCCGATGCCCACCGCGATGGCCGTCTTCAGCTGCGCGGGGATGGCGGTGAAGACGGCCCGGCGGAAGCCGGTGAGCACCAGCACGGTGATCAGCAGGCCCTCGAGCACGACCAGGCCCATGATCTCGGGCCAGGTGAGCTGGGTGGCGGCGTAGACGCCGACGATCGCGTTGATGCCCAGGCCGGTGGCCAGCGCCAGCGGGTACCTGCCGACGATGCCCATCGCGATGGTGAGCACCCCGGCGACCAGCGCGGTCACCGCGGCGACGGAGGCGAACGGCAGCGTCGCGCCGGTGATGTCCGCGCCGGACAGGATGATCGGGTTGAGCACCACGATGTAGGCCATCGTGAAGAAGGTGGTCAGCCCACCGCGGACCTCGCGACCGAACGAGGAGCGCCGCTCGGTGACCCCGAAGAAGCGGTCCACCCCGTTCTTCGGGCGCACCTTCGGTCCGGGGCTGCGGCGCGGCGTGGCGGTTGCCGTCGCCGTCCCCTGCGGGGTCGCTGCCGGCGCCCCCACCGCGGTGCTGCCGGTGCCCTTGCCGGGCGTGCGGGCGGGACGTGACCTGTCGGGCATGGGGGACCCCTCGGGACGGCGACCGACGCGGGTCCGGCGGGTCGGCTTCCCGGCGGGCCGCCCGGTGTGGATGGCAGAGAGCGGCGACAGCGTGCCACACACCCCCGGCGGGCGCGGCGTACCGGCACCCCGGCC
>NZ_SJEX01000025.1 GCF_005930495.1 Modestobacter excelsi | reverse complement strand
GGGGTGGGGTGTTCCGGGAGTGCGCATGAGATGCCTCTGGGGAGTGCCCGCCGCCCGCGGTGCGGGTGGTCCTTGCGGGCCGTGGTCTGAGGTTGTCGGGCGCCTTGGGCCCGCCACATGTGCGGAAGCTCATCGGTTGCCGGGCGGGCCGCACGGCCGACCCCTGACACGTGTCATCGGTGGGGCCTGAGGCGGGACGCGTGGGAGGTGCTGGACCAGTTGAGCGGGATCACCGGGCGGTGCTTGGTGGCTTCGACCGTTGGTGAGCAACGGTCGAGGCCACCGATCCCGTCAACCCCTTGCGGCGGTGAGGGCCTCGATGGCCATGAGGGCCTGCGGTCCGGGGTTGTCGGAGTTCATCATCACCACGACCGATGCTCCGCTCTCCCGGTCGAACGCGATGAACGCGGAACTCGCGGCCCCGCTGCCCAGGTGGCCGTAGACGGTCACCTGGTCGGTGGCGTACAGCTCGAGCCCCAGGCCGTACTCGTGCCGGACGACGCCGAATGCCGAGTAGTCGGCGGCCGGGATGAACGCCGTCCATTCTGCCTGGCTCGCATCGGACAGCAGTCGGCCGTCGGCCAGCGCCTCGGTGTACGTCATCAGGTCCTTCGCCGTCGACTTGAGCGCTCCGGCCGCGCCTCCGAGCGAGGGGTCCCACCGATCAGTGAAGTCGACGAATGCGTCGCCCTCCAGGCCGTAGCCGGGCGCTTCGTGACAGGTCATCACTGCGGTGTGGTGCATGCGCAGTGGCTCGAGGATGCGCTCACGCACCTCTGCGGCCCAGGGGTGGCCGGTGACCTGCTCGACGATCTGGCCGAGCACCACGTAGTTGGTGTTGGAGTAGGCATGCGCCCCGCCCGGTTCCCCGGTCCGCCCGGCCGCCTCGGCGACGGCGATCAACTCTGCCGGCGTCCACACGCGCCGTGCGTCGTCCAGGACGGCGGGCTGTTCGATGTACTCACCGAGTCCACTGGTGTGCTGGAGGAGCTGCCGGGGCGTGATCCGGTCGGCGCCCGCGAGGTCGGGCAGGTAGCCGTCGATTCCGGCGTCGAGGTCGATGCGGCCTTCCTCGGCGAGCTGCAGGACGACGACGGCCACGAACGTCTTCGTGACGCTCCCGATCCCCCAGGGGATCCGCGGATCGACGACGCCGCTGTCCCCGCTCAGTTCCTTGGTGCCCGAGGTCACAGTGATGGGGGCTCCGTCCTTCTCCTGCAGGCGGAGGACAGCTCCGACGAACTCGTGGTCGGCGCGATGCTGCTCGAGGATGCTGGTCATCTTCCGGGCGAGGCCGGAGTCACGAGGGGACGTCGTCGAAGCGGCCGCGGCGGGGACGGTGGCGGCCGAGGCGCTGCGCTGATCGGCCGTCCCACACGCGGTGGCGACGCTCAGCGTGGCGAGCAACGCCGCTGCCGCCACGGTGTTCCGGTATCGAGTGGTGCGATGGTGCGCGGGCGGTCCGGCGATGGCCGGTGTCGTGTGGGTGGTCATGGTCACCGAGCTCCTGGCTTGATCCGACGAGTCCCTGGAATTGGGCTCGTCGCAGAGCCTGGGCCCGGGGGACGCCGGACATCGAGCCCCGCGCGGGGGCCGTGATCCGGCCCATCCGGGGTAGCCGACCGCCGGCCATGCCCCCGGCGGGGCACACCGGGATGCCCCACGCGGGGCATGTGCACCAGGCGCCGCCCGGAGCAAGATGGGCTCGTGCCCACCAGGGTGGTTCGACCGGGCGAACCGCGTGCTTCGCGCGGCGCCGTACGCCCGGCCCGCGGTGAGATGTGGCTGATCACCGGCCTGGCGGTGTGCTCCGCCTTCGCCGAACTCGTCCTGCCGGCCCAGGAGCCCTACCGGTCGCCCGGGGTGCCGGCAGCCGTGCTCGCCGCGGTGTCGGTGCTGTGCCTGCTGTGGCGCCACGTCGTCCCGCTGATCACGCTCGCGGTCACGTCGGCCGTCGTCGTCGGAACCGCGGCCTCCGGGCTCAGCGTGTGGCTCGTGCAATGGCCGACGTGGATCGGCCTGTTCACCTGCTTCGCGCTCGGTGACCGCCGCCTGCGGGCCGGGGGTTGCGCTCTGGCTGCCCTCGGCGTCGCGGGGTTCCTGGTGTTCGACCGTGGTGCCTTCGATCCGACGGCGCTGTTCAACATCGCGACGATCTTCGGCATCGCGGTGGTCGCCGGCGACGCGACCCGGTCCCGACGGACCGCCGCTGCGGCCACGGCGGGCAAGGAAGTGGCCGAGGCGCGCGAACGGGCCCGGTCGGCCGAACAGCTGCTGGTGGAGGAACGCGGACGGCTTGCCCGGGAACTGCACGACGCGCTCGGCCACGCGGTGACCGTGATCGTGCTGCAGGCCGCCGTGGGACGACGGGTCCATGCGCGGAACCCGGCGTTCGGGCACGACGCACTCGAGCGGATCGAGACGGTCGGTCGAGGAGCACTCAGCGAGCTCGACCGGATGCTCCGGGTCCTGCACCCGGGCTCCCAGGAGACGGACAACGCGTGGGTCGAGCCCTCGCTGGCCGATCTCGATGAGCTGGCCGCCGGGGTTCGGGCCGCCGGACGGGAGGTGCATGTGCACACCGGGCAGGTCCAGCTCAGCGCCAGCGCCGGCCGGACGGTCTACCGGATCGTGCAGGAGGCGGTGACCAACGCCGTGCGCCACACCACGTCCGGGATCGTCCGCATCGACGTCGACCAGATCGCCGACCAGGTCGTCGTGGAGGTCACCAACCCCATCGACAGCTCCGGGGACGGCCCGCCGGCTTCTGCCGACGGACGGGGACTGGTGAACATGGGCGAACGAGCCCGCCTGGAAGGCGGCTCCCTCGAGGCCGGGCCAGTCGCCGGGGATTTCCGGATACGGGCCACCATCCCCGCGCTGAGGATGTCCCCGTCAGGATCCCGACCGTGATCAGGGTCCTGCTCGCCGACGACGACGCCCTCGTCCGCGGCGGACTGCGAGCGCTGCTGGACGCCGAGCCCGACATCTGCGTGGTGGGCGAGGCGACCAACGGCCTGGACGCGGTGCGCGATGCCCGGACCTTGCGACCCGACGTCGTCTGCATGGACGTCCGGATGCCCCGGCACGACGGCATCTCCGCGACCCGGGAGATCATCGGGTGGGGCGAGCCCCGACCCCGCGTGCTCGTGCTCACCACGTTCGACACCGACGAGGTCGTCGACGACGCCGTCGACGCCGGCGCGGACGGCTTCCTGCTGAAGCGGGCCACCCCGGACGAGCTCATCACCGGCATCCGCACCCTCGTCGCCGGGGACGCGCTCGTCTCCCCGGCCGTCACCCGGCGGTTGCTGGCCGCCTACGCCGCTCGCCGGGTTCCCGACCCGGCCCTGCTCCGGCTGGCCGACCCGCTCACCGAACGTGAGGCCGATGTGCTGCACGCCCTCGCCGACGGTCTGTCCACCGGACAGATCGCCAGCTCCCTTCGAGTCGCGCCGGAGACCGTGAAGACCCATGTCAAGCGCATCCTCACCAAGCTCGGCGTGCACGACCGCACCCAGGCCGTGGTGTGGGCCTACCGCACCGGCTTCGTCGACCGGAGCTGAGCGTGCGCGGCGTCGTGTCCACTCGACAAGTCCTCGTCTGTCAGGTCGTGGGGTGGCGCCGAACCCTTCGTTCGGCCTTGTTGCTCCGGCGTCGGTCGCCACACGGCTACGCGGTCGCTCCGGCCGTCGCAATGCGTCCGCCCAGCCCATCGCGTAGTTCCAGGGGTGTGCGCGTACCGCCTCGGTCGGTCGCTCCATCAGGAGCACGGGGTGAGCCGGCTGGAGGCGGGGTCCGACCTCCCGCTCCGCGCACCGGACGTATCACCGCCTGACCGTCGACCGCTGCGGACGCTCCAGGGGGCGTCAGGACCGGGGGACGCGACCCCGTCCGCGGGCCGACTGGACCTACGGCGTGCGTCCAGCCCGCCAACTTCCCCGGGCGGGCGTCGGCTGCCGGAGGTCGCCCAGCGTGGCGGTGGCCAGCGCCTGCACCTCGCGGTCCCCGGTGCGCTCGGCGGCGTCGCGGATCGCTTGTAGGTCCTCCTGAGCGCCGGGCTCGCCGTCTTCGGCACGCATGGTGGCTCGCAGGCAAGCGGCGAGTGCGGCGCCCTCGCCGGCGCCGGACTCGGTGTACCAGTGATGGGCGGCGTCCAGCAGTGTGCGGGCCGCGGGTCGGTCGCCGGCGTCGCGGAGGACCTCCGCCTGGGCCACCTGGGCCAGAGCGAGCAGCCGTCGGTCGCCGGCGAGCTGGGCACCGGCGACCGCTCGGTGCAAGGTGTCCGCCGCGCCCGGGTCGCCGCCCTGGCGCTGGGCGCGTCCCAACTGCACGCGGTGCAGCGCGGCAGCTCCGCCGAAACCGAGCCGGTCCGCTGACTCCGCGGCGTACCGGTGGTGCCGTGCGGCGTCGGGAAGGCGTTGCTCGGCCTGCGCGATCCTGCCGAGCGCGCCCTCGGCGTGCAGCAGTGCCCAGATGTCCCCGAGCGGCCGCAGAATGACGATCGCCTCCTCGGATGCGGCACGTGCCCCCGATGTGTTCCCGAGGGCGAGGTGGGCGAAGGCCGCCAGAAGCAGGCTGCCGCCCTCTTCCCAGGTGGCCCCGGTGGCGGCGTAGGTCTCCCGGCAGTGCGCCAGGTCGGCCAGGGCCTCAGCCGCCCGACCCTCCAGGGGGAGGACGAAGCCGCCGTACCAGCGCGCCAGCACGGCCAGCGACGGGTCGTCCTCGGCGAGGACGGTGGCGCGGTCGAGGAGGGTCCGGGCCGGCGTGAGGTCTCCTGACATCGCCTCGTACCAGCTCTCCAGCAGCAGCGCGCGCACCTCGAGATCGCGCGGCGGTGAGTCGGCGCCCAGGCGCGCGGCGTGCAGCCGGCCGACCGCGGCCCCGTCATCGAGCAGCACCCACGCCCAGCCGAGGTCGACGGCGATCCGCAGGCCGGTGAGGGGATCTGTGGCATGGGCCCGGTGCAGGGCGGCGTCGATCGTCCCGCGCTCGGCCGCGGTCACAGCGACCTGCTCGGCCTGGGCGGGGCCCCGCACCGTCGCGGCGACGGTGGCGGCCAGCTGCACGGTCCAGCCGACGAGTGCGTCGGCCGCCGCACCGGTCACCCCGGCCTCGGCCGCGCGGTCGGCGGCGAAGGCGCGGATGCTGTCCAGCAGCCGGTATCGGGTTCCTCCCGTCCCGTCGACGTCGACGGTGACCAGTGAGCGGTCGACCAGACGGTCGACGATGTCGAGCGCGGAGGCGGAGGGCACGTCGAGTCCGCTCAGGACGTGCTCGAGGGCCGGCAGAGTAGCTCCGCCCGGGAACTGAGCCAGCGCCCACAGGCCGCGCTGGTCGTCGGGGAAGAGCAGGTCGTAGCTCCAGGACAGCGCTGCGGCCAGCGTGCGGCGGCGTTCCCGGCGGGTGGACGTCGGGTCGGCGAGCAGCCGGAACCGGTCATCGAGCCGCCGGATGATCTCGGGCACCGACATGATGCGCGTCCGCGCCGCGGCCAGCTCGATCGCCAGCGGCAGGCAGTCCAGCGCGCGGCACAGCTGCGACACGGCCGGCGCGGCATCCGCCGTCAGTAGGAACGAGGCCCGCCGCTCGGCGGCGCGCTGCCCGAACAGTGCCACGGCGTCGGCCTCCGGCAGCGGGTCGAGCGGGAAGACCAGCTCGCCGTCGAGCCCGAGTGGTCGCTGACTGGTCGTGAGCACGCGCACGCCCGGAGCGCCGTCGAGCACGGCGGAGACCAGGGCGGCGACGCCCTCCGCCAGGTGCTCGCAGTTGTCGAGGACCAGGAGCAGGTCGGCTCCCCGGAGGTCCGTGGCGACATCCCGGCGGGAGCCGTCCACTGCTGGCACGGCGTCCGCGATGGCCACCGGGACCTCATCGGCGGTCCGGGCGCCCTCGAGCCTGACCCACCATGCACCGTCCGGGGAGGTGTTCCGGCCGGCCGCCTCGACCGCCAGCCGGGTCTTGCCCACGCCCGCGGGCCCGACGACCGTGACCAGGCGGCTCCGGCCGAGGGCCCGCAGCAAGCCGGTCAGGTCCTCGACCCGTCCGGCGAGCGGCGTCGCGGGCACCGGGACGTTCCCCGGGCGGCGCGGCGCAGGAGCGGACCGGGCGGCCGGCGCGAGGCCCGGGTCGTGGGTGAGCACCTGGCGCTCCAGGGCTGCCAGCTCGGCGCCCGGGTCCACGCCGAGCTCGTCGGACAGGAGGCGCGCCACCCGCCGGCAGGCCGCCAGGGCATCCGACTGGCGCCCGGCACCGTAGAGAGCGGTGATCAGCAGCGCCCAGAGTCGCTCACGCAGGGGGTGGACGGCGACCAGGGACTCCAGCTCGCCGACGAGCTCGCCGCGGGCGCCCAGGGCGAGGCGCGCGGCCAGCTCGTCCTCGAGCAGCCGGACCCGGGTCTCCTCGAGACGGACGCGGTGCGGGAGCACCCACTCCGCTGCCCCCGCGGCCGGTAGGACCTCCGCGCCGAACAGCGCCAGTCCCTCCCGGCAGGTGACCGCTGCCGCGTCGGCGTTGCCTGCGGCCAGCAGCGCAACCCCCTCGTCGGCGAGCCGGAGGACGCGCAGCGCGTCCACCCGGCCCGGGTCGACGGCCAACGTGTACCCCTCGGGTCCGCCGGTCAGCGCAGCCGGGTCGCCCAGGGCCCGGCGCAACTGCGACACCTTCGCCTGCAGTGTGTTCAACCGGGTGCCCGTCGTGCCGGGCCACAACTCCTCGACCAGCCGCTCGGCTCGGACCGGACGACCGGCGTCCAGGGCGAGGCGCACCAGCAGCTCGGTGGTCAGGCCACTGGGTACCGGCGCGGACACCCCGTCGTGCCACATCTGCACCCGGCCCAGCACCGCGACGGTGAGCACCCGGCGAGCGTAGGGCCGTCAGCCCGTCATCAGAGCGTCGTCAGCCCTCCCGTCCAGGGTTCCCCACATGGCAGCCACTCGGGACCCGGAACAGCTGATCCGGGACCTCATCGCGGGGAGCGACGGCAGCAGCCACGCCCTCCGCGACGCCGCCTGCACCAGCCAGGACCCAGCGGTGCTCGTCGCCGCCGCCCTGATCACCCCCTCCCGGACGGAGCTGCTCGCCCGGGCTGCCGCGGCCGCCACCTGCAGCCGCGATCGCCAACTGGTCGCCGTCGCCACGGCTCACCTGTGCGGCGACCACGACCGCACCCTGCTGCTGGCCCGCGACCACCAGGCCGCCCACCCCGACTCCCTGCTGGTGGCCCACATCGCGGCGCTGTCCACCCGGCGCTGACCGGCACACCGATCCCGCCCAGACAAGGAACCCCGTCATGACACCGCGCCGCACCGCCGTCCTCATGATCACCGCAGCCGTACTCGTCAACGTGGCCTTCACCGGCCTCGGCGCCGTCTTCGGCTACCCCGACGTGCTCAAGCAGCCCGCCGACGACGTCCTCGCCTCCTTCCGCGATTCGCAGGCCTCCGTCAGCGCCTGGTTCATCGCCCTCGCCCTGGGGGCGGCGCTGCTCGCCCCCGTCGCGGTCGGCGTCGGCCGGCTCTCGGCATCGCGGCTCATGCGGTGGGCGGTGCCCGTCGGCGTAGCCGCCGCCGTAGTGCAGGTCGTCGGCCTGCTCCGCTGGCCGCTGCTGGTGCCCGGCTGGGCCGCCACGGCCGCGGGCAGCGACCCGGACGCGGCGGCCGGCGCCCGTGCGGCGTTCGGCACCGCCGACCGCGTGCTGGGCAACCTGGTCGGCGAGACCGGTGGCTATCTGCTCACCGCCGCCTGGACGGCTCTGGTCCTCGCCGCCCTCGGCACCGGGTTCGCCGGCCGCTGGTTCGTCGCCCTCGGCTCGGTGTCGGCCACGCTCGTCGCCGCCGGGCTGCTCTCACCCCTCGACCTGCCGCTGGTCGACACCGCCAACCTCGCCGGCTACGTGCTGTGGAGCCTGTGGCTGGTCGCTTTCGGCGCCGTCCTCATCCTGCGGCACCGCCGCCGGCCTGCCGTCCCCACTCTGCTGGCCGCTGCCGGTGTCAGGAGCTGACCCCCATGACCACCATCCGATCGTCGAGAGCATCCCGCGTGCGTACGTGGCTCATCTGGACCGTCGGGTTCCTCGCCTTTCCCCTCGCCGGGCTTGCCGGCACCGGAGTCGCCGGCCGCGTCGACGACCCGGTCGCCGCGTTCCTGGGCGGAGCCGTCGCCGGAGCCGTCATCGGCGCCGGACAGACGGTGGCCAGCCGGGGTCGGCTGGACATCCGCAGGTGGGTCCCGGCCACCGTGATGGGCATGGGTGCCGGGCTTCTCCTCGGCGCCGTCACCGTCGGCTACGACACCTCCCTGGCCGACCTGGCACTGATGGGCGCGCTCACCGGCCTCGTCCTCGGACCGGCGCAGGCCCTGGCTCTGCCCCGCGCCGCCCGCATGCGCTGGCTCTGGGCGGCGGCGATGCCCGCACTGTGGGCGCTGGGTTGGACCGCCACCAGCCTCGGCGGGATCGCCGTGGACCACCAGTTCACCGTCTTCGGCGCCTACGGCGCGATCACCTTCTCCGCCCTGTCCGGGCTGCTTCTTCCTCTACTCCTGCCCTCCCACGCCACGGGCGACTCCGCCGCTGACACGACACCGAGCGAGGCACGCGCATGAACACCACGACGCCGCGGCACGTCATCTTCGGCGCCGGGGCCATCGGCCTGGCGACGCTCGACGCCCTGCGTCGCCGGGGCGAGACCGCCCGGCTGGTCAACCGCTCTGGGCACGCCGCCCTCCCCGACGACGTCGAGGTCATCGGCGGCGATGCCCGCGCCCCCGCCTTCACCGCCGCCGTTGCTCAAGGCGCCGAGGTGGTCTACCAGACCCTCAATCCGCCCTGTCCGCAGTGGACGGCCCAGTTCCCTCGGCTGACCAACTGTCCGAGGAGGCGCATTCGGGTCCTCATGGGTGACAGCAGGAGGGAGCTACGGCCTCAACAGGGCTCCGAGGGGTTGGCGCGCCGCACCGCGCCGTCCGCCGCTCTCAGCCGAAACCGGCGGCGCTCGCGGTCGGACAATCCACCCCAGATGCCGAAGCGCTCATCGTTGGCCAGGGCGGAACGCAGGCACTCGATCCTCACCAGGCATCTGCGGCAGATGTTCTTGGCGTCCCGGGTGGACTCGCCCTTTCCCGGGAAGAAGGCGTCGGGGTCGACCTCGGCGCAGAGGGCCCATTCACGCCAGTCGTCGAGCCGCCACAACATGACCCAGGCGACGGCCGCGAGCGCGAGGACTTCGGCGGTGATCCACATCAGTTTCCTACCTGGATGCTGGAGAGGGACGGTCCCCGTGAGTTGCGGACACCGGGAGGCACGGACGTTTTTGGCTCCAGTGGGACATGAGCATGTTCCTTGACCAACGCCGTTTACAAGGTAAGGCCGCCCGCGGAGCAGTTACCCCGACGCCCGGTCGTGCAATCGAGCGACGCGACCTCCGATGAGCAGACTTTGCCCGGTGCTGGCGCTGATCAGTGAGTGGCGGTCTTTCGGGTGGCGGCTTGTCCGGGGACTCGGTTGGCACTGAAGTGGTGGTCACACGTCCCGTGGCATGCCGCCGTGCCGGACCTTCGGACGGCAAGCAAGTGGGTGCCCGAGGTCACGAGACGGCCGCGATCAGGAAGCCGACGCTGAGAATCGGGCCGAGAGCGATCGGCGTCTTGAGGCTCCCGCCCCGCCGCACGGTCATCGATGCCTGCATCGAGACGACCAACACCATCGCGATCACAGCGATGAGCAGGCCCCGGTGAGTCGCATGACCCAGGCCCAATCCACCGAGGACCGCCAGGCGTACGTCACCGAAGCCGGCGTTGGCGAAACGCCAGCACAGCAGAGCGACACTGCCCGCCGCCGTGGCGGCGATCACGCTCATCAGCAAGCCGTCCCAGTCACCGTGGAAGCCAAGTGCGCAGGTCAGCAACACGCCGGTCGCAAAGATGGCCTGCCGGACGAGGGCTGTGGGGATCCGCTGAGAGACCGCGTCGCAGCAGCTCGCGGCGACCAGTGCAGCTCCCCAGAGCACCAGGGGAGCTGCCAGCCACACACTGCCCATGCGCAGGGCTGCAAGGGTTGTCGCCGCTCCCACCAAGGCGCCGATGCTCGCCCCGACGATCTGCAGCACGGGCGTGCTCAAGTCCGACCTACCCAGGTGGCGGAGGCCTCCTGCAGTCCACGCCGGAACGGCCAGTCCACTGCACAACGCCCCGGCAAGAACCGCGGCCGACCACGTTGAACTCACCAGTCCCGTTCGCTTCGCTCATCAGCAATATGGCCCTTGAGCTGCGCTTGTACACTGCAGCAAACGCGAGCAAATAGATCAAGATCAATTTGCAGGGCTGTAGGTTCACGTCCCATCGGGGACCCATAGCGATTCCCTGACCAGCGAGTGTGTCGGTCGGGGGCTGCTGTGCTCGGTCCAGGGCGGGCGCGGAAATCGTTGGGCGCTGTCTGGAGATGCCGAAGGCGCCCGGCGGGCCGTCATCGCTGACGCTGGCCACCGGTGGCGCGCTTAGGTTCGAGCACGTCTAGCCCGGTCGCGCAGTGCGAGGCAGCCTCGGACTCGACTGGGCCCACTACGCTCCGCGCATGTCTCCGGCATCGGCAGGCTGACGGTGGGACAGCCGATGTCCCTTTCGAGCACCGTCGCGGGCGGGACGGCGCAGTTCGGGCGTGCGCCCGTACCCGTGACAGCGCTGATCGACAGCGTTCTCGACCGGCACCGGTCGGACTATCTCAGGGACTGGCCGGTAGCGCGCCCGCAACCCTGGCCGGCGGCCCCGCTCGAGCAGCCAACGGACCGGTGGATGGAAGAACTCGTTCCGCTGTTGACGGCGGACGGCCCTCTGTTCGGTCGCCTGGCCGTCATTGGACTCTGTCTGCTCGAGCCCGAGGTGGCCGGCGTGGCCGAACGCTGGGGCCTCGTCGCCGGTCTGGCCCACGAGGTCCACCCGACCCTCACGGACTTCTTGACGCCGGTGGGTCTGCGGCTGCTGCGGCGACGGGCCCCTCTCGCCGCCCTCAGCCTCGGTCTCCTTCCACGCGCCGTCGACCTGCTCGGTCTTCCCGGCGAGGGCGCGGCCTTCCACCTGGCACTCGCACGCCAGGCGGCAGAGCCTCGAGGGCGGATCGGACGCTGGGCGGCGGCTTTCGACGGCGGCGTCTACGTCGGCAGTGGTGCGTCCTCAAGACGCATCGTCGAGGTTCCGGTACAAGGAATGGGCTGGTCTCGTGGCGGTCAGCTCCATGCTGGCCAGAGCCTCGGGGGTCTCATCGTCTACGACCCGGCTTCCGACCAACTCGACGTCGACGAGAGTTGGCCAGCTGCGGACTGCGTCGCCGTCGGCGAGACGGCCCTCGCGGTGGGCGCTGCCGCGGGGGCGGATGCCTGGTGGGGCGTCACTGACGGCGGCGCACCGGTGCGGCTGGGTGAACGGTTTCCGTTCGAGGGCGGCGTCGAAGCGATCGCTCTCGGCGGCGAACAGGTCGCCGTCGCGCATCATGGGGAGGTCTACGCCGGGGGCCCGACCGGCAGTGGGTCCTGCTGGCACACGCACCGGAAGGCTCGGTACGGCTCGCGGAGACCGAGGACGACCTTCTGATCGGCAGTCTCAGCGGGCACGTGCGCAGATTGAGTTGGTCGACAGGCCAGGACGCCGACAACGCCATCATCCCGGCCCTCACTGGACAATCCGTCGAACACCTGGCCGCGGCCGGAGGACTGACCGTCGCCGCCGGCGACCGGCAGATCGCCGTCCTGACCAAGGACGCCGTGGTCGCGCGCTGGGAGACACAGGACGAGATCACGGCGGTGGCCCTCAGTCCCGATGCCGCCGCCCTCGGTGTGGCCACGAGAAACATGACCTTCCGAATTTGGCGCATCGATGCACCGCAGGAGCTGCGCCTCACCTCTTACACCGCCGACTCACCCGATGGCGATGACCTCCTGGGTGTTGATCCCATCGTCGATGCCCTGGCCGCCCTGGTGTCGGCTCGCGCGCTGCAACCCCCGTTGTCGGTCGGACTTTTGGGGCGTGGGGCTCGGGCAAAACGTTTTCTATGCGACGCCTGGCGCACCGGGTAGACGACCTGACCCGGGAGTCGCGCGAGTCGGGGCGCCCTCAGCGTTCGCTGTGGGCGTGGCGCACCATCCGGCAGGTCCACTTCAACGCGTGGCACTACGCGTCGGCGAACGTGTGGGCGGGAATGATCGAACAGCTGATCCGTGAGCTCAGCCGACCGACGGTCGAGCCGCTGCAACTGCCCCCTGAGCTCGAGGTGCTGCAGCGACAGCGAGTGGATCGGTGGACCGGGGCAAGGTCTTGGACGACGACGCCGTGCAGCGGCTCTCGGCGGCTCGGCGGAGCAGAGCAGCGGCGCAAGCCGACGTGCGGACCAGGCAAGCGGCTCGGGAGGAGGCTGCACGTGCGCTGGCCACCGCACGGACGCGGGCGGCGACAGCGACCGTTAGCGGGTCCACCCGCCAGGTCGTCGACGAAGCGGCACGCCGGGCCGGCCTTCAATCCGTTACCGGCTCATTCGAGCAGGTGTGGGACGGGCTGGGCGCCGCTAGACGATCGGTCGACTCGCTGCGCGGCCTCGTCCGGGGCGGCGGCGGGGCCCGGCTGCTCCTGGCGCTGTTCGTCGGACCAGCGGCCGCTCTGCTCGTCGCAGGGCTGATGTACCTCCTCGCACCGAGCCTGATGGCATCGGTCACGACGATCAGTTGGCTAACGGGCACCGCGACTGGTCTGGCGGCCTGGCTGCGCCGAGGGACGCAGTGGATCGACCAACGGGTGGCGGAGATCGACGTGGCGGAGACGGCCGCCCGGGAGGACGAGGCAGCAACGCACGCTGACCTCCTGGCGGCTGAGGAGCGTGCCGCCACGGCGGCAGTTGCGGTGGCCGCTGCGGAGCGCACCGCCCGCGAGGCCGAGCAGGAGCTCGAGGCAGCGCGAGAGAAGGCCGGGGCCACGGAGGTAGGGGACCTCCTGGTCGAGTACCTCCAGGGACGAGCGACCAGTGACGACTACCGCAGTCAGCTCGGCCTCGTCGGCACGGTCCGCGGAGACCTGGAGGTCATCTCCAACGCGGTCGCCCAGCACAACGAGACGCTGCCGGACGACGACGTGGTCAATCGGGTGGTGCTATACGTGGACGATTTGGACCGGTGCCCTCCCAAGGTCGTCGTTCAGGTGCTCGAGGCTGTGCACCTCCTGCTGTCGTACCCGCTGTTCGTCGTGATCGTGGCGGTGGATGTCCACTGGGTGACGAAATAGCTCGCCAGCGTCTACCCCTCACTTCTCACGGGTGGCGACGTGACCCCGGACAACTACCTGGAGAAGATCTTCCAGCTCCCAGTCTGGCTCGACCCTCCGTCCGGGCAGGTGGCCACGGCGATGGCGCTCGGCCTGCTGGGCCACCGCGACGACCGGCCATCGCCGGCCGCGGCCGCTCCCGGGGGCACCCCGTCCGCAGAAGACCCAACAGCTCCGCGGTTCAAGACCTGGGCGGAGCAGCACCCTGCCAGCGACGAGCCGGTCGGTGAAGTGGACCTTGCCACCTCCCCACCGCGGTCGGTCGTGCTTCAGGAGGACGAGATGGTGGCGATCGGCTGGCTGGCCCCGCTACTGACCCGATCCCCCCGCGCGTTCAAGCGCTACCTCAACACCTATCGCCTGCTCAAGGCGGTGATCCCCGACGAAGACCTGGCGCAGGCGCGCTTCCTGCTGGCGTTGGCCACCGGGCGACCTGACCTCGGCGAGCGGCTGCTGACAGCGATCCCGGCGGCGCCCGGCGGTTGCACGCTCGGCGAACTGATGGAGCGCTGGCCGGGGAACGACCGCAGCTGGCTTACCCGCAGCGGCCCCCTCGACCAGAACTGGCACCAGGTGGAGTGCGCGGACATGGTCCCCGTGGTCGCCGACGTCCGGCGGTTCGTCTTCCGCGCGGCGGTGCAGACCCAGCCGCGTCCCAGGCGGACCCATCAGGGTCGTGCCCCGAACCCCGCCGCGGGCGGAACCCCAACGACGGGTCCGCATCCGTCCACGTCCTCGCGGCTGTCTCAACGGACGCCGTAAGGCTCGCTGATGCGGTAACAGGCAACCAGTCGGACTCAGCCCTCGACTTGGGCGATCGCGGTGCCTCCCCCTATCGCCACGCCTACCAGTCGCCTCGACCAATCCAGTCAAGCCGAAGAAGACGCGCCACGTCGCTGTTCGGGCCTACGGCACCAGGTGCTGGCCAACGACGGGGACACGGTGATGGCCGCACTCACTGGGGTCCTTGCTGGCCCGTGAGGCGGCAGCCGTGCCCGTGGGCGTCGGCCCACGGGGAGCCACCGTCGCCGTGCGGGCCCCGGAGCAGCCGCCCCGTGAGGCCCGGGCATCAACTTCAGCGGCGGCCACAGTTGCCGATATCTCCTTCACAGATGCCGCCCGCGGACGGACTCGCCCGCTTGGGCGAGGCATTCCTTGCAGGCATCAATGAGAGCAGGCAGAGTCGCCCGGCCATGTGGCCGAGGTGTGAGAGGAACCCGTGTGACCACCCCCATCTCCAGCCCGGGGCGACCGAGCACCCCGCAGGCCCCGCGGTGTCGCAGGTGAGCCGCAGGCGGCCCTCGAGGCTGGCGGTCACCTTCGCGCTCGTCAGTGCGTTGTTGCTCGCCGGGATCGGTGTCCTTTCTGGAGCCCTCATCGGCGCCAGTGACCGTGCCGACTCCGCTGTTGCTGCGGTTGAGGCGGCACAGGCATCCGCGGTGACGGCCGCCGCGTCGGCGTCGGCGCAGGTACAGCAGGCCGAGGCGAGTGCCAGTGGTGCCGCGGCCCGCGCCAGCACCGCAGAGGCCGCGCAGAGCTCAGCGGCACAGGCGGCGCAAAGCGCCCAGGCGGCCCAGGCGTCGTCGGGTGGTATGAGCAGTGACGAGGAGTTCCTCGCAGCCCTCGCCGCAGGCGCTCCGGATCTGCGGGCCGCAGCCCCCGGGTCCCAGCTGATCGAATCAGCGCACGCGGTCTGCGCGGTTCTCCAGACCGGGGGCCTGACCATGGCTGACGCGAGGGCCCTTGCCGCGTCGGCTGTGGGAAGTCAGGGCTGGGATGCGGCTGAGTCGGCCACGTTGGTGAACGCGTCCATCGCCGCCTACTGCCCGGAATCTGCCAACTGACGCATCCGTCCCTCGGGCTGCTGTAGACGGCCTTCACACGGCGCGGTGCCGACGTCCGGCATTCCCCATGTGCCCATGCAAGCGACTTCGACGTCCACACCGTGGAACGCCAGGTCCCGCCGGTGGTCCGACACCCAACTCTGGTCGGGCGGGCGACCGGATGAGGCGGCCGGCTGCGTCGGTGTGCCCGTCCAACAGATGGAGGTTCGGATGACCCAGATCGACCCCCATGTCCCGCCGGTGGTCGTGTCACCTGCACCCATGCGCCGTCGCGGGTGGGTGCTGCCGGCGGGTGTCTGCGGCTTCATCCTCGCCTGCGGCCTCGGCGCCGGTGTCGCTCTCGCGTTCCAGCACGGATCGACGCAGCCCGCCGCGGCTCCGGCGGCCTCGACGCCTGCTGCGTCTGCGACCGCGGGGGACGCATCGGCCGCCAAGACCGCGGCCGCGGCCACGGCCACGGCGGAGCCCACCGTTGATGGCGCCACGCTGGACGACCGATTCCTCACGGTGCTGCGGATGCAAGGAATCACCCCGTCCGCCGACGGGGGCTCTACCACGATCACCGACGCACACGGGGTGTGCATCCTCTTCGACCGGGGGCAGGAGCCCGAGCAGGTCGGCACCCTGATGACCGCCGGTGGCATGACCGACCGGCAGGCCCGGCTATTCGTCGGCGCTTCGGTCGCAGCCTATTGCCCGCGCTACGTCGACGCGGTACGGCCGTACGCCGACGGGCACTGATCGGGCTGCGTTCACCCGCCGCGTCCACGAGGTAGCGGGAGGATCGGCGTCGGTGGCCCGGTAGCGGCCGGGTCTGCCCGTCGGCCAGCGAGTGGCCGTGCTCTTCGAGCCAATGAAGCGCTCCGCGATGGGCGGATGGTGGAGCCTGCACCGGAGGGTCGACGACTCGCTCGGCAACGAGGGGCACGTCGCCAGCGCCGCCACCCCGGCCGGCTGAAGCGCGTCCTTGGGTGGCGCCGGTGGTGATCAACGTCAGCAGTAGCCGCACGCACGGGATCGATGGTGCTCTTCGACTCGAGCTCAACACGTCTGGTCCTGACCTTGGCGGGGTCACAGCGCCCTGGAGTTACCAGCCTGCACATACTCGCCACCCTCCCGCAGGCGCAACTCGCCTCGCGGCCCCTCGGCCGCGGCGATGCAGCTGCTCGCCTCCGTCGAGGTCAAGAGGCATGGCCGCGAGCACTCTTTAGGCACTCAATATGACCGTTGATCGCAATTGATGGTTCGCTTCGCTCATCACCAATACGGCCCTTGAGCTGCTCTCATACGTTGCAGCAAACGCGAGCAAACGCATCAAGATCAATTCGCAGGGCTGTTCGTTTACGTCCCACGCCCGCGTCGTGGCTACGTCACCTCGCATCGCGGTCCGATCGCCAGGCGGGGTGTCCGTGAGCGGCCCATTCAGGGGCGATGTCGCGTGCCTGGTTCTGGCAAGCTCACCGCCATGAATGGAAGGCTGCGTCGGGCGCTACGGATTGCTCTCTTCCGACGGCGCCATCCCCGCGTCCTGTTGGGGCCTGGCGTGATGATCGCCGGTCGGCTCACGGTGGGGGGTCCCGGGCGAGTGGTGATCGGAGCGGGGTGCAACCTCGAGAGCAAGAGCGGGCAGCCCAACCGGCTCAACACGCTCACCCGCGACGCCGTCATCGAGATCGGCCCGGACTCCTACCTCAACGGCATCCACATAGCAGCCCGGGAGTCCGTGGTCATCGGCGCCCGGGCCACGCTCGGCGCCGGCGCCATCTTCGACACCGACTTCCACGGCACAGCCCCCAACGAGCGGCACGCCTCCTCGCCGACCCGGCCGGTGCGTCTGGGCGATGACGTGTGGCTGGCGGAAAGGGCGGCGGTACTCAAGGGCGTCACCGTGGGCGACGCTGCGGTCATCGGGTACGGCGCCGTGGTGACCCGAGACGTGGAGGCCGGGGCGATCGTCGCCGGGGCGGGAGTCCGGGTGGTGGGCAACGTCTTGCAGCGCGACTGATCGAGACGCGGGGTCGGAGACATTGGCGCGCTGTTCCACGCGGCTGGCGTTGTCTACCTCGATGCTGATAATGCGCGGGGGAGTGCTCGGACGAACGCGTCGTGATGCGGCGCTGTCACTGCGGCCGGGCCCGGTGATCTCTGGGATGCGGCTGACGGACAGTCCGGCGAGGCCGGCGATGCGCGCGACTTCGCTTGCGGCGGCGGGGCGGAAGTGTGTGGGCTGACTCGATCATCGGCTGATCTTGCACGGCCGGCAGCATTTGGGGACGTCATCGGCCGAGACGCCGACCAACTGCTCGCGGTCGGGGAAAGCCCGATCAGGCGGCCGCCAGGTGGTGCCACGGCGGTGGCCAAAGCGTGTTGTGCAGGGTAGTTCGCCGATGTTCCTGGATGACCGGGCAACGCTCTGAGCTGCGAAAACGTACTTCAGTGGACCTCCGCGAACGCCCCATAGCCGCCCTGGCGGTGTGGGTCAGGGGTTCGACTCCGCTCAGCTCCATCCGATTCACCAGGCCGTCTTGCATCCGGAGGATGGCCGAACTCTCCCTGGCTGCAGTTGGAGTGAGTCCGCCGGGTTGCAGCAGGCTGCTCATTTGGTCGGCCGCCTGCCTCGCCGATGCTGGCAAAGACCTGGCTGTAGATGCCCACGATGCCCGATCCAGCCGCCCCACCGATCACCAGGCCTCGCTGTGGACCGGCGATGGATGCTGTACCGGTGGACAGGGCTGAAGCGCGGAGTGAGAACGGGCGCGCCGGCTACAGGCGCTCGTCGCGTTCGGATCGGGGTGAGGCCCGGCGTCGGGAACTGCTCGACAGGGTCACGGAGGACCTCGCGACCAACGGGCTGGTCGACTTCTCCCTCCGGCGGGCCGCCCGCGCAGCCGGCACGACGCACAAGGTGCTGCTATACCACTTCGACGGAGTCGATGACCTGCTCATCCAGGGCGTCCTGCGGCTTCGTCAGCGGCGGGTCAGCGGCGGACTGGCTGCCGCCGGGCGCGCACGCACGTTGGCGGGCCGGGTGCGGGCGATCTGGCCCGTTCTCGTGGCGGACGAGGCCCTCGTGCTTGACCAGGCAATCGGCCTGGCGATGTATGACGCCGCTCGCTACGCCGTGCTCGGGCAGGATGCGTCGGAGCAGTACATGCCGGCGCTCATGAGCCTGTGCCCGCCGAGTTGGTCCGACGATCGCCGGCTGGAGGTCGCCGCAATGGTCCTCGGCACGCTCCGGGGTTTTCTGATCGACGCCCGGACCAGCGGTGACCCCATGAGAATAGGGGCCGGGTTCGAGGCATTGGCGCGTGCTCTGGATCGGGAAGAGGGCGCAGACGTGCAGGGCTGACCGCCTCGTGCAGACCCCAGGACTTCGTTCGCCCCTTCACGCAGCATCGCAGCTCGGTGATGCATGCGATCATGGACATCGACGTGAACCACGTGGTTCACTTTCTCCGACTCACCGTGGTCCTGAGGAGGACGTGAGATGCCCGTGGAACGAAAGAAGGTCTGGTTCGCCAGTGGCGACAGCCGGTGCGCGGCATGGCTGTACCCGGGGTCGAACGGCGCCTGCGTGGTGATGGCCGGCGGCATGGCCGTGACCAAGGAACCCGGCACTGACCGGTTCGCGGAGCGCTTCGCCGAAGCCGGGTTCGCTGTGCTCGCGTTCGACTATCGCCGCCTTGGTGAGAGCGGCGGGGAACCGCGCCAGGTCGTCCGCCCTCGAGACGAACGCGCCGATTGGAACGCGGCAATCGCCTACGCCAGCACCGTGCCCGGTGTCGACCCGGCCCGGATCGCGATCTGGGGGTTCTCGTCGTCCGGAGGTCACGTCTTCCCGGTAGCCGCCGACCATCCGACGCTGGCTGCGGCGATCGCGCAGACGCCCAACGCCGACGGTCAGGCCGCTGCGCGCAACGCCATGCGGTACCAGCACCCACCCTCGATGCTCCGACTTCTGGGACGCGGCGTGCTGGATGCGCTCGGCGGGTTGCTCGGCCGGGCGCCACGGCTGGTGCCGTTGAGCGGACCCCCCGGAACACTCGCTGTGTTGACGACGCCGGATGCCCAGGACGGGTGCGCGGCTTTGAACCCTGGTGACCGGTACCCGGACTGGCAGCAGGCAGTTGCCGCCCGCTCGGCCCTGCGGGTGGGCTTCTATCGACCGGGCCGCGCGGCCGCTCGGGTGCGTTGCCCGCTCCTGGTGGTCGTCTGCGACCAGGACCAGTCCGCCCTGGTGGGGCCCGCCGTGCGCGCGGCGTCCCGCGCACCCCGCTCCGAGGTCGTGCACCTGCCGGGCGGCCACTACGCCACGTTCCTCGACCAGCACGAGCAGGCGGTCGACGCCGAGATCGCCTTCTTGCGGCGCCATCTGGTCGACCAGCGGGTTCGCGTCGTCGATGCCCCGGCTCGGTGAACAGCCCCGCGATGTCACAGATGGAGCTGTCGGTCGGGACGATCGACTACCGGGACACCGGTGGTCCCGGTACGCCGATGGTTCTCCTCCACGGCCTGCTGATGGACTCCGCCCTGTGGGACGCGTCCATCGCTGCCCTGTCCGCCGGCCATCGGTGCGTGGCTCCCACGCTCCGGATGGGTGCCCACCGTCATCCGGTCCGCGGCGGCGCCGACCTGTCGCTTCCCGGACTCGCCACGTTGGTGGGCGAGTTGATCGAGCGACTGGAGTTGTCCGACGTCACCCTCGTCGGAAGCGACACCGGCGGTGTGCTGGCCCAGTTGCTGGTGAGCGGCAGCTGCGCGGATGGAAGGGGGAGGGGATCGCACGCGTGACGCGCCTCGTCCTCGTCTCCTGCGAGGCATTCGGCAACCTCCCGGCCCGGGTGACCGGCACCACCCTTGCCCTGGCCGGCCGGCTGCCACCCTGGCTGTTCGGGCTGTTCATGCAACAGTTGCGGCTGCGGGCCCTGCGACGGCTCCCGGTCGCCTTCGGCTGGCTCACGGCCAGGGGCGACGCTGCTACGGCCGGGTGGATCCGGGCGGTCCTCGCCCAGCCGGCGATCCGACGGGACACAGTGCAGGTCCTGCGTTCGATCCGGGCAGCCCGGCCGCATCTCCTCGATGCCGCGGAACGCCTGCGCACCTTCACCCAGCCGGCGCTGGTAGTGTGGGCGCGCCGTGACCGGGTGATGCCCCCGGAGCACGGCCGCCGGCTCGCCGCCCTCTTCCCCCGCGGGTAGCTGGTGGAGGTCGACGACACCAGGGCCTTGATCTCGCTGGACCAGCCAGAGGCCCTCGCCCAGCTCATCGGGGACTTCGTCCGGACGTCGTAGCCCGGACAGAGCGGGCTTCCGGTGACCGTCCCGCCGGTCAGCACACCGGCCCTGCTCGTGTGGGCATCAGCTGAGCAGCCGATCCCAGTTCACGGCGGCGGCCCACTCGGCGAAGCTGTGCCAGCCGACGCTCGGGTAGGCCGCGGCAGCGGGCGAGCCGGCCGGCGCTGCGCGCGGCGACTCACCACCGGGCAACAACGTCCCTCAGTCCTCGGGCGCCGCCGCGTCGCCGTGCGCCCGTCGGGACAGGACGCTGAGGACCAGCGCGGCAGAACCGACACTGTGAAGCCGCCGCAGTTCCGGCATCGTCAGGACCAACACCGCGCCAGCATCGAAGGCGGCGCGGGCACCGCCCTCACACTCGACCTGCAAGCATCCCCGTTCCACCACGACGAGCACGTCCAGCCAGTGCGCGCGATGGACCTCCAGGGTGTCCCCGGACTCCAGGACGACGGTGCGAACCCGATGCCCCGGGAGATCGCGGTCACCGAGAAAGGACAGCCCGTCGCCATCCTCGCTCACAACAAGTCCGGCATCTCAAAGCGATCGAACAGCTCCGGTTGGGTGAACATGGCCAGTTCGGAGATTCGACCGCCGCTCACGTCCAGCACGCCAAGGGCGAAGGGGCGATGGTCGAGCGCGCCGATCTGCTGACGGTAGAGGGCGAACGCCGGCTGCCGGTTCGCCGCGGTGGGGCGCAGGAGCCAGTGAGAGCCCATCTGCCCGAACACGTGCTCGCGCAGGAAGACCTCGATCGCGTCCCGGCCGGCGAACCAGGTGGGCCGCGGCGGCATCACCAGTCGCGCGTCGGCCCGGAGCAGGGCAACCAGGGCGGCCGTGTCCGAGCGCTCCCAGGCGTCGATCAACCGCGACAGTGTCTGCCGGTCGCTCTCGCTGGAGTGCCCGGTCCAGAGGTCGCGGTCGGAGGGGAGGTAGTCCGCCAGCGTTGCATGGGCCCGCTGGAGGGCGCTGTTGACCGCCACCACTGACATGTCCAGGGCCGCCGAGGTGTCCCCGGCCGACCAGTCGAGCACGTCGCGGAGGATCAGCACCGCGCGCTGGCGCGCCGGTAGCCGTTGGATCGAGGCCAGGAACGCCAGCTCGATGGTCTCCTTCGCCGTCACCATGCTCTCCGGTTGGCCGTCGGGTGGCGCCGGTGCGGCCAGCAGGGTGTCGGGGTAGGGCTGCAGCCACGCCAGGTCGACTGGCGGTGCGGGATGCATCCGGGGGTCGGAAGGGGAAGCCACGTCGGGCGGCCATGACCTGACCTTGCGTCGTCGCAGGAGGTCCAGGCAGGCACGGGTTGCGATGCTGTAGAGCCAAGCGCGGAAGGTGCCTCGGCCGGCATAGCCATCCAGCCGCGCCCACGCCCGCAGGTGGGTCTCCTGCACGGCGTCCTCGGCGTCCTCGATCGAGCCGAGCATGCGATAGCAGTGCACCTGCAGTTCCCGGCGGAACGGCTCGATCAAGCGTCCGAATGCGGCGGCGTCGCCGGCCTGCGCGGCGACCACAAGGCTGTCGTCCATACCTGTACGACGCGCTGCAGGCCGGCCAGTCATCGACGTGCACTGCCAGCGGCTCTTCGAGACCTGGAACGCCCGAGCGGCCGCTCACCTCGAGCGAGAGTCCTGACCGGGCCGGACGGGATGCACGAGGGCGGCTATGTACCGCGGTCGTTCGTCCGGCTCCTCGCTTGCAGGGGGCCTGCGCGGGCACCGCGTGAGCAGCAGCTCGGACTGTGATCGACGGCTGCAGCCATTGCTCTCACGAGCGTGGGCGTGGCGAGGAGGCGTCGAAGACCACCAGATCCGAGCGACCGGAATCCAGGCGAAGCCGGCGCCCCGTCCGGTACTCGTCACTGTCTGTCGTAGAACTCGCGGAAGCGGGCCTTCGACGGCCACGAGTGCAGAAAGACCATGCCGGTCGGCCACTCGCCTTCGATCACCTCGGGGCGGCTCGTGGAGCGTGCGAGCAATGCGCACCCGTATCCGGCAATCAGCGGCAACGACTGCTGGGCGTGGGCGCTGAACAGGGCTGGGTCCTGCGCGTGCACGCGGGTCACCTGGAGCGTGGTCGCGGACGGCACGGCGCTTTCCGCGCCGGACAGGAACCGCGCCACCTCGGCGGTGTCCTGGTACATCTGCGACCGGGTGATCCGCCCTTCTCGCAAGCGGTAGACGCCGAGCGCCGGAACGTCCAACGCGCCCGCCTGATCGTGGGTCGCACGTACGCCGGGATCAGTGGCAGTGGTGCGAGGGCGTTGATCGAGAGGGTGTTCACCATCGCTTCCGAAGAGCGCTCCAGGTGGGGGATGAAGGCGGTGCTCACCCGGTGCAGGTCGAACAGGTGGACCGGCCAGGTGTCGCTCGATCACGGTCCTGTCGCTGTGATCGTGATAGCTGGCGATATCGGCGTTGTTGATCTGGTCATGTCGTTGGCGCTGCCCTTCTTCTGTTGGTGGGTGGTGGCGCGAGCCGTTCCCGGGATGACCGGGTTGGGCGGTCGGCCGGGTAGCGGCCGTCGCTGGTAGGGGGCTGGTCGCGGTGTAGGTCAGCCCATCGGCTTCAGTCCGTCACCGGTGAGCAGATAGCCGGGGGAGAGGTCCGTGGTGTCGGCCGCGCGCAGCTCGACCAGCGCCCGACCGGCGATCGCGGGGGTGAGGACTCCGCCCAGCCGATGGACGTAGGCCTCCTCCGACAGGCCGTCTCGGGCGGAGTAGGCCTGCACCGCCGCCCGGCCCACGTCGGTCATGGGGGAGGGTCGGGGGAACACCGTGGTGGAGGCGAGGTCGAGCTCGGCACGGCTCGCCTCCTCCTGGGCGTATCCGGCGAGGAACCGCTGGGTTGCCTTGGCGCCGGCATATCCGCCGCTGAGCGGTGAACCGGCGAGCGCGGCGCCGCTGCTGATGACGATCACCCGGCTGCCCGGGGGGAGCGGTCGAGCCAAGGCCGCCCTGATCCAGTGGAAGGCGATCTGTACGTCGGCGTGCCAGTTGGCCGAGAACGTCACCCATGTCTGGTGCTGCAGCGGCGCCATCGTCGGGGTGGCGCCGGCGACCAGGACGACCGTCCGGGGATCGTAGGTGCGAAGCAGCCGTGTGGCGGCTTCCGGGTCGGCGGCATCCGCACGTTCCGGCACCACGCCGGGGGTGGCTGCAGCCAGGTCGGCCAATCTGGCTTGATCGCGGGCTACGGCGACCACCGGGCCGGCGTCCTCGGCGAGCGCTACGGCGATAGCGCGGCGAAGACCGCGCGATGCGCCCACCACGATCGTGGGATGAGGGGTCGGTGCGTTCATCGGGTCCTCCACGGCGCGGTGAGTCACAAGAGGCGTGTCACGTGTATGACGCATCCGGGCCGGGTCGCTCACCGCCGGGCAGTGAGCGCCCCTTGGTCCCCATGCGCCGTCGGCGTCCGGGCACCGCACTCCGCTCGATCGCCATGCATCCCCGCGCGGCCGTCCGCGAGTGGCCGACACGCCGTGCCGCCGACGGCTCGTTCCTCCAGGCCGCCGTCCCTCGGCTTGCCGGGGAGCCGAGGATGCCCGTGCAGGGCGACCTGGTGGCACCGAGTGCTGAGGGACAGGACCCGAGACCACTGACGGCCGTGAGGACAGGCCGCGCAGGGACCGGGCGAGGCGAGTCCGCTCGTGTCGAGGCCGCTGAGGTCGTCGTGGCTGAGTGTGGCGAGGACGTCGAGGTCGCGCTGACCGGCGGCGGCCGTGTGCGATGGGGCTATGCGAGCCCGTCGAGGTAGGCACGCAGCACGCGGGCGGCGTCGACGGGCGCGGCCTGGGCGGTCCGGTACATGAGCAGCGCGTCGACGAGCCCGACCAGGTCGGGTGCATGCGCCGCTGGGTCGGTGACACCGATGGCGCGAAGCAGCTCGGCGGCCGCGGCGGTGAGGACGGGGCGTACCGCAGCCTGAGTCGTCAGCGCGGCTCGGAGCTCAGCGTCGTCGCGCAGCTCGAACATCAGGGCGAAGCGCGCCGCCTGTGCGTCCTGTCGGCGCGCCATGCGGTCCAGAACATCGACGGCCACCTGGGCTGCTTCAGCGCGGGTGAGCACGGCTGGGACGGCAAGATCGTCCACGTCGGCCTGCGACCCTTCCGAGAGCCGATCCACCACAAGGGCGAGCAGATCGCGCCGAGTGCGCGCGTAGTAGGACGTGGAGCCGCGCGGAAGCTCCGCTTCGGCATCCACGGACAGGTGGGTCAGGCTGTGGATCCCGGTCCGGCCGATCAGACGCACGCCCGCGTCTGCGATCTGCTCGCGCCGTCCCATGTTGCTCCCTTCGATGCTTGTCCTCTACGATCATAGAGGATGCATTCTCATGGGGTGTGAGTGACCGGCCTGGAGGGCCTGATGCACACAGCTGTAGTGGGTGGCGGCCTGTCCGGGAGAGCAATTCAGCACGCGCTCACACGGCGCGGCGGGACCGCGGAGCTCTTCTCGCGCTCGACCGGGTTCGACGTGCTGCGCGACGACGCGGCGCGTCGGCTCGGGCACGCCGAGGTGATCGTGGAGGCGACGGGCCGTTTCATCATCGGTCGGAGGTCTGCGATGGACTTCTTCACCCGCTCGACACGCGCCATCGCTACCGCCGCCCGCGCGTCCGGCGCCCGGCACATCCTGCTGTCGATCGTGAACTGTGATCTG
Source organism: Modestobacter excelsi (assembly GCF_005930495.1). Taxonomy (GTDB): domain Bacteria; phylum Actinomycetota; class Actinomycetes; order Mycobacteriales; family Geodermatophilaceae; genus Modestobacter; species Modestobacter excelsi. The sequence continues at coordinate 29,602 of NZ_SJEX01000025.1, read as the reverse complement.
CCTGAGGTGCAAGGCTACGGCTACTTCGCGGCCAAGGCCGCTCAGGAGCGCGTCGCACGGCAGGAGAGCGAGAACTTGACCGTCGTCCGCTCGACACAGTGGTTCGAATTCGCCGGGCAGAACGTGGACCGAATGAGGTTCGGGCCCTTCGCCTTCGTGCCGACGATGACGATCAAGCCTGTCGCGCTGGACGCCGTGGCCGATGTGATCGCTGAATGCGCGACGAGGGACCGCAGCGGCGCGACGCAGGAGGTCGCCGGGCCCGAGGTGACCACGCTGTGGGAACTGACGAAGCAACTCCCCGACAAGCGAGTCACGCCAGTGCCCTTGTCGATCCCGACGAGATACGGTCGCGCATTCCGCAGCGGTGTACTGATACCGGCGGACCAGGTGGAGATGGTCGGGCCTGCCTATTCGGCATGGCTCCCGACGCTTGGCTGACAGTGTCCGACATCAGGTTCCAGATGCTGATGGTCAGTATCGGGCCCCCTGCGTGGGGAAGACCGCCCGCGGGTTTTCGGGCCACTACGCCGGTCGTGCATGGCCCTACGCCCACCCGCCGGATGTGGCCTCCTGCTCGTCGGGGCAGTCCACGTCTCCTGACCGGGGGACATCCGTCCGTCAGGATGGCACCGGTGAGCGTGCAGTCGAAGGAGGCCGGTGGATGATCGGCGATCGGTGGGGCGTGAGCGCTGAGGAGGTCGCTCGCCACTATCCGTGCGATGACCTCGTCCCCACTCCGGCGTTGCAGGCCTGGCGCGGGGTCACCGTCCACGCCAACCGAAGCCTCGTGTGGTCGTGGGTCACTCAGATCAGACTCGCGCCATACTCCTACGACTGGGTCGACAACCTCGGTCGCCGCTCGCCGCAGGAGTTGCGCGGCCTTGCCGAGCCCGTCCCGGGTCAGAACTTCACGACCGCCGGTGGACGTCCGGCTGGGCGCATCCTGAGCGTCGAGCCAGGAGTGCAACTCACCGGCCGGATCATGGGCGCGGTCATGTCCTACGTGCTCGTGCCCACCCCCGGGCCCACAGATGAGTCAACCCGGCTCCTGCTGAAGGTCGCCGTCGCCTGCGGCCGCCCGACGGCGCCGCTGCTGTCCGTCGGCGACCTGGTCATGGCGCGCCGACAACTGCTCAACCTCAAGCGGCTGGCGGAGCGGGCGGCCGAGGCGCAACCACGCTGAGACGGGGACGTCGCCTGTGAGCCGGTGCGACGATGCATGACTTTGATCAATCCGCCCGCGCGCTGCTTCACCGAGTCGGTGTCGACCACTGTCCGCCCAGCAGTCCGCGGGCGCCCTCAGACGGACAACTGGCGGACCCTGCGCGAGGCGGGCAGGTCACGACCTGGTCGGTCTGTATCCGGCATGTGTCCGGGATTGCCTTTGCTTCGGCTGACGCGTCCGGCGGGGATCATGCGGCGGTAGGAGAACGACTGCAGCTGCAGTGGTCGCAGGTCATCCCGTTGACGGTGTAGGTCTCGGTGCTCATGGGGTCCTCCTTCTGGTGCCGGCGGCGTGCCGCCGGTGATGTCACAGTCGCGGCCGGTCCTGTCGGCGCGCTGTCTGCCGCCGGCCGGGTCCGACGGCCGTGGACAGCGTCCGGACAGTGGTGTTCCGTCTCCTGTACGAGCGGGGTCGGTGGGTGCAAACTTGCGGACTGCCAGTGAGGGGTGCGCCGTGACCGAGGTCGAGTTCCGCCTGCTCGGCGCCATGCAGATGCGAGTCGACGACGAGCCCGCGAAGCTGCCCGGGGCGGCCGAGCGCGGCTTGCTCGCCCTGCTGCTGCTCTCACCGCGCCGGACCGTCGCCGCCAGCTCGCTCATCGACCGGCTGTGGGCGGAGTCCGCCTTGCCGGCCGACCCGCTGAACGCCCTGCAGCTCCGGGTGTCAAAGCTGCGTCGGGCACTCGCCGCTCAGGACGTTGACGTCATCGTTCGGGAGGCGTCCGGGTACCGCGCCGACGTCGACGCCGACCGTGTGGATCTGCACCGTTTCGTGAGCCTGGTGCAGGCCGCGCGCACCGCCACGCGCGGCACCGCTGCTGGTGACGCTCTGGCTCTGTACGACGGGGCGCTCGAACTGTGGCGCGGTGACCCGCTCGCTGACTTCGCCGGCCAGGGCTGGGCTTCCGTCGAGGCCGCCCGGTTGGATCAGCTGCGGCAGGCCGCGTTGACCGAGCGGGCCGAGGCGGCCCTGGTGGCGGGCCGGCACGTCGAGGTCGCCGCCGACCTCGAGCCGTTCGTCGCGTTGGACCCCGGACAGGAGGCGCTCGCCGGTCTGCTGATGACGGCTCTGTACCGCGCCGGGCGGCAGGCGGACGCGCTCGAGGTGTTCGCCCGCACTCGCCGTCACCTCGATCTCGAGCTGGGGCTGCAGCCGTCCGCTGCGCTCCGCAAGGTGCACCAACGCATCCTCGAGCAGGACGATGCGCTCGCAGCCGTACCCGCACAGCCTGATCTGGCGGCAACGGTGCCTGCCGAACCCGGACCCGCCGCGCGAGGATTGCGGACCCCGGCGGTGGGCCAGGAAGCCGGCACCGGACCGAAGCGGACGCTGCCGATCCCCACCGTGCGCTTGATCGGACGCGACGACGAGCTCACGCAGCTGCGCGACGCGCTCACCCGTCAGCGCCTCGTCACCTTGGTAGGCCCTGGTGGCGCCGGGAAGACGTCACTGGCCATGGCCGCTGCGCACCAGCTCGCCGACTACTTCGAGCAGCATGTGCATCTCGCCCGTCTCGCGGCGGTGAGCAACCCGGCTGACGTGCCCCTGACGGTCGCGGACGCGCTCGGCGTGCCGCTGGACGGTGCTGATCCGAATGCGGCGGTGCGCGCCCGCCTGCTTGCCTATCTCGCGAACCGGCGGCTGCTGCTCGTGCTCGACAACTGCGAGCACGTCATCGACGCGGTGGCGAGGCTCGTCGACGCCATCCTCGGCGCGGCCGAACACGTCACCGTGCTCACGACCAGCCGGGAAGCCCTGGCCGTTCCCGGCGAGGTGCAGGTCAGCGTCGCGCCGCTCGCGGTGCCGCCCGAGGGGGCGCCCGCTGAGCAGGTACTGCAGTTCCCAGCTGCTGCTCTGTTCGTCGAGCGGGCGTCGGCTGTCCGAGCGAGCCTGAACCTGTCGGAGCCGTACCTGCTGGCGCTGGCGCAGGTGTGCCGGCAGCTCGATGGCATGCCGCTCGCGCTCGAACTCGCTGCGGCACGCATGTCGTCGCTGTCGCTGCCGGACCTGGCCGACCGTCTGGGTGACCGCTTCGGTCTGCTCACCAGCGGGCCGCGCACCGCAGAGGCGCGGCAGCGGACCTTGCGCGCGACCGTCGAGTGGAGCCACGCGCTGCTGTCGGAGCCCGAGCAGCAGGCGTTCCGGCGCCTGGCCGTGTTCCACGGCGGCTGGACGCTGGAGGCAGCGGAGGCCGTCGTCGCGGGCGAGGACATCCCCGGCGGTGAGGTGTTCGACGTGCTCGACCACCTGGTCAATCGGTCGATGGTCGTGCTCGTGCCCGGCTCGCCGTCGCGGTACCGCATGCTCGAGACGCTGCGGCAGTACGCAGTCGAGCAGCTCGACGCCGCCGGGGAGCGAGACGAGGCGGCTGCCCGGCACGCGACGTACTTCCGGCATGTCGCTGAGCAGGCCGAGCAGAGCCTGCGCGGCCACGGACAACGGGCGGCGCTGCGGCGGCTGCGCAACGAGCAGCCCAACCTGCGTGCCGCGTTGGCGTGGCTGTCGGCCGACCCGAGTCGGGTCGAAATCGGGCTACGCCTGGCGGGCTCCTTGGCGCTGTTCTGGCACCTGGGACGGCACGTCGAAGGTCGAGAGGTGTTGTCCAGGCTCATCGCCGCTCCCGGTGGGAGCCAGCAGGCCCGAGCCCGTGCGCTGCAGGCATTGTCGATCGTCGAGCGTCCACGGGCCTGCCTGGTGCATCCCAGCCCGCGCTGTGCGGAGACGGCGCTGGCGAGCTTGCAGCTGTTCGAGGCCGAGGGTGACGCGCATCGCGCTGCCCTGTCGAAGGTGCTGCTCGCAGTCGAGCTGCTCGACGGCTCGGACGCCGGCCACTTCGCACAGCTGCTCGCCGAAGCGGAGGCGCAGTTCACCGCCCAGGCCGACGACTGGGGTCATGCGGTCGTCGCGTTCGTCCGCCTGCAGAACTTCATCCGCCGAGGCGACGAGCCGCGGTCGCGGGCGTTGGGCCGGACCGCGTCGCAGGCGTTCCGCCGGCTCGATGACGCCTGGGGCCTGTCAGCTGTTCTCCTTCACCTCGGCTGGGGGCTGGCAGCGTTCGGCCGGTACGCCGAGGCGATACCCGTGCTTGAGCAGGCGATCGAGGTGTCGAGCTCGGCCGGGGTCTTCAACACCGCCCAGTGGGCGCTCTCCGACCTCGGCGTCGCGCTGCTGGCTGTCGGCGAGCGCGAGGCGGCCTCGGCCGCGTTCGACCGAGCTGCGTCTGCGTCCGAGGAGGTCGGTGACGCCGCCGGTGTTGTCCTCGCCGGCCTGGGACGGGGGCAGATTGCCCGGATCGACGGAGATGCGACGACGGCCCGGCCGCTGTTCGAGGAGGCGGTGCGCGGCCTGACCCGACTGGGCACTCCGCTGTGGGTCGGGCAGGCACTCGCCGGTGTCGCCTGGTGCGACTGGCGCGAGGGGCTGCTGGATGACGCCGCCGACCGGTACAGGCAGGTGCACGCAGCCGGGGAGCAGTACACCGAACCGACCTTGCGCGCGATCGGCCTGGAGGGTCTGGCACGCGTGGCGGCATCCGTGAATCAGTGGGACCAGGCGCAGGAGCGGCTGAGCAGGGCCGCCGAGGTTCGGCAGGCGTCGGCGCGACCCGCACCGCCGCACGAGCAGGCTGAGCTCGACGACTTATGGGGTCAGGTCGGCGATGCAGTCGGTGCGGCCGGTCGGCTGGGCGCGCCTCCCCCGGGGAACATGGCGGAGTCCTGGCAGCTCACGTCGCAGTAGCCGGCGCTGCGTCCACAACCCGCGCGGTGTAGCCGGAGCCGGCGAACACGGCCAGGACATCGGCGACGGTCATGGTGCCGCCGAGGACGACCGTGCCGGTGTTCGCGTCGGCCGTGATGGTCTGGACGCCGGCGACGTCACGGAGCCAGCCGGTCACCTCGCGCACACAGTGCCTGCACCGCATCGAGCCGACCGAGAGCCTGACCTCGAGCATCGCGCTCACCTTTGTCCAGCGGGCGTTCCTCTGACGCCACCCAAGGTGCCTTGCTGCGCTGTCCGTCCGCTGTCCACCGGCGCCATTCGGGACACCGCCCGCCGCGAGGGCGTCGTCGCGGACGCCGACGGTCACGAAGCTGATGCGCGGCGACAGCACGGGCCGGGGAAGACGTATCCAGAGCGAAGGGCGTGGCGACAGGGTCGGTACGGATCTCGAGGACCGCAGCTGTCGCGGGTGTGCCGTGGCGAGGACGACAGAGCGAGGACAGCGGCAGGACAGAGGGTCTTACGAGTCTGCGTCTCGACAGCCACCGCCGGCTGTCCTTCGCGGAAGACAGGAACCGTCATGACAACCACCGCACCCGCGGCGAGTTCGACGAGCAGCCGGCGCTGGCTCGCTCTCGCGCTCATCGCCGCCGCTCAGTTCATGGTCATCATGGACACTTCGATCATCGGCGTTGCCTTGCCGAAGATCCAGGCGGATCTCGGCTTCGACCCGCAGGACCTTAGTTGGGTGTTCAACACCTACGTGATCTTGTTCGGCGGTCTGCTGCTGCTCGGCGGGCGGCTGTCCGACCTGTTCGGCGCCCGCCGGATCTTCGCCACGGGCTGGGCGATCCTCGGTGTCGGTTCGCTCGTCGCCGGCCTGGCCGACGGCGTCGCGGTCGAGCTGACTGGCCGCGCGATCCAGGGCGCCGGCTCAGCGCTCATCGCCCCGGCCGCGCTCACCCTGCTGTTCCAGGTGTTCGGCGGCAGCAACGAGCTCCCGAAGGCCCTCGCCCTGTACGGCGCAGCCGCACCTGCAGGCGGCACCGCCGGCGTCTTCCTCGGCGGCGTCCTGACCGAATACGCGTCGTGGCCATGGGTGTTCTTCATCAACCTCCCGGTCGCCGCTGTCGTCCTGCTGCTGACCCGTTCGGTCATGCCCGTCGGGAAGACCGGCCGCGGCTCGCTCGACCTCGCCGGTGCAACCACCGCCACGCTCGGCCTCGGCGCGGTCGTCTTCGCGATCGTCCGCGCCCCGGAGGCCGGCTGGACGTCCGCCAGCACGCTCCTTGCCGGCCTCGGCGGCCTCGCGCTCCTGGGTGTGTTCGTCGCGCTGCAGGCCAAGCTCCGTCAGCCGCTGATGCGTCTGGGCATCTTCCGCGCACCGAACCTCGCCGCTGCCAACGTCGCACAGTTGCTCCTCGGAGCCGCCTGGATCCCGATGTTCTTCTTCGTGAACCTGTACCTGCAGCAGATCCTCGGCCTGGGTGCGTTCGCGTCCGGCGCCGCGCTGCTGCCGCTGACCGTCACGATCATGATCGGGATGGTCGCGGTCGCCCCCAGGCTCATCGCCCGTTTCGGCCCGAACGCGATGACCGTCTCGGGTCTCGCGACGCTGGCCGCTGGTCTGGTGTGGCTGTCGTTCATCGACGCCGACGGCAGCTTCGTCGTAGACGTGCTGCCTGCGTCGCTGGTGACCGCGGCCGGCATGGCGATGGCGTTCATCCCCTCGCTCGGTACCGCGCTGTCGTCTGCGGCGCCGGAGGAGGGCGGCCTGGCCGCCGGGATCGTCAACACCAGCTACCAGATCGGTTCCGCGCTGGGCCTGGCCGCGATGACCGCGGTCGCAGCTGCGTTCGGCGCCGACGAGGCCGGCAACCTGGCCGAGCTCACCAACGGGTTCTCCGCCGCTCTGCTCGGCGCCGCCGGCATCGCCGCCGTCGGTGCGGTCCTCGCCGCCGTGCTGCTGCAGAAGCCCGCCGCCAGCCCGGCCGCTGACCGCACCGACAGCAAGCTCGTCGACGCCTAGCTGTACCGCACGTCCTGCGGCACTACCCGGCTGGCGCGGTCACACCTGGCGGCCGCGCCAGCCGGCCCACCCGCTCGAGACGTCGTAGCTGCCGCCACTCCGGACGCCCGTCGTCCCTGGGCCGCTGTGCCCTCCCACGACCCTCCCCCGGCTCAACCACTTGGAGCTGTCATGGAAACAACCGGACACAACGCCGAGCGCAAGCCGCACCGTCGCCTGGCTGGCGGGCAGCGTCGACCGGTGCTAACCGGCGGCGGATGGTGGAGCGGCCGAGCGTGGCCCCCCGAGCCGATCACCGATCGGTGGGGGCGCGACAGCGCTCACCGGGCACGTCAGACCGCCGCGCAGTTCGCCCCCCTCAAGGGCGCGCCAGTCGTGCCGAGGTGAGGGGACGTGCCACGAGTGCAGCTGTCTGGACCCGCGCGACCCCAGCAGTGCAGGAAGGGAGTCCGCTCGACGGACCCCAGCTGCGCGCGTAGGTCCGCCTCCGCTGGGTGCTCGAGCTGCTTCCCGGTGCGCTGGACGCGCAGCTGCGCCGGGACTCCGACGTGACCGAGTTCGAGTACTACGTCCTGGCGATGCTGTCGGAGGCGCCTGGCCGGACGCTGCGGATGACCGAGCTGGCCCGGCAGACCAACGCCACCCTGCCCCGGCTCTCACACGTGGGCAGCCGCCTGGAGGCCCGGGCGCTGGTCGAGCGCTTCCCCTGCCCCGAGGACCGCCGGGCGACCAACGCCCGGCTCACCGCCACAGGCTGGGCGAAGGTAGAGCAGGCGGCGCCCGGGCACGTCGCCACCGTGCGGCACCACGTCATCGACGCGCTCAGCGACGAGCAGATCGACCAGCTCGCCGCGATCGGCGACGCCCCCCTCGCCCGACTCGACCCGACCGGGTCGATGGCCGCGACTTACACCCGCTACGACGCGGCGCCGGGTTCCCCGACGCGGGAGCAGCCCGCCGACGGCTGACCGCGACATCCTCGGTCCCGCCTCACGGGTCAGGTCGTGGCCGCGGCAACGGCCGCCCCGCACCGCCCGCCCGCCCGATAAGGCCGTCGCCGCCATCCGCCTCGCCGCCGGGCGCGCTCCCGGCGTCGCCGCGGCTCCGCAGACCGCGGTCCCGTTCCCGGCTGCGCCCTAAGCTGCGCGCTCCATCGCCGCCGCCGCTGCTGGCGACGTCGCTACGCGTGACGGGGGTGCGGGTCAGTTGCCCGGTCGAGCGGCGGCCTGCGGCGGCGGCCAGCTCCCGGGTATGCCGAGCTCGACATGCGACCGCGCCGGTGGGTCGACGGGTGGACCGGCCCGTCGGCGCGTGCGTTGCCCGCTCAGATGTTGGAGCCGTCCGGCGGCAGCCCGGGCGGAGCCTGCGGCGCGCCACCCGACTCGGGGGTCTGCCCGCAGTCGAGGCCCAGCGTGTACGCCGTCATCGACAACGAGCCGTACGCGTACCCGTCGACCAGCACGGCGGCAGACTCGTCGCCGGCCGCGCCGGCGAGCCCGGCCAGGTACAGCGCGGGGATGAAGTGGTCCGGTGTTGGCACGGCACTGCGGTAGTCGGCGTGCGCGTCCAGCGCCGCGAACTCGGTCGGGGCAGTGAGCATGCGCTGCTTGGCGTCCTCGTCGAAGCGCTGGGCCCAGTCGTAGCCGTCATCGGCCAGCGACCAGTTCATCCCGCGCAGGTTGTGCACCACGTTGCCGCTGGCCACCACCAGGACGCCGCGCTCGCGCAGCGGCGCGAGCTTCGCCCCGAGCTCGAGGTGGTAGTCCGAGCTCTAGTCGGCGTTGATGCTCAGCTGCACGACGGGGATGGAGGCGTCCGGGAACGCGTGCACGAGCACCGACCAGGTCCCGTGGTCGATGCCCCAGCTGTCGACGTCCGCGCCGACCCACGTCGGATGGACGACGTCGCTGACCTCCTCGGCCAGCGCCGGCAGCCCCGGCGCCGGGTACTGCACGTCGAACAGTTGCGGCGGGAAGCCGTAGAAGTCGTGGATCGTGCGCGGTCGCGGCATCGCCGTGACGGCGGTGGCGTTGATGTACCAGTGCGCGCTGACCACGAGGATCGCGCGGGGCCGCGGCACGGCCTCGCCGAAGGCACGCTACGCGGCGGTGTAGCGGTTCACCTCGAGCGCATTCATCGGATTGCCGTGCCCGAAGAAGGCCGCCGGCATCAGCCCCACCGAACCGCCGCTGTCCACGCTCACGCTCGCCCCCGCCTGTCGCATCCAAAGGCGCCGTCGCCCTCGCCGGGCGCCTCTGAGCAGTTCGAGATGTCGCGACCGTAGCCGCTGTCACGCCGGGGCGCCGGTGCTGCAGCGACCGCGAGGGGAGCGCAGCAACCCTCTTGGCAGCCAGTGGGGCGAGTCGGCACCCAGACAGCAAGCGTGAGCTCCGGATCTCCCTGACGCGACGACCGATGGTCGTTCACCCGGATGCGCCCGGCTTCTGGGCGGAGGCGCACAGCGGATCGGCGGGGACGAGGGCCTGGCCGGAGATCGCGACCGAGGGTCCTCTGCCCAGGCCCAGCTGCCGGTCCCGCTGGCCACCGCCGGGCGTGAGTCGTTCATCAGCGCTCACGGCGTGGAAGGGGCAGCCGCCGTGGCAACCGTGCCCTACGCGCTCCGACGGGCCGCGGCGCGGGCGCCGGGCCGCTCCGAGGCGTCCGTGCCCGGCGTCACCCACGAGCGGGAAATGGTTAAGTCGTCAATCACCTTCTGTTTGGCACGCCCTCGACCTGCCGCTCGTCGGCCGACCCACGGAACGGACGCCATGACTGCGACGACCTCGCCCATCTCGAAGGCCGCGACCACCGCTGCGCCGCTGCACCCGCTGCTGGCCGAGCGGTGGAGCCCGCGCGCCCTCGACGCTCGGCACGACCTCACGGCCGACCAGCTCAACGCGCTGCTCGAGGCCGCCCGCTGGGCGCCGAGTGCGTCCAACACCCAGCCGTGGCGGTTCGCCGTCGCACTTCGAGGCAGCGCTGAGTACGCCGCCGTGCTGGACGGGCTGGCGCCGGGCAACCGGGCGTGGGCGCACGCCGCCTCCGCGCTGATCGTCGCCGCGGCCGAGACGGTCGGCCCGGACGGCGCGGCCCGGCCGTGGGCGGTGTACGACACCGGGCAGGCGGTGGCGCACCTGACGGTGCAGGCCCAGCACGAGGGCCTGGCCGTGCACCAGCTCGGCGGCTTCGACCGGGACCGGGTCGCCGCACTCCTGGCCGCGCCCGGCGAGGTCACGCCGCTGGTGGTGCTGGCCGTCGGCCGTCGGGATGACACGGCGCAGCTCGCGGAGCCGTTCGCCAGCCGGGAGACCGCCGCCCGCGATCGGCTGCCGCTGAACCGGCTACTGCTGCCCATGCAGCCCGCCCCCGCCGAGTCCGCCGCCGCCTGACAGTGAGGATCACACCGCCGTCGGCGGGAGCCCCGCCGGCCCCGCCGGCGTCCTGCGCCACCCACCCGCCCAGGCCGTCGCTGCACCGACTCCGATCAGAGGCATGCACCGCAGCGCAGCCGGGCATCCACCGATCGGGATCAACTCCGACGGAGGAGAACGGCATGAGCATCGGGCGACTGGCGGCGCGAGCCCTCATCGGGGGCCTGTTCATCGGGCACGGCACGCAGAAGCTCTTTGGCTGGTTCGGCGGCCCCGGCCCCGCCGGCACCGCAGGGATGATGGAGGCCCTCGAGATGCGTCCGGCGAAACTGCACGCCGCAGTCGCCGGGACGACGGAAACCGCAGGCGGGCTGATGCTTGCCGCCGGCCTGGCGACCCCGTTGGCGTCGGCCGCACTGACCGGGGTGATGACCACGGCCATCCGCAAGGTGCACCTGCCCAACGGCCCGTGGGCGGCCAACGGCGGCTGGGAGTACAACGCCGTCCTGATCGGCGCGCTGACGGCGTTGACCGAGACCGGCCCCGGGGACCTGTCGCTCGACCGGGCGCTGGGCATCGAGCGCACCGGTCCGGCCTGGGCGCTGGGCGCGCTGGCCACCGGCGTCGGCACCGCGTTCGCCACGATGGCGCTCGGTCGCCGCGGGAAGCCGGGAACCGCTGACACGACCCAGTCCGCCGCCGTGGAGGCGGCCCAGGGCGACACCGCAGGCGACCCCACGACGACCGGCACCTGACGCGGTCGACCGGACGTCGCTCGCTTTCGACGCAGCTCGCCCGTTGCGGCGAGCAGATCCCGCCCGCCATCAGGACGCGATGGAGGCAGTCGAGCGCCGCCCGGTTACACGCTAGCGGCGGATTCCTTGCACGCCTATCGCGCGGTTCGCGACAGAGCCGACCACCCCCATCCACGACGTCGCCGCCGCGGTGCTGGAAAATCTCGCCGCCGTGCGCCCGACGCCGTCTCGGCCGTCACCTCCGCGCCTACTGCACCGGCGGCGCTCCGCTCGCCGCCCGGGCGGCCACCGCCCGGCTGCACCAGCTGCGCACCCTCAGCGCTCACCGGGACGCGCCGCGCCGCCGCTGCGTGAGCCGGGCCGCCCCACCGCTCCGATCGGCGCAGCCGTCGCCCGTCCGGGTGGGCCGCGCGCGGGGTTGCATCCCGTACCCGGGTACGGGCTTACCGTCTGCGCATCGACTTGCCGCTGACCGCTTCCCGCTCCGGCCCTGCCCCCGCCGACTGGGTGCCGGTCGACGCCTGCACGCTGCCCACGGCCGACCAGCCGCTGCGGATGGCGGAGTTCGACGACCTGTTCACCGCGGTGGAGCGCCCGGCCGGCGCCACCGTTGGAGCTCGGCTGCTGCTGGCCGGTGACGCGGGCCTGCCCGAGCGGGTGCAGCGGCTGGCCGACGCCGAGACCTCCTGCTGCTCGTTCTTCACCTTCACCGTCACCTCGCTGCCCGGAGACGACGCGGCCACGGCGGGGACGCGATCGGCGGCATCGTCCGAGCGGCAGCCCGGCCGGTGTGGACGGCCTGGCGGCCTCCGTCTGCGGGGGTATTCGCAGTTGATCACCGCCATGAACGAGGCGCCCGGGCGTGCGGTGCTCCGTTTGCGACGGCCGGCGGACGCGAGCTGAAGGGGTACCTCGCGGCCGGCAGACAGCCCAACCGCGGCCGAGGTCCTGCGGCAGGCCGCCTGGGACGGTGACGCCGAACAGCGGTCAGGAAAGTGCCGGGCTTCTCTCCAGGCTCATCTGCTGCGCGGCCGCCTCGATCCACGGGTGGTGGATGTCCAGGCCCTCCGCGCGGGCAGCGGATCGCAGCGCCGCCGTCGTGACGTCAACCGGTTCACCGGCCACACGTTGGGCGACCAGCTCGTACACCAGGGACGCTCGCATGCACGTGCCCAGAGAAAAGAGCTCGAGTTGGTTCCGCCAGTCCGTCTGCATTGTCGGAGACTTACCTGACGGCCACGTCGACACGCCGGTGTAACGAAGGTGTAACACGACACCGCACCACCAATTGCGTGCTCGGGACCGAACGCGTTCGGGTCGCCTGGCGAGAAGTATTTGGACGTGAGCGCCGATCACTGTCTCGAGCGCGAGGCACTGGCCGCGCCCATCGTGGGTCCAGTGTTCACCGGCGCGAAACTCATCCGGTGTGCGCCCTTCCTAGGTTGGTGACGTCGGGGTCCTGCGGGGATTCCCGCGAACGCACCGCCGTCCTGAGGGAGTCGCCGTGAGCGGTAACGCCGTCCGTCTGCAGGCCATCAAGGACGTCGAGGCCTACGTGCCGCCGGCGGTCAGCTTCACCGCGGGGGAGGCGCCCGGCGAGGTCTTCGGCGCCAACGTGTTCAGCAAGGCGGTGATGCAGAAACGGCTGCCCAAGTCGGTGTACCGGTCCGTCGTCGCCACCATCGACCATGCCGCACCGCTGGACCCGCTGGTCGCCGACGCCGTTGCCTCGGCGATGAAGGACTGGGCGATGGAGAAGGGCGCCACGCACTACGCGCACGTCTTCTACCCGCTGACCGGGCTGACCGCGGAGAAGCACGACAGCTTCCTGGAGCCGGCCGGCGACGGCTCGGCGCTGGCCGAGTTCGCCGGCAAGACGCTCACCCAGGGCGAGCCGGACGCCTCCAGCTTCCCCAGCGGTGGTCTGCGCAACACCTTCGAGGCCCGTGGCTACACCGGCTGGGACGTGACCAGCCCGGCGTACGTGCTGGAGAGCCCGAACGGCAACACACTGTGCATCCCCACCGTCTTCGTCTCGATGAACGGCGACGCGCTGGACCACAAGACGCCGCTGCTGCGCTCCCAGCAGTCGATGGCCAGGCACGCCGAACGGGTGCTGCGGCTGTTCGGGCACGCCGACCCAGATGCGGTGGTCTCCTTCTGCGGCGCCGAGCAGGAGTACTTCCTGGTCGACCGGCACTTCTTCCTGGGCCGGCCGGACCTGCTCAACGCCGGCCGCACACTGTTCGGCGCCAAGCCGCCCAAGGGCCAGGAGTTCGACGACCACTACTTCGGCGCCATCCCCGAGCGGGTGCTCGGCTACATGCTCGACACCGAGCGGGAGCTGTTCAAGCTGGGCATCCCGGCCAAGACCCGGCACAACGAGGTCGCCCCCGGGCAGTTCGAGATCGCGCCGATGTTCGAGCGCGCCAACGTGGCCGCGGACCACCAGCAGCTGCTGATGACGACGTTCAAGCGGATCGCGCAGAAGCACGGCATGGAGTGCCTGTTCCACGAGAAGCCGTTCGAGGGGATCAACGGCTCGGGCAAGCACGTCAACTTCTCCCTCGGCAACGCCACCGAGGGCAACCTGCTGCTGCCAGGTGACACCCCGCACGAGAACGCGCAGTTCCTGGTCTTCTGCGCAGCGGTGATCCGCGCGGTGCACAAGTACGGTGGGTTGCTGCGCGCCTCGGTCGCCTCGGCCAGCAACGACCACCGGCTCGGCGCCAACGAGGCGCCGCCGGCGATCATCTCGATCTTCTTGGGCGACCAGCTGGCCGACGTCTTCGATCAGGTGGCCAAGGGCGGGGCGACGTCGTCGAAGGAGAAGGGGACGCTGATGATCGGCGTCGACACTCTCCCGGTGCTCCCGACCGACCCCGGTGACCGCAACCGGACCAGCCCGTTCGCCTTCACCGGCAACCGGTTCGAGTTCCGCGCGCCCGGGTCGATGCAGTCGGTGGCCGGCCCGATGGTGACGCTCAACACGATCATGGCCGAGGCGCTGGATCACATCGCCACGCAGCTGGAGACGGCGGTGGCGGCGGGCACGGAGTTCAACGCCGCTGTGCAGAAGCTGCTGGAGGCGATCATCACCGACCACGGCGCCGTCGTCTTCAACGGCGACGGGTACTCCGAGGACTGGCAGGTCGAGGCGGCCGCCCGCGGGCTGCCGAACCTGCGCACCACACTGGACGCGCTGCCCGAGCTGATCAGCGACTCCGCGATGGACCTGTTCAGCACGTACGAGGTCTTCAGCCACCGGGAGATGCACAGCCGCTACGAGATCGGACTGGAGCACTATGCGCTCAGCGTCGGGGTGGAGGCCCGGCTGACGTACGAGATCGGGACGACGTCGGTGCTGCCGGCCGCTGTCCGGCACCAGACCGAGGTCGCGCAGAACCTCGGCGCGCTCAGGGCGGCCGGGGTGGACCCCGACCTGTCGGTGATGGCGGAGATCAGCACGCCACTGACCGAGTTGCGCTCGGCGCTGGTAGCGCTGCGGACGGCGTTGGCCGGCGACGCCGGGGCCTCGGCGCTGGAGGAGGCGCAGCACGCGCAGGACGCCCTGCTCCCGGCGATGGCTGCCGTACGGGCCGCCGCCGACCAGCTCGAGGGCGTCGTCGCCGACGACCTGTGGCCGCTGCCCACCTACCAGGAGATGCTGTACATCCTCTGATGAGGCCTGAGACGCCGCCCGAGCCGCCTGGCCGGGTGCCACGGGACCGGTGATCGGCAAGGCAAGTCCGCGGAGGACGCCGTTCTTGTTCGGGTCAGCGAGCTCCTCGCCGGGGCCGCCTTCGTGCACCTGTCGAGGAACCGGTACCGGTGCCCGTCACAGGCTCCCGGTCGGTGAACCGAATCGTCAGATGCCCGCCCGACGCGTCGAACACCCGGGCGGTCAGCCGGTCCAGCGGCCCAATCTGCTTGCCGTTGCACAGTCGGCCGCACGCTCCGATCGGGTGGAACCCACCGGGGCGTTGGACGCCGGTGCGCGCTCCCTGAGCGGTCGGTCAACGCGCTGCTTGTGCCCCTGGTATCTCGACCCGGCGCTGCGCGTCACCTAGCCGAGGCGGGTTCCTGGCCCGCGGGTCGGGCGTCTACTAAGGCACCGGCGTCTGGGTCGACGTCTGGGGTCCACCGAGTCGATCACCGCCGCGTGATGGGTCTGCCCGTGGGTGTCGACACCGCCCGTGACAGGGCCGCGAATCCTCGTGTCGGGACTGAGACGCTGGCGCTCCCGGCCCCAGGGATGCAACTCGGCACCCCAGTGGACCGGAAGGTGACCGCGCGGCGTCGGCCCCTGAGCGACGGGCGGGGCTGACGTCACCCGTGCGGGGACGAAGCTCCAGCGTGAGTCCTTGGCCGAGTTTCGTGTAGGGCTTCGGGCTGCTCGCCGACCTGCCGCGGGCGGTGAGCGTGTTCGGCAGCGCCCGCACCCCGGGCGACACTGCGTACGAGGCCGGAGTGCACTGCTGTATGCGCCCCTCCTGCTGATTGCGGTCAGGCTTTGGTCCGCGTCAGCAAGCTACGGTGCGCCGGTGAGTGCGACGGGAGACGGAACAGCGCCGCCCGCGGAAACCGCCGGATACCGCGCCGCCGGTGACCGTCGTGCGTGGGGAGAGCTCGGCGCGTCAGCAGATTGACGTGCTGCACGGTCGGCCAGCCTCGAGGCAGTCCAATCCGAGGGCGTAGCGTAGTCAGCCAATGACACTGCGTCATCGGCACCGGTCCTGACATGTCGCGGACATCAGGCGCAGCGAGCCTGGGTGCATGGCGGCCAGCTTGTACGTGACGGGGACCCACGTTGCTTCCGTGGAGCGCGATCCGCTTCATGCGGGACGAAACGTCAACCGGGTGGTCAACCTCGCCCATGCAGTCGCCAAGCCCGTCGTGGACGGGCTCGAGGAATCCGTGTGCGGTGTTCTGGTCACCGCTCTGGCGCACCTGGACTGGCAGATGGTCTGGGGCGTGCCTCGGTGCTTGGAGTGCCAGCGGATCGCTGGCTGACCGAAGGAGTCGTCACGGTCCGACACGGGTGGCGGCAGAGCGGGTCACCGCGGTGACGCCCTCCGACCTGATGCGGATCCTGAGCGCCCAGCGCTGAACCGTCAGCGATGGGCGGGGAACCGCCAGCGGAGCAGACCAACCCGTCGCTGTTCCCGGCTGGCGGGAGCCAGGCCGACTGGCCTTTCACGAGGGCTTCCCATCAAGCGACGAGGGCAGCCCACGCGGGGTGAAGGCCGATCTCACGGCGGCCCATCAGCGGTTTCCACGCGCGCAGGGGGCTCGACCGGCTCGCTCAGCAGCTCGGGGCGACCACCGCAGCGCTCGGGTCCTGGCCGAACTCGAGGATCAGGCAACAGCCGTCACAGGCCACGCCAGTGGGCTTCACGGCGGTCAGCGGTCGAGGTCGTCCACGTGCTCGGGCCGCAGGCGGCGAAGCAGCACTCCGGTCACCGACCCGACTCGGGCCTGAGTGCCGCGCAGCCCCGAGACCAGCGGCATCAGGTCATCGTGGATGCGCCGCAGCGTGTCGGGCACGGTGTCGACGGCGGGGTCGTTGAGAACCCTGCCGACCCGCTCCAATCCCGGCCTCAGAGCCCGTACCGGCTGCTGAAGCTCCTCGACCAGCCCTTCAAGACGTTCGGTTGTCCGCTGAGCCGACTCGATCGTGTCCCGGGCTCTCGTGGTGACCTCCGTCAGCTCCTGGATCGTCCGATTGAGGTCGGCGAGTGTGCGCGGCAGTTGGGCGAGTGCCTCGGTTGCTCTTGCAGCAGCGACAGCACGTCGCCGAGCCCGGGGATGCCAGGCATCCCCATCCCGCGGAAGGCGTCCACGTCGGCAACCGTCCGCGACCGCAGGTCGCCGCGCAAGCCGGGCACAGTCCGCCCTTCGCGGCCAATGGCACACCCGTCCCCGAGGCGCGCCGGCAAGGCGGGTTCGACTGGGCGATCAGCGCACCGAGGAAGCGCGCTATCGCGTTCGGTTGGATGACTCGGCGGTGTTCCAGAGACCATGGGTTGTCAAGCACGCGGCCTGGACCTCCGGCAGCGACCCGGGGACGTGCAATGCCGCCCGGGCCCAGGCGGATTCCAGCTCGAACCAGGACGACGTTCCTCCGTAGCGCAAGCGCCGTCGGGCCTCCGCCGACGACGGCG
The DNA here is from genome assembly GCF_005930495.1 of Modestobacter excelsi. GTDB lineage: Bacteria > Actinomycetota > Actinomycetes > Mycobacteriales > Geodermatophilaceae > Modestobacter > Modestobacter excelsi. The sequence continues at coordinate 12,335 of NZ_SJEX01000025.1, read as the reverse complement.
TCGCCATCCTCGTCCACCCGGCCGCAGGTGAAGGGGGCGACGACACCGCTGTGCGTCACGACCAGCCGGACGTGACACTGCGATCGGCTGGGCTCGCCCACGAGCGCGCCACCGTGGTCGCCCTGCGGGACGAGGGCCGTCCAGGCGCGATCGCCGTCGGGCGCCAGCCCGAGCGCCGCGGGTACCCCATGTACTGCAGGAAGCCGACCTGCTCGCGGCATCGACGGGCCACACGCGTGACTGCGAGCATCAGCAGGACCGCATGACTTGAGGAGACTGCCCGACATGCCCAAGGCCCTGCTGCTGGAGAACATCGACCCGGTGGCGGTGGAGTCGCTGTCTGCGGCCGGGTACGAGGTGGAGTCGCTGCGGGGAGCGCTGGACGAGGCGGACCTGACTGCTGCACTGGACGGGGTCCACCTGCTGGGCATCCGGTCCAAGACGCAGGTCACCCGCGCCGCCGTTGAGGGCCACCCGGAGCTGGCAGCGGTCGGCGCGTTCTGCATCGGCACCAACCAGATCGACCTGGTCGCGGCGGCGGAGTCCGGGGTGGCGGTGTTCAACGCGCCGTACTCCAACACCCGAAGCGTCGTGGAACTGGCGATCGCGGAGATCATCAGCCTGGCCCGGAGGCTGAGCGATCGGGACCGCGCGCTGCACGCGGGGATCTGGGACAAGTCGGCGACCGGCAGCCATGAGATCCGGGGCCGGACCCTGGGCATCGTCGGGTACGGCAACATCGGCAGCCAGTTGTCGGTCGTCGCCGAGGCCTTGGGCATGCGGGTGCTGTTCTACGACCTGGAGGACAAGCTCGCGCTGGGCAACGCCGAGGCCTGCGGCAGCCTGGAGGAGTTGCTCGAGCGCGCGGAGACGGTGACGTTGCACGTCGACGGCCGGGGCGGCAACGCGGGGCTCTTCGGCGCGGAGCAGTTCGTCCGGATGCGCCGGCGCAGCCTGTTCCTCAACCTCTCCCGTGGGTTCGTGGTCGACCACGAGGCGCTGCGCGACCACATCGAGAGCGGCCACATCGCCGGCGCGGCCATCGACGTGTTCCCCGACGAGCCGAGGGAGCAGGGCGACCAGTTCAGCTCCGTGCTTCGCGGACTGCCCAACGTCATCCTCACCCCGCACGTCGGCGGGTCGACCCAGGAAGCTCAGTACGACATCGGCCGGTTCGTCGCGGGCAAGCTGGCCGACTACACCGTCACCGGGGCGACGACGCTCAGCGTGAACCTGCCCGCGGTGGCCCTTCACGGGTCGTCGGCGGCCCGGTTCGCGCTGCTGCACCGCAACGTGCTCGGCGTTCTCGCGCGCGTCGACGCTCTGGTCGGCGAGCACGGTCTCAACGTCGACGGTCAGGTGCTGGCCACCCGCGGGGAACTCGGCTACGTCATCACCGACGTCAACCAGGACATGCCCTCCGCCCTGCTGACCTCGCTCCGGGCGCTGCCCGAGACACTCCGGCTGATGGCGTTCTCCACGAGCCCCTGACTGGGACGTTGGAGCGGGCAGCCGGTGAAGGGTCGGAGCAGTTCCTGCTCGGGCGCCGGCTCGGGGAAGCACCTGCCCGACCGGGCAGGAGTACAGCAACCGGTACAGCAAAGCGGCCCGGACGACGGCGTACCGCGACGGACGGCGACGGACACCTCGAGCCTTTGAACTGCACGAACAGGACAACCACGCATGACCGCGGACCCGGGGCAGGTAGCTGGGGGGTCAAGGGTTTCGTGGGTCAGCTACTGCAGTCCCACCGTCGAGGGCGCCAGGACTACCCCGGCGTACTGCGAGCAGTCATTGGGGTTCGCTACGGGCCAACGGATGCCCGACGCCGGGAGACGGTGCGTTTGGTGGTGGCGAGCTGAGTGGCGATGTCGCGGATCGATCTGCCGCGGGCGGTGAGCCGGTGGATGACTTCCTGCTGTTCGGCGAACGTGAGGTCGTCGTAGCGGATGCCGTGGCCGGTCACTGCTCGTTCGACGGCTATCGGGTCGACGTCGTCCGCAGGGGGAGTGCCGGCCATCGGGTGGGGCGTGGGGTCAGTGTCGATGTCGTCCCAGGCCAGCGGTGGCTTCCAGCCTCGGGCGGCGGCATGGGCTCGGGCAGCGTTTGCGGCGGCTCGCTCCTCGCCGGTCGCTCGTGGTGGTGGGGTGTTCTCCAGCCGTTCGTAGAGGTCGGCGACGTCCTGAGCGGTGCGTGCGGTGACCGACGGGCTCGTCATGCTGCGCTTGAGGCTGGTCGACCGGCGACCGAGTGGGGCGGCCAGGAGCTCAGGAGCCCAGCCGGCGGCGATGAGCGCCTGCACGCGGCGGTGGGTGCCGGTGGCTTCGACACGGCTGGTGGAGGCGCGGTTGGCGTCGTCCATGTCGATGATCAGGATCCGGGCGGCCGTGGTGGGACGGACCCGGCGCGTCATGGTCGAGTTGTTGAGGGCGGGGTCGGCGAGCTCGCGAATGTGGCTGAGGGCCATGTCGGCGAGGTGGGCGATGCGCTTGACGCCGATGCCGGCTGCCCGCAAGGCGGTGATGTGCTCATGGACGGGGCGGGCGTCGACGTAGGGCTGCCAGCGGCCGTGGGTGCGCTCGCGGTTGGCCAGGCGGGAGACAGCGGTGTTGGCGGCGGTGCAGTCGGTGCAGCGGCATTGATCTCTGACGTATGCGGCCCTGGTGCCATGCACGTGATGGCCATTGGCATGGGTGCACTCGCGACTCGCTCGCGTTCGGGCTCGGACGGCTCGACGAGCGGCTCGGTCGGCGGCCAGTCGGTGCTTGTCGCAGGAGTGCCGGGGATGATGCGCATCGGCGAGCGGGGCGCTGGCGTAGCTGGCGGTGTAGCCGCAGCTCGAGCAGCTTCGGGTGACCGTCATCGCCGGTGACGTGGCCATAACGACGAGGGGCTAACCACCCGGGTGCGGCCGGGAACGCCGGCTCGGCGCAGTACCTCCTCGATCCAATCGGTGCGGATCGTGCCGGCGTCTCCGACGTGCTGGTCGAAGGCCATCGCGGTGATCTGGGAGACGCTGGCCGACCACTCGGCGGAAGAGAGCGGCCGTTCCAGGTGGGCCTCGATGGTGGGCCGGTCGACGTAGGCCACGCTGGCGCCGAGGTGGTCGGCCAGGTCGGTCAGCAGCCGGTGGGGGTCTCCGCCGTAGACGGCGAGGAGAGCCTCACGGGCATGGCGGCGGTCAGACTGCCGGTCCGGGTCACTCGCTCCGGTCGAGGCTGTTGCGCTGAACTGCCGGTGATTGCCCGGCTCGACGACGTTGAACGCGTCGACCGGAAGTGGCTCTTGGGCGTGGCTCGGCATCGGCGCTCCTCACAACAGCTGGTGCTCTCGCCGGAGGAGGCGCTGTCCCGGGTCCCGTGGTGACACCGGGTGCCGGTGTTCCTTGTCCGCGAATCGGATCTGACGCAGGTGACCGCGTCGGCACGGTGGCTCCGGGGTGCGGGCGCCAGCTCGGATGTGAGCAGCGGCGGGCAAGGCGGCCGGCGCACGCGCTGCATCCGAGTGAGGCCTTGATGAGGAGCTGCGAAGCCCAGGCAACCGGTGGTCCACAGCGAGATGCCGCCGGCGTCAGGCGGTGGCACGCGGCCGCCGCGGCGCCGGCCATGCATGGCTACGACGGCCGCGCCGACGCGCTGTGGAGCGACGTCCCCGACGGCGCGACCCTGCTCCGCCGGCTGGGCGAGCTGCCCGGCTTCGGGGCGCAGAAGTCGAGGATCTTCCTCGCGCTGCTCGGCAAGCAGTACGGCGTCACGCCACCCGGCTGGCGCGAGGCGGCGGGGGACTACGGCCGGGAGGGCTCGCGCCGCTCGGTCGCCGACATCACCGGCCCGGCGTCGCTGGCCGAGGTGCGGGCCACCAAACAGCAGCTCAAGCAGGCTGCCAAGGACGCGAAGGCAGCCCAGCAGGCCTGACCCGACCGCAGGCCGACGACCCCGCGAGAACGGTGCGCCGGGCACCTGCATGGCGCACGATCGAGTGGCACGATGGGTCGCAGGAGCCGGGGGCTCCGGGGCCGGTCGCACCATCGAGAACCGACCACCGCCGCCCATCCCCCGGCCAGTCCAGGGAAGGGCGACCGTGGCATCCAGCCAGTCCTCGAGCCGGTCCGACCGACGCGAGCCCCTGCTCATCACCGAGGCAGAGCCGAGTCAGGCCGACCAGCACGCAGCCCGCAAGAAGCGCTACTCGATCACCATGGCGATCCGCGGCGGGAGTCTGGTCCTCGCTGCGCTCACCGCGCAGTACTCGCTGTGGCTGATGGCGGTCTTCGCCGTCCTCGGCACGGTGCTGCCCTGGATCGCGGTGGTCATGGCCAACGACCGGCCGCCGAAGAAGCACCTGGACCCCAACCGCTACCGGCCGCCGGCACCCGACCGGATCCTGGAGTCGGGCAGCAGCAGCAAGGCCCGCGTCATCGACATGTGACCCTCAGCGGGCCCCCGCCCGTCCCACGACGGCGGCGGCCCGCTGCAGGCCGGCCTCCAGCGCCGCGGACGGGTCGGGCCGGCCGCCGGAGCGGGCCCACACCGACAGCACGCCGGCGGTGAAGGCGTCACCCGCCCCGGTCGTGTCCACCACCTGGGCCGGGTGCGCGGCCCGGTGCACCAGCACGTCCCCGGCGGCCCACAGCGCTCCCTCGGCCCCCAGGCTGACCACGACGACCGGGTGCAGCCCCGCCAGCGCCCGGGCCGCCGCTGCGGGGTCGGCGCAACCGGTGAGCAGCCGGGCCTCGTCCGCGTTGGGCAGCAGCAGGGTGGCGTCAGCGGTGTCGGCGAGCCACCGCTCCACGCCGTAGCCGGCCAGCGGCCCGGTGGACGCCGGGTCGACCGACACCGTGCACCCCGCCGCGCGCGCCGCAGCCAGGGCGGCGAGCCCGGCGCCCCGGGGTCCGTCGGCCAGCAGCGTGTAGCCGGACAGGTGCAGGTGCCCCCTGGCCGGGGGCGCGGGGACGTCGTCGGGCCGCAGTGCCAGGTTGGCGCCCCGGTCGGCGAGCATGCTCCGCTCCCCGCCCGGCTCGACGAGGCTGATGATCGTGCCGGTCGGGACGCCGGGCAGGGTGCGCACCGCGAGCGTGACCCCGGCACCGGCCAGGTCCCGGCACAGCGACTGGCCGGGGAGGTCGTCGCCGACGCAGCCGGCCAGCGTCACCGGCGTCCCGAGCGCGGCCAGGTGCGCCGCCACGTTCGCACCGGCGCCGCCGCCGCGGGTGACGATCGCGGCGGGGCGGTCGGAGCCCGGCGCCGGCTCCCCGGCCAGCAGGGCGACCACGTCGGTGCAGACGTCGCCGACGACGACGACCCGCGGTCCGGTCACGGTCGGCCGGTCAGCGGGGGAGTGCCGCGAGCTCGGCCGCGATCTGCCCGGCGAGCTCGGCGTTGCGGAGCACCAGCCGCACGTTGACCTCCAGGCTGGCGCCGGCGCTGGCCTCGTGCAGGTGGCCGAGGATGAACGGGGTGACGTCCTTCCCGCGGGCCCCGGCGGCGTCCGCCGCGGCGAGCGCGTCGGCGATCACCCGGTCGTGCAGGTCGGCGTCCAGCTGCTGGTCCACCGGCAGCGGGTTGGCCACGACGACCGCCCCGGGCGCCAGCCCGCGGCGCGCGGCGAACACCCGGGCCGCCTCGGCCGGGGTCTGGACCGACCAGTCGACCGAGGACCCGGAGTCGGCGACGTAGAAGCCGGGGAACGCACATGTGCGGTAGCCGACGACGGTCACCGACAGCGACTCCAGCCGCTCCAGGGTGGCCGGGACGTCGAGGATCGACTTCACGCCCGCGCACACCACGACCAGCGAGGTGCGGGAGAGCGCGGTCAGGTCGGCGGACTCGTCGAAGGTGTCGCTGGCGTGCCGGTGCACGCCGCCCAGACCCCCGGTGGCGAAGACGCCGATCCCGGCGCGCTCGGCCAGCAGCGCGGTGCTGGAGACGGTGGTGGCGCCGCTGCGGCCCAGCGCGGCGGCGATCGGCAGGTCCCGGACGCCCAGCTTGGCCAGCTCCGGGTCGGCGCAGACCCGGTCGACCTCCGCCGCGGTGAGGCCGACGTGCGGGACACCGTCCAGGACGGCGATCGTCGCCGGCACCGCGCCGCCGGCCCGGACGGCGTCCTCCACCTGGTCGGCGGCCGCCCGGTTCTCCGGGCGGGGCAGGCCGTGGGCCAGCAGCGTGCTCTCCAGGGCCACGACCGGCCGGCCGGCGGCGAGCGCGTCGGCGACCTCGGGGGACAGGGTGGTAGCAACAGGTGGGCCAGCGGCGTTCTGCACCCTGTCATCATGGTGGGCGGTCCGCGGGCGACCGGTCACCGGTCCCGCACCCCGAACCAGGGAGCAGACGTGAGCAGCAGCGACATCCTCGAGCGGCCGGACGTCCGCGACGCCGACACCGGCAGCGCCAACGAGGTCTTCCACTACGTGAAGAAGAACAAGATCGCCGAGAGTGCGGTCATGGGCACCATGGTCGAGGCGCTCTGCGGCGAGGTCTTCCCGGTCACCAAGACCCCCAAGCACGGCAGCCCGGTGTGCCCGGCCTGCAAGGAGGTCTACAACCAGCTGAAGAAGTGAGTCACCGGACCCTGCCAGGACGGTGACGGCCCCTGTGCAGGGTCCCGGCGCGAGCGGAGCGAGGGTCGGGGGGCACGGGGGTCCTTCGTCTAGCGGAGTCCCAACTTCTCGGCCTCCAACTCGATCTTGGCGGCGCGGCGGGCCTGACGGCGGGCGTCGTGGCGGCGGCGCTTGGCCGGCCACCGGGTCTCGATCGTGGCGTTGAGCTCGCCACCGAGCAGCAGCGCCATGCCCAGCAGGAAGCAGAACAGCAGGGCCGCGATCGGGGCGGCCAGCGCGCCGTAGGGCAGGGCCGTGGTGAGGATGTCGGCGACGTAACCGCGCAGCACGGTCGCCGCGACCACGAAGAAGACGACGGCGAAGATGGCCCCCGGCAGGTGTCGGTGCCAGGGGATCCGCCGCGGCAGCATCACGTGGTAGAAGCTCGTGAGCACCAGGACCAGGCCCACCACGACCAGCGGCCAGTACACCGCGTTGACCAGGATCGTCGCGGTGCTCTGCCAGTCGGTGGGCAGCAGGTCGACCAGGGTCTCCCGGCCCAGCACCAGCAGCGGCAGGGTGAGGACGGCGGCCACCAAGCCGCAGACGAACAGCCACAGCGCCATCAGCCGGGTGGCGATCGGCCCGCGCACGTCGCGTTGCCCGTAGGCGATGACGCCGGTGTTGATGAACGTCGCGGTCGCCGAGGAACCGGCCCACAGCGACACCAGGAAGCCCAGGCTGACGACGTCCAGCCGGCCCGAGTTCAGGATGTCGTCCAGGGTCGGCTGCACCAGGTCCGCCACGACGCCGGGGGTGAGCGCCTCGGCGGAGGCGGTGACCAGCTGGTTCTCGATCTCGGCGACCTTGTCCGCGCCGATCCAGTCGCCGAGGAAGCCCAGCGAGCCCAGCAGCCCGATCAGCAGCGGGGGGACCGACAGGACCTGCCAGAAGGCCGCCTCCGCCGACAGCCCGAGGATCCGGTCCGACCAGGCCTTGGCCAGGCTGGCCCCGAGGACCTGCAACGGCACCCGGATCGGTGCCGGCAGCCACCCCAGCCGGCCGCGGCGGGCGGGCTGCGGACGCGGCTGCGGAGGGGCATCCCCGGCGCGCGGTCCGGCGTCGGCGCCCTCGGTGTGCTCACCGGCGGGCGCCGTTGAGCTGCGTGGGACGGCGGAGGCCACAGCTCCAGTGTGCACGGCCGCTCCGCCGGGCGGCCGCTGCTGACCTGCGGACACCGCCCCGGAGGGGGGCGACGGTCTCAGCGGCGTCGCCGACGTGCGCGGGCGCGGACGTCGTCAGCAGGCCGGGCACCGGGACGCCGTCCGGCCGGCGTGGCCGGTGCCGGGGTGCTCGTGGCGGCCGGCTGTCCCGCGGCCGGGTCGGCCGGCGGGATGCAGTGGATGACCGCCTCGGCGGCGTAGTGGGTGTCGAAGTCCTCGCGGCGGAGCTCGGCCCCGGTGGCCAGGTCCTTGAACACCCGGGTCACGGTGATGTCGAAACCCTGCGACCCGGACTGCGCGATGCAGGTGCCGTCGTCCGGCTTCTCCTGCACCGCCGGGGCGGTGACGTTGCGCTTCGCGCTGCTCACCGACTCGACGTCGTAGTGCGGGGTGCCCCAGAAGGTGACCGTGATGGAGCCGCCGGAGACCCACTGGGTCTGCACGTAGATGCCCGTGGTGGTGTCGTTCTTCCACACCAGGTCGATGAGCCCGTCGTAGACGGTGGCCTCGCGACCGGCGGGGTAGCGGCTGATGTAGAAGCTGTGCGGCTTGTGGTGCACGTCCTCGAGCCCGGCGAAGAAGACGGCGTTGAACATGGTCGTGGCGAACTGGCTGATGCCGCCGCCGACCGCCTTCGCCAGTTGGCCACCCTCGATCACGTTGGCCGGGACGTAGCCCTGGGCGGTGCCCCGCGGGCCGGTGAAGTCGTTGAGGCTGAACGTCTCACCGGGCCTGACCAGGGCGCCGTCCACCTTCTCGGCGATCACGCGGATGTTGGTCGCGCTGGGCGACATCGTGAAGTTGGTGGTGAACGAGCTGACCTGCTCGGTGATGCCCAGCGCCTGCGCATGCTCGGTGGTGAAGTCGGCCGGCACCGGGCCCAGCGTCGCGGTGACCTGGCGGGGGGCGGGGTCGTCCAGCACGGGCAGCAGCTGCTCGGCCAGTTCGGAGGGGTCGATCCCCTGGCCGTCGACCGAGGGGACGACCGAGATCGAGTCGCCGGTCACCTCGAAGCGGGCGTCCTGCGCGGGGGAACCGAAGGCGGCGAAGTCCTCGCCCATGGCGGTCTGCAGTGCCGCCGGGTCGACCGCGACCTCCAGGCTGCCGTCGTCCTCGGGGCTGAAGGTCAGCGAGGCGGCGATCGCGGTCTCCGGGACGTCGACGGGGTCCGCGCCGTCGGTGCCCGCCACGGTGACCGGGGCCGCCAGCGCCGGCGTGACCGTCTCCTCCAGCACGCGCTGGGCCTCGGCCGTCCCGACCCGCACCGGGGCGACGTCGACGGGCAGGTCGACCGGGGACGCCGGGTCGGCCGTGGAGGAGACCGCCGCGGTGATCGCGGCGACGGCGCCGTCGCGGTCCAGCGTGCGGCCCTCGACGGGCTCGACGAGTGAGGGGGTGGTGCCCTCGAGGGTGATCGTGGCGTCCACCGGGGCGCGGTCCACCGTCGTGGCCAGCAGCTCGACCTGGGCGTCCAGCGAGGTCCGGTCGACGGTCAGCACCGGGTCGACGGTGCGGTCGGAGAACAGCGAGGTGAGCCGGGTCCAGGGGTTGAGCGGCTGGTCCTCAACGGCGTCGACCGTGCCCGGCACGTCCAGCGCGATGCCTGCGGCCGGGGGGTGCAGCAGCCCCTCCACGTCGTCGGCGACCAGCGGGCGGTCGGCGACGACCCGGGGCGCGAGGTCGCGCTGCAGCCGATCGGAGGCCTCCGCGGGGGACAGGCCGCCGAGCTCGAGGCCGGCCACCACCGTGCCGCGCGGGACGTCGTCGCCGGCAGCGAGCAGGTCGACGCCGTAGGCGGCCCCCAGTGCGAGGACGGCTGCGGCGGGGAGGAGGACCGCGCGGCGCCGCCACCAGGGACCGCCGGGCGGGGCACCGGCCGACGGCGGTCCGGGAGGTCCGTCCGCGGTCTCGTGGTCGCCGAGGAGTGTGCTGTGCCGGGCGTCGTCGGGGGCCGGGGCGTGGTCGTCGTGCGCCGGGCCGATCACCTGGGTGTCGGAGTGCTCACGGCCGTCAGCGGCCGTCGTGGCGCTGTCCGTCGTGGTGTCGTCCGTCGTGGTGTCGTCCGTCGTGGTGTCGTCCGCTACCGGCGGGATCAGCTGGGTGTCCGACGGCTCGGCGTCAGGTCCGTCGGCCGTAGGCGCGGCCATCCGGCCGGACCCGGACGCGGCGGGGCCGGACAACGGCGGCACCGGCGGCGCGCTGCGGTTCCCGCCGATCGTGCCGTCCGACTGCAGGCGCACCGTGTCGGCGGCGTCCCGGGGGGCGTCCTGCGGCATGGATCGGTCTCCGGCTCGGGGGAGACCGGTGGCCGGTCCCGGGAACGGCGAAGCCGCCGACTCCCCGTTCCCGCGGTGCGGGTCCGGAGCGTCGGCGGCTTCGTCGGGTGAGGGCTTCATCGCTGGCGCGACGATAGTTGCCCTCTTCAGTCGGAGACGCGCGCCTCGCCGTCTGTGTCGATGATGTCGACGGCGATGTCGCGGAGCTTGCTGTCGTACTCACGGGCGTGGTGCCCGCAGAAGACGAGGTCACTGCCGCTGGGGAGGACCACTCGAACCTTGGCCAGAGCACCGCAGCGGTCGCAGTGGAAGGGAACGACGAGATCTTCGGTGGGCGGGGTCGTCGTCAGCGTCTGGGTCGTCATCTGGCTCATCACTCGCTCTCTACCGCACGGACCCGCGACTGCGGATCGGCCTCCTGCACAGCGCCAGGATGGCCCCTCGTGTTCCCGTTCCGGCCCCCGAAGTGCATCGACGCGCGGAAAGAGATGCGGTCGTGACACGAACAGGTGCGGTGGAGCGGTTCAGCAGGGGACGTCACTGGTTTCGGAACTGGGTCCGGGTGGTGCACGTGCTGTCTTGCTCGATCACCGGCCGGGCCGGCTGTGGGTCCACTGCTGTTCTGACCTCGCCCACGCTACGCCGTCTACCCGACACGTGCCGTCGTACACAGTCGAGTCACCCATTCGGTAGAAGGACCCCCCTGCCCCCCCATCACTCGCAAGCTCGCGACGGGACCCTGCAGGGGGGCCGGCAAAGCCGCCCTGCACGGTCCCGTCGCGAAGCTGTGCGGAGAGGTGTTCCTTCAGTCCAGGTAGTCGCGCAGGACCTGCGAGCGGCTCGGGTGGCGCAGCTTCGACATCGTCTTGGACTCGATCTGCCGGATCCGCTCCCGGGTCACCCCGTAGACCTGGCCGATCTCGTCCAGCGTGCGCGGCTGGCCGTCGGTGAGGCCGAAGCGCAGCCGGACCACGCCGGCCTCCCGCTCGGACAGCGTCTGCAGCACGCTGGTGAGCTGGTCCTGCATGAGCGTGAAGCTCACCGCGTCGACCGCGACGACGGCCTCGGAGTCCTCGATGAAGTCACCGAGCTGGCTGTCGCCCTCGTCGCCGATGGTCTGGTCCAGGCTGATCGGCTCCCGGGCGTACTGCTGGATCTCCAGCACCTTGTCCGGGGTGATGTCCATCTCCTTGGCCAGCTCCTCCGGCGTGGGCTCGCGGCCCAGGTCCTGGAGCAGCTCGCGCTGGATGCGGCCGAGCTTGTTGATGACCTCGACCATGTGCACCGGGATGCGGATGGTGCGGGCCTGGTCGGCCATGGCCCGGGTGATCGCCTGCCGGATCCACCAGGTGGCGTAGGTGGAGAACTTGTAGCCCTTGGTGTAGTCGAACTTCTCGACCGCGCGGATCAGCCCGAGGTTGCCCTCCTGGATCAGGTCCAGGAACGCCATGCCGCGGCCGGTGTAGCGCTTGGCGAGGGAGACCACCAGGCGGAGGTTGGCCTCCAGCAGGTGGTTCTTGGCGCGCTCGCCGTCGCGGACGATCCAGTTGAGGTCGCGGCGCATCTGCGGGGTGAGCTTCTGGCCCTCCTCCTCGACCTGGCGCAGCCGCTCGGCGCCGTAGAGCCCGGCCTCGATCCGCTTGGCGAGGTCGACCTCCTCCTCGGCGGTGAGCAGCGCGACCTTGCCGATCTGCTTGAGGTAGGCGCGGACGGAGTCGGCCGACGCGGTGAGCTCGGCGTCCTTGCGCGCCTGGCGCAGCGCCTCGGACTCCTCCTCGTCGTCCCACTCGAAGTCGCCGCTCTTCTCGTCGCCCTCGTCGGTCTCGGCGACGGCGACGCCGTCCTTGCCGGTGACGACGGTCTCGTCGAGCTTGAGGCCCTCGGGCCCCGCGTCGACGACGGCGACGGCGCTGCCGTCACCGGCGACGGCGGTCAGCACGGTGCCCTCGCCGGCGCCCGGGGAGGGGGCGATCGTCGGCTTGCGGGCGGCGGCCTTCTTCGCCGGGGCCTTCTTGGCCGGGGCCTTCTTGGCTGCTGCGGTCACCGCGGCGGTGGACTGCGTCGAGGCGGTGGCACGGGCGGCGACCGTCCGGCTGCGACTCGGACTGCTCACCGTGTTCTCCGGCTGGTCGGACGGCTGGTCGGCGGGCACTCAGGGTTCCTTCCCGTACAACTGCGGTGCGTTCCTCGAGGACCGTGTGGCCCGCGGGCAGCGGCCCCGGACCGCACCCGGCGCAGTGGCCCACCGCCAGGCCCGGCGGGGTGACACACCGCGAGGTGTTTCACCGGGCTGGGGGAGGG
>NZ_SJEX01000024.1 GCF_005930495.1 Modestobacter excelsi | reverse complement strand
CCCCTGCTCCCTCCCGTCCCGTCCCGGAAGGGGCACGCTAGGAGCGACGCGTCACTGAGGCGTCACCGCGGGATCACCTCGCCCGCCGCCCCCGCCGGCTCGGTGGGTGCTCATGAGGTCATCGTGGTCAGAGGACGACTCCCCGGTCGCAGCGACACGGATCACCGCACTGGGGGACGCGGCGGATCCGCTGGCTGTTCGTGACCACGGAGTCGCGGTGGTGCGCCCTGGCCCACCGGGACCAGAGCCCGGTGTGGTCGTAGGTGAACCTGCACTGGACCCACGCGAACGTGGCGTCGTGCGGTAGGTAGGTGACGTACCGGTGGCGGAACCGCTGCCTGGGGTTGATGTAGCTCGGGTTGGCGAAGTACCGCTTCTCGCCCCCGATCCGACTGTCGATCGTCCGGGGGCAGTTGAGCTGGTAGTTGAGGGGGGCGTCGCCGTCCACCACGCCGTCCTCCCTCGTCAGGTAGCGGATGGTCAGGATGAAGTCCTGGTAGCGGTGCCGTACGAGACTCCTGTTCTCGAGGTCGGCCGTGACCTGGATGATGTGCTGCTCCGCCTGGGTGCCGATGAACTCCAGGTCCACGTCGATGTCGGTGGCAGGCTCACCCTGACGCTGGTGCAGGAACGTGAAGTACGCCCACGCCCCCCCGATGAGCAGGAGGGCGACCCCGATGTAGGCGGGCAGGATCGTCGCGACGTCGCTCATCGCCGGTCGACCTCGGGCGAGGGCTCGCGTTCCGGGGGTTCGTGCGGTGCCATGGGACCTCCGTGATCATCAGGCCGGTCGCCTGCCGGCTCGGGCGACCGGGTGGTGACGGGCGTCCGCGCCGCGGTCAACGGGCCAACCCGGCGAAGACCACCACGTTGCTGAGGTAGCTGCGGTGGACGCGGTCGAACGACCCTCCACACGTGATCAACCTCAGGACCGGTACGTCAGCCGGGCCGTAGACCAGGTCGGTGGGGAAGGAGCTCTTCGGGTAGGTCTGCACCGACTGGACGGTGAAGACGACGGTGCGGCCGTCGGCGCGATCGATCGAGACGCTGTCGCCCGGGGCGAGGGCCGAGAGCCGGGAGAACACCGCGGGTCCCTGGTAGCTGTCCACATGCCCGAGCAGGACCGCCGGTCCCGGCTCACCCGGCGACGCGAGATGGCGGTACCAGCCCGCGGGGGCGTGCGGGTCCACCGGCGGCACCATCACCGTCCCGTCCGGGTTCAGCCCCAACGGGATCACGTCGGTGTGCACGCCTATCCGCGGGATGTCCAGGTGCGTGGGGGCCGGCGCGGGGCTGAGGGCCACCGCGGGAGGGACGTAGGATTCGTGCTCAGCCAGGCCCGTCGCGTCGGGGACCTTGATGTCCACGGAGCTCACCGGGGCGGTCCCGTCCGCAGCGGCCGACGGCGACCCCCTCGGCAGCACACAGCCGAGGGCGAGCAGGACGACACCCACCCCGCCCCAGACGACACCGATCCGTCCGGTCCGCTGCTGCCGACCGGCCGAGGGCGACGGCCGAGGTCTGCGCACGGCCGCGCCCTCAACGAGCGGGGTCACCTGATCCGCTGTCGCCCGCGGGCACGTCGTCGATCCCGTCCGGCCGCTGTCGCCGCATCGCGTACACGCCCGTGATCAACGCCACGCCGATGAGCGTGCCGCCGGCTGTCATGAACAGCACCCGCGGATCTGCTGAGTCCTCCACCGCACCTCCGACTCCGGTCTGCGGAGGACCGACCGGCGTGAGGGAGGACGAGGTCCCCGCTCCTGATGTCCCTGTGCCGCCGACAGATCCCGACGGCCCGGGAGGACCACTGGATCCGGCGGGACCGGGAGGACCGGCCGGTCCGGCCGGACCGGCCGGACCGGGGGGACCCGCCGGCCCCGGCTCCCCGGCGGGTCCCGTCACGCCGGCCGGGCCCGGGTCGCCCTTGACCCCCTTCGTACCGGCGATGGCTGGGATGATCAGCGAGAGGAGCACGGCGATGAGCGAGAGGAGCAGCGCCAGCCAGGCGACCAGACGCGTGGCCTTGCCGGACCCTCGCTCCCCGTAGCTGCCCGACTGTGCAGCGGTGTCCCCTGAATGGGTCATCGGGGTACCTCCTCAGGGATGAGCGCCGTCGAGGATGGGCGATGGTCCCGCCCCGTCCGCCGGATGCCAGCAGGAACGCCGGCACGAGACCGGACTTCGATGATGAGGAGGCAGCGTCACCACGCTGTCACCCATCGCCTGCCGGTGGCCGGCAGAGCGAGCTGCCCGGGATGCCGGTTCACGGAGCGCGGGTCCGGACCGTGGTCCATCGCTGCGGCCGGGCATGCCGACCTCGTTCTCCGAGGCCCGCGACGGGTCAGCGAGGCTTGTTCGGGACGTAGTAGGTGAGGCCGGCTGCGCCACCGAAGGCGATGAGCGCGGCGATCACCGCGGTGAGCCATTGGCCGGCGGTGATCGAGTCGAACCCGGTGTCGGTACCACCCAGCGCAGTGAGGAGCGAGGAGAGAAATGCCAGGACCGCGCTGAACAGAGCCGCCGCCCAGGCCTTTGCGGCTGTGGTCCGGGTGGACTTGGCAGGGTCGTTGGCGTTCCTCGGCAGATCAGTGGGCGCTGACATGGCTGTTCCTTCCTCGAGATCTCCCGCGTAGCGAGCACCCATGTTCGTGGAGCATCGTCACCGAGCCGTCACCGCAGCACGGTCAACTCCCGCCTTCCCTCAGCTGCGTGAACCGCTCTCGCTGATCCGGTGTGAGCAGGGCCAGGAGCCGTGCATGACCGGCGTCGTCGGCCCTCATCGCGGCGGCCTGGAGCCCGGACGAGTCGCTGGTCCGTCCTGCCCCTCGCCCCCGCACCGCGCTGACCTGGGCCAGGACGCGGGCGTTCTCCTGCTCGTTCTGCTCGGCCGCCGCCGTCACCTGCCTCCGCTGGTCCTGCGTGAGACTCAGGACGTCGGCCACGTCCTCGTCCAGCAGCGCGTCACCGCCACGGACCCGCCACGACAGGCCGCGCAGGCGTGTGGTGCGACCCGCTCCGAGGAGTCGTTCGACCGCGCTTTCGACCTCCTGCCGCGCCGGCAGCGCGGCAGGGTCGACGTGCGGTGGACGCCATTCGCCGCTCGCGTAGATGCCCCGGAGGGCCTCGCGGTAGCGCCGGTCGATCTCCGACGCCCCGGCGACCTCGTCGTCCGACATCCCCAGCAGCCGGTGCACGTCCGGGCTGACGATGAGCGTCACGAGTTCACCGGCCGCGGCGTAGCCGTCGCCCTGCACCCGCAGCGGACCCTCCTGCGGGTCATCGAGGCGCAGCTCGCCGAATCGGTAGGTCATCCCGCAACGGCTCGGATCAGAAGTCGCCGGTCTCGAAGTCGATCCCCGCCCGCGCGGCGTCGGCGGCATCGGCGTGGCCGGCACCCAGCAGGTCGGGACGGTAGATCGTGACCTGCTCCTTCATCCGCGTGACCTGACCCGAGGTGAACTCCGTCATGCCGGCGTCGTCCGTGTAGTCCATGTAGTTGGTGGTCGGGTCGGTTCCGCTGTCATTCGGGCACGTGTCGCGCGTCGGGTTCGCCGGCCCGAAGTTCGGGCTCGCCTCGAACGGCGTGTCCCCGACCTCGTCTCCGGGCGGGGTGCACCCGCCCTCGAAGGTGTGGAAGAGGCCGAGCCAGTGTCCGACCTCGTGCACGGCAGTCAGGCCGAGGTCGTACGGCGCCGAGGAACCGCCAGGGAGGCTTGAGAAGAGGACGACGACGCCGTCGAGGAGAGGGTCGCCCGCGAAGTCGCTCGGGAACGTGGCCCACCCGAGCAGGCCGGCGCCGATGCCGGCGGTGTAGAGGTTCAGCGATCGATGCTGCTCCTTGCCGAGTTCCGTCTTCGCCTTCCGCTCGGCCGGACTGCCCATGGTCATCCTGAACCAGACGGGGTCGTCCCTGCGTTCCACCGACGCCCGGTGGAAGACGATGTCGTGTGCCTTGTAGGCGTCGTTCAGGACACTGAGCTGGGCGTCGAGCTCCTGGTCGGTCACGTCGCCCGTTCCGCCGTCGTGCACCACGTTGAAGTGCACCGGGATGTCGATCTGCGTCACCCCCGCGGCATCCATGCCGTTGGCCCGGGCCGTCCGGAGGTGAGCGCGGACGCGCTCCTTCTGGAAGTCGTTGAGCTGTGGCGTCCCGCAGCGCCGCCCTTCCCGGACGAACGTCTCCTGACTGTCGAACTCACGCTCCCCGAGCACCAGCTTCGCCATCTGCCTGCCTCCGTCTGGTCGTGACGTGCCCGACGGGAGCGACGGGTTCCCACATCTGGTGGGCCCCGGGTTCCTGCGTCCTGTCCCGCCCCGTGGCGAGGGAGATGTTCCCGTGCGGCCATCACGTCGGCGTCACCCTCGCGTCACCCAGCCTCCGGTGCGGCCGGGGTCATCGGTACGTCGTCACCGCGGCGCCACGGTCGACAGGCCTCACCCACCGCGGAGGTCGACTCCTGACTTCCACGACCTCCGTCCCGTCGCTCTGCCGTTGACGGCACGGTGACCGAGCGCTGACGACCGGGCCCTAGCGTCCCGGGCAGATCGCCGGTTGAACGGGCCGTCCGGCCCATCCGGGCCCGCCTGGTCCCGGCCCGGCTCCGACGAGGCAGGGGCACCGACATGCGGCTCGACCGGGTCGAGATCAAGGTGAACTCCAGCGGCGACCAGACGGAGTCGGCCGTGGCGGAACTCGGACTGCCCCCTGTGGACGAGCCTTGGCGGATCCACTTCTGCGAGGACGTCGCCCGGGGCGTCTCGGCCGGCACCCCGTTGAGGACGGCGGGCGTGGTCCTGCGTGCCCGCCACAAGCCGGACAGCACGGACGACAGCACGATCAAGCTCCGCCCCGGTCGACGGTCCCAGCTCACCGACGACTGGCTCGCGGCCGAGAAGGGGGACGACGGGGAGGTGAAGATCGAGGCCGACTGGGCCGGTCAGCGACGAGTCCTCGCGATCTCGCACACCGCCGACCGGCCCGACGACATCGTCGCTGGTGCTGGCCGCGGACAACGGTCCGCGGCGAGCCTCTTCACGAAGGCGCAGGAGACCTTCCTGCGCGATTGTTCTCCGATCCGGGTCAACCTCCGGACCCTCACCGTGCTGCCACCCATCACGGCGACGCGATGGGACGACCTCGGGGGGACGCTGGGCGATCTCGACGTCCGGGCCGAACGGTGGACGGTCGACCACCTGGACTTCCTCGAGTTGTCGACCGTCGCGAAGCTGGACGAGGCGGAGTCGAAGCAGTCGGCGCTGAACGGGTACCTGGACGACTTCGGTGTCCCCGTCGACTCCGACCCGAGGTCCAAGACCGATCGGGTGCTCGAGCACCTGGTGAAGCGGACCCTGGCCACCGACTGAGCCGTGCCCGGAGCGTCGCGACGAGAGATCGACGTGCCGCCGTCGAGCGCCACGTCGACGTGGGCAGCAGCCGTGCGGCGTGACGTCGTGGTGACGCCGCCCGTTCATGCTGGCCGGCGTCGCACGATCGCGCGGTGGGATCGCGGCCTGCACGGCCGCTGTGACTTGTGCCGTGCGTCGACCGAGCAGCGTCGTCACATCTCAGGTGAGTGCACATGACCGCTCCTTCTGCACGCTCGTCGGCCGGCCAGGTCGCCGCCTACCGCACCGGGGGCGGCCGCCTCCCGAATCCCCAGGGGCCACCCCCTCAACTGCCGAACGGCCTCCTGTTCCTGGCGCGCGACCACCGCGCCGGCCTCGGCGATGCAAGCGACAGCGGGCCGGTGACGCCGATGCGTGCGCTGCGCGGCGGCTGCTACTACGTGCGGTACACGCCCCTGCAGGCCTCGCCGACACATCCCGGGGCGATCTACTACCTGGGCACCCTTCGCGTCCAGCAACTGGGGGGCACCGCCACCATCAGCGGCGACCTGTACCTCCGTCACCTTTCCGCCACCCCACCCGCGGGCGCGGCTGGCGAACCGAACCCGGCCGACGGCATCCCGGTGTTCCCACGCGCCGACTACCGGTACTACCTGCGCGCAGTCGAGGTGTCGGACTCCCCGGGCTCGCAGGAGAGCTTCACCCTGACGCTCGAGCTGTTCCGGTTCGACGCCGCGGTCACCGCGTGGACCAACGAGGGCGCCTCGACGGTGCAGCTCTCGTGGACGACCGCGCCACCGGGCTACCCGTCCGCCGCCGACTACCTCACCGGGGAACTGAAGAACTCGGCGGGCGCGGTGACCGGGACCCTCGCACTCGGTTGGGTCTCCCCCTTCCTCCGTCGCGCCACCCTGGAGATCGATCGCGTCCCGCAGGGCGTCGTCCCGAGGACGAACGGCTCGGACGGCTACGGCTGGAACCAGGTGTTCGAGCCACTTGGTTGGGACGTGGCCGTGATCGAGAGCGATGCAGGCATCGCGGAGAAGAGCGGCGAGTCGTGGAGCGACGCCGAGATGCATGCGGCCATGCTCGAGTACCGCGAAGCCCGGCAGGACCTGCTCGACGCGGACTGGCACTACCACCTGCTGTGCGTGCGCCGCATCGACGAGACCGAGCGCGGCATCATGTACGACAGGGCCGCCGTGGACGTCGACAGCACCGCCCGGGAAGGCGTCGGGATCGCGTGCGACTGGGTCTACGACCGGGACGAGCCGAGCTGGGGTGACCTGCGCGGGACGCGCTTCGGTGATGACGAGCCGACCTACTTCCGGACCGCCGTCCACGAGCTCGGCCACGCGATGGGGCTCTACCACAACGCTTCGGACAACGGCTTCATGAACACGACGGACGTGATCGCCCGACGTGCGCACTCGGGGCGCCCCTTCCCGCAGAACATCCGCTGGGCGTTCCACACCGACGACGAGAAACGCCTCCGGCACATGCCAGACATCTGGGTGCGTCCCGGCGGCATCCAGTTCGGCGAGGACTACTCGACCGCACCCATCGCTGCCGATGACCTGATCGAGCAGCCTGGCGGTCTGCGGCTCGAGGTGTGCCCACTCGACCCGCTCCTCCCGCTGGGCGCACCTGCTCGCGTGGACTTCCGGCTGGTCAACGAGTCGGCGGCCCCGGTGCGCGTCCCGGCGACCCTGAGCCTTCGCGGGGGGGCCGTGCGCGGCAAGGTGCTCGACCCGGCCGGAACGGTCCGGACCTTCCTCCCGCTGGTGGCGTGCGTCGACAAGCAGCCCCTGCGCCTGCTCGAGCCGGACGGGCGGGTCGCCCACTCAGCGACCATCACGCACGGTCCGCAGGGCGCGCTGTTCCCTGGCCCGGGGTTGTACCGCATCATCGTCGAGGTCCAGTGGGACGACGGAGGTGCGACACGTGGGCTCACCGGCTCAGCCTCCGTGCTCGTCGCTGGGGCGACGACGGCCGGCCAGGAGCGGGCCGCGTTCGGGATCCTCTCGACCCCCGACGCCATGCTCGCCATCGCCGCCTCGGCCGACATCGGTCACGGCGTCGAGGTGATCGAGCAAGCGGCGTCGGATCCGACGCTGGGCCCGCACTACGCGTGGCTCGCTGCCAAGCGGACACTCCGGGGTCGAGCGACGACCGGCGAACCCTACCGACGCGCGCTCGAGCGCCTGGCCGAGGGCGATGTGATCATGAGTTGCGCGGAGTCCCGCCGCGCCGTCGAGACGCTCGACGACGTCCAGGCGCAGATCACGAAGCGCGAGCAGGCGCCCCGGCGGCACACCCTGACGGCCGCGCCGGACGGCGGACCGGACGGCGGACCGGACGACGGACCGGAGGACGGAACCCTGCGGGAGCTCGTCACGACGGCTCGGCAGCGTGTCACCGAGGAGGACGGCGATGATCGGCGCACATCCGAGCGCTGATCCCCCGTGAACGGCACGGACGTCACCGTCGACGCGCTGGTGGGCCGGTGGCGCAGAGTCGACGACGGCGGGTCGACGACGCCCTACCCGCAGGAGATCGAGTTCTTCCCGGACCGCACCTATCGGGCAACGACCGAGGGCACGCGACGGCCGGTGTGGGACGAGGCGGCGTTCGACGTCCTCCCCGACGGGGCGGTGCGGATCCAGACGGCACACGACCGCAAGGTGGACTACACGGCACGCCGCTCCGGGGACCTGCTCACCCTCGCCGCAGGGGACGCCAGCGTCACCTACCGGCGCATGCCGCCCGGCCCGTCGACGAACGGTTGAGGCACCCGTTGACGCCCTGCGCTCTCGTCACCGCACGGTCACCCACTGGTCCTCGCTCAGCGCCTGCACGAGGAACGACACGTTCATCCGGAGGATCTCGAGGGCGAGGACGTGGTCGAGGAACTCGATCCGGTCCCGGTCGGTGTGGACCCTGTCGTTGGCGCCGTCGGCCCCCTCGATGGTCAGGACGGCCGGGATCCCCTGATCGAGGAACGGCACGTGATCGCTGTTGAACGGGTTGAGGCTGGTCTGGACCGCCACGTCGGTCTGCTCCTGCGCTGCAGCGGCCAGTGCGTCGATGACGTCCTGCGAGACGGCGGCCCCCTCCAGCAGCACCGTCGGCGTGTCCGTGTTGCGCCCCGCGATCATGTCCATGTTGATCACGGCTCGGATGCGGCTGCGCTCCGTCGGGTCGAGCCCAGCGACGTAGTGCAGGCTGCCGAGGAGACCCTGCTCCTCTCCTCCGAACAGGATCAGCCGCAGGTCGTGGGCGATGGCCTCCTCGGCGAGCGCCCGGCCGATCGCGAGCACCCCGGCAGCGCCTGAGGCGTTGTCGTCGGCGCCTGGCGCGGCAGCCGCAGGACCACCGGCCAGGTTCACCGAGTCGAGGTGCGCGCCGACGAGCACCAGCTGGCGGTCGCTCCCGTGGCCGACCCGGTCGGCGATGAGGTTCCGGCTGGTCCCGGCGCCCACTGGGACGGTCTGTAGTTGCGTCGCACAGCCCGACGCGGTCAGCTCGCCCCGGGCCCACTCGACGGCGGCCAGGAACTCGGGGCGCGTCGAGTGCCGGGTGCCGAAACCGACGAGCGTGGCGAGGTCCGCCTCGAACGCCGCCCGCGACAGCGCGTGCTCGCGTGTGCGCAGCCGGGCCGGCGCGGCGCCGGCGGGCCGGCCCACGGTGCGCTGCTCGAACACCGCCTCGCTGGCCGGCAACGGCCGCACACCGAAGCACCCGGTCGGCGATCCGTCGAGAGCGGCGGCCTGCTCAGGATCGAGGTCGACGACGAGGTACCGTCCCTTGTCGACGACGACGGGGACGTCGGGGTGCTCCTGCTGGAAGCAGCGCCCGATCTGGGTGACGAGGTGCAGTCGCCCTCTCGGCACGGAGGTCGACGTGGCCGTCGTCAGGCCGGTACCGGCGACGACCTCCTGCACGGGGTCGGAGGGGCCGCTCACCAGGAGCACGTCACCGAGCCTCGTCCAGGTGATCCCCACGTCGGCGGGGATCGCGTCCTCCGCACCGGGTGGGGCGGTCAGGACGGCGGTCTGCGCCGGCCCGGTGTCCTGCTCCGTGAACGCGCGCACGAGCGGGATCAGATCGGTCAACCCGTCGACCTCACCGTCCGGTTGCCCCGGCCCACGCAGGTGCACGGCCCTCAGGCCGAGACGCCGGGCAGCCAGGACGTGGCTGCGGTTCTCGGTCACGAACAGCACGTCGCGGAACTCGAGGCCAGGCACGGCCCTCGTCACCGCGGCGCGGAAGACGGCTTCGTCGGGTTTGAACACGCCGACCTCGGTCGACAGCGTGACCCGCTCCGCGACCGGCTCGAAGAACCTCCGGATGCCGAGGTCGTCGAGCAGCGCGTAGTAACGCTGCTGGATGACCGGCACCTGCGAGGGGTCGTTCGTCATGTCGAAGTCGGACACGAGGCCCAGTCGCGCGGCCGGTCGGTCGCCGTCGCGCAGTGCATCGATCGCCTCGAGCGTCTCCAGCGCCCCGGGCAGCAGGACGTCGCCGTCCTCGAGCGTCTGTCCCAGGTCGAACAAGACCAGCTTCATGACGACTCCCGGGTCGGTGGAGGCGGCGCGACCGTAGACGCTGCGGCGTCACCGCCGAGTCACCTCGGTGAGCGCAGTGGGGCCAGGCGAACCGCGTCCTGGAGGTCGACCGCCTGCCGCGGGGTGTCCCCGAAGCGCCACATCCGCATCTTGGTCCGGCGCCTCGGCGAGAGGACGATCGCAATCGTGCCGGCGGGCCGGGGGTCTCCGTCTCCACGGACGGTCGCACCCGTGTAGTGGATGCCGAGCCGGTGGTCGTCGAGCCGGGCGGTGTTCCTCGACGTGGTCCGCTGCATCGCCTCGCGGATCGCCTCGGTCGCCAACAGATGCGGGAAGTTGTACTTCCCGCCGCCGCAGACGGAGGAGACCAGGGCGACCTCGGGCTGGATCCGCTCGACGAGTTCGAGGTTGATCCCGTGCTTGGACGCGTGGTGGGACACCTTGAAGACATCCGCTGCGAGGTGGTCCAGCCCGCGTGCCGCGGCGAGCTCCTTGTACAGCGGCGTGTCGTACTGGCGTCTCAACTGGGGGAAGTCGGCGGTGACGTGCGCCCAGGAGGTGGTCTGGGCATCGGCGCCCAGGATCAGGTTCCACGGGGAGTCCAGCCGGAGGTAATGGCGGTTGCCCTCCCGGCGCTGCTCGTCGAGCTGCTGTGCCACGCGGGCGGCGGGGAACTCGACCTTGAGCGCGATCGAGGCGTCGTTGACATCGACGCCGTAGGAGTCGTAGCGGACCCGAAGGGAGACCGACGGTGCCAGGACGGTGATCTTCGCGCCACCGGTCCAGCGTGTCATCCCGCTGGTGGGCTCTGTCCGCGGGATCGCGCACTCCTCGAGCAGCGCCATCGTCTCCACGAACGTGGCGCTGGGGTGGTAGTACCCCGGTTCCCAGAAGTCGCTGATCTGCCCCGCCCGGCCGAAGCGGTCGAGGAACTGCGGCATCCCTCCGATGTGATCGTCATGAGGATGCGTCGCGACGACGACCGGGAAGACGCCGGGCGTCGTCCCGGGGTCCAGCAGGATGCCGGCGTCCGCGAGCGCCGTGACGAGGTCGACCAGTTTCCCGCTCGTGGCCACGTCGACGACTACCGCCCGACGGCCCCCCGCGCCCTCCTCGGTCGGCAGCAGGACCAGTTGCGTGTCGCCGTCACCGACGTTGAGCAGGAAGTAGACGAGCGACTCGGGCTCCGCGGTGATCTCGCGGAGGAACTCGCCGGCCGCCGTGGGCTTGAGGAGACTCCCGGGCAGCGTGCCGGGTGGTGCGGTGGCCATCGCGTCGGTGTCGGTGGCGGCGAGCACCGGCCCGTTCCACCGTCGTGCCCGGAGCCGGTGCGGTTCGACCACCTTCGGGCGGAGGATCTTGCCCTCCTGATCGCGCCGCTTCGCCTCCTCCAGGGTGACCCTCGGGGCCATCGCGGCGAAGTAGGCCAGCTTGCCGACCGTGCGCGCTTCGGCACTGAGGTCGTGGACCTCGCTCGCGATGACGTCGGTGAGCCGCAGACCTCGGTCCAGGCGGACGTCCTCCCCCGCCGCCAGCCGCCGTTCGACCTCGGGGGTGATCCGGGCAGCGAAGGCGTCGCCGACGCGGGGTTCCCGCTGCAGCCACCCGTCATACAGCACCCCGTGCAGCTCCGACCGGTGCACGACGACGTGACCGCGGTCGGCCGAGTCGTCGAAGCGCAGCCGGCCGAGCTCGTCGGCACGGGGCCAAGGGCTCACCGCCAGCGTGACGAGATTGGTCACCACCTCGTCCACGACGACGTAGGACAGCCCGGTCAATGATTCCCGGGGTACGTCGCGAAGGGCCGCGGGACGCCACGGACGCGCATCGCGGTGCGCATCCACCGATCCAGTGCTCCGCGCGTCCGGCACCTTGGACGGACCGACGTCAGTCGTGGTCATGTCTCCTCCTCCCAGCGTCGCACGGGCCGGGCGGCACAGGCCCGCCACCAGGTGTACCCGGGCCGCGTCACCGTCGCGTCACGCACAGGAGGGGCCCGCTGTCCGGGTCAGCCGGTCGGCGTGCGTACGGCGGAGCGGCTCACCGGTGGGCGTGCTCGCCGGCCGGGTGACGGACTCACGGTCGGAGGGTGGGACCGGCAGCCCGCGCTCCAGGTGCGGGTCCAGGGCGGGGACGCCACCTTCCGGCTGGCGGTGAACGTGCTGTCCCGGCAGTCCCCGTCAGAGCTGCTGTACCTCGCCGACGAGGCGTTCGCGCACCCGGTCCTCGACGCCGTCCTCCGGCTCCCCGACGTGTTCACACCGCTGCCGAACCAGCCGGGGAGTGGCGCGCTCGACTTCATCCGGGGCAACCTGTTCGACCGCACCGCGATGCACCGGATGCCGGCGACGGCGCCAGGACCGGACAACGACCTGGCCGCCGCGCTGGCCCACTTCGTGGGGCGGGCCCGCAGCGATCCCACGGCGCGGCTGTTCGCCTTCGGGGAGCGGTGGCCTCCCGAGGCCGGCACCCCGGACGCGGTCTTCGGCTTCACGCCCGGCAACGGCGTGCACGACGTGCACATGAACCAGGGGAACTCCGCCCAGTTCCGCCGGGACGACGGTGTCTGGCAGGACGGCGGCCTCATGCTGCACTTCCCCGGTGCCCAGCAGACGGTGGCCGTGTTCCTCGCCTTCCAGAGCCAGGCGTGGCACACCGACGACTCGACCGGGCATGCGCTGACCGACATGGCCGACGGGGACCACCGCGTCCGCATCGTGGCCGCGTTGGTCAACGGCCCCGGGCCGGCGCCGGAAGAGGAGACGGTCACCCTGCTGAACACGTCCGCCGTCCCCGCGGACCTCGACGGATGGGCGCTGGTCGACGTCGGCGACCACCGGATGCCGCTGAACGGGACGATGCTCGGGGCCGGCGACGCGGCCCGCATCCGGCTGACCGCGCCTGTCCAGCTCGGCAACTCGGGCGGACTGCTCACCCTGGTCGACCCGGCCGGGCTCAAGGTGGACGGCGTGGCCTACACCGCCGACCAGGCCCGGGCCGACGGGCTCACCATCGTCTTCTGAGCCGTCAGGGACGCCGCTGCAGGACCAGCAGGCCGTTGGCCGGTAGCCGCAGCCGCAACCGACCTGCAGTGACCGGCACGGCCGTGCTGAAGTTGCCGACGTCGTTGCCGCCGTAGAGGTGCGAGTCGCTGTTGAAGATCTCCTGCCACATCCCGGCCGGTAGTCGTCCGGGATCGACCTGGATGTCGTAGCCGTCGAGGAAGGGATGGTTGTTCATGCTGGCCACGACGAGGACCTCGCTCTCACCGGCCCTCCTCGTGAAGGCGATCACCCGGCTCGCGTCATCGACGTGCACGACGTCCATGTGTTGGGACCGGACCGCTGTGTTCGCTCGCCGCAGGCGGATGAGGTCCTGGTAGCAGCGGAACATCGTGGCACCGGCTGCGACTCGCTCGCCGTGCAGGTCCTCCTTGCTGTCGTCGATGTTGTCGTACCGGTAGGAGCGCTGGGCCACGACCTCTTCGCCCATGAAGAACATCGGCGTCCCGGCGGACAGCAGCGAGAGGCCGGCGACGACTCGGCAGCGCGCCTCTGCGTAGTCCCGGGTAGCACCCCACAGCGGCGCGTTCCCCACGGCCACTCTGCTGGTGCGCGCGGAGCCCCCCGCGTTGCCGGCCTCGTCGTGGGACTCTGAGTAAACGATCTTGTCGTACTGGGTGAGCCAGAGTTGTCCGGCGAAGTCCGCCACCCGGAGGGGACCGTCGCCGCCCGCGCCGGCTTCCCGCAGCAGCCGGGCCTTTCCCCCGGCCATGTCGGAGTCGCCGATGAGGTGGTGGTAGAAGTCCGCGAACCACGTCGCGTCGAACCCCAGTCCACCTACGTCGGGGCTCTGGGTGACAGCCGGCCAACCACTGTGGTCCTCGGCGATGAGCAGCACCGACGGGCGCACCATCCGGAGCGTTCGACTCCACTCGCGGAGGAGCCTCTGCCCGAACAGGTTGGCGCTGCCCACGCTCCTCTTGTCCGCCCGCCGGGCGTTGTCCTGGTGGATCGCCTGGGTCAGGTCCACCCTCAGCCCGTCGACGTGGAACTCCTCGACCAGCTGCACCGCGCTGCTGATGAACAGCCGCCGCACCGGCTCCGCCCAGTAGCGAGGCGCGTCGCCGGAGGACCCGTTCTCCAGGTAGCCGCCCCGGGGATCCGGGTAGTCGGTGCTCCGCCCCTCGTACCAGTAGTAGATGTTGTCCTCGGGCGCCGACGAGTCGTACTGCCACTCCGCCCGCCCGGCCGTCTGGTCGAAGTGGTTGTAGACGACGTCCTGGATGACGGCGACACCGCGACGATGACATTCGCGGACGAAGTGCTTGTACTTGTCCCGGCCGCCGGAGCTGGACTCGATCGCGAAGTGGTGGGTGGCGCCGTAGCCCCAGGCCAGGTCGCCGGAGAACTCCGCCAGGGGCATGACCTCGACCGCCGTCACCCCCAGCTCGGCCAGCTGGTCCAGGAGCCGCATCGCATCCGCCAGCGTGCCGGGCCCCCGGCGGGGGTAGCCGAGTGCGCCCACGTGCAGCTCGTAGATGACCAGGTCCTCGATCCGGGTCGGCACCGGTGGACCCGGCGTGAACTCGTCCCTCCAGAAGTCGTCGTCTGCGAGGAGCAATGGCGGCGCGGTCGTCGGCTCGAACTCCTCGCGGACCAGGTCTGGATCGATGACCACGCTGCAGCTGACCGTTCCGTCGAGTGTCCGGGGATCGCCGTCCCACGCGCCGCCGGCCGGGTCGGTGGCACCGCGCCCGGCCTGCCACCGGGAGTAGATGTCGGTGCGGTAGCGGACCTGGCCTTCGGCGTTCTCGATGCGGAACATGTAGGGCGCGCCCGAGAACCGGCCGAACCCCGGTTGAGGCGCGCTCTGCCAGACCCCGTCCGGCCCCGCCGAGAGCGGGAGCGTGGGCATGGCGGGGTCCGTGCCGGATCCGTCGTCCCCGATGTAGCCACGGTCGCGCCGCCCGAAGACGACGTCGACCGTGCGGGCGTTCGGCGCCCACACAGCGAAACGTGCCCCCGGGTCCCCCGCGCCGTCGTGCACGACCTTCTGGGCGCCGAGGCGCCGCCCCCAGGTCAGGTGGTACCGGGCCTCGAGCTGCCGACCCGCCTCGGGGAGGTGGACCGCGCACAGCCGCTCGTCCGGGTCGGTACCGGCACCCTCGGTCGGGACACCCCAGACGTTGGCTCCCGTCGGGCCGTCGAGACGAACGCCCCACCGGATCGTCCGCCCCGCCTCCGCGTCGTCGAACTCCGCCGTCGCGGAAAACCCCGGGCAGCCGTCGTCGGCGACGACCTCGGCCATCGGGATCTCGGTCCAACCGTTCCAGTCCCCGGTGAGCCGGGCGTTCCGGAACACCGGCCTCCTGATCCCGGTCAGGTAGCGGAAGTCCACGGTGATCAACGGGCCGTCCTCTCCGACGCGCGGGCAGACCGTGCAGGCGGATGCCTTGTCCTGGGCGGAGTCGGCGGCCCGGGCCCTCATCGGGCGCGGGACGGACCCGGATGCCCGCCGAGCCTGGCAGCCGCGCCGTCACCGTTCCGTCAACGCGGCCCGCCGACCTGCGGACGCGCGGCGATGGTCGACGGCCCAGACCGCCGATGCGGTCAGGACGAGGGCGAGCCAGATGACGATCCCGCCGCCGCCGCCGCCGGCACTGGCCCCGGCCCAGGAGAACAACGCCGCCTCGGGCAGGGACCCGGCTGTCGCGGCGACCCCGGCCCGCTGCCAGCTCATCGTCGACATCCCGGCGAGGACGGCGACGGTCTCGCTGAGGACCGGTACCGGGCGGCTCACGGTGACGGCGACGGCGCCCCAGCGGCGCAGCAGCCGGGCCGCCCGCTCTCCGTCCGGCGGCGGGGCCGAGCCCGCGAGCTGCCGCCCGATGGCGAATCCCACCAGGGCTCCGCCGACCTTGCCCACCAGTCCGAGGACCCTGCCTCCCACCAGGCCGAAGGTGCTGCCCAGCGCCACCATGACCAGGCTGGAGGGCACGGGGAGCACCGCATCACCCACGAGCATGCCCACCCCGAGCACCGCCGCGATCGGCGCGGCCGACGTCCCCAGCGACGGTGCGGTGGCTGCCCAGGGCAGGTGGAGCGCCTCGGCGAGGACGAAGCCGCCGAGGGAGATGCCGGCGACGACGGCGACGGCCGTCGCGTACCGGCGCGTCATGCGATCAGCAACGACTCGACCACGGCCCGCGCGGCGGCGTCGACGCGGGTGAGCTCGTCGAGCAGGTCCCCGGTCTCACCGGCCGCGGCGAGGTCCTCGGTCAGCCGTGCCGAGCTGTCCAGCAAGCTGAGGTGCAGCCGCCAGCGGCTGTGCTCGTCGTCGGGGATCGCGAGCGAGTACGGCAGCTCGAACGGTGGGCCCGCGCACGCCGGATCGCCGGGTGCGGGGTCGGCCTTGGCCGGTCGCGTGGTCAGCAGTCGGGCGATGCCGCGCATCCCCGACAGCCCCTCACCACGCATCTGGAGGAACGCCCAGTCCCGGAGGTGTCCGCGCGGGGTGGGCGCGCCGTCGTCGTCGACGAGCGGACCGGGCCGGGACAGCGCATGGACGAGGTCGACCAGCAGCATCCGGTACCGGACGTCGAACAGCTGGGCCCACGTCCGCGTGACGGGGTGGCTGATGCGGTTGCGCTCCACCGTCGGGTCGCCGTCGGGCTGCGGGCCGGTGGTGGGGTCGGTGGGCACGGCGCGCCCGGGCACCCAGGCAGGCACCTCGCCGTCCGAGGTCTCGGGGAACTCGCGGTAGATCCGGAGGAACTGGTGGAAGTGGGCGAGCGGCTCGCCCACCGACGGCAGCGCGGCCCCCTCGCCCTGTTCACCGACCGCCCGCAGGGCGGCGACTGCCTCGGCACGGGTGGCCACCGCCCGCACGATGAGCCGACCGAACCCGAACCAGTCCTCCGGCCGGGCCTGCCGGTCCGCTGCCGAGCCCGGGTCCAGATCTGCGTCGGTGAGCTTCGCGGGATCGGAGAAGACGTCGATCAGCGTGTCGAAGAGGACCCCGACGCGGTTGGGGCGCATCCCGCCCGTGGCGCCGGTCGCACGGGCGACGATCTCGGGGATGTCCGCCTCGTCGGGGTCGGCGGGCATCTCCGCGGCGACGTACTTGGCCAGGGACGTCCTGCTCAACGGCTCCAGGGTCAGGGGGAACGGGTACAGCACCGATCGGAAGGGGAAGTCCTCCCGCTCGAGGTTGAGGGGCCCGCCGATGAACCGCAGCAGGTTCTGCTCGGTGAGCAGGTGCCCCATCTCCTCCCGGGCGATGGCGGTGATGGTGGTGCGCCATGCCGCCGTCCGGAGCGCCGCGTCGGGCGGTACCTCCGGTCCGGCGAAGTCGGAGTCGGCCAGGGAGTAGGCGCCGTACAGGTACTGGGTCATCAAGGCGTGCTCGACCTCCGCCGCCGTGTGCAGCAGGAACACGGCCCAGTCCCACCACGTCAGCTCAGGCGGCTTCGGGATCGTCGTGGCAGTCGCGTCGGTCGCTGGATCCCGGGCGGCCGGCCCGACGTCCAGGTCGGGCACCTGGAGGAGCCGGGTCGCTCGGGCCCGGGTCACTGCTGGTCCAGCGGGACCCGGCGCAGGCCCTCCTGCGCGGCCGGCTGCGGACCCCGTTGCGGGGCCGCCGCCCGGCCTGGGGCGGCCTCGGTCGTCACGCTCGGCGGGACGGCAGGTCCGCTCGACAGCTCCGGCGCGTCGAGCGTGCCCGTCACCCGGCCGATCTGGCAGTCGGTGTCGAAGGCCAGGAAGTCGGCGGTGAAGCGGACGGCCGGCAGGTCGGCGAGGAAGGCAAGCGCCCCGTGGCGCGGCGACGCGACCACGACCTCCCGGTCGATGAGGCCGGTGTAGCGCTCCATGAACTGCAGCGGAGTGGCGATGGCGTCGAGGCCGTGGCCGGGCCGGGTGTCGGTGTGCTCCTGGATGCGACGGTCGCGGATGCGGGTGGAGCGCTCGTCGGCCGGCTGCTGCGCGACGAGCCGGGACAACTTGACCGCGATCGTGTTCCACGCGTTCTCCGCCCACGTGGCGGCGGGGATGCCGAAGTCGCCCGGACCGTCGGCCGAGGGGTCGGCATCGGTCAGGACGACCCCGTTGGCGTAGGGCGCGGTGGAGCCGGGAGGGTCGGCCGGTGAGGGTCGGGGCACTGCGGGAGCAGACGCGCCGGCGTACACGGTGCCCAGCTCGAGCCGGAACTCGGCGATCGGCTCGAAGCCGTCCGGTGCGAAGGTACGGTTCCGGCCGTCGAACACGCAGGCCGATCCCAGCCGGACCGGCAGCCCGATCACCGGGTCCCCGACGTCGAACTGCACCGTCTCGTCCCCCACCCGGGCCTCGATCGACGTGACGTCGACCCCGATGGGATCGCAGAAGGGGCGCAGGGCGACACCGTCGTGGAAGCGCACGACGCGGTCGAGCGGGGGTTCGTCGGGATGATCGGGATCGGGTCCCTGGACGGCGAAGACGCCGAAGCTCGAGTTCTCCCCCCAGGGGTGGTCGAACGGGTCGGGATCGGTCGGGAGCCGGCACTGGAAGGTCCCCCGGAACCGGACGGCCGGGCGGGCGACCGCGGTGAGCGCGATGGACGCCAGGACGGTCGTGCCCTGGACCACCTCGATCGTCGTGTCGTTGACCGCTGCGCTGGGTGAGGTGGCCGTCACGGTGACCTCGGTGGCCACCGCTGACGCGTGGACCGTGGCGGGATCGACGTGAACGCCGGCGCCGCTGCCCGACTGCACGCGGACGACGACGTCACCCTGGGAGCCGTCCACGGTCCGCAGTGTCAACCGGCCTGGGACCGGGGTGCCGGCCGCGGGGACGATGAGGAACGCGCGGCCCGACGGCGCCCCCTCGACCGACGCCTCGATCCCGCCGATCTCCCCGACCTCCTCCGGGCAGCCGTCGTCGATCCAGGTCGTGATGACGTCGATCAGCTCGCCGGCCACCGGCGGCCGGCCGGCGGGCATGCGGCGGAAGGTGGCGCCGGGGGTGCCGATGTCCTGGCCGAAGGGGTTCTCGCCGCGCAGCGCCTTCACCAGGTTGGAGCCGGCGCCGTCGCCGAGTGTGACGATCGGCAGGCCGAAGATCTTGAAGGCCATGAACTGGTCGCGTGTCTGGTTGCGCCAGAAAGCGCGGTGCGGCCCACCCACGGGGCTCCCCGCGCCGCCGACGGCGTCATCGAGGATCTGCTTGACCTGGAGAAATCTGTTCATGACGGCTGCCCTCGGGTGGTCGGTGAGCGACGCCAGCCAACGCAGCGCTCGTCACCGGGCTGTCACCGCCGAGGCACGGACGACGCTCGCCGACCTCCCCGCGTCGGCACCCGGCCCACCGACTCGACGAGGCCCAGGGAGGTGGCAGAGAGACCGTCCGGTGACGCCGCCGTGACATCGCGCTGACGGCGACTCGCGAGACTGCGCACCTGCGGTACAGCTCAGCCCCACCGTGCGCGGCACCGAGACCGCCGCGCCCATCGCGATCCCGGATGTCCACCCAGAGGAGCGTCCCGTGACGACCATCCCGCGAACGGCCGAGGACGCCGTGGCCCAAGCACCCTCGCCGCTGGCCGAGGGCACTCAGGCACTCAACGCGATCGCCCGGATCATCCCGGGACGCCGGCAGCAGTTGCAGCAGGTCCTGGCCCAGGTGGGCCGGCGGATCGCGGCCGGCGGGCCCAGCCCCTTGGACACCATCGGCACGGTGCACTTCGCCCGGTGGGTGGTCCTGCCCGACGACGCGGACGGGGGGAGCCTGCTCTTCGCGAGCAACTACGACCCTCCGTGGGACACCTACATCGAGCAGTTCGCCTCGGATGCAGCGGAGTCCTTCGACGCGATCTACTCCAACTGCGAGGGCTGGCCGGCCGGCGGCTCCACGGACATCGAGGCGTTCAAAGCCTTCATCCGGTCGCGCGAGCTCCCACCGGACGTGTACTACCGGGCCTACCCCACGGCCACCGTGCGCGACGTCAAGAGCGCGCTGCGGCTCAAGCAGGCCTGGTCGGCCCTGTTGGACACGCTCAACGAGTAGCGCCGATGCAGACGACCACCGCCCTGGACCTCGGCGACATCCAGGGACTGGTGCTGAGGGGCTACCGCATGCCCCACGCCGCGTACCTGTTCCACCGGTTCACCGACGCCCGCGCGGCACGTGCGTGGCTGGCCGGCCTGGTCGAGCCGGTCACCACCGCGCTCGAGTGGGACGCCACCCCGGCGTGGTGCGCCAACGTGGGCCTCACCTTCCCCGGCCTCGAGGCGCTCGGCTTGCCGGCGGAGTCCCTCGCCAGCTTCCCGGACGACTTCCGCCAGGGCATGGCCGCACGCGCCGCCACCGCGCTGAGGGACGTCGACGAGGACCTTCCCGACCACTGGCAGCCGGTGCCTCCCTTCGCCGACCGCGGGGTGCACGCCCTGCTCATGCTGTTCGCGCACGACGAGCAACTGCTCGACCGGCAGGTCCGCGCCTTCGGCGAGCGGGCCGCGGTCGGTGGGCTGGAGGCCGTCGGCACGGAGCGCGCCGACGCGCTCGGGGGCACGCGCGCGGGGCGGGAGCACTTCGGCTTCCGCGACGGCATCTCGCAGCCGGTGCTGAGCGGCAGCGGGTTGGCGGACACCCCGGGGCGCCAACCGGTGGCTGCGGGCGAGTTCCTGCTCGGCCACCCCGACGAGCTGGGCGCCGTACGCCTGACCACGCCCGATGAGCTCGGCCGCAACGGCACCTACGCCGTCTACCGCAAGCTGGCCCAGGACGTCCCCGCGTTCCGCGGCTTCCTCCGCGACAACGGGAGGGCGGACCCCGACCTCCTCGCCGCCAAGCTCATGGGCCGCTGGCCCAGCGGGGCACCGCTGACGCTGACCGGAGACGCCGACGACGCCGAGCTGGCGACCGACCCACAGCGGAACAACGCCTTCGACTACGCCGACGACGCGCGCGGTTACCGCTGTCCCCGGGCGGCGCACGTGCGCCGCGCGCTCCCCCGGACGGGGTCGATCGCGCAACGCCGTCACCTGCTCGTGCGCCGGGGTCTGCCGTACGGCCCGGCGCTCGAGGACGCACGACCCGACGACGGGGCGGACCGCGGGTTGATCGGCGTCTTCCTCAACGCGAGCATCGAACGCCAGTACGAGTTCGTGCAGCGGGAGTGGATCAACTCGCCGCGCTTCGACGGGCTGCGGAACGAACCGGACCCGATCGCCGGGCCGGGCGCCGGTGACTTCACCGTGCAGGGACGGCCCCTCCCGCGCCGGTACCGATCACTCCCCCGCTTCGTCACCGTGCGCGGCGGTGAGTACTTCTTCCTGCCCAGCATCACCGCTCTGCGCTTCCTGAGCGACACGTCCACATCCTGAGGTCCACGGCCGGAGGCCCCTATGACCGCGACAGCCACGACGACGGGGGTCTTCCTCGACGACGTCTCCCAGGCCGAGGCGCGGACCCCGCTGCCACCGCCACCGCCCCCGGTGCCAGACCCGGACGACCCGCGGTACGCCGGGGACCCAGCGGCCTACGAGGCGGACCGTCAGGCCGCCGTGGCCGCGGCCGCCGACTTCGCGGCGGCGGCGAGACGACGGGGGGACGCGGTCGGTCAGGTGGTCTCGACCTGGCTGGCCACGGCACCGCTGGACATGCTGCAGCAGCTGCTCGACCAACCCGCCGACACCATGCCGATCTTCCGACCGGCCATCGGGCCGGTGGTCGTCGCGCGGCACGAGCACGTGATCACCTGTCTGTCGCGCCACGACCAGTTCACCGTCGACCTGTACGCGCCTGAGATGGCCCGCGCCACCGACGACAGGACCAAGGACCCGGACGCCTTCTCCCACTTCCTGCTCGGCACCGACGACGAGGGCCTGTACCGGATCGACGACGTGATCCTGCGCCGCGCGGTGTCCCGTGCCGACGAGCAGCGGCTCACCGGCCTGGCTCGTGCAGCGGCCGAGGGCTGGGCTCGGGAGGTCGAGGCGGCCGGGCCGGGCGAGGTCGACGTCGTTCCGACCCTGGCCCGCTCCCTGCCGTTGCGCATCGTCGGCGACTACCTCGGCGTCCCTGCTCCGGGCGCCGGCGAGCCGTCGTCGCTGCCGGGGTACTGCGGTGGGGATGCCTTCCCGCTCGACGATGCGCTGCTGCGGGTCTACACGTTCCAGCGGATCGCGGAGGGCCGGGTACCCACGGCGGACGACCTCTTCGGCTGGGTCAAGGACGTGTTCCGCAACACGTTCAACAACTTCAACCCCGCCAGTCCGTCGTTCGCCGAGTTCCGCGAGCGGGGCATCGTCGCCACCGAGTACCTCACCGCCTACATCCACGCCCTCCTCGCGACGCACAAGGCGACGCTGGCCGCCGGCCAGCCGGTCCCCGACACGCTGCTCACCCGGCTGCTGCGGCTCCAGGGTGCCGCCACCGCGGAGGACGGCCTGCTCGCCCGCGACGTCGCCGCGCTCCTCGGCGCGCCCCCTCCGGAGGGTGAACTGCAGCGGCGCCTGTCCGACTCGATGATCCGGTCGAACGTCTTCGGGGTCGTGGTGGGGGCAGTGGTCAACCCGCAGGAAGCGACCTGCCGGGTGGTGGACTCGGTGCTGCGCCTGGCGAGCGGCGAGTACGGGACGCGCCCCGGGTCCAGCTACGACGACGCAGTCGGACTCGCGGCCCTGGAGCCGGGCGACCCCGGGTACGACGCGGGTCTCCGCAGGCTGCGCTCGTACGCGCTCGAGGGCCTGCGACTGCGGCCGCAGGGAGAGGTGCTGCTCAGGGTGTGCTCGGTCGAGGGCGTGGAACTCGGCGGCGTCCCGATCCGCCGGGGCACCCCGGTCTTCGTCGGATACGCGGGGGCGATGCGTGACCCGCGGGTCACGCCTGACCCCCTCGTCTTCGACGTGACCCGCGACGAGCTCCTCGATGACCACCCGCAGATGACCGAGCGGGCCGACGAAACCCCGCAGAGCCGGTTGTACCTGCAGCACGGCTACGGGCGGCACAAGTGCCTCGGCCGCTACGCGTCAGAGATCACGCTGCAGGAGTCTCTCCGGGGCCTGCTGCGCCTGGGGAGGCTGGAACGGCGGAGCGAACTCGAGCTCGACGAGCAGAACCTGTACGCCCGCAGTCTGCGGATCGCTGTCGGCGGGACGGCGCGGTGAGCGGCGTGCTGGTCACCGGTGCGACGGGGTTCCTCGGCTCCGCCGTCGTCCGGCGGCTCAACGAGCGCGGTGTCCGGCCGCGCGTCCTGGAGCTGCGGGACAGCGACCCGGTGTTGCTGGGTCAGCTGGACGTCGAGGTGGCCGACGGAGACCTGGAGGACCCGCTGTCGCTGACTGCCGCGTGCGCCGGCATCGACACGGTGCTGCACGCCGACTTCGAGGTCCGGATGGGCGGTGGCCCCCGCACGGTCGCGGAGATGCGGCGGGTCAACGTCCTCGGATCGGAGCGCCTGCTCGGGGCAGCCGCTGCGGCGGGGGTGCAGACCGCGGTCGTCATCAGCAGCGCCCTCGCCGTGGGCGTGAACAACCGGGCCGAGCCGCTCGATGAGTCGGCGGACCCGGCCGCGCACGTCCTGGACCTGCCCTACGCCGTGCTGCGCCGCGAGGCCGAGCGGGCCTCGCTAGCCCTTGCCCGCCCGGGCTTCGCCGTGATGGCGGTCTGCCCGTCCTTCACCCTCGGGCCGGAGGACCCGGTCGGAGCGCCGGCCAACAAGCTCCTCTCCGCGGTGATCGCCGGCCGGATGAGGGCGGCGGTCCCGGTCGGGTTCGGGTGCCTCGACGTCCGGGACTTCGCCGACGGGATGCTGTTGGCCGCTGAGCGTGGGCAGTCCGGCCGGCGATACCTGCTCAGCGGGGAGAACGTCACCAGCGGCGGGTTCCTGGAGCAGGCTGCCGCGATCGCCGGCGTTCCCGCGCCGCGGTTCCAGCTGCCGCCGGCCCTGCTGCACGCGGCGGTGGCGGTCGTGGGCCTGGCGAGCAGGCTGCGCCGACGTGAGCCACCGGTCACCCGCGACGTCCTGCAGATCATCGGGCGCTACGCCTGGTACGACACCGCCCGGGCCCGCGCCGAGCTGGGGTGGAGCCCGCGTCCGCTGGCCCGGACGCTCGAGGACACCGTCGCCTGGCTACGGGCCACCGGCGGCCCGCGTCGTACCGGGCGGGAGGCCCGGTCGTGATCCGCGTCGGGCTGGCGCTGCTGGCGGGGATCGTGTGGTGGAAGCGGTCGGCACCCCGCCCGGAGATCAGCCTCGGCGGCCCGCTGGTCATCGACGAGTCCACCGCGGCGGTGATCGCCGGAGTGGACCACTCTGCCGACTTCGCCGAGGGCCTGCAGCGGTTCCCGTCGGACCTGCCGGGTATCGACGACCTGGTGCTCGTCGACGGTGGCGCCACCGCGCTCGTCACAGCCACCGACCGGCGGATCTGGACCGTGGACGCCCGGACCCATGCCGCGGAGCCGTTCGTCGAGCTGCCGCTGATGGCGTACGGGCTGCACGCGGCGCCCCACGACCCCGACCAGGTCTACTTCTGCGGATCCGGGTCCTACGGGGCGGGGAACGGCGTCGCCGCCGCCCCGGGGCTGTACCGGCTCACCCGGCACGACCGCGCCATCGAGCCGCTGGTGCTCGAGGTCCCGGTCGACGATCCCCGACCGCGCTCGCCGGTGGTGTACGCCGACGACGACCCGTCCGCGCCGGAAGCCGGCCCCGGGACCAGCGGACCCCGCCGTCGCCTGGCCGTGTGCGACAACCTGGACGTCAGCGAGGACGGCCGACGGATCTACCTGTCGGAGCCCTTCGACTACCCCGGCGCCTCCCCGGACGACGCCGTCGACGAGGCCATCGCGCTGTCCCCCAACGGCCGGCTGTG
Source organism: Modestobacter excelsi (assembly GCF_005930495.1). Taxonomy (GTDB): domain Bacteria; phylum Actinomycetota; class Actinomycetes; order Mycobacteriales; family Geodermatophilaceae; genus Modestobacter; species Modestobacter excelsi. Next base: position 30,525 of record NZ_SJEX01000024.1, on the reverse strand, counting down.
GCGTCACGACCTGGACACCGGCACCACCCGGCTGATCGCGGCCGGGTTCTACTTCATCAACGCGGTGCTCATCGATCCCCACCCTGGGCGGCCCCGCGAGGAGTCCGTCCTCGTCAGCCAGACCTCCATGTTCCGCCTGACCCGCTTCCACCTGGGCGGTCCCGGTGCCGGGACTGCCGACGTGGTGCTCGACGGGATCACCGGCATGGCCGACGGGATGGACCGCGACGCCGACGGGCGGATCTGGGTGGCCCTGTTCGCCGAGCGTGGCCGCCTCCTCACCTGGTTGCACGCCCATCCCCGGGTCAAGCCCCTGGTCATGCGGCTGCCCGCCCGGCTGCTGCTGCGGCAGGCCGGCCGCACCGGCGTCCTCGTCGTCAGTCCCGACGGGAGCACGCCGCTGTGGTCGGCCATGTACGGAGGGCCGGAGCTGGTGTCGGTGGCCTCCGCGGTTCCCGCCCCCGGTGGCATCTACCTGGCCAACGAGAGCCTGACCCCGGGGCGGGAGGCAGCGCCCGGCGTGGTCCGGCTGAGGTGGTCGGCCGGACTGCCCTGATCCGTGCCGGAGCGGCCGGGCCGTGCAGGGGGACGGGCGTCGCCCCGCGGTGATCACGCACGGGTGACCGTGAGCCGCACGCTGCCGGAGTTGTTGCCGTAGAAGCCCCAGGCGTCGTTGGCGAAGGCGTAGAGGTAGCCCGGCCGGGTCACCTCGTGCTCGACGCCCGCGCCGATCGGCAGCTGCTCGTGCGGTCGCGCCTGCTGCGGCGGGAGAGCCGGGACCTCGTTCGCAACCACACCCACGAGCGACATCCAGGGCCGGGTCGACTCCCTGGGCGCTCCGTAGAAGTCGGCGGCGCGGTTCCCGCTCAGCCATCGGTACAGGCTCTCGGCTCCTCCGACCAGCGTGCCGGCGAGCTGCCCGAGTGCGCGCCAGTGCAGCAGCTGGCCACCCGTGGCGCCCGCCGGACCGGTCTGGAACGTGCCGCTGCGCCACCGGCCCTCCGCGGTGAACCGGTACCGGTCCGCCTCGACGTACAGCCCGGTGGCGTTCCAGGGCTCGGCCGCGGAGACGTCCACCGACCCGGACCCCCCGGGCGCCAGCCGGCGCGTGGGCCGGTAGGGACCGCCGGGCAGCTGCCGGTCACGTTGCCGGCGGTAGGCGGACTCGTGGATCGAGGGATCGGTCGGGTCCGCCGGATCGAGCAGCGGAACCGCGCGGGGACGCGGCTGGAACAGCGCGTCGGCCACCGCCCCGGCCGGCCCGGGCACGCTACGGGCATCTCCGTGGATGCGGTCGGACGGGTTCGGGCGGACGTCGTCGATGCCGACCTTCGAGAAGCCCAGCCCGACCGCGGCGGTCGCCTCCTGCGCCATCCACACGAGGGCTCCCTCGGAGAGCCCCGTCTCACGGTGGCCACCTCCGACGTCACCGTGGTCCCCGGGGAACCAGACCTGCCGGATGTCCTGACCGGGCGCCGGACCGGCCCAGAGCGTGGGTGTGAAGGGCCCACGGAACTCGTCGAGCGCGATGGCGTGACGCGCGTGCGGGACGTGGGGGTTCAGCGTGACGTCGTGGAACTCGTAGCGACGGGGTGAGTCGAGCAGGTTCACGAGGCCGAGGTGGTCGGGGATGCCGAGGGACCCCACGGTGTCCCACACCCCGATGAACGAGACGGGGATCTCGGCCTCGTCGGCCGCATCGAAGCGGAACCGCGCTCCCCGGCGCCAGTCCGGCCGCGCCTCGTCCCGCGCTCGGTACTTCTCGTCGTACACCCGCTGGACGAGCGTGCGCGCCTCCTTCGCGGGCAGGTCGGAGAGGTCCAGGAGGCCGCAGGCGCTGATGAGCCCCAGCAGACTGCGCACCGTGTACGCCCCACGGCTGAAGCCGAACAGCGAGATGCGGTCGCCTTCCTGGTAGGCCGTCGCCGTCCAGATGTAGGCCTCGATGACCTTGCCGGAGAGGCCCTCCCCCGCCACGCCGCCGGTCACCTGCGCCAGGAGCGAGCCGTCGGTACCGACACCCGTGAAGTACCGACACACCTGTTCCGTGCCGTCGGCACCGGCGGGCGCCAGCGCGTCCGCCAGCCGGCGCACGTTCGTCCGGTTGCGGGCTGTCTGCCAGGTCCCGTCACAGCAGACGACGAGGTGACGCATCACAGGCTCCTCTCGAGGGGGTCGTGGACCGTCGCGACCGACGAGTGCCGTCGCCCGGCGCACGACGCCGTCGGACCGTAGGGCCGCGACCGTCACTCCGCTGTCACCCGGACATCACCTTCCGGACGGGGAGGCCCGCGACCGTCCGGGTGCTCACTGGCTGAGCCGACGGCCGAGCCGGTGACCCGCGAACGCGGTGGGCTGCTGGATGGGCGGTGCCCTCGCCGCTGCGGAGGTGCTCTCGGGCAGGACCACCCAGCGGAGGAGCACGACGACGCCCTCGATCATGATCGAGGCTCCGTGCTCCCCTGCGGGCTCGGCCACCGCGTCGCCGTGAACGGGGTGGACCGGCCCCTTCGCGGCGATGTGGCCGGAGGCGAGGTCGTCGTTCACGGTGCCGGTGAGGGTTGCGCCGTTCGCGCCGGCCAGGTCCAGCCGACCCTCGGCGACGGGGCACGGGACCGTCCGCGACGGGTCCCGCAACCGGGACGGGGATTCCCGCCCGGAGCGCGCGCCACGCGGCATCCCCCTCGGGCACCCACCGGTGTCGTGGACGCGGCAGGTCTCGCTGCCGCGGAGGCGATCGCACGGGGCTCACTCGTCGCCGTCGATCGAGTGGGGAGTGTCCCGCAGGAAGTCGTCCAGCCAGGCACGAACCGCCTCGACGACGTCCCGCGGTGAGGCGGCCAGGCCCACGGTGACCAGCTCCTCAGCTGGACTGCCGGGGGAGGTTCCCATGCTGGTCAACCGTCCGCGGAAGGAACGGGTGCTGTCCTCTCGCCAGACCCGGAGGAGCAGGACGGCACTGCGGTCGCCGTCCACGGGCACCGTCCAGCCGGGTTGCCTCCACCACCCGCCGGGCAGGCGGCTCTTCGTCCACGAGCGGTCATCTCCGTGAGGCAACATCCTTGCTCCTGACACCGCGGGAGGTGCTCACGCGACGGGGGCGCAACCGTCGAGGGGAGGACTCGGCCGTCCCGTGCGGTCCGACGTCCCCGTCCCCCACGCCGGTCAGAGGCACATCAGGACCCAGCGGGGAGCCAGGTGCTGCTCGTCCGCCGCTTTCTGGCGTGCTGGCACACCCGCCCTGCTCACGGACGCGCCTTGGTCCCGACGACGGCAGCCTCGCCCTCGCCCGTCACGGGACCGTCACCCCGGGCACCACGAGGTGCCGAGACCTCCCTGACCGTGGGCCGGACCTGGTCACCGCCGAGGTCGTGCAGGTGCAGGCTGGCTGCGCGTGGTCACCCCGTCCCTCGCTCGGGGCCGCGCCCACCGGCGGGTCGACTCATGAACGGCGTCCGCCTCGGCCCCAGCGCGCGATCCCCCGGGCTCCAGGTCGGATCAGACGCCGGCGTCGCACAGCTCTGCCCACCGTCTCCGGCCGGGAGGAAGTGCGCGCTCAGTCGGGCACGGGGCGTCTCGGCCCCAGGGCCCCGAGGTGCGCACGGGACATCAGTTCCTCCATGTGCTCGGTGGGGGCGACGCCCAGTTCGTGGGCGAGCAGGTCCCGGAAGCACTGGTATGCGCGCACGGCCTCCGCGGCATTGCCCTCGGCCAGGTGCACCCGGATGAGGGCGCGATGGGCACTCTCCCGCAGCGGCTCGGCGTGCACCGCGGCGCAGGCCGCCTGGACCGCTTCGCCGTGACGCCCGGCGCGTGCGAGCTTGTCCGCCAGCATCTCCAGGGCGTGCAGCCGCAACTGGCGGAGCCGCTCGCGTTCCAGCAGCACCCAGTCGTCGTACCAACCAGGCAGCAGTTCAGCGGCGAGCGCTGACCGTGGGGCCATCGTGCCATCGACGTCGGCAGTCGGGTCCAGGGCCCGCTGGGCCCACTCCTTGAAGTCCCAGACGTCGACCCGTACGCCGTTGGCGAGCCCAAGAGCGCCGCCGGAGGCGCTGACCAGCCCCGGAACGACCTTCTGCACACGCCACAACGCCGACCTCAGGCTGCCGTGTGCGTGGTCCTCGGGTACGTCTGGCCACAGCTCACCCGCCACCGCCGCGCGGGTGGGGCGACCGCACAGACCCAGGTGGGCGATCAGGCGCTGCGCGCCCTGAGGAAGACCCTCGACAGCCGTGTAGACACCGCCACGACCGCGCTCGAGGGAGAACCCGTCGAGCAGTTCGACGCGGGCTTCAGCGGAACCGTCCACGAGATGTCCCCCCTGAGGGGCGCCCGACTGGTCGGCGACGAGACGCCGTAGGGGTGGGTCGCCGGTTCCGATACTGGCGAGTCTCGGTGCTGGCTGTCAATCACCCGACCCACCGCTCGGACACTTCCGCTCCGCCCCGGCCGGGACACGTGGAGCATCACGCCACCCGAGGACCAGCCAGGATCGCGGCCGGCGGGGAGTTTCCGCCAGCTCACCGAGTCAGTCCGTCGAGGTCCCTCGCCGGAGGTACTCGTCGAGCCAGGAACTGACCGCCGCGAGCACCTCGTCCGGCGACGAGGCCAACGCAACCGTCCGGTCGCTCCCCTCGCTCGAGCCGACCGCCATCAAGCGGGCACGGAACTGGTCGGACCCCTCCTCGATCCACACACGCAGGAGAAGTGCTGCGCTTCGGTCGTCGGCCACGGCCACCCTTCACTCCAGTCATCACGCAGCGTAGGGGCTGCGCATGGGTCGACGTCCACAAGCAGGCCGTCGATCGTGGAGATCATGGTCCCCGTGACAGTGCGTGAGCGCACTCCCTCGTTCGGATGACATCCGACGTCGTTGCCGGGGCGCTGAACCGGCTCGCGCGTCGTCAGAGCACGCGCACTGCAGACATCGTCGACCGGCACGGGACGGCGACCGTGGGTGCGGCCTCCATGGCCGAGGAGCAGCGGCGCGGTGGGATGCCCTGGACGAGCCGGGTCATCTGCGGAGTGGGGAGCACGCCCAGCTCGCTCTCCACCATGCACCGGAACAGCTCGTAGGCGCGGGCTGCCTCGACCAGGTTCCCTTCGGCCAGGTGGACCCGCACGATGGTCCGGTGAGCGCTCTCCCGGAGCGGCTCGGCACGAACCGCCGCGTAGGCAGCCTGGAGTGCCTCCCAGTGGCGGCCGTGGACGGCCAGTCTCGCAGCGGTCGCCTCCAGCGCGTGCAGCCGGAGCTGGTGCAGCCGCTCACGCTCGAAGAGCACCCAGTCGTCGTACCAGCCGGGCAGCAGGTCGCCCCCGAGCGCGGCGGCCGGCACCGCGATCTCGTCGTCTCCCGGTGAGGCGATCGCCCGCTGCGCCCAGTCGCTCAGTTCCCGTACGTCGACTCGCACACTCTGCGCCAGACGGAGGACTTCGCCGGAAACCTCGATGACGCCCGGCGCAGCCTTGTGCAGTCGCCAGAGAGCCGACCGCAGGCTCCCGTGCGCACGGCACTCGGAGACGTCAGGCCACAGTCGGCCGGCCGTCGCCGTCCGGCTCGCTCTCCCGGACAGACACAGGTGCGCGACCAGCCGCTGCACGCCAGGTGGGAGGCCGCCGCTGGACGAACACTGGTCGACGCCGTGGACGTCGAGCCGGAAGCCGTCCAGCAGCGTGACCCGGGTGGGCGATGCAGCATCCACGTGACTCGTCCTTCCTCTCTGGAAGGAGCAATGGCGATGGGACGGCGTCCGGGCGGACATCCCAGCCCGTTGCCGTCGGGAGTCTCGGGAGGACCAGCCGCACTCAGTCGTCGGCTGACCGACGTCCCGCCGAGGCCCGGCGAGGCCCGGCGAGGCCCGGCGACGGCTTGTACACCCGATCCGCCGGTGGTGCGTCAACGTCTGTGTACGCGAAAACCCGACATGATCCCCCCAGACGTCGCGTGAGCTGCGAGAACATCAACCGTAGGCAGACCCGAGCAGCCGAGGAAGTACGCAGAAGTGCGTACTCGCAGCATGTCTTCCCAGGGCTCGACAACGCCCCTGCGGGGCCGAGATGTGCTGGGGTTGGTACTCCTGGTGTCCTCAGCCGCGAACGCCTTCACCAAGGCGCAGCGGCTGGTTACCGTGAGGTGTGTGGCGCCCGCTGTCACCTGTTCCGCAGCGTGGTTGGAGCTCGTCGGGGACATCCTGACGAGGCCCGCCGGCGCGCGGCCGTTCCCCCATGATCGCGTGGCCGACCTCCTGCTGCAGTCCTTCCACGCCGCCTGCTGCTCGCGGAACGTCGTGGATCGCAGGTGGGTGGACCACGTCGCCGGGTGCTGGCCCGTCGACTACCTGCCGGCAGCACCGCCGTCCGGGCGCCTCGTCGACGCGACGACACAACCGCTGCTGCGCTGGTACTCGGTCACCCGCAGCACGGCACCGCAGATCCTCGGCCGGGTACCCAGCGCCATCGCTCGACCGGAGATGGTCGAGGAGTGGACGGCCTTTGCCCGTCCGTTCGGGATCACCCACCAGCTGGCCCTGCCGCTGGTGATGGAGGAGGGAGTCGAGGCCTACGTCCTCAGCCGCCCCGATGACGACTACGACGACGCCGACGCGGACCTCGCCGCCCTGGTCCTCCCGGCGCTCAGTGCGCTGTTCCGCCAGCGGGTCGTGCTCGAGACCGTGTCTGCGGCGCGGTACGACCCCGTGCGCAGCTTCGGCCTGACCGAGCGCGAGCTGGCCGTTCTCGCTCTGCTCGGGGACGGGCTCACCGCCGTCGCGATGGCTCGCCGACTGCGAACTTCTCCGCGGACGGTGCACAAGCACCTCGAGCGTCTCTACCGCAAGCTCGGCGTGCGCGACCGGCTGATGGCGGTCCAGCGAGCTCGTGAGGCGGGCATCCTCGCAGCACCTCGCGAACGTGATGACCGGTTGACCACGCGGTCGGGCACGCGGCCGGGACGCCGAACTCCCTCAACGCGCACGGCGAGCCGCTCACCCATCGCGCTGGACGACGACCCGGTACCCGACAGACCGCACACCTGACGCTCGAGGCAAGGCCGTCACCTGTCCATCCCTCGTACGTCAGGGAACAGCCCGATCTCCGCGCCGAGCAGCTCGGTGACGGCGGCCTCCAGCTCCACGGCGTCGACCGCGTCGCGGTCGTCGACGAGGTGCCCCAGCAGCGCGACCCGGATCAGCCGTCGAGCAGCGGCGAAGCGGCCGCCGGCCCGGCCCGATCGCTCGGTCTGGCTCGGGTCAGGCGAGGAAGGACTGCCAGCCAGTGGCCGGGGCCGTGCCCACCGGCAGGGTCCGGAGCCGGTCCAGAACGGTGGGGTCCTGCACGTCCAACCACGCCACCAGCTGACGGAAGGACACCAGCTGCACCTCGGGCTGGCCGGCGATGGCCCGCAGTGCGTCCTCCACTGCGTCCATGTAGATCCCGCCGTTCCACTGCTCGAAGTGGTTGCCGACGAAGTAGGGCGCTCGATTGGTGGTGTACGCACGCTCGAAACCGGCCATGTACGCCTTGCGCGCCTGCTCGCGCCAGGTGCCGTACTGGGCCGGGTCGGCGTGCTGGTCACCGTCGGTCTGCTTGTACATGAAGTTGTAGTCCATCGCCAACGCGTGATCGCTCTTGGCGGGATCCGTCGTCTCGAAGGGCACCGCCGGCAGGGGGAAGTCCCACAGCCCGAGTTCCTTGCCCGGCCACACCTGCTCACCGCCCGGCCCGCTCGCGTCGTACTCCCAGCCCAGCGCCGCAGCCGCCGGAAGCAGACCCCGCTGACCCTCCAGGCACGGGGTGCGGCCGCCGATCAGCTCGACGTCGTAGTCGAACGGCAGCGGTGGCAGGTCGCTGCGGCCGGTGGTCGTCTTCCAGGTCTGCACGAACAGCTTCGCCTGGGCGATCTCGCTGGCCCAGTCCTCCGGGGACCAGAGCCGGACACCGTCCGCGCCGCAGAAGTGACCGTTGAAGTGGGTGCCGATCTCGTGCCCGTCCAACCAGGCCAGGCGGACCTCCGCCACGGTGTCCAGCACCTGCTGGGTGGACAGGAAGCCGATGTCGGAGGATCCGACCGGATGCCGCGGTGGGGCGTACTGCATCCGCTGGTCGGCCGGCAGCGCGTACAGACCGCTGAGGAAGAAGGTCATCGTCGCGCCGATCTCCCGCGCCAGCGTCCGGAACCGGGGGAACAGGCCGGTCGACAAGTTGGCCGCGCCGTCCCAGGAGAACACCACGAACTGGGGCGGACGCTCACCGGGCATCAGCCTCCGCGGCACCGGCTGATGAGGCTGCGGGCCGGTGTCGGCCGTCGACCCATCGCCGATCAGCCGCACCTCGGGTGTCGGGACCGGCCCCGGGTCAGGAGGTGGAGCAGCCGACGAGGTCGCTGACACGGACGCCCCCTGCGTCGGCGCCGCGGACGACCGGACAGCAGCGCCGCCGCCGGCGACGGCGAGCGCGGATGCCCCCGCCCAGCCGAGCAGTGCCCGTCGACTCAGCTCCCGCACGACTCATCACCGGTGGCGCCCACGCGTTCCCCGTCCCCCGGGCCCCTGTGCTGAGCACCCGCTGTCGTGGTGGTGGTCCGACGCACGGTAGCGGCCGGGACGGGGCACCGGAACCTCGTCGACCTCGCCGACCAGGACGAGTGCAGAGCCTCCCCACCGGCGGCTCTCCGACGACGCGCGTGCCGGCTGAGGCCACCAGCCGAAGGCCCGTCCCGGCGTCGGAGTCGGTGTCGGAGTCGGAGTCGTCAACCCAGCCGGGGACCCATGTCCGCAGCGCCGCTCCGGCAAATCTGGACCGTCGCTGGTTGGGCACCGCAACGAGGGGTAGGTGGCGGCCTCAACGACGGCGCACGTGCGGGGGAGACCGATGACCCAGACCGATGGCACGCCTGAGTCACTGAACGCGGAGCAGGCCGGCTACAAAAACAACCTGAACCGCCGGCACGTGCAGATGATCGCCATCGGTGGTGCGATCGGCACGGGCCTGTTCCTGGGGTCGGCTTCCCGGTTGCACAACACCGGTCCGGCGCTCCTGATCAGCTACGCATTCGTCGGGGTGATCGCCTACCTGCTGATGCGTGCGCTGGGCGAGCTGGTGCTGCACCGCGCGACGTCCGGCGCGTTCGTGTCCTACATGCGGGAGTTCTACGGCGAGCGCGCCGCGTTCGTCACCGGCTGGATGTACTGGCTGAACTGGGCGCTCACCGGGATCGCCGAGCTCTCCGCGGTGGGCCTCTACGTGCAGTACTGGTTCCCGGACATGCCCACCTGGGCCACGGTGCTGATCGCGCTCGCGGTCGTGCTCACGATCAACCTGCTGTCGGCCCGGGCGTTCGGCGAGTTCGAGTTCTGGGCGTCCATCGCCAAGGTCGGTGCCATCGTCATCTTCCTGCTGGTCGGGATCGTGGTCGTGGCCTTCCACGTGCACATCGGCGACCACCAGGCGGGGCTGTCGAACCTGTGGAGCAACCCGGGAGGGTTCTGGCCGTCCTCAGGTGACTTCGCCTGGTACGGCCCGATCCTGGTCATGTCCGGAGTCGTCTTCGCCTACGCCGCGATCGAGATGGTGGGCGTGGCAGCCGGTGAGATGGAGGACGCCCAGCGCGAGGTGCCCAAGGCGGTCAACGCGGTCATCTTCCGGATCGGCGTCTTCTACTGCGGCTCCATCCTGCTGCTCGTCGCGATGCTCCCCACGAGCGAGTACGAGGCCGGCACGAGCCCCTTCGTCACGGTGTTCGACCGGATGGGCATCAGCTGGATGGGCAACCTGATCCAGGCGGTGCTGATCGTGGCTGCGCTGTCCAGCCTCAATTCCGGTCTCTACTCGACCGGCCGCGTGCTGCGCAGCCTCGGCATGTCCAAGCAGGCGCCCGCCTTCACCCTGAAGATGAGCGGTTCCGGGGTCCCCTGGGCCGGGATCGTCGCGACCTCGGTGGTCTTCGTCTTCGGGGCCGTCCTGAACGCGCTCGTCCCCAACGCGTTCGAGATCGCGTTGGAAGCAGCTGCCCTGGGCGTCGTCTTCACCTGGGCCACGATCTTCCTGTGCCAGCTCCGGCTGCGGATGCTGTCCAACCGTGGGGTGGTCCCGCCGAGCCCCTTCCAGATGCCCGGGCACCCCTACACCAGCATCATCGGCCTCGTCTTCCTGTTCTCCATCATCATCGGGCTGGTGATCACCGGCTGGCAGTCGTCCCCGCACTTCTGGGAGAAGACGACCTTCCTCGTGGTGGTGTTCGGCATCCCGGTGATAGCACTGGCGCTCCTCGCGGGGTGGATGGTGGTCCGGCCGAAGGTGATCGAGAACACCGGCGGCCGGACCAAGGCGGTGTGGTCCAAGGACGGCCCGACGTATCCCCCGCCGGAGCGGAGCGACGATGAGCTCTACGGCGACCAGAACGCCGTCTTCGGCGTGAGGGTGTCCTCGCGTCGGCGCGCCAACGGGTCCACCGCGTCCGGCCTGCGGAAGCAGGCGGACTCCGACCGCTGACCGCATGTCCTGGTTGCCCACCGGGCGGCGGGTCGCTAACCGTCGACGCGGCCTCGGAGGACGTTCTTCTGGACCTTGCCGGTGGAGGTCTTGGGGAGCTCTCCGTAGACGAAGCGCTTCGGGACCTTGAAGCCGGCCAGCCGCGAACGGACGAACGTCGCGAGCTGCCCGTCGTCGACGTCGGCCTCGGGCCGCAGCGTCACGTACGCGACCGGGACCTCTCCCCACTTCTCGTGCGGTTCCCCCACCACCGCGGACTCCAGCACCGCGGGATGGGCGTCGATCGCCCGCTCGACCTCGACCGAGGAGATGTTCTCCCCTCCGGAGATGATGATGTCCTTGCTGCGGTCGCGGATCTCGAGGTAGCCGTCGGGATGGACGACCCCCAGGTCGCCCGTGCGGAACCAGGCCGCACCGTCACCGGTCCCGGCCAGGGTCGCGGCGGCCGTGGCGTCGTCGTCGAGGTAGTAGCCGCGCATGACGTCGTTCCCCCGCGCGACGATCTCGCCGATGGTCTCCCCGTCGGCGGGGACGTCAGCGCCGTCCTCGGTGACCACCCGGAGCGCGTCGGCGACGACGTTGCCGGTCCCCTGGCGGGCCTTGAGCTCCGCCTGCCTCTCGGGTGCCGCATCGTCCCACTCGGGATGCCACTGGTTGATCGCCAACGGCCCGTAGGTCTCGGTCAGCCCGTAGAGGTGGGTGACGTCCATGTTGAGTCCCGACATCCGAGCCAGCAGCGTCGGCGTCGGCGGCGCACCCCCCGTCTGGACGTGTACTGGCCGGTCCAGCGGGCCCTGCTCGGCCTCGGGAGCGTTGGCGATCATCGTGAGCACGGTCGGCGCCGCGCTGAAGTGCGTGATGCCCTCCGTCCGGAGCAGCCGCCAGATCTCCTGCGCATCGACCTTGGGCAGGCAGACGTGGGCCGCCCCGGCCGCCGACACCGCCCAGGGGAAGCACCATCCGTCGCAGTGGAACATCGGCAGGGTCCACAGGTAGCGGCTCGACGGCCCGAGCCCGGTGTGCATCGCCATGGCCAACGACTGCAGGTAGGCGCCGCGGTGGTGGTACATCACCCCCTTCGGTCGGCCGGTCGTCCCCGACGTGTAGTTCAGCGCCAGCAGGCCGCGCTCGTCCTCGCACGGGCGGGCGAGCGGTTCGGCGTCGCCGAGCAGCTGTTCGTACCCATCGGCGTCACCGCCGGCGATCACCAGCGGGATCCCGACGGCGGATGCGACCTCCGCGGCGATCCCGGCGAGCTGGCCGTCGGCGACCATGAGCCGCGCCCCGCAGTGCCGCAGGATGTACTGCAGCTCCTCGGCCGAGAGCCGGACGTTGAGCGGGACGAGGACCGCGCCCGCCCACGGGACGCCGTTGTGCAGCTCCAGCATCGTCGAGCTGTTGCTGCAGAGGGCGGCGACCCGGTCACCGGGGAAGATCCCCCGCGGTCCGAGCGCGCCGGCCAGGCGGCGCGAGCGGTCGGCGAACTCCCGGTAGGTGAACCGGTTGTCGCCGTCGATCACGGCCGTGCGGTCGGGGAACACCCGCGCCGAACGCTCCAGGAAGGCCGTCGGCGTGAGCTGGCTGAAGGTGAAGGCGGCCATGGACGTGTCCTCCACTGCGCAGGGAGCTGGACGGGGTGCCTACCCCGGACCTCGTCCCCCCAACGCATCGGACACCCGGATCCAACGGGACCCGGGCCGGGTCCCGTGGTCCGGGGCCGAGCGTGGCCGCAACCGTGCGCCGCCGGTGGTGGACCCGACGACCGGGTCACCGCGCCCTGCGCCCGGGCCGGTGGGACCATTCCGCCATGGGTGATGCCCGCGCCGTCCAGGACGCGCTACGCGAACCGGCCCGCGCACTGCGTCGAGCGATCCCGGACGTCTACGACGGGTACCGCCGGATGCACACCGCCGCATACGCCGCCGGTGCGCTCGACCAGAAGACCAAGGAACTGATCGCGTTGGCCATCGCGGTCAGCAAGGAGTGCGACGGCTGCATCGTGTCGCATGCACGTGGCGCCGTCCGCACCGGCGCCACCGAGTCGGAGGTCGCCGAGGCGCTCGGCGTCGCCATCGCGATGAACGGCGGACCGGGCACCGTGTACGGGCCGCGCGCGTTCGCGGCCTTCCAGGAACTCGCGGAGGAGGCAGACCCGCAACAGGGGTGACCCGCGGTGGTCACCCCGCACGCCCGCAAACGACCTCGCGGGGACCGGTGAGGTGGCGGTCACGGTCGATGGCCCCTGAGATGAGCAGGTGCCCCTCTTCCGTCGCTCTGCTCGCCCCACTGCCGCCGGGTCACCCGCGCCCGCATCGCGGACGGTCCGCACCGACGACGGCGTGGACCTCCACGTCGAGGTGGACGGCACCCCGGACGCCCCGCTCACCGTGCTGCTGACCCACGGCTTCACCGCGCGCCTGGGCGAGTGGGACGGCCAGCGAGCGGCGCTGCGCGGGCGATCGCGGCTGGTCCTGTGGGACCACCGCGGCCACGGCCGGTCGGCCCGAGGCGACCTGCGGACAGCGACGATCGACCGGACCGGCCGGGATCTCGGCGAGGTCCTGGCCGCCACCACGCCCTCCGGCCCGGTCGTCCTGGCCGGGCACTCCATGGGCGGCATGAGCGTGCTGGCGCTGGCCCGCCAGCGCCCGGAGCTGTTCGGCACCCGGGTCGTCGGCGTCTTCCTCCTCGCGACCTCGGCCGATGGGGTGGTCCCGGGCGGGGTGGTCGGCCGGCTGTTCGGGCTGGTGCGGCGGCTCGGCCTGCTGGCCGTCTACCTGTGGTGGCTGCAGCTGATCGCCCCGCTCCTGGAGCGGTTCCGCCGGCGGGGCACCGCACTGGGCCGGTGGTACACCCGGCACTACCTCTTCGGCCGGGACGACGCCGACCCGGCCCTGGTGCGCAGGGTCCAGGACATGCTGGAGGAGACTCCGCTGACGGTGACGACGGCCTTCTACGCCACCATCCTCGACGACGACGAGACGGCCGCGCTCGAGGTGCTCCGGCGCGTGCCGGTCACGGTGGTCGTCGGCACCCACGACCGGCTCACCCCCGCCGCGCACAGCCGGCGGATCGCCGAGGTGCTCGGGTCCGGCGCTGAACTGGTCGTCGTGCCCGGCGCGGGGCACAGCGTCAACCTCACCCGACCCGAGGTCGTCGACGGTGCGCTCATGGCCCTGCTGGACCGGGTGGAGGAGCGACTGCCGCGGGCCACCGGCTGACCGGCCGCACCGGTCGCATCGGCCGGCGTGGCGGCCCTCACCAGAGGAGCGGACGCAGGTTCTCCGTCCACACGTCCCAGCCGACCCGGCCGATCAGCGCTGTCACGACCACGAGGAAGACGACCCGGATGAAGCGGCTGCCTCGGGCGGTCGCCGCCCGGGCGCCCAGGTAGCCGCCCAGCATGTTGGCGGCGCCCAGGAAGAGTCCCAGCCCCCAGAAGACCGCGCCGTACGGGACGAAGAAGTGCAGCGCCCCCAGGTTGGTGGCGACGTTGACGATCTTCGCCTTGGCGCTGGCGTTGAGGAAGTCGTAGCCCAGGAGCGACACGAGGGCGAAGACGAGGAAAGACCCGGTACCCGGGCCGAGGACCCCGTCGTAGAAGCCGATGCCGGCGCCCACCGCCCCGGCGACGCCGTGGTGGCGCCGCCCGCTGTGGCGCAGTGCGGTCACCTCGCCGAGCGCCGGACGCAGCACGGTGAACGCGGCGATGGCGATCAGGGCGACGACGATGACCGGCTTGAACACGCTGGCCGGCAGGGCCGCCGCGACGGAGGCCCCGGCGAAGCTGCCCACCAGGGCCACCGCGGCCATCGGCAGAGCAGTCCGCAGATCGGGGTGGACGCGGCGGTGGTAGGTGACGGCGCTGGTGGTGGTGCCGGAGATCGAGGCCAGCTTGTTCGTCGCCAGGGCCTGGACAGGGCTGATCCCGGGGACGAGCAGCAGCGCGGGCAGTTGCAGGAGACCGCCGCCACCGACGACGGCGTCGATCCACCCGGCCGCGAGCGCAGCGACCAGGACGAGGACGAGCAGCCCAGGGGTCAGTCCCTCCGGGAGCAGGTCGGCCGGCAACGCAGAGGTCATCCGGTCACGACCTGCTGTCCCGTCGGAGGCGGCGGACTCAGGAGCGCACCCGGTTCGGCGCGCGCCGCCGGCGGGCGAAGAACCGCTCGACCCGGCGCCACTGGTTCGGCGTCTTCTCCGGGTCCATCAGCTCGGACTCGGCGAGCAACCGGTCGGCGGGACCGAGGTCGGGGGGCTCGAACGGCACGAGCGAGCGGCCGGTCGGCCGGCGCAGCCGCTCGATGCCCCGCACCAGCGAGCCGGTGTCGGCGATGGCGGCAGCGACGTCCTCCGGCGTGCAGCCGAGGTGCTCGGCGAGCAGGCGGTCACGGACGCCGACGATGGTCGCAGCGAGCCGATCCGCCCCGGGCCGTCCCTCGACCGCCTCGACCGCCAGGTCGAGCTCGGTGTCCAGGCCCATCGAGCGGTTGTTCACGTTGCTCGATCCCAACCGCAGCAGGCGGTCGTCGACCACGGTCACCTTCGCGTGCACGTAGATGTGCTCGCGCTGCTCCGTCACCGGCGTGTAGAGCCGGAACCGGTCGTGGACGTCGGCGTCGCGGACGATCTCCAGCACCCGGGCGCGCGCGGTGCCCATCGCCTTCTCCGAGAGCCAGCCGTCGGCGGTCCACGGGTTGATGACGACGACGTCGGGGCCGTCCGGCTCGCGGAGCCGCTCGGCGATCGCCTCGGCGATCCGGCGGCTGGCGAAGTACTGGCTCTCCACGTAGATCGAGCGGCTGGCCGCGGCGATCGCGGCCAGCCACAGCAGCTCGACCTCGTGGACCAGGGTCGTGCCGCCGTGGGCGGGACGGGTGCGGGAGATCGCGACGTCGACGTCGGTGAGCAGCGGGTCGACGGCCTCGGGCCAGCACTCGCGCGACTCGGGGAGCGGCTCGAGCCGCTCCCCGGTGCCGCTCTCCCACCGCTCGCGGGCGAGCTCGGCGATCGCGCGAGCGGCCGGCCCCGTCACCATGCTCGTCGCGTCGTGCCACGGCCCCGTCAGCCGACCCTCGATGCGCCCGGCGGCCGGCCGACGTCGGTGCGGGTTCCCGTCGGCGTGGTCGGAGGTGTCCCAGCGGTCGGCGGTGACGTCGATCCCGCCGGCGAAGGCGAGGCAGTCGTCGATCACCACGATCTTCTGGTGGTGCGCACCGCCGACCGGGTGGTGGGTGTCCACGGTGAAGGTGAGCCGGTCGGGAGTGCGCCGGTCGAGCAGCACGATGGGCGCCAGGCCCCGGCCGAGCGCGCGCAGCATGCCGAGGTCCCACTGGAGGACGCCGACGACCAGCCGCGGGTTCTCCTCCACTGCCCTCTCCAGGACGGCGCCGAGCCGGTCGTCCTCTGCTGGGCCGCCGCCGAGCGGGTCGAGCCGGATCCGCGGGTCGAAGTCCCAGCCGATGAACAGCACCCTCCGCTCGGCGCTGAGCACCGCACGCTTCAGGGCGGCGAAGTAGCCGGCCGCGTCGACGAAGACGGCGAAGCGGGTGGCCCGCTCGATCCGCCAGCACGTCTCGCCGGGGACCAGCAGCGGCGCGCCCCGTTCTGGTCGCACGTCGTCGCGGGCGTCCTGCGGTGCCGGCACAGCGTCACCGGGATCGGCGTCGGGTCCGGTCGTCGCCTCGCCGTCGATCACCTCGGCAGTGTGCCCGTCGACGCCGACGGAACCAACGACCGACTCTCCCTCAGCACGGCCTGGCCTGGCTGGTTCTCGCCGACCCGTCGGTCGAGTCCCTCCTCACGGCTCCGCAGGCAGCACTGGGCACTCCACGGGCAGCACCCGGGAGAAGGCCGGGCGGCTGTCCAGGGGGCGCGCGCCTGCGATCAGCCGTCAGGCTGTGGGCTCGTGTCGCCTGAGCGGAAAGGTCGGCACACCAACACGGGACACGGCGCGGAGGCTGCACGCACGAGGCGGTGGGGCCCAGCAGGATGGTCGCGGGGAGCCCGCGGCTGCCGTACGCCAGCGTGATGAGGTCGGCGCCGACCTCCTGGGCCGCCCGGATGACCTCCGCGGCGGGCGAGCCGCGGCGCACCTGCTCGTGGATGGTCGGGCCCCGCCGTCGAACAGTGCGACAACCAGGTCGATGGCGGCCGCGGCCTCCTCCTGGAAGCGGAAGTTGGTCGGCTCGACATTGCGGCGCTCGGGCGACCCGTCCACCGCGCCGCGCTGCTGGACGACCACCGCCGCGCGCGCGAGGCGACGCTCCTCGCGCTGCTCGGCTGGAAGCGGCAGCAGACCGCCGAGGTCGTCAGCACAGCGCGAGCCTGCTCCTGCGTGGCGTTCCGGACGGCCCGGTCACCCTCGCCCACCGACGGTGTCCTCCTGCTCTCCCCCGCGTCCCTCCTCAACGACTGGGTGGTCCTCAATGCCTGCGCCTGGCTCCCTCACTCACGACGAGCTCGCGGTGGTGCCGGCCGACACGAGCGTCAAGGTCCCAGCTTCCGGGCCGTGAACAGGCTGCCGTTGTGCGTGAAGGTGAGGTCGGTCAGGTCCAGGTCGGGCGCTGCACCGCGCGTGTCACCGACGGCGATGACGCCCACCTGGCTGCCGTCCGGCAGGACGGCCCAGCCGATCCGGGCCTGGGTGCCGTTCACCTGGATCCTCGCCTCGTACACCCCGGCGGGCCCAGTGGCCACCGTGGCGGTGAACGGTGTGTCGAACGTGGGGGTCCGGAGTTCGCCGGAGATGGCGCCGTCCCCGAGATCACCCGTCAGGCGCGCCCCGCTCGGCGAGCTCAGGTCCAGCCGGCCGTCGACGACGGACCCCTGCAACCAGGACTCGAACTGCCGCCCGTCGCAGACGTAAGCCATGGCCCGGTCCGCGTCGATGACGATGGCCAGGCTTGCACCACCGTCCTGCGTCCCACCTCCGAAGACGCCCTGCGTGGCGTCCGCGGGTGGCCGGGGAGTGGGCGTAGCCGCGGTCGGAGCGGGCGACGGCGCCGGTGTGGGCGTCGGGCCCTCCGATGCAATCGGCGGAGCGCCCGCGTTCTCGCCGCCCGGCTCGGCAGCCACGCCGCCTCGGATCAGTCCCACGAAGGTGACAGCCAGCAGGAGCGCTGCCAGGACGACGACCGTCAGCTGCAGCGCCAGGCGGGGCTCGCGGCGTTCGGAGGGCGACGTCGTCCCACCCTGCGCCTCCGGGACGAAGGGTATGCCGGCCAGGACGTCCCGGTACTCCTGGGCAGCCTCCTGCATGGCGAGCCCGCCGTACTCCAGCCGCGCCTGCAACCCGGCGAGCATCACGCCTGCCGCCTCTGCGGCGCCCACCCGCGCTCTCAGGTCACTCGTCTTCTCCAGGTGGGCCGACACGGCCGCCGTCATCGACACCACGAGCGCGGCGAAGCACAGCCCCTGCCACACCGTCCGCGATGCGTCGAGCGACAGCCCCTGCTGGACCCTTTCCGCGAAGGTGGGGCCGCCCAGGGCAGGGCCCGCGGTCAGCGCGGCGACGACGGCACTGCTGACGATGCTCACGGTCGACAGCCGCCTGCTCACCGGAGCCTTCCTCCGGACGTAGGCCTCGATGCCGACTCGTCTGGCCCGGATCGTGTCGAGCAGTCCTGCTCTCGGGTCGGGCGCCTCCGTGGGTTCCACGGTGATCACCTGTCCTCGGCCACTCGTGGTCGGGGATGGCGCGGCTTCACTGGCGCCATGGCCTGCGTCCCTCGTCGTGGCTCCTTCACAGGCCCTGGGCGCGCACCATCGCCGCGCGGGTGATCGGACCGACGATGCCGTCGACGGCCACTCCACCGCGGAGCGGGACGGGATTGCCCGAGCCGTCCTGCAGCAGGTGCCTCACGTACTGGACCAGGTTGCCCGGAACAGGCTCCTCAAAGTCGAGCACCAGGCGGTCGAAGTCCTTGTTGCGGCCCGCCCGGACGCCGACGAGCTGGGCTTGGCCGATCGGCCCCTGCGCGTCGATGACCGGGCCCGGCGTCAGGCTGGCCGACACTGCCTCCCCCACGAGCTGCGTCATGACCGCAGCCAACGCCAGGGACCGTCACCGGGCCGTCACCCCGAGGTCACCGAAGCGCGCAGACACCGCGGGCGCACAGCCCGTCCTCGGCCCTGGGACGTGCTCCCGACCCAGGCACGTGCCACCCGACGCAGGACGAGATGTGTCCCGAGGTGCCTGTCCCGACCGGAGCTCGCCCCGGCCCTCCCCCGCTGCCTGCTCGCCATGAGCGACGCGCAGGTGCTGGCCACGGCGGCGAGCCCGCCCGGCGGCGTCACCGCCACCATCACGCCTGCGACATCTGTGGTCCTGCGTTCCTCGTCGGTGGAGGCGTGTCCGGAGGTACCGTGTCGTCCCTCGGACACACACTCACCCCGGTGCTCCTGCAGGTCAGGAGCTCGGGGTGGTCTCGTTCCGGCCCCGCGACAGAGCCTCGTGACACCGCTCTGATCGGTCGAGGCCCCACCAGTTGCCGCGGTGATCAGCCACCACGGACAGCAGGTCGGTGGAGGATGCCGGGATGGAGGTGTTGAGCAGCCGCGTCCTGCTGCGCCCGACGGACCCGGCGCGGTCACATGCCTTCTACGGCGACGTCCTCGGCTTGGCCGTCCACCGGGAGTTCGGCCCACCGGAGCACCGCGGCGTCGTCTACTTCCTGGGCAACGGCCTGCTCGAGGTCTCGGGTCATGCCGACCAGCCACCTGTCGGGCTCGGCCTCTGGCTCCAGGTGCGGGATGTTGCCGGTGAGCACGAGCGGCTGGCCGGCGCTGGGGTCTCCGTCACCCGACCGCCTCGACGGGAGCCCTGGGGACTGGTGGAGATGTGGATCGACGATCCCGACGGCGTGCGGATCGCCCTGGTGGAGATCCCCGAGGACCACCCGCTCCGCCGCGACCAGCGCTGAGCCCGGGATCAGTCGGCGGGCTCGC
Source organism: Modestobacter excelsi (assembly GCF_005930495.1). Lineage (GTDB taxonomy): Bacteria > Actinomycetota > Actinomycetes > Mycobacteriales > Geodermatophilaceae > Modestobacter > Modestobacter excelsi. Next base: position 11,088 of record NZ_SJEX01000024.1, on the reverse strand, counting down.
CGAACCAACGGGTGAGGTGGGCGTCCAGGTCGTGCTGGTCGTCGCCGATCCAGGCGACGTGACCGTCGGGGCGGAGCAGGACGCACGGGACGTCCAGTGCCGCCGTGGGATCCGGGAGGTGGTCGACCCGGTCGGACCAGCCGCCGACGGTCAGGCGTTCGGTGCGGTCCAGCAGCAGGCCGCGGCCGCGGTGCAGCAGACCGTAGAGGTGGCCCTGTGCCACGTCGATGTCGCGCAGGCGGCGGCCGAGCAGGTCGGGACCCTCGCCGACGTCGTAGCGGATGCCGATCGCCGTGATCTTCTCGATCAGCCGGCGGTTCACCTCGTCGATGTCCATCAGCTCGGTGAGCAGCCTGCGCACGGCCTGCGGGCCCGGTCCGGTGGACAGCAGCTCCATCTGGGCGCGGGTGTTGTCCAGCACGTCCTCGGCGACCGGACGACGTTCGGCCTCGTAGGTGTCCAGCAGTCGTCCCGGCGCCCAGCCGCGGACCTGTGCGGCGAGCTTCCAGCCGAGGTTGACCGCGTCCTGGACGCCCAGGTTGAGCCCCTGCCCGCCGGTGGGTGGGTGGACGTGTGCCGCGTCGCCGGCCAGCAGCACCCGCCCGACCCGGTACCGTTCGGCCAGCCGGGTGGCATCCCCGAAGCGGGACATCCACCGCGGGGAGTGCACGCCGAAGTCGGTCCCGGCGAGGGCGCGCAACTGTCCCCTGAAGTCCTCGAGGGTGGGCGGTTCGGCACGGTCGCTGACTCCCGCGGCGGGGACCACCACGTGGTGGACCCCGTCGCCGACAACCCTGAGCCACAGTCGCCTGTCCCCGATCCTGGTCACCGTGGCGGCGATCTCCTCCGGCGGCGCAGCTGCCTCCATCTCGCCCATCAGCGTCTCGCTCCGTGCGGGCTCGCCCGGGAAGCCGACGCCGAGTGCCTTGCGCACCGTGCTGCGCCCGCCGTCACAGCCGACGAGATGGCGCGCCCGCAGCTGTTCCCCGTCGGCCAGCTCGACGGTCACCCCCTCGTCGTCCTGCTCGAGACCGGCCACCGCACGACCGCGCCGGACCTGCGCACCGAGTGCGACCGCATGTTCCTCGAGCAGGTGGACGAGGACGGGCTGCGGGATGCCGAGCAGGTAGGCGTACGCGGAGTCCAGGCCCTCGGGGACGGGCGCAGGGATGCCGGCGAAGAAGCCGCCGGCCGGACGGCGCCGGCCGTGTTCGAGGATGCGCTCCAGCAGTCCACGCATCGCCATCAGCTCGATGCTGCGGATGTGCAGTCCGACGATGCGGACGAACGGCGCGGGCTCGGTCTCCCGCTCCAGGACGAGCACCCGCACGTCGTGCAGCCGCAGTTCGGCGGCCAGCACCAGACCGGTCGGCCCGCACCCGGCGATGATCACGTCGAACCCGAGGGGTACGCGACCGGAGCCGGGGACCGGCGAGGGAGTTCGGGCGAGGTCGCCGTGGACCAGGTCGTTCGACGACGGCTCGGCGGTGGACTGCGGTGAGTGCATCGGTGTGCCTCTCGGGAGTGCCTCGGTGGGGAGGCGCTCCCGGCGACACCTACGTCGATCGCCCGACCGTGACGGCACGAGGGAGCACCCACATCGCTACTGCGTCCATGGGTCTCACCTCCTCGGGTGGTGTCACGATCACCGGCAAGCTACGAGCCGGAGCTGCATCAGGTCCAGCCCTTTTCCTCCAGGTGCTCGGCGTCCCGCGGGCCCTCGGCAGCACGGGCGCCCGACCTGAGGGGACGCCGCTCCACACCGGCCGTGCCAGGATCGACGGCGAGCACATGGGGCTGCCGGGAGGTCACGATGACGCACGTCCGCCCGCACGGCGGCGCCCCGACGGTGCTGGCCACCGTCGACGGCCAGGCCTACGGCTCCCTGCGCTCGCCGAGCACCCCTCGGGCGGAGCGGTACGCCCTCGGCCGCGGCCTGCGGAAGCAGGTGCCGCGATCGTCGCTGTCGGAGTGGAGCGCGCCGGACGACCGACGCGACGTGCTGGACCTGCTCGAGGAATCGCACGAGGGCCGGATCAGCTGGCTCGTGCCGGTGCGGATCGGGCGGATGACGGCCTCGCCGTACGGGTTCCTGCGCGGCGCCGCCGTGGTGATGGCCGAGGACTTCGCGAGGCTGCCGGCCACGGGCATCACCCCGGTGATCTGCGGCGACGCGCACGTGGGCAACATCGGCTTCTACGGCTCCCCGGAGCAGGAGCTCGTGCTCGACCTCAACGACTTCGACGAGGCGCACCCGGGCAGCTGGGAGTGGGACCTGCGCCGCCTGGTCGCGAGCGTCTGGGTCGCGGGCCGGCAGAACTCCATGAGCGAGGACTCCTGCGCCGATGCCGTGATCTCCTGCGTGGCCTCCTACCGCGAGCAGTTGTGGGAGCTGTCGGACCAGCCGCTGCTCTGGCGCTCGTTCCAGCGTCTGGACCTCGACCGGCTCCACACGGCGGCGTCCGACGAGGCGCTGCGCCAGGAGCTGGACCGGGCCGCGAAGAAGGCGCGGTCCCGGACGAGCGACCGGGCACTCCCCCGCTTCACCGAGCAGCACGAGGGACGCCGGCGCATCGTCGAGGAGCCGCCGCTGATCACCCGGGTGGGGGCCGCCGAGGCCGACGAGCTGGCCGAGGCCCTGGACGGCTACCTGGCGACGCTGGCCCCGCACTGGCGCCGGATCCTCGGCGGCTACACGATCGTCGACATCGCCCACAAGGTGGTCGGCGTGGGCAGCGTCGGGCTGCGGGCGTACGTCGTCCTGTGCGAGGGGTCCGACCCCGAGGACGTGCTGTTCCTCCAGCTCAAGCAGGCCAGGCGTTCCGTCGTCGCCCCGTTCGTCCACGGCGACTCCGCGTGGCACGCCCACCAGGGCGAGCGGGTGGTGGAGTACCAGCAGGCCCTGCAGACCGTGAGCGACCCGCTGCTCGGCTGGGCCAGCGTGGGAGAACGGCAGTACTACGTGCGCCAGTTCCGCAACATGAAGGGCAGCGTCGCACTGGATGCGATCGACCCGCGCGCCCTGGCCGACTACGCAGGGATCTGCGGCCAGTTGCTGGCCAAGGGCCACGCGCGCACCAGCGGCGCCTCGATGATCGCCGGCTACCTGGGCAGGTCCGACAAGGTCGACCGCGCCCTCTGCTCGTTCGCCCGGGTGTACGCCGACCAGACCGAACGGGACCACCAGCGCCTCGTCGATGCGGTGGCGCGCGGCGCCGTCCCCTGCGAGCCGGGTGTGTGAGGTGGCCCGCCCGCCGCCCGAGCCGCGCAGCGCCTGGGCGATCCCCACGGCGACGACCGCGCCGCCGAGCGGGGCCGAGCAGCCTCCCCACGCCGGGGCGACGTCGGACGGCGTCGGACGGCGTCGTGCCGGTCACCCTGCCGATCACCGGCGCCCGAGCCGGTCGCGGGGCCTCGTCCCCGTCACGGCGTCCCGGTCAGTCCGACCAGACCGGTGGACGCCTGCCGAGGAAGGCGTCCACCCCCTCGTGGAAGTCCGGCGTCGCCCCCAGCGCCACCGCCTCCGACCCCTCTATGGCCAGGCCCTCGTCGAAGGTGAGGTCGCCGCCCTCGGTGACGCAGCGCCGGATCGCCGCCAGCGCCCGCGCCGGCTTCCGGGCCAGCCCCTCGGCGTAGCCCTGCACGACGTCGCGGAGCTGCTCAGGAGCCACCACCACGTCGACGAGGCCGATGGCGTGGGCCTCCTCGGCGCTCAGCAGGGTGCCGTCGTAGAGGAAGCGCAGCGCCCGCGGCCGGCCCAGCAGGCGGGCCAGCGCCTGCGTCGCGCCGACCGGGGGGATGAACCCGATGTCTATCTCCGGCTGCCCGAGCCGGGCAGTGGACGCCGCGAAGCGGACGTCGCAGTGCAACGCCATCTCCAGGCCACCGCCGACCGCGGTGCCGTGGACGGCCGCCAGGAGCGGTTTCCGCGACGCGCGCATCCTCCGGACCAGGTCGTGGCACACCTCGACCCAGCGACGCATGCCCTCGTCGTCCATGCCGGCGAAGACCCGGAGGTCGGCGCCCACGCTGAAGTGGTCGGCCAGAGCACTGCCGAACACCACCACTCGGACAGCCGGGTCGGCGAGCTGGTGCTCCAGGGCTTCGGGGACCTCCCGGAGCATCTCCCAGTGGAAGGCGTTGACCGGTGGGCGGTGGTACTCGATCCACCCGACACGGTCGCGGACCGTGACGCGCAGGAAGTCGGCCATCCGCCCTCCCCTCACACCGTCGCTGAGCCTAGGTGCTCGGCTCGCCATGACGGCGTCCTCGTGCGCCCTCATCGAGGCGGTACGGCGAGGGTCAGCTCGCCACCGGTCGGCAGCGCGACGGGCACAGCCCTGTGCGCGCACGTAGGGCGCCCGTACCGCCCCCGGACGGGCCGGTGCGGAGCTGTCGTGCCGACGCTCCCTCGAGAGCCTCGGAGAACGGATGATCACGTTCCTCACCGCGGTCAGCGGCATCGCCTGGACCATCGTCTACGTCGCGGTCATCAGGATCGGCTTCACGCAGCAGACCTACGCACTGCCGGTGATGGCGCTCGCCCTGAACATCGCCTGGGAGTCCATCTACTCGGTGTGGGGCATCTCCACCGATCCCGGCCTCCAGGCCGGCGTCAACGTGGTGTGGGCGTTGGCAGACCTCGTGATCGTCCACACCTTTCTCCGGTTCGGACGCCGGGAGCTGCCGCCGTTCGTCACGAGGGGGATGTTCTGCTGCTGGGCGGTCGGCGTCTTCGCCACGGCCTACGTCGTGCAGTGGGCCTTCGTCGTGGAGTTCGGCTACGCCCAGGCCGCGCGCTACACCGCCTTCCTGCAGAACCTGCTGATGTCCGTCCTGTTCATCGCCATGTTCGTGGGACGACGCGGCCCACGAGGTCAGTCGATGACGATCGCGATCGCGAAGTGGCTCGGGACACTCGCTCCCACCATCGTCTTCGGGGTCTACGAGCACTCCGCCTTCATCCTGCCCCTCGGAGCCCTCTGCTCCGTCGTCGACCTCGCCTACATCGCGCTGCTCGCGCAGGCCCGGCGCGACCCGGCACGCTTCGGGGCCGGCGTGCCGCGGGAGCTCGTCCACGCCGACCGGCCGCAGTAGGACCGGGCGAGCCTGAGCGGAGCAGTCCTGGACCGAGCAGCTGCGGTGCAGCCTGGTGCTCGAGTGGGTCTCGGGCACCCTCCGGGCCGACGCTCCGGAGGGCCGATGCCCCCCGTCGGCGGCCGCTCAGGGCACGACCTGCTGGGCCTTGCCGATGACGACGATCTCGTTGTCGGACACCGTGTACAACTCGCGGTCACGGTCGATGTCCACCCCGACCTGCGCGCCTGCGGGGACGACGACGTCCTTGTCCCGGATCGCGTTGCGCACCACCGTGTTCCTGCCGACCTGCAGGCCCTGCTGAGCACCGAGGCGTCGACCTGGGCGCCTACCGGATCGCCGCCCTGGGCGCGGGCAGCGCGATCGCCATGACCGAGGCCGTGGTGAACGGCACGGTCGACAACGGGTACGCCCTGGTCAACCCGGCCGGCCACCACGCGCTGCCGGAGACCGGCCTCGGCTTCTGCATCTTCAACAACGTGGCTGTCGCCGTCCGGCACGCCCAGGCCGAGCTGGGCATCGAGCGGATCGCCATCGTCGACTGGGACGTCCACCACGGGAACGGCGCGCAGGCGATCTTCGGCGAGGACCCGTCGGTGCTCACCGTCTCGCTGCACCAGGACCGCTGCTTCCCGCCGAACTCGGGGCTGGTCACCGACCGCGGCACCGGCGCCGGGCACGGCTACAACATCAACATCCCGATGCCGGTGGGCACCCGCGACGGCGGCTACCAGTACGCCGCACAGACGGTGATCGGCCCGGCGCTGGAGGCCTTCGCACCGGAGCTGGTCCTGGTCGCCTCCGGGTTCGACCCCAACGCGATGGACCCGCTGGCCCGTCAGCTGGTCACCACCCGGGGGTTCATCACGCTGACCGAGACGGTGATGGCCGCGGCCGACCGCTCGGCGCAGGGCCGCCTGGTGCTCGTGCAGGAGGGCGGCTACAGCCCGGTGTACGTGCCGTTCTGCGGCCTGGCGACCATAGAGACCCTGGCCGGCGTGCACGTCCTGGACGACGCCATCCTGCCCGTCGTCGGCGGGATGGGCGGTCACGACCTCGAGCCGCACCAGAAGGCGCTGGTCGACCTGGTCGCGGAGCACGTCACCGACGTCCACCACCCCTGACCCGACGCTGCCCCGGCACCCCGGTCGGGATGCCGGGGCAGCGATCGGGAACGGCCTTGTCGCCCATCGGGCGGCGCGCCAGACTGCGGCATGGTCAGCGCTCCCCTGGTGGTCGGTTCCGGCCCGGTCAAGGTCCTCGCCCTGCACGGGTGGTTCGGCTCGGCCACCGGGTGGGGGTCGTTGCCGGAGCTCGTCCACGGCGACCGGTACAGCTACCTGTTCGTCGACTACCGGGGCTACGGCGCGCGGCGGGGCGAGAGCGGTGAGTTCACCCTCGCCGAGATCTCCGCGGACGCCCTGGCCGCGGTCGACTCCCTCGGCTGGTCGACCTTCGCCGTCCTGGGGCACTCGATGGGCGGCAGCGCGATGCAGCGGGTGCTGCTGGACGCCGGCGACCGGGTCACCGGGCTGATCGGGGTCAGCCCGGTGCCGTCCACCGGCGTCCCGTTCGACGAGCAGGGGGCGCAGCTGTTCGGCGGCGCGGCCGCCCACCGCGAGAACCGCTACGCGATCATCGACCTGACCACCGGGAACCGGCTCAGCCGCACCTGGGTGGACCGGATGGTGCAGTTCTCCCTCGACCAGTCCGACGAGGCGGCCTTCGGCGCCTACCTGGACGCCTGGGCGGGGACCGACTTCTCCGCCGAGGTGCAGGACCACCCCGTCCCGGTGCGGGTGGTCGTGGGCGAGCACGACCCGGCCCTGGGGGCCGCGGTGATGGAGCAGACGTTCCTGGCGCAGTACCCGAACGCCTCGCTGGAGGTGCTGCGCAACGCCGGGCACTACGCCATGTACGAGACACCGGTGGCGCTGCTGACGACCGTCGAGGGCTTCCTCGACGAGCTGTGAGGGCGACGGACGCCATGACCGCCACCGAGGTCCGCGCCGCGGACACCCTGGCCGTGGTCGACCCGGCCACCTACGAGAGCGGCCCCCCGCTGGAGGCGCTGCGCCGGCTGCGCGCCGAGGGTCCCGTCGTCTGGGTCGACGAGCCCGCGCTGCACGGCTTCCCGGCCGGCCCCGGCTTCTGGCTGGTGCTGCGGCACGTGGAGGTCGAGCGGGTGCTGCGCGACCCGGCCACCTTCTCCTCGTGGCTGGGCGCCACCCAGGTCCGCGACGCCGCTGACCTGGACTGGGTGCGCCGGATGATGCTCAACATGGACCCGCCGGACCACTCCCGGCTGCGCCGGCTGCTGTCCCGGTCCTTCACGCCCCGGGCGGTGGCCGCGCTGACCGCCGCCATCGAGACGACGGCGGCCGGGCTCGTGGACCGGATGATCGACGGGGACGCCGAGGGACGCTGCGACTTCGCCAAGGACGTCGCCGCGGACCTACCGCTGATCACCCTCGCCGACGTGCTCGGCGTGCCGGCGGAGGACCGCTGGCTGATGTTCGACTGGTCGAACCGGGTGATCGGCTGGCAGGACCCGGACTACGCGTCGTCCGCCGCCTTCGACGGTGGCGGCGGCACCGCGCTGGCCCGGCAGGCGGTCGCGCTGCGCCCGGCGCCGGACGGCGACGGCCGGATGCCCGACCCGCGCACCCGCGCCGGGATGCCCGACCTCTACGGCTACGCGCGGCTGCTGGCCGAGGAGAAGCGCCGGGCGCCGGGTCGGGACGTGATGTCGGTGCTGCTCGCCCAGACCGACGAGGACGGCGGCCGGGTCAGCGACGCGGAGTTCGAGAACATGTTCTGGCTGTTCGCGGTCGCCGGCAACGAGACGCTGCGCAACGGCCTGCCCGGCGGGCTGATCGCCCTGCTGACCCACCCGGCGGAGCTGGCCGCGGTCCGCGCCGACCCCGACCTCCTGCCCGGCGCCGTGGAGGAGATGCTGCGCTGGTGGACGCCGGTGATGGTGTTCCGCCGGACGGCGACCCGGGACGTCGACCTGGCCGGTACCCGGGTGCGGGCCGGGGACAAGGTGGCCGTCTCCTTCACCTCGGCCAACCGGGACGAGCGGGTGTTCTCCGACCCGGACCGGTTCGACGTCCGGCGTGCGCCCAACCCGCAGCTCTCCTTCGGGCACGGACCGCACTTCTGCCTCGGCGCGCAGCTGGCCCGGGTGCAGATGCGGGCACTGTTCGGTGCACTGCTCCGGCGCACGGACACCCTCGGGCCGGACGGCCCCCCGGCCCTGCTCCGGTCGAACTTCCAGCGCGGGGTGAAGCGGCTGCCGATCCGGTGGACGGCCGCCAGCGGTCGTCCCTGAGGCTCGGGCGCTTGTGGTCCCCGCCACCAGCGCCGTACTCTGTACCGGTAAATGAGCGAGGCGTTCGATATCCGAGCGACCCTCTGAGCGGGAGCCCCCATGGCAGCCAAGCCCTTCGCGTCCTCCGCCGATCTCGGGGTCAAGGAGCAGACCCTCGAGGTCCTGGCCGACGGCGTGTACGCACTCACCGCGGAAGGCGACCCGAACCTCGGTGCCATCGAGGGGGAGGACTTCCTCGTCTGCTTCGAGGCCCTCGCCACCCCGGTCGCCGCCCGCCGCTGGCTGGCCAAGCTCCGCGAGCACACCGACAAGCCGGTCCGCTACCTGGTGCTCAGCCACTACCACGCCGTCCGCGTGCTGGGCGCCAGCGCCTTCGACGCCGAGGTCATCGTCAGCTCCGAGCAGACCAAGCACCTCATCGAGGAGCGCGGCCAGCAGGACTGGGAGAGCGAGTTCGGCCGCATGCCGCGGCTGTTCGAGGAGCCGGAGTCCATCCCCGGGCTCACCTGGCCGACCCTGACCTTCCGCGACAAGCTGACCCTCGAGCTCGGCGGCGACCGGGGCGAGCTGGTGCTGGAGTTCCTCGGCCGCGGCCACACCGAGGGCGACATCGTCGCCTGGCTGCCCCAGCAGGAGATCCTCTTCGCCGGTGACCTGGTGGAGTCCCAGGCGGCCCTCTACACCGGCGACGCGTTCCACTTCGACTGGGCCGCCGGCACCCTGGACCGGGTCAAGGCCCTGGGCGCCCGGCAGCTGGTCGGCGGCCGCGGCAGGATCGCCCGCGGCCGGGACGAGGTCGACGCCGCGGTCGAGCAGACCCGCGACTTCCTGCTCACCATGCAGCGCACGGTCGGCGAGGCACACCGGTCCGGCGGCTCGCTGAAGGACGCCTTCACCGCCACCCACGAGGCGCTGGCCCCCCAGTACGGCTCGTGGCCGATCTTCGAGCACTGCCTGCCCTTCGACGTCCAGCGCATCTGGGACGAGTTCGACGGCATCGATCGCCCGGTGATCTGGACCGCCGAGCGGGACCGCCAGGTCTGGGACGAGCTGCAGGGCTGACCCGGCGATGACCACTCCGGAGAGCCCGCCGCCGGTCGTCGTCATCGGCTGCGGCCCCGTCGGGCAGACGACCGCCCTGCTGCTGGCCCGCTGGGGGCTCCGGGTCGTCGTGCTCGACGGCCGCCCGGAGCGCGACCTGGTCGGCAGCAAGGCGATCTGCCAGCAGCGCGACGTCCTCGACGTCTGGGACTCCGTCGGCGTGGGTGCCGAGATCGCCCGCCGCGGCGTCACCTGGACGACGGCCCGCACGTTCCACCGCGACGCCGAGCTGTTCAGCTTCCAGTTCGCCGACCGCGGGCAGTCGCCCTTCCCGCCCTTCGTCAACGTCTCCCAGTGCCTCACCGAGGAGCTGCTGGACGACGCGATCGAGGGTCAGCCGCTGATCGACGTCCGCTGGGGCCACCAGGTCACCGGCATCGACCAGGACGACGCCGCGGTCTCCGTGACCTGTGCCAACGGCGTGGCCGTCACGGGCAGCTACGCCGTGGCCTGCGCCGGCCCGCGCGCCGACGTCGTCCGGGCGTCGCTGGGGCTGACCTTCGAGGGACGGACCTTCGGCGACCAGTTCCTCATCTGCGACATCCGGACCGACCTGCCCGGCTGGGAGACCGAACGGCGGTTCTACTTCGACCCGGTGTGGAACCCCGGCCGGCAGGTGCTCATCCACCCCTGCCCCGACTCGACCTTCCGGATCGACTGGCAGGTCCCGCCGGACTTCGACCTGGCCGCCGAGGAGGCCTCGGGCGGGCTGGACCTCCGGATCCGGCAGGTCGTCGGCGACCGGCCGTACGAGATCGTGTGGAAGTCCGTCTACCGGTTCCACTCCCGGGTGGTGGACCGGATGCGGGTGGGTCGGGTGCTGGTCGCCGGCGACGCCGCGCACCTGGTGTCCCCGTTCGGTGCCCGGGGTCTGAACTCCGGGGTGCTGGACGCGGAGAACGCGGCCTGGAAGCTCGCCTTCGTGCTGCACGGGTGGGCGCCGGAGGCGCTGCTGGACAGCTACTCCGACGAGCGGCACGCCGCGGCCGTGGAGAACCTCGAGGTCACCGGCGCGACGATGCGGTTCCTGGTGCCGGGCAGCCCCGCCGAGGCCCAGCACCGGCTCGCGGTGCTGGAACGGGCGGCGACCGACCCGGCCGCCCGGGCGCAGGTCGACTCCGGCCGGCTGGCCGAGCCCTTCTGGTACGTCGACTCCCCGCTCACCACCCCGGACGAGCGGCGGCCCTTCCCCGGCCGGCCGGCGCGCGGCGACGTGCCGGTGCCCGCGCCGGGTGTGCTGGCGCCCGACGCCCCGGTCGCCGTCCCCGGACGCCCGGAGGTCACCCGGCTCCGCCAGCTCGCCCGGGAGGGCGTGACCGTCCTCGTGGGCGACGATGCGGCACTCCCCGAGCGGCTCCCTGACGACCTACCGGTGGCCGTGCACCGGATCAGCGACCTCGACGGCTCCTCGACCCTGCGCACAGCGCTCGGCGCACGCCCCGACGAGATCTGGGTGCTGCGGCCGGACGCGCACGTCGCCGGGGTGCTGACGCGCGCCGCGGACGTCGCCCCGGCGGTGGCCCGACTGCTCGCCCGCTCTGTCCCCACCCCCGTCC
>NZ_SJEX01000023.1 GCF_005930495.1 Modestobacter excelsi | reverse complement strand
CGAGCGGACCGGGCCGGTGCGGCAGGGCGCACCTGCGTCGGGCGGGGGAGCGCGGAGGTGGAGGACATTGCATCGACCGATCTAGCCGGGCGCACCGGAGTTCTCCGGTGGGGGTCGTCCAGCCGTTGACTCGACCTGGGACGACCCGTCGGGCCTTGAGGGCGCGACCGCTCCAGTGGTGAAAAGCTACCGCGCTGGAGCGCGACACGCACACGGTCTCGACGCGCTGACGGTACGCTTGCCCACCCTCACGCGGAGTCACCGGCTGCGGCCACCGCGGACTGCCGCGGCCAGCTCGGCGCCCGGACCCGGCGGGCCAGCGCTGCGGCGGCGGCCAGGGCGGCCGCGGCGGTCCACACCGCCCGGGAGAGCCGGACCGCCCGGCGGATGTCCCCGCGCTCCGGCGACCGGCCGTCGCCGAGGGCCGGACGCTCCTCGACCCGCTCGCCGTAGACGTTGCGTCCGCCCAGCCGCACTTCGAGGGCGCCGGCCAGTGCGGCCTCGCAGCGCCCGGCGTTCGGGCTGGGATGGGCCGCGCCGTCGCGCTGCCAGGCACGCCACGCCCCGGCCGGGGAGGCCCCGACCAGCGGCGCGGTGAGCACGGTGAGGGCGGCCGTCGCCCGGGCGGGCAGCCAGTTGAGGACGTCGTCGAGCCGGGCGGCGGCCCAGCCGAAGCGGAGGTGCCGGGGCGACCGGTACCCGACCATCGCGTCCAGGGTGTTGGCCGCCCGGTAGGCGAGCAGGCCGGGCAACCCGGCGACCGCGCCCCAGAACAGCGGCGCCACCGCGGCGTCGGAGGTGTTCTCCGCCACCGACTCGACCGTCGCCCGCACCAGCTCGGCCTCCGCCAGCCCGCTGGGGTCGCGCCCGGCGAGGGTGGACAGGTGCGCGCGGGCGGCGGGCAGGTCGCCGTCGGTCAGGTGGTGCTCCATGGTGGTGGCCGCCCGGCCCAGCGAGGTGCCACCGAGCACCGCCCAGGTGGCCACGGCGGTCAGCGCGGTGCGGGCGAGCGGGCGGCCCGCGGTCAGCCGCTGGGCCGCGACCCCGGCAGCGGTCGCCGTCCCGGTGCAGACGAGGGCGTAGCCGGCCCCCGCGGCCCGCGAGTCCCGCCAGGTGCGGCGTTCCAGCGCGGCGGCGGCCCGGCCGAAACCGGCGACCGGGTGGCCGCGCCGCGGGTCGGCCAGCAGCAGGTCGGCGAGAGCGCCGAGGGCCAGTCCGGCCGCCGTCGCAGCACCTGGTCGGCCCGCGGTCGTGCGCTGCTCCCGGGGAGGCAGCAGAGCACGAGCGTCGGCGGAGGACATCGCCGGTGACTGTAGAGAGCCGGGACGTCCCTAGGATCGACGGTCATGCGCCTGCCCGGCCGTTACGACGGCGTCGCCCGGCCGATCGTCACCTACGGCAGCGACCCCGTGCTGCACCGCTCGTGCACCCCGGTCACCGAGTTCGACCGGGCGCTGCGGCACCTGCTGCTGGACATGTTCGCCAGCATGCACGCGGCCGACGGGGTGGGCCTCGCGGCGAACCAGATCGGCGTCGACGCCCGGGTCTTCGTGATGGACTGCCCCGACGCCGACGGCGAGGACGTCATCGGCTACGTGGTCAACCCGGTGCTCACGGTGCTCGACCCGGTCGGCGACGAGCCGGCCGTCGAGGTGACCGAGGAGGGCTGCCTGTCGGTGCCCGGCCCCTACGCCGAGCTGGAGCGCGCCTTCCGGGCACGGGTCGACGGGGTCGACGCGCACGGTGAGCCCACCTCGATCGAGGCGACCGGCATGGCCGCCCGCTGCCTGCAGCACGAGGTCGACCACCTCGACGGCACCGTCTACGTCGACCGGCTGCCCGAGGAGCTGCGCGAGCGGCTGCTCGCCGAGGCCGCCGGCCCCGAGGGGGAGCTGCCCGCATGACGACGCCCGAGGGAGCACCGCAGGGAGCGCCGGCGACCGAGGGGCGGATCGAGGGCGGAGTCGCGCCAGTGAGCACGGCGTGAGTGCTCCCGAGGGGTGGACCGTCACCGTCGTCGGCATCGGTGCCGACGGCTGGGACGGGCTGTCCCCGGCCGCCCGGCGGGCGATCGCGGGCGCCGACGTGCTGCGGGGGAGCTCGCGCCAGCTCGGCCTGGTGCCCGCAGAGGTGGACGCCGAGCGGGTGCCGTGGCCGTCGCCGATGGCGCTGGCCGTCCGGGAGCTCCCGACCGCCCACCCCGGCCGCCGGGTGGTGGTGCTGGCCAGCGGGGACCCGATGTTCTCCGGCATCGGCACCACGCTGGTCCGCTGGTTCGGCGCGGCCGCGGTCGACGTCGTCCCGCACCCGTCGTCGGTGACGCTGGCCTGCTCGCGGATGGGCTGGTCGGTGGAGGAGACCACGGTCGTGTCGGTGGTCTGGCGTCCGCTGGAGCTGCTCGTCCCGCACGTCACCCCCGGACGGCGGCTGGTCGTGCTGGGCGCGGACACCACCACGCCCGGTCAGGTGGCCGACCGGCTGCGGCAGTGGGGCTACGGGGCGAGCCGGCTGACCGCACTGGCCCAGCTCGGCGCCGCCGCCGAGCGCCGGTTCACCGGCACCGCCGACGAGTGGGCGCACGCCGAGACCGACCCGCTGGTGGTCACCGCGGTCGAGGTCGTCGCCGACCCCGGGACCGTGCCGCTGCCGACCGTCCCGGGCCTGCCCGACGAGGCCTACGCCAGCGACGGGCAGCTGACCAAGCGCGACGTCCGGGCGGTGACGCTGTCCCGGCTCGCCCCGTTGCCGGGCCAGCTGCTCTGGGACGTCGGCGGGGGCGCCGGCTCGATCGGCATCGAGTGGATGCGGGTGCACCCCTCCTGCCGGGCGGTGGCCGTCGAGTCCCGGCCCGACCGCGCGCACCGGATCGGGCAGAACGCCGCGCGGCTCGGCGTCCCCGGGCTGCAGGTGGTGGAGGGCAGAGCGCCGGAGGCGCTGGGCGGGCTGCCCGCGCCGGACGCCGTCTTCGTCGGCGGCGGGGCCACGGTGCCCGGCGTGCTGGAGAGGTGCTGGGACGCGCTGACCCCCGGTGGCCGGCTCGTTGTCAACGCCGTGACGGTCGAGAGCGAGGCGGTGCTGGCGCAGTGGCAGGCGCGGGTCGGTGGCCAGCTGACCCGGCTGCTGGTCGCGCACGCCCAGCCGGTCGGCGGCTTCACCGGCTGGAAGCCCGCCATGCCGGTGACCATCTGGAGCGTGACGAGGTGAGGATCCTGTCGCCGGGAGCGGCTCCCGGTCATGGGGCACGGCACCTGGCCGCGGTGCGATCCGTGAGGATCGCAGTGTGACGATCCACTTCATCGGGGCAGGGCCGGGGGCGCCGGACCTGGTCACCGTGCGGGCCGCGCGGCTGATCGCGTCGGCGCCGGTCTGCCTCTACGCCGGCGCGCTCGTCCCGCGCGAGCTGCTGGACACCGCGCCGGCGGGCGCCCGGCTGGTCGACACCGCCGACCTGGACCTCGACCAGATCACCGCCGAGCTGGTCGCCGCGCACCGGGCCGGACAGGACGTCGCCCGGCTGCACTCCGGCGACCCGTCGGTCTACAGCGCGATGGCCGAGCAGATGCGCCGGCTGGACGCCGCGGGGGTGCCCTACGACGTCGTCCCGGGGGTGCCGGCGTTCGCCGCCGCTGCGGCCTCGCTCCGGCGGGAGCTCACCGTGCCGGGGGTGGCGCAGACCGTCGTCCTCACCCGGACGTCGGCCCGGTCGACGCCCATGCCGCCGGGGGAGGAGCTGGCCGCCTACGCAGCGACCGGTGCCACCCTGGTGCTGCACCTGGCGGTGCAGCGGATGGACGAGCTCGCACCGGAACTGGCCGCGCACTACGGCGACGACTGCCCGGTCGCGGTGGTGGCCCGGGCCAGCCGGGACGACGAGCGGGTGCTCCGCGGCACGCTCGCCGACATCGCCGGCCAGGTGACCGCGGCCGGCGTCCGGCGGACCGCGGTGGTGGTCGTCGGCCGGGTGCTGGCCGCCGAGCAGTTCCTCGACAGCCACCTCTACTCGACGACGCGGCCGCGCTGATGTCAGGCGCGACCGACGATCCTCCCGGCCCGGTCGATGACCACGACGTCCACCTCGACCGGGGCCCCGAGCAGCACGGCCTCCGCCGTCCGGCGAGCGCCGGCGGCGACGAGGTCGCCCAGCGGAAGCCCGGCGGCCTGGGACTGCAGCAGCGCGTCGAGCGCGCTGTTCGCCGTCCGCACGCCCTCGACCAGCTCACCGTCGGCGCCGGCCCCGGCGACCAGGTCGGCCAGCGCCGCGAACGAGACCTGCGACCGGCCCGAGTGCAGGTCCAGGTGCCCCTCGGCCAGCTTCGCGAGCTTCCCGATGCCGCCGGCGACGGTCAGCCGGGGGACCGGGTGCCGGCGCAGGTACTTGAGCACCGCACCGGCGAAGTCGCCCATGTCGAGCAACGCGTCCTCGGGCAGGCCGTAGAGCTGCTGCACGGTCCGCTCGCTGGTCGAGCCGGTGCAGCCGGCCACGTGGGTGTGCCCGGCGGCGCGGGCCACGTCGATCCCCCGGCGGATCGAGTCGATCCACGACGAGCAGGAGTACGGGACGACGACGCCCGTGGTGCCCAGGATCGACAGGCCGCCGAGGATCCCGAGCCGCGGGTTCCAGGTCCTGCGGGCCAGCTCGGCCCCGTTCTCCACCGACACCTCGACGACGACGTCCCCGGCACCGCCGAACCGGCCGGCCACCGCGACGACGTGCTCGGTCATGAACTGCCGCGGCATCGGGTTGATCGCCGGCTCGCCCACCGCCAGCGGCAGGCCGGGCTTGGTCACCGTCCCCACGCCTGCGCCGGCCCGGAAGACCACACCGCTGCCGGGCTCGCCGAGCGTGACCGTCGCGGACACCAGCGCGCCGTGGGTGACGTCGGGGTCGTCACCGGCGTCCTTGACGATGCCGACCGTGGCGCGGGCGCCGTCCAGGGCCTCGCGGGCCAGCGCGAACGACGGGTGCCGGCCACCCGGCAGGTCGATCGTCACAGGGTCGGGGAACTCCCCGGTCAGCAGCGCGGTGTAGGCGGCGGTGGTCGCGGCGGTGGCGCAGGCGCCCGTCGTCCAGCCGTGCCTCAGCCCCGCGCCGTCCCTGCTCACGGAGCCATTCTCGGGGGTGCGTCCACGTGACCGGTCAGGTGCTGGTGCTCGGCGGCACGGGGGAGGCGCGGCAGCTCGCCGCGGCGCTGGTCGCCGACGGTGTGGACGTGCTCTCCAGCCTGGCCGGCCGGACGGCCGAGCCGGTGCTGCCCGAGGGGCCGGTGCGGGTCGGCGGTTTCGGCGGCGCGGAGGGGCTGGCCGACTGGCTGGCCGAGCACCGCCCGCGGGCCGTCGTGGACGCGACCCACCCGTTCGCCGCCGGGATCACCGCCTCGGCGGCGGCCGCCGCGGCGGCGCGCGGCACCCCGCTGCTGCGGCTGCAGCGGCCGGGCTGGACGCCGCAGCCCGGGGACGACTGGCGGTCCGTCGGCTCGCTGGCCGAGGCCGCCGCGGCCGTCGCCGACC
Source organism: Modestobacter excelsi (assembly GCF_005930495.1). Classification (GTDB taxonomy): domain Bacteria; phylum Actinomycetota; class Actinomycetes; order Mycobacteriales; family Geodermatophilaceae; genus Modestobacter; species Modestobacter excelsi. Next base: position 49,811 of record NZ_SJEX01000023.1, on the reverse strand, counting down.
GCTCCAGCGTCTTCCTCACCACCGGCCGGCAGGGCGTGCGCGCGTTCGCCGACCTGCCCGGGCGGGTGCTGGTGCGCTCGGTCGACCCGCCCGACGAGCCGCTGCCCGCCGGCGCGACCCTGCTGCTGGACCGCGGACCGTTCAGCGTCGCCGACGAGCTGGCGCTGATGCGCGAGCACGCGGTGGACGTCGTCGTCACCAAGGACTCCGGTGGGCACCTGACCGAGGCGAAGCTGACCGCCGCCCGCGAGTTGGGCATCCCGGTCGTGCTGGTACGCCGGCCACCGCTGCCGGCCGGCGTCGAGACCGTGGCGACGGTCGACGAGGCACTGGCCTGGCTGCGCGGCCGATGAGCCGGCTGGTGCTCCTCGACATGGACGGCACGCTGGTCGACTCGACGCCGGGGATCTGGGCCTCGGTCCGGGTCGCCGCGGCCGAGCTCGGCCTCCCCGAGCCGACGCCGGCGCAGCTGCGGTCGATGGTGGGCCCACCGTTGCAGGACGGCTTCGCCGGCGCCCTCGGTCTGGTCGGCGACGACATCGACCGGGCGGTGGCCGCCTACCGCGCGCACTACCGGGCCGGCGCGATGTTCGACGCCCACGTGTACCCCGGCATCCCCGAGCTGCTGGCCGCGCTCCGCGCCGATGGGGCGACCCTCGCCGTGGCGACCAGCAAGCCCGAGCCGTTCGCGGTGCAGGTCCTCGAGCACGCGGGTCTGCTGACGGCGTTCGCCGGCGTGCACGGCGCGACGCTGGACGGCACGGTGCGGCACAAGCACGAGGTGGTGGCCGCCGCGCTGGCCGCGCACCCGGCCGGCGAGCGGCCGGTGCTGGTCGGCGACCGGTCGCAGGACGTGCTGGGCGCCGCCGCGCACGGGTTGCCCTGCGTGGGCGCCGGCTGGGGCCCGGCGCTGCCCGGCGAGCTGGCCGCGGCCGGTGCGGCGGCCATCGCCGCCACCCCGGCCGACGTGGTCGCGGCGCTGGCCTCGCTCTAGAGCCTGGGCCCGGCGATCCCGTGGACACCCCGGCCCGCGGACGGCGAGCCTGCCGCCCATGACCGCACGCATCTCGCACACGACGTTCGACTGCACCGACGCCTACGCGCTCTCGCTGTTCTGGTCGGCGGTGCTGGGGTTCGCCGAGGACCCGGACGACCCGAACGGACCGGGCCACGAGGAGTGCCTCATCGCCGCGCCGGACGGCGGGCAGCGGTTGCTGTTCATCGAGGGCGCAGCGACGCCGAGCGCGCCCCGGCGACCCCCTGACCCGCGGTCGGCACCCGTCGGTCACGATCCGGTCGCGACGGTGGGCCGTGCGGTTCTGTCGGACCCTGCGGGCAGAGTGGGGTCGGATGCACACCAGTGCTCTGCCGTGGGGGCGCTCTGCCGTGGAGGTGCACTGCCGTGATCGGTGAACCGCGGGCGATCGACCTGGACCTGCTGGACGTGGAGAGCGCGCTGCTCCGGGCGGCGGTCGGCGACTACGCCGCCGAGGCCGCCGTGCTGCTGCTGGCCAACTCCGGCCACTGGCTGCCCCGGCTGCAGGCCGCCGGTCTGATCGCCATCGCGCTGGACGGCGACGCCGACGGCGGTCCCTGGGCCGCGGTCCAGTGGGCCGACCTCGACGGCGCCCTGCGCAGCGGCGCGATCTCCGGCAGCGGTGGCCAGCTCCGCCTGCTGCGGGCGGCGGCCGGCCTCGCCGACGGCCAGCCGGTCGACCTCGCCGACCTGACCGCGGGGGTGGACCGGGCGGAGCTCACCCTGCTGCTGGCCGCGCTCGCGCACGCGGCGGGCAGCCACGAGCACGCCGAGGTCGTCCGTCCCGACGACGGGGTGGACGACGCCCGCGTCGCGTTGGGCCCGGTCGTCGCCTGGCCGGTGCGCGAGTGACCGCTGGGGGCGCCGGGTGACGCCGCGCCGGGTCACCGTCGTCGGCGCCGGGGTCATCGGGCTGAGCGTCGCCCACGAGCTTGCCCGCGCCGGTGACCGGGTGACCGTGGTCGCCGACCGGACGGCCGCGGACAGCGTGTCCGCCGTCGCGGCCGCGGTGTGGTTCCCCTACCGGGCCGGGGCGTCCCCGTCGATGCCGCGGTGGCTGGCCCGGTCGCTGATCCGGTTCGCCGAGCTCGCCGAGGACCCCGGGACCGGCGTGGACCTGCGGGAGGGGACGGTCGTGGAGCGGGCGCCGGGGGCCGATCGGTCCTGGACGGCGGCGGTCCCCGCGGCCCGCGAGGCGCTGCCCGCCGAGCTGCCGCCCGGTGCGCTGAGCGGGGTCCGCGCGACGGTGCCGGTGATCACCGGGTCGCAGTACCTGCCCTGGCTGGCGGCCCGGTGCGCGGCGCTCGGCGTCGGCTTCTCCCCGCGCACCGTCCCGGCGGTCGACGAGCTGGCCGGCTCGGCGGACCTGGTCGTGGTCGCCGCCGGGCTGCGGTCGGGGGAACTGCTGGACGACGACTCGCTGTTCCCCGTCCGCGGCCAGGTCGTGCGGGTGGCCAACCCGGGGATCACCGACTGGCTCACCGACGACGAGCACCCGGAGGGCCTCACCTACGTGGTGGCCCGGCGGGCGGACGTGGTCTGCGGCGGGGTGGCCGAGGTCGGGTCCTGGGAACTGGCCGTCGACCCCGCCGTCGAGGCCTCGATCCTGGCGCGCACCGCGGCCCTGGTCCCGGCGCTGGCCGGGCAGCCGGTCCTCTCCCGGGCCGTCGGGCTGCGGCCGGGGCGCGAGAGCATCCGGCTCGAGCACGTCCCGGGTGACGCCGTGCCGGTGATCGCCTGCTACGGCCACGGCGGTGCCGGGGTCACGCTGTCCTGGGGGTGCGCCGAGGCCGTTGCCGACCTGGCCGGAGCAGGCCTCGCCGGAGCCGGCTGAACGGTCGAGGGGTGAAGATCCACCGGGGCGGGCACGTAGCTGACCATGACCACCCCGACCGGGCTGCCGGACGCCCTGCAGCGGCTGCGCGACTCCGTCGCCGCGGCACCGCTGGGCCTGGCGACCACCGGCCGCGATGCCGCCGCCCGAACCGCCCGCGCCGTCGTCGACCAGGTCGACGACTACCTCCTGCCCCGCCTGCGTGACCTGGACGCCCCGCTGCTGACCGTCGTCGGCGGCTCCACCGGCGCCGGCAAGTCCACGCTGGTCAACAGCGTGCTCGGCGCCCGGGTGACCACCCCGGGCGTGCTCCGGCCGACGACCCGCTCGCCGGTGCTGGTCTGCTCGACCGCCGACGTGGGCGCCTTCTCCGGCGACCGGGTGCTCCCGGGGATGGCCCGCACCACGGGCGAGGGCGACACGATGAGCGGCATCACGCTCGTGCCCACCGACGCCCTGCCGCCCGGCCTGGCCCTCGTCGACGCCCCGGACGTCGACTCGGTCGTGGAGGCCAACCGCGAGCTCGCCGGGCAGCTGCTGGGCGCGGCCGACCTGTGGGTGTTCGTCACCACGGCGGCCCGGTACGCCGACGCCGTCCCGTGGGACCTGCTGCGGACGGCGCAGGAGCGGGGCACCGCCCTGGCCGTCGTGCTGGACCGGGTGCCGCCCGAGGCGGTCGGCGAGGTGGCCGAGGACCTGGCCGGGATGCTGCAGCGCGGCGGGCTGGGCGGCGCCCGGCTGTTCGTCGTCGAGGAACGGCCGCTGGTCGACGGCTTCCTGCCCGCGGACCAGGTGGCGCCGCTGCGGGACTGGCTGCACGGGCTCGCCGCCGACCAGGAGCAGCGGGCCGCCGTCGTCCGGCAGACGCTGGCCGGCGCGCTGGAGAGCCTCAGCGGCCGGGTCGACGCCGTCGTCGCCGGCGTGGAGGAGCAGGCGACCTCCGCCGAGGCGCTCCGGGCCGCCGTGGACGCCGCCTACGCCCGGGCCCGCGCCGCGATCGACGAGGGCGTGGGCAACGGCAGCCTGCTGCGCGGGGAGGTGCTCGCCCGCTGGCAGGAGTTCGTCGGCACCGGCGAGTGGATGCGCAGCCTGCAGGGTCAGGTCGGCCGGCTGCGCGACCGGGTGGCCGCGGCGTTCAGCGGCCGGCCCAACCCGGCCGCGGACCTGCAGGGCGCGCTCGAGTCCGGCGTCGAGCTGCTGCTGCGCGCGGAGGCCGACCGGGCGGCGGAGAAGACCGTCACCGCCTGGCGCACGCTGCCCGGCGGCATCGCGCTGATCGGCGGCCGGGAGACCGAGCTGGACGGCGTGTCCCCGGCCTTCACCGGGGTGGCCGCCGACGAGGTGCGCGACTGGCAGGGCTTCGTGCTGGAGCTGGTCCGCCGGGAGGGCGCGGGCAAGCGGTCGCAGGCCCGGCTGCTGTCCTGGGGGGTCAACGGCGCCGGTGCGGCGCTGATGATCGCCGTCTTCGCCTCCACCGCGGGGCTCTCCGGCGCCGAGGTCGTCATCGCCGGTGGCACCACCGCGGTCGGTCAGCGGCTGCTGGAGGCGGTGTTCGGCGACAACGCCGTCCGGGAGCTCGCGGTGCAGGCCCGGGCCGACCTGGACGCCCGCGCCGACCGGGTGCTGCGCATGGAGCAGGACCGGTTCGCCGAGCTGCTGGACGACGTGGCGCCCACCCCGGACGCCGCAGCCGAGCTGCGCGCCGCGGTCGCCGGGCTGGCCACCGCCCGCGGGGCCCGGGCGTGAGGCTGGGCGGCGGGCGGCGCACCGAGCTCTCCCTGACCGACCGGCTGGCCGCGCTGCGCGAGGCGGTCGAGGTCGCCGAGGGCCGGCTCGACGTGCCGGAGGTGCCCCGTGCCCGCACCCTGCTGGCCAAGGCCGGTGCCCGGGAGGCGCTCGGTGACGCGACCGTCGTCGCGCTCGCCGGGGCGACCGGCAGCGGCAAGTCCACCCTGTTCAACGCGCTGAGCGGCAGTGAGGTGAGCACCCCCGGGGTGCGCCGGCCGACCACCGGCGTCGCGCACGCCAGCGTGTGGGGCGAGCACGGCGCCGACCGGCTGCTGGACTGGCTTCAGGTGCCGCGCCGGCACCGGGTGCAGCCGGCCGAGCCCGCGCTGGACGGGCTGGTGCTGCTCGACCTGCCCGACCACGACAGCATCCGGCTGGAGAACCGGCTGGAGGTCGACCGGCTGGTGGAGCTGGTCGACGTGCTGGTCTGGGTGCTCGACCCGCAGAAGTACGCCGACGCGGCGGTGCACTCGCGGTACCTGGCGCCACTGGCCGGGCACGCGGGGGTGCTGGTCGTCGTCCTGAACCAGGTCGACCGGCTGGACGACGCCTCGGTCCGGGCCTGCCTGGCGGACCTGCGCGGGCTGCTCGACCGGGAGGGGCTGGCCGCGACGCCCATCGTGCCGACCGCGGCGCGCACCGGGGCCGGGCTGCCCGAGCTGCGCGCCGAGCTGGCCTCCCGGGTGGCCGCCCGGCGGGCGGCCACCGACCGGCTGGCCGCCGACGCCCGGGCCGCCGCGGCCGCGCTGGCCGAGCACTGCGCGCCGGACGCCGGCGAGGACCGCAGCCAGGACCGCGACGAGCGTGAGGGGCTGGCGGACGCCCTCGCGAACGCGGCCGGGGTGCCGGCCGTCGTCAGCGCGGTCGAGCGCTCGGCGCGCCGCCGGGGGAACCAGCACACCGGCTGGCCGGTGCTGCGCTGGACGTCGAAGCTCCGGGCCGACCCGCTGAGCCGGCTGCACCTCGGGGACGAGGCGGCCCGGACCTCGCTGCCCGAGGCCGGTGCGGTGCAGACCGCGGGCATGGACGCGGCGCTGCGCCGGGCCCGGGACGCCGCCGGCCAGGGGCTGCCCCAGGCCTGGCGGGACGAGCTGCGGCGCACCTCGGAGCTGTCGGAGGAGCGGCTGGCCGACCGGCTGGACCGGGCCGTCGCCGGCACCGACCTGGGGCCGGACCGCACGCCGATCTGGCAGCGGGCGGTCGGCGGGCTGCAGTGGCTGCTCGCGCTGGTGGCGCTGGCCGGGGCGCTGTGGCTGCTCGGCCTGGTCGGGCTCGGCCTGCTGCAGCTGGAGGACGTCGTCCCGCTGCCGCGGGTGGAGGGCATCCCGGTGCCCACCCTGCTGCTGGTGGGCGGGCTGCTCGCCGGGCTGCTGCTCGCGCTGGTGAGCAGACCGCTGGTGCACGCCGGCGCGCGCAGACGCGCTCGGCAGGTGCGCCGGCGGCTGACCGACCGGGTGGCCGAGGTGGCCGACATCGAGGTCCTCGAGCCGCTGACCGAGGCCCGCGCCGACCACGACCGGTTCTGCGCCGCGGTCACCCGCGCCGGCAGCTGACCTCACCCGGGCACGCTCGTGCGCTGCTCACCGTGGTGAGCAGAGCACGAGCGTCGCGCAGGAGGACCCCCTCGGAGCAGCGGCCGGTCAGGCCCCGGGTCCCGTGAACCAGCTCGGGCCCGCGGCGCGGCGGGCCTCGACCGGTACCGGGCTGCTCGGGGCCGGACGCGTCCGGGGCTGCTCCACCGGGTTCCGGCGGTGCAGCCACGGGCCGACGATCCCGGCCGCGACGCCGCCGAGGGCGACCAGGCCGGCGATGACCAGTGCGGGTGTACCGAGGAGCATGGACATCACCCTCCGTCGCGAGGAGCGCCCGGTGACCGGGGCGGATGAGGCAAAGGTGGGGCCCGGGCGCCGGCCTGTCAACTGCGTCCCGACGCTCAGTCGCCGAGCGTGGCCGACTCCATGCTCGGGACCGGGAGCGCGGTGGGCGTGGGACGGCGGGCCTGCAGGGCCAGCCCGGCGACGGCGAGCAGGGCCAGCACGATGACGCCGACGCCGTAGACCTGCGCGGTCCGCTCCAGGCCGATGTGACCGGCCGCGATGCCCGCGGCGATGGCCGGCAGGCTGAACCCGAGGTAGCTGACGGTGAACACCGCCGAGAGGAGGGCGGCGCGCTCACCCGGCGCGACGCCGCGGGTGACGGTGGCCATCGCGCCGAGGAAGGCCGACCCGAAGCCGAACCCGGAGACGATCGCGGCGACGAAGAAGAAGGCCAGCGACCCGGTGGACAGCGCGGCCACGGTGCTGCCGACACCGGAGGCGAAGACCAGCGCGCCGATCACCATCAGGCGGGCCGGAGCGACGCCCCGCATGGTCAGCGAGCCCACCAGGCCGGTGCCGTTGAGCGCGAGGATCAGCAGGCTGCCGACCACGTGGTCCTGCTCCCCGAAGACGCCGGCGACCAGCGAGGGGCCGAGCGAGGCGTACAGACCGCCGAGCGCCCAGGTGGCGATCAGGCAGGGCAGGACGACCAGGAACGCCCGGCGCTGCGAGGTGGGCACGCGGACGCTGGGCACCAGCGAGGCAGCCGTACCGGGCAGCTGCGGCGAGGACTCCGGCAGGAACACCCACACGCCGACGGCGGCGACCAGGCACAGCGCGGTGAGCAGCCCGAACACCCAGTCGGTGGGGGAGGGCAGGAACTCCACGGCCAGACCGGCGCCGACCGCGCCGAGGGACAGGCCGAAGCCGGGGGCGGCGGAGTTGACCAGCGGGCCGAGCGGGCGGTCCAGGCGCTGCAGGTCCAGCAGCGCGGCACCGAACGCGCCGGTCATCGCACCGGTCGCGAAGCCCTGCACGATCCGGGCGGTGAGCAGCCAGCCGACGCCGTCCGCGGTCAGGAACAGCACCATCGACGCGGCCTCCAGGACCAGCGCCGAGGCGAGCACCGGGCGCCGGCCGACGTGGTCGCTGAGCCCGCCGACCACCAGCAGCGACACCAGCAGGGCGAAGGTGTAGACGGCGAAGACGACGGTGATCACGCCTGGCCCGAACCCGAACTGCTCGGCGTAGACCCGGTACAGCGGCGAGGGCACCCCGGACGCGGCGAGCACGAGCACCAGCAGGACGGCGACGGTCCAGAAGGCGGCGGGCCGGGCGAGCACTCGACGGGGCACGCTCGGGTGCAAGCCGCAACGGGCCCGCGGTGTTCCCGTCAGCCGGGGTAGCGGCGGCTGGTGAACACCGTGCCGGCCGGGGTGACCCGGGTCTGGGTGGAGCCGATCAGCACCAGGCAGCGCATGTCCACCGTCTCGGGGTCGAAGGCGTCCAGCGTCGTCACGGTGACCGACTCCTCCGGCCCGCCGACGTCCCGGCCGACGACGACCACCGTCTCGGGCTTCCGGACCTCCAGCAGCAGGTCGCGGGCCTCGGCCAGCTGGTGCGGCCGGGCCCTGGAGCGGGGGTTGTACAGCGCGATCACCAGGTCGGCGGCGGCCGCGTGCCGCAGCCGGTCCAGGACGACGTCCCAGGGCTTGAGGACGTCGGACAGGCTGAGCACGGCGAAGTCGTGGCCCAGCGGCGCACCGACCCGCGAGGCCACCGCCTGGGCCGCGGTGAGCCCGGGCAGGACCCGCACCTCGACGCCGGCGAACTCCGGCTGCGCGGCCACCTCGAGCACCGCCGCGGCCATCGCGAACACCCCGGGGTCGCCGCTGGAGACGACGGCCACCCGTCGGCCGTCCTTGGCCAGCCGGAGGGCGGCGGCCGCCCGCTCGGCCTCGACCCGGTTGTCGCTGGGGTGCCGGACCTGCCGCGGGTTGGCCGGCACGCGGTCGAGGTAGGGGCCGTAGCCGACCAGGTCGTCGGCGCGGGACAGCGCCTCGGCGGTCTCCGGCGTCGTCCAGCTGCGCTGCCCGGGGCCCAGCCCGACGACGACGACCTCACCGGTGCGCGGTTCGTCCTCGCGCGGCTGCTCGGGTCCGGGCACCGGGCCGGTCAGCTCGCTGGGCAGCAGCGCCAGGGAGAAGTAGGGCACGGTGTCCGGGTCGACCTCGGCCAGCGGCATCGTGCGCTGCTGCGCCGTCGTGGCGCGCTCGACGTAGAAGGCCCGGTCCAGGACGCCGGCGTCGGCGAAGGCGTCGCGGACGTTGCGGAAGGTGCGGCCCAGCTTCATCACCGCGGCCGAGTCCGTGGTCGCCAGCCACTCGGCCAGTTCCTCGGTGGGCAGGGTGCCGGGCAGCACGGTGAGCACCTCGTCGCGCTCGACGAGCGGCTGGCCGAGCACCGCGGCCGCACCGCTGACGCTGGTCACGCCCGGCACCACCTCGGTCGGGTACCGGTGCGCCAGCCGCTTGTGCATGTGCATGTAGGAGCCGTAGAAGAACGGGTCGCCCTCGGCGAGGACGACGACGTCCCGACCGGCGTCCAGGTGCGCGGCCAGCCGGGCGGCGGCGGCCTCGTAGAACTCGTCGATCGCCCCCTGGTAGCCGCCGGGGTGGTCGGTGGTCTCGGTGGTGACCGGGTAGACCAGCAGCTCCTCGACCTGCCCCTCGCGCAGGTACGGGGCGGCCAGCGCGCGGGCGACCGACCGGCCGTGCTGGGCAGCGTGGAACGCGACGACGTCGGCCGCAGCGATCAGCCGCGCGGCCTTGACCGTCACCAGCTCCGGGTCGCCGGGCCCGAGCCCGACCCCGTACAGCCGCCCGCTCACGCCACGCCCCCGGCCACCATGGCCCTCATTCGACGTCGCTCGCGATCGCGTTGACGGCGGCTGCGGTGATCGCGCTGCCCCCGCGCCGGCCGCGCACCACCAGGTGCTCCAGGTCGGAGGCGGCCAGCGCCTCCTTCGACTCCACGGCGCCGATGAAGCCGACCGGGATGCCGACGACGGCGGCCGGCCGGGGCGCGCCGCCGGCGACCAGCTCCAGCAGGTGGAACAGCGCGGTCGGGGCGTTGCCGATCGCGACGACGGCGCCGTCGAGCCGGTCGCCCCACAGGTGCATCGCCGCGGCGGTGCGGGTGGTGCCCAGCTCCCGGGCCAGGTCGGGAGTGCGCGGGTCGTTCAGCGTGCAGACCACGTCGTTGTCCTTGGGCAGTCGGCGGCGGGTGATCCCGGAGGCCACCATCTGCGCGTCGCAGAGCACCGGGGCGCCGGCGTCCAGCGCCTCGCGGGCCCGCTCGACGACTCCGGGGGAGAAGCCGACGTCGTCGACCAGGTCGACCTGCCCGCAGGCGTGGATCATCCGGACCGCCACCCGGGCCACGTCGGCCGGCAACCGGGACAGGTCGGCCTCGGCGCGGATGGTCGCGAAGGACTGCCGGTAGATCTCGGCGCCGTCGTGCTCGTAGTCGTACATCAGTCCTCTTCGACTCGGTAACCGGAAGGCGTCGCGACGACGTCGACCACGCCGCCCTGGGGCCGGCCGCAGCGCCGCTCACAGCCCACCCAGTGCTGCCGGGCGCCGCCGGCGGGCAGCGCCCCGGCGCGGACGGCGGCGGTGGCGTCGGCGCGGACGTCGGCCAGCGACTTCGCGCACCCCGGCCGCCCGGCGCAGGTGGTCACCTGCAGCCAGGGGCTGGCCTCGTCGAACACCATGCCGCCACGGAACAGGTCGACCGCGGCGTCGTCCACGGCGTCCTCGGCGAGGTCGGGCACGACGACGCTGCGCCACGGGGTCAGCTGGGCCTCGGCGGCCAGCCGGGCGAGCAGGTCGGCCTGGTCGGCGGTGAGCCGGCCGAGCGGGACGACCCCGATCAGCGCGGTGCGCCCGTCGAGCTGGGCCGCGGCGCCCACCGGCCCGGTCACCAGTGGGTCGGGCACCTGCACCGCTGGGCCGTGTTGGCCACCATGGCCCTCCAGGCGGGCGGCGACGCGGGCGGGGCCGTCGGTCAGCTCGGCCAGCCGCCAGGCCGACGACCCCTGGGCCGCGCGCTCGGCGAGGAAGGCCCGCGCGGCGGCGAGCGCCAGGGCGACGGCGTCCGCGGGCCGGGTGCGGAGTCCGGAGTCGGTGCCGGCGAGGGTGAGTGCCACGGTGCCGGGGGCGAGGGCGAGCAGGCCGACGTCCCCGCCGAGGCCGGCGACGTCGCCCCGGCCGTCGTCCAGGGTGGCGAGGAACCGGCCGGGCAGCCCGGCGAGGACGGGGTCGGCGCGCAGCCCGGCATCCAGGTCGCGCACCCACGACCGGACGTCGAGGTGCCCGTCGGCGGTCCGGCCGGACAGCGTGCTGGCCAGCACGTTCCGGACCCGCTCGTGCGTGTCGCTGGGCAGCAGCCCGGCGGCGGCGAGCCGGGCACCCAGGGAGGTCTCCGCGCCGGGCGCCAGGCCGCGGAGCTGCAGGTTGCCCCGGCTGGTCAGCTCCAGGTGCCCGTCGCCGAGCTCGCGGGCCGAGGCCGCCAGCGTGCGCAGCTGGTCGGCGGAGAGCGTGCCGCCGGGCACCCGCACCCGGGCCAGGCCGCCGTCGGCGGCGGCATGGGCCTGCAGCGCGCCGGGGCAGGCGTCGGCCCGGTCCCGGGACGGCGCGGCGGCGGGGAGGGCAGGAGATGACATGGCGCCCGCGAGGCTACTTCCCACCGGGCCCCGCAGTCCCGCCGTCCCGGTGCGCCTCGCGCACACCGACGCCCGGGATCAGCCCTGATGACCGCCCGCAGCGGGTGGTCGGCGGCTCCGGCCGGGCCGGAGCCGGCGACCCCGGCGGTCGGCGGCGCGGTCGCCGCCGTCCGGTCGGGCCGGACCGCAGAAGGTCAGCAGGGCCAGTCCCCGTCCGGACGTCGGCGCCACGGTCGGCCCGTCAGCCCAGCGTCGCGCGGTCGAAGGACATCCACACCGCGCGGCGGTCGGCCCGGGTGCGCACCTCGGCCATGGCCGCCACCCGGCGCTGCTGGTCGGGGGTGGCGCGGCGCTCGACCACGGCCAGCTCGGCGTTCCGCATGGCGCGCTCCGCGGCCCGCTCGGCCGGGGTCTCGGGCAGCTGCTGGCTCGTGTCGTCGTCGTCCGGGACCCCGTCACCCCCGGCCCGGTAGGGGCTGTCCACCGGCAGGTTCCCGCTCACCCGGCCGTACGCGCCCAGCGTCAGCAGGACGAGCCCGGCGACGATCGAGAAGATCACGTTCGCCATCGAGAAGGCCAGGATGTTGAGGTCGGTCTCCAGGACGGCGAGGTTCGCCAGCGCGGAGACGAGGAACAGCACGCCGATGACCAGCATCGTCGTCGAGGCCACCCGCGACCCGCGCAACGCGGCGGCGACCAGGACGGCCGCGGTGACCAGCGAGATGGTGGACAGCAGCCCGTTCGAGGACAGGCCGGCGACCCGCTGGCCGTCGGTGGAGAAGTAGGCCAGACCGTTGACGAGGCCGAGGACGCCGAAGGCGGCGATCACCGCGGCGACGACCACGGCGCCGGTCCGGTGGACGGCGGGGACGAGCCCCTCCTCCTGCGCCGAGGAGGAGGAGTGCGGCAGGTGCAGAGCGTGGGTCATCTCAGGAACTCCGGGAGGGAGTCGGGTACCGGGCCGGGCGGCATCCGGCCACCGTGAGCTACCCCACTTGATGCGGGTCAATTCTGTTGGACGCGACTTTTCGTGTTCCGTTGCGCGCGCCCGCCGGGAAGGTCCGCGCGCCCCGCTCTGTTGGCGGGCAGTGGAAGGAGCGTCATGACCCAGCCCAACGCCCGTCAGCCGCACGACGTCGACCTGCACTCCGAGTACCTCCGCGCCGACCTGTTCCTCGCCATGGGCCAGCCCATCGAGGCAGCCAAGGTGCTCGAGGGTGTGCTCGAGGCCGAGCCGGACAACCAGGCCGCCCTGGAACTGCTCGCCCGCAGCTACTTCGGGTCCGCCCAGCTGAACCGGGCCGAGACGTCGTTGGCCCGCCTGGTGGAGCTGGCCCCGGCCAACGGCTGGGCCCGGCGGGCACTGGCCCGCACGCTGGAGCGGCAGAGCCGCGCGGCGGACGCCGCCGTGCACCACCGCGTGGCCGACGCCCTCGGCGCCGCCTGAACGAGGACCCCTCCGCCCGCACGCCGCGCAGGCTCGGCGCAGGCCCCTGAGGAGAGCGAGCCGGCCCCGACGGCGAGGACCAGTCGACCGGTGATCACCGGGCAGCAGCCGCACCCCTGAGCATGACGGGCAGCGACCGGACACTCCGATCGGCGATTGACCGTGGGCGGTCGGCAGCGCACGCTCTCGCACAGGTCCCGCACATCTGGAGAGGGTCACGATGCCGTCACCCACGTCCTCCCGCCGCACCGCCGCAGTCATCGCCCTGCTGGTGCTCGGGGTGTTCGCGCCCGCGTTCGCCGGCACCGCGCAGGCGGCGCCACCGCCGTCGGCGGGGTCGCAGCCGTCGATCGAGCCCGTGATCGACGCCAACTTCCCCGACCCGGACACCCTCCTCGTCGACGGCGTCCACCACGCCTACGCGACCAACAACGCCGGGCAGAACGTCCAGCACCAGACCTCGACCGACCTGGTCCACTGGACGCCGCGGCCCGACGCCCTGCCGGCGCTCGGCGCCTGGACCGGCCCGTGCACCTTCCCTCCCGGCGGGGCGACCGACCGCTGCGTGTGGGCCCCTGAGGTCACCACGGTCCAGGGCGGGTACGCGCTGTACTACACCGCGCGGGACGGCACCACGGAGCGCCAGTGCATCGGGGTCGCGACGTCGACCTCGCCGGACGGGCCGTTCGTGCCGGTGGGCACCGAGCCGCTGGTCTGCCCGAACGGCGAGAACGGCACCCAGGACCTCGGCGGCGCGATCGACGCCAGCACCTACCGCGAGAACGGCCAGCTCCACCTGCTGTGGAAGGCCGACGGCAACTGCTGCGAGGGCAAGACGGCGATCATCTTCATCCAGCCGCTGTCCGCCGACGGCACCACGCTGACCGGCCCGCCGACCGAGCTGATCCGCCGCGACCTGCCGTTCGAGGGCAACGTCGTCGAGGCGCCGACGCTGGTGGAGCACGGCGGCACGTACTACCTCTTCTACTCGGCCAACGACTTCGCCGGGGGCGGCTACCGCACCAACTACGCGACGTCCTCCAGCATCACCGGGCCGTACACCAAGTCCCGCACCGAGCTGATGACCACCGACCGGTTCCAGGGCGACGTGCGCGGCCCTGGTGGCCAGGACGTCGTCACCCACCCCGACGGCAGCACCTCGATCGTCTTCCACGGCTGGGACCCGACCTACACCTACCGTGCGATGTACGTCAGCGACCTGGACTGGTCCTCAACCGGCGTCCCGTCGGTCGAGGAGGCGGCCACCCGCTACCAGGCCGAGCTCGGTGTGATCACCGACGCGCGGGTCGTCCCGGACGACACCGCCTCCGGGCTGGCCAAGGTCGGTGGCCTGGACTTCGCCGGCAGCTCGGTCACCCTTCGGGTGTTCGCGGACGAGGCCGGGCCGGCGACGCTCGGCATCCGCTTCGCCAACGGCTCGGAGAAGGGCGGCTACCCCGTCGAGTCGACCGACACCGTCACGGTCAACGGCCGCGACGCCGGCACCGTGACCTTCTGGCACACCACCTGGGGCAACTGGCAGATGGTCGAGCACCGGGTGGAGCTGCAGAAGGGCTGGAACACGGTCACCCTCACCCGTGGCACCTTCTACGCCGAGCTGGACGCGGTGGACGTGTACTGACCTCCGCCGCAGCGACGGGCCCCCGGCCGGGGAGCGCCCCGGCCGGGGGCCCGTCCTGCTGTCCGGGGCAGGCCGCACTGCGGGGCTGTGATGTGCTGGGTGCCGCCGTCCACCGGCCGCCGCGCCCCGCGCCACGACTCGAGCACACCGCTCGGCCAGGAGAACCCCGATGAACCGCCGCACCGCCCCGCGCCTGCTGCTCACGCTCGCCGTCGCCGCCTCGCTGGCCGCGTGCGGCGGCGACGACGAGGGGACGTCGTCCGCCGGGTCGGGCGCGACGTCCTCGGCGTGCGAGAGCCGGCCGCCGTCGACGGAGGCCCCAGCCGGGGTCTCCACCGACCTCGCGGTCAAGCCGGAGGCGCCCTGCTTCGACGCCGCGCCCCCGACCGACCTGGTGGTCAGCGACGTGGTGGTCGGCACCGGCGCCGAGGCGGTCGCCGGCAGCACCGCGACGATGAAGTACGTCGGCGCCTTCTACGAGACCGGCGAGGAGTTCGACTCCTCCTGGAGCCGCGGGGCGGACGAGACGTTCCCGGTGACCGTCGGCGCCGGGCAGGTCATCGCCGGCTTCGACCAGGCCGTCGAGGGCATGCAGGTGGGCGGACGGCGGATGGTCGTCATCCCCAGCGACCTCGGGTACGGCCCGGACGGCCAGGGGCCGATCCCCGGCGACGCGACCCTGACCTTCATCGTCGACTGCGTCGACGTCACCTGAGCCGTCGGCGTCAGAGCAGCCGGGCGCGACCGGCCTGCACGCCCGCGGCGGCCTGGACCACCAGCACGGCGAGCAGCACCCACAGCGGCGCGGTCCAGCTGCCCGTCGCGTCGTGCAGCGCCCCCAGCAGGACCGGGCCGGCGGCGGCCAGGGCGTACCCGACCGACTGGGCCATCCCGGACAGCGCCGCGGCCTGGTGGTGGTCGTGGGTCCGGAGCCCGAACAGGGACAGGGCGAGGACGATGTTGGCGCCACCGCCGGCGCCGGCGAGCACGATCCACAGCAGCGAGGCCGCCGGCAGGGCCAGCTGACCCGCGATCCCGATGGCCACCAGCCCGGCCGCGCCGCCGATCAGCAGCCGCTGGTCCGCGCGGCGGGGGATGAGCCGCGCCGTCGCCAGGTTGGCCAGCAGGCCGGCGACCTGGAGCGCGAACAGGTGCCAGCCCGACGCGGTGGCGGAGGTGCCGTGGGCCTGCTCCACCGAGGGCCACCAGGTGATCAGCGTGTAGTAGACCGTCGACTGGGTGCCCATGAACAGGGTGACCTGCCAGGCCAGCGCCGATCCCCACGGCGACCGGGAGCGGACCGTGGTCGCCGCGTCCACCGGCACGCTGCGGCGCCGGAGCTGGGGGAGGAAGACCGCCAGCGCGACCAGGGCCAGCCCGGCCCAGATGCCGAGCGCGAGCCGCCAGCCGTGCTGGGTCGTGCCGGCCAGCGGGACGGCGAAACCGGACGCCAGCGCCGCGGCGGCGCCCTGGACCGAGGAGTAGAGGCCGGTGACCTGGCCGATCCTGTCCGGGTACTCCCGCTTGACCAGGGACGGCAGCAGCACGTTGATCACCGCGATGGCGATCCCGAGGAAGGCGGTGCCCACCCACAGTGCGGGGATCGAGGGCAGCGAGCGGACCACCGTGGCCGCAGCCAGGACGGCGAGCGCGGCGCCCAGCGCGCGCTCGATGCCGATCCGGCGCGCCAGGGCCGGCGCGAGCGGTGACACCACGGCGAACGCGACCAGTGGCAGGCTGACCAGCACCGACGCCGTCGCGCCGCCGATGTCCAGGTCGGTGCGGATGTCCTCGATGACCGGGCCGACCGAGGTGATCGCCGCCCGCAGGTTGACCGCGATGAGCAGGATGCCGGCCAGCAGCAACCCCGACCGGGGGGCCGTGCCGGGTCGGGTGCCGGTCGCCGTACCGCTCGCCATGGGGGGATCTCCTCGTCGTCGGCGGCGGGCTGCCGCCGGTTTCGCTGTGCAACCGAGCCGCGGATCACGCTAACCGACCGCTGATCGAGGGGCCGCGCGCGCTCCGGCAGGACCGGCCCGCCGGGTAGCGTCTGCGTCACCCACGGCAGTGCAGCAGGGAAGCCGGTGCAAGACCGGTGCGGTCCCGCCACTGTGACCCCGCTCGCGGGGGAGCCAGACACCTCGGCTGCCGTGCCCGACGACCCGGGGCGCGGACCCCGAGGGAGGCATGGCCTTGAGCTCTCGCACCTACACCCTGCTGTCGACGTCGGACACCGACCTGCTGTCGGCCCGGTCCTGCCCGGCGCAGTGGCGGCTGGGCAACCCGACCCGGCTCGGCGCGGCCGGGATGGTGGAGCTCGCCGCCGGCAGCGACCTCGTCGTCGTCCGGATCCTCGGCGTGCGCCGGCAGTACGAGGAGATGCTGGCCCCGCTGCTGGCCGGCCCTGCGCCGGTCGTCGTCCTCGGCGGGGAGAACGTGCCCGACGCCGAGCTGATGGAGCTCTCGACCGTCCCGATGGGCGTGGCCACCGAGGCGCACGGCTACCTCGCCCAGGGTGGCCCGGACAACCTGGCGCAGCTGCACCGCTTCCTCGGCGACACCCTGCTGCTCGAGGGCGAGGGCTTCGAGCCGCCGTCGGTCGCGCCGGAGTGGGGCGTGCTGGACCGTTCCTCAGCCGTGACGGAGGGCCCGGTCGTCGCCGTCCTGTACTACCGGGCGCACCACCTGTCCGGGAACACCGGCTTCGTCGAGGCGCTGTGCACCGCCATCGAGGACGCCGGCGGCCGCGCGCTGCCGGTGTTCACCGCCTCGCTGCGGACGGTCGAGCCGGGCCTGGTCGACGTGCTGCGCACCGCCGACGCCCTCGTCGTCACCGTGCTCGCCGCCGGCGGGTCCCGGCCGGCCACCGCCCAGGCCGGCGGGGACGACGGCGCCTGGGACGTCGGCGAGCTGGCTGCGCTGGACGTCCCCGTCGTCCAGGGGCTGTGCCTGACGTCGAGCCGCGCCGACTGGGCCGCCAGCGACGACGGGCTCTCCCCGCTGGACGTCGGCAACCAGGTCGCCATCCCCGAGTTCGACGGCCGGCTGATCAGCGTGCCGTTCTCCTTCAAGGAGACCGACGCCGACGGGCTGACCTCCTACGTCGCCGACCCCGAGCGGGCCGCCCGGGTCGCCGGGACGGCGGTCGCGCACGCCCGGCTCCGGCACACCCCGCCCGGCGAGCGCCGGATCGTGGTCATGCTGTCCGCCTACCCGACCAAGCACGCCCGGATCGGCAACGCCGTCGGCCTGGACACCCCGGCGTCCGTCGTCCGGCTGCTGGCCGCGATGTCCGGCGCCGGCTACGACATCGGCCCCTTCGACGGCCCCGAGGCGCTGCCCGGCGTCGCCGACCTGGACGGCGACGCCCTGGTGCACGCCCTCATCGCCGCCGGCGGGCAGGACGAGAACTGGCTCACCGAGGAGCAGCTGTCCGGCAACCCGGTGCGCATCCCGGCCGGGGAGTACCAGCGCTTCTTCGACACCCTGCCCGCCGACCTGCGCGCGGCGATGGTCGAGCACTGGGGGCCCGCCCCGGGCTCGCTGTTCGTGGCCGACGGCGACATCGTCTTCGCCGCGCTCCGGGCCGGGAACGTGGTGGTGATGGTCCAGCCGCCGCGCGGCTTCGGGGAGAACCCGATCGCGATCTACCACGACCCGGACCTGCCGCCCTCCCACCACTACCTGGCCGCCTACTGGTGGCTGCGATCTTCCCCGGCCCGCGGAGGGTTCGGAGCGCACGCGATGGTGCACGTCGGCAAGCACGGCAACCTGGAGTGGCTGCCCGGCAAGACCGTCGGGATGTCGGCTGCCTGCGGGCCGGACGCCGCGCTCGGCGACCTGCCGCTGGTCTACCCGTTCCTGGTCAACGACCCGGGGGAGGGCACCCAGGCCAAGCGCCGGGCGCACGCCACCCTGGTCGACCACATGGTGCCGCCGATGGCCCGGGCCGACTCCTACGGCGACATCGCCCGGCTGGAGCAGCTGCTGGACGAGCACGCCAACATCGCCGCGATGGACCCGGCCAAGCTGCCCGCCGTCCGGCAGCAGATCTGGACGCTGCTGCAGGCCGCCAAGCTCGACCACGACCTCGGCCTGGCCGAGCGGCCCGAGGACGACCACTTCGACGAGATGATCCTGCACGTCGACGGCTGGCTGTGCGAGATCAAGGACTCCCAGATCCGCGACGGGCTGCACGTGCTCGGCGCCCCGCCGGCGGGGCAGAACCGGGTCGACCTGGTGCTGGCGATGCTGCGGGCGCGGCAGATCTGGGGCGGCTCGGTCGCGCTGCCCGGGCTGCGCGAGGCGCTGGGGCTGACCGAGGACGGCACCGCCGGGCTGCACGCCACCGACGCGGTCGAGGCGCGGGCCGAGGCGCTGGTCGCCGGCATGGAGGAGCGCGGCTGGGCGGCCTCGGCGATCGCCGACGTCGTGGGAGGGGTCCTCGGGACGACGGACGACCAGGTGACCGCCGTGCTCCGGTTCGCCGTCGACGAGGTGGTGCCCCGGCTGGAGCGCACCACCGACGAGCTGGACATGACCCTGCACGCCCTGGAGGGCGGCTACGTGCCGGCCGGGCCGTCGGGCTCGCCGCTGCGCGGGCTGGTCAACGTGCTGCCGACCGGCCGCAACTTCTACTCCGTGGACCCGCGGGCGATCCCCTCGCGGCTGGCCTGGGAGACGGGGTCGGCGATGGCCGAGTCGCTGGTCGAGCGCTACCAGGCTGACCACGACGGGCAGTTCCCGCGCTCGGTCGGGCTGTCGGTGTGGGGGACGTCGGCGATGCGGACGTCGGGCGACGACGTGGCCGAGGTGCTGGCGCTGCTCGGCGTCCGGCCGGTCTGGGACGATGCCTCCCGCCGGGTCACCGGGCTGGAGCCGATCGGGCTGGACGAGCTGGGCCGGCCGCGGATCGACGTCACGGTGCGGATCTCGGGCTTCTTCCGGGACGCCTTCCCGCACGTGGTGACCATGCTGGACGACGCGGTGACCCTGGTGGCTGCCCTCGACTCGGAGTCCGCCGAGCACAACTTCGTGAAGGCCCACGTGGACGCCGACGTCGCCGGTCACGGCGACCGGCGGCGGGCGACCACCCGGGTGTTCGGGTCGAAGCCGGGCGCCTACGGGGCCGGGCTGCTGTCGCTGATCGACTCACGGGACTGGCGCGGGGACGCCGACCTGGCCGAGGTGTACGCGGTGTGGGGCGGCTACGCCTACGGCCGCGACCTG
Source organism: Modestobacter excelsi (assembly GCF_005930495.1). Classification (GTDB taxonomy): domain Bacteria; phylum Actinomycetota; class Actinomycetes; order Mycobacteriales; family Geodermatophilaceae; genus Modestobacter; species Modestobacter excelsi. The sequence goes on along the minus strand of NZ_SJEX01000023.1, from coordinate 30,292 downwards.
GACGGGGTGGACGCCCGGCCGGACATGGAGGCCGCGTACAGGCGGATCGCGGTCGCCGCCAAGAACGTCGACACCCGCGAGCACGACATCGCCGACTCCGACGACTACTTCCAGTACCACGGCGGGATGGTCGCCACCGTCCGCGCGCTGACCGGGTCCTCGCCGGAGGCCTACATCGGCGACTCCACCCGGCCCGAGCAGGTCAGGACCCGGTCGCTGGTCGAGGAGACGTCCCGGGTGTTCCGCGCCCGGGTGGTCAACCCCAAGTGGTTGGCCGCGATGCGCCGGCACGGCTACAAGGGCGCCTTCGAGCTGGCCGCGACCGTCGACTACCTGTTCGGCTACGACGCCACGACCGGCGTGGTCGCCGACTGGATGTACGAGAAGCTCGCGCAGACCTACGTGCTCGACCCGGAGAACCGGGAGTTCATGGAGACGTCGAACCCCTGGGCGCTGCACGGCATCGCCGAGCGGCTGCTCGAGGCCGTGGACCGCAACATGTGGGCCGAGCCGGACCCGGCGCTGCTCGCCGAGCTGCAGCAGGCCTACCTGGACACCGAGGGCGACCTGGAGGGCGGCGACACGCAGGCGGCGGCTCGCCGTTGATCAGCAGGAGGACCCCGTCCCTCTCACCCCTCGCAAGCTCGGGGTGAGCCTCCGGACGGGGCCGATGAAGGCGCCCGGAGCGATGAGTTCGTCGTCGCCCGGCGGTCTCCAGCTGCATGGCGACGACTCTGCTGGCGATCGGCACCCGCAAGGGGCTCTGGCTCGCGACGAGTGAGGACCGGCGCAGCTGGTCGCTCTCGTCACCGCACTTCCTGATGACCGAGGTGCCGAGCATCGGGATCGACACCCGCGGTGGGCGCACCCGGCTCATGATCGGCGTGCGCTCGGAGCACTTCGGCCCGACGGTGGTGCACTCCGACGACCTCGGCGTCACCTGGGACGAGCCCGAGCACGGCGCCATCCGGTTCCCGGCCGACACCGGCGCCGCCGTCGAGCGCATCTGGCAGCTGCACCCGGACTCCGCCGACCGGCCGGGCGTCGTCTGGGCCGGCTGCGAGCCCATCTCGGTGTGGCGGTCGGACGACGGCGGCGACTCCTTCGCGCTCTGCCGCGGCCTGTGGGACCACCCGCACCGGTCGGAGTGGGGCGCGGGCTACGGCGGGGCGGCGGCGCACTCCGTCGTCCCCGGGCCGGAGGGCACGGTGCACGTCGCGATGAGCACCGGCGGGGTCTACCGGACGACGGACGGCGGGGGGTCCTGGCAGCCGCGCAACTCCGGGATCGGCGCCTACTTCATGCCCGGGCCGGCGCCGGAGTTCGGGCAGTGCGTGCACAAGATCGCCCGGGACGCCGTCGACCCGCGGCGGCTGTACGCGCAGAACCACCACGGCGTCTACCGCTCCGACGACGACGGCGACTCGTGGACCTCGATCGCCGACGGGCTGCCCTCGGACTTCGGCTTCGTGATGCTGGCGCACCCGCGCCGCGCCGGGACCGTGTGGGTGGTGCCGCTGGTCGCCGACGGCGAGCGGATCCCGCCCGGCGGCGAGCTGGCGGTGCACCGCAGCGACGACGCCGGGTCGAGCTGGCGCCGGCTGGCCGACGGGCTGCCGGCGCACGAGTACAACGCGGTGCTGCGCGACGCGGCCTGCGTCGACGCGGGCGACCCGGTCGGCGTGTACGTCGGCACCCGCGGCGGGGAGGTCTACGCCAGCGCCGACGAGGGGGAGTCGTTCGGCACCGTCGCCTCCCACCTGCCCGACGTGCTCTGCGTGCGGGCAGCGGTGCTGGGGGCGACCGAGCTCGCGAGGTCGCCGGAGGACAGGGCACGGTCCGGCGCGAGCGCGACGAGCGCCAGCGAGGAGGACTCGTGACGGTCCAGGTGCTGCTGCCGCGGCTGCTGGCCGAGTGCACCGGCGGCCGGACGTCGATGGCGCTCGACGTGCCGGCCCGGACGACCGTCGACGCGCTGCTGGACGTGCTCGCCGCCGAGCACCCGGTGTTCGGCCGCCGGGTCCGGGACGAGACCGGCGCACTGCGCCGGCACGTCAACGTCTACGTCGACGGCGAGGAGGTCCGGCGGCTGTCCGGGCTCGACACCCCGGTGCCAGCCGACGCCGAGGTCATGGTGGTGCAGTCCGTCGCCGGTGGCTGAGCGCGACGGCACGCCGTGCACGCGGGCCCTGAGGTCCTGGGGCGCGCTGCCGGTCGCGACGGGGAGGACGGTGGCGGCATGGGCATCCTCAGCAGGCTGACCGGCTCCGCGAAGAGCACCGGCGCGCGCGCCACCGGAGGCCGCGCCACCGGAGGCCGCGCCGCCGGGGGAGGCACCCCTGGCGGGCGCAGCACCACCGGCAAGGGCATGGGCGGCGGGCTGGGCGGCCGGGCCAGCGACGGCCGCGGCCGGACCGGGCGTTCGTTCGGGGGCTTCCGGGCCCGCGGTCAGGCCGCCACCGGCCGGTCGGGCACCACCGGCGCGCAGGGCCGGACCGGGCGTTCCTTCACGGGCTTCGGCACCCGCGGTCGGGCGGGCACGGGACGTGGGCGCGCTGCTCCGAAGTCCTCCGGAGGGTTCGGCAAGCTGTTCGGCTCGCTCACCGGGAAGCGCTGACTCAGCGCACCAGGACGGCGGCGGCCAGCAGGGCGACCGTCGCGGTCACCTCCCCCATCGCGCCCATCACGTCACCGTTGACCCCGCCCAGGCGCGCCTGGGCCCGGCGGCGCAGGGCCCCGGCAGCCAGCCACCCCAGCGCCGTGGCGCCGACCAGGGCCAGCGCCCGGCCCCACCCGTGCCCGGAGGCGAGGACGACGGCGCCGACAGCGGCCAGGGACACGACGGCGGTGCCGGTCAGCCAGCGCCGCGACACGGTCCCGGCGACCGCGGCGCCCAGCGTCGAGCCGGCGGCGATCGGGGTGCCGGGCAGCCCCGTGCCGGCCATCGCCACCCGGGCCGCGACCGTGGCCACGGGCAGGGTGAGCCAGCCCCCGTCGACGGTCAGCAGCTGGGCCGTGCAGGCGACCTGCAGCAGCAGGGTCAGCACGAGGGTGGCCACGCCGAAGGGGCCGACGTCACCTGCCCGCATCACCTGCAGGGCACGCTCCCGGCCGCGCAGCGGGCCGAGGCCGTCGGCGGTGTCGGCCAGACCGTCCAGGTGCAGGCCACGGGTGAGTGCCGCGAGCACGGCGACGGCGAGGACGGCGCCGACCAGCGGGCCGGCGTACCGGCCGCCGAGCCACCCCACCGCGGTGGCCAGCGCGCCGAGGACGAGCCCGACCAGCGGCGCCCACGGCAGCACACCGCGGGCCGACGACGCCGCCGGGACCCGGGCGATGCTGAGCACGGCGAAGGCCTCGGCGGGACCGGACCAGGGCCGGCGCGTCACCGGAGGCGCTGGGGGAGGCCGGCGACGACGAACCACACCTCGTCCGCGGTGGCGGCCAGCCGCTGGTTGACCGACCCGAGGGTGTCCCGGAACAGCCGGCCGGCGCGGGTCTCGGGCACCACGCCCAGGCCGACCTCGTCGCTGACGGCCACGACGTGCGCGGGCGTCATCACCCAGTTGTTGACCAGGGCGTCGCAGCGCTGCGCGAGCCGGTCCAGCGCGGCCCGGCGGTCGCCGGACCGGTCGGCAGCGTGGGCGCCACCGCCGTCGAGGGTGTCCCAGATCCCGGTCTCGTCCATCAGCGCGGCGACCCACGTGGTGATGCTGTCGACCAGCACGGCACCGCCCCGCACGAGCTCCGAGGGTGAGGTGCTCTCCACCGTCGTCCAGCTGACCGGGCGGCGTGACCGGTGGGCGGCGATCCGGTCGCTCCACTCGGCGTCGGCGTCGTCCCGGCGGGAGGTGGCGAGGTAGGTGACCTCCAGCTCGCTGTCCAGCAGGTGCTCGGCATGGGCGGACTTCCCCGACCGGGAGCCGCCCAGGACCAGGACCTTGCTCACGACTCGGCTCCGGGGTCGTTCCGCTCCTCGGTCGCTGGCGCTCCCTGCGATGCTCGCTCGCCCGTCGTCCTCGCGACGCTCACGACTCGGCTCCGGGGTCGTTCCGCTCCTCGGTCGCTGGCGCTCCCTGCGATGCTCGCTCGCCCGTCGTCCTCGCGACGCTCACGACTCGGCTCCGGGGTCGTTCCGCTCCACCAGCTCCAGCCGGGTGACCGACCCGTTGTGCGGCGTGACCGCGGGCAGCTGGTCCGGACCCAGACCGGCCGCCACCGCCTGTGCCGCCCGGATCGTGTCGCCGTGGGTCACCAGGGCGAGCACCGGGGCAGGTGGGTCGGCCAGCAGCTGGGCGAACAGCCCGGCCACCCGGCCGTGGAGCTGGGCCAGGCTCTCCCCGCCCTCGGCGGACCAGTGCGGATCGGTCCAGTCGACGACGTCCCACAGCTCGCGGGAGGGCCGGCCCTCGAGCACGCCGTAGCCCTGCTCGCGCAGCGCCGGGGTGGTCCCGACGGTGAGCCCGGTGGCCGCCGCGCAGTGCTCCGCCGTCTGCACCGCGCGGAGCAGGTCGCTGGACAGCAGCGCGCCCGGTCCCGCGCCGTCGCGGCCCAGCCCGGCCAGCTCCGCAGCGGCCCGGGCGGCCTGCTGGTGGCCGAGCTCGGTCAACGGCACGTGCGGCGTCTGCCCCTGCATGAGGCCGGCGGCGTTCCACGCGCTCTGGCCGTGCCGGACCAGGAGCAGGGTGAGCGAGGCGGCCATCGTCGGGGGAGCCTATGCGGCGGACGGTTCCGGGGCGGCGGTGGTCCGGCGCCACGCGGCTCGTACCGTCGCAGCCGTGACCATCCCGCTCCGCCCCGGCGCCGGCCGGGTCTCCCGGCCCGCCGCCCGTCCGACCGGCCCCGACCCGCTGGCCGGCCTGCTGGGCCTGCCCGGGGTCCCCGAGGCCGCCGAGGCCGCCCGCACGGCGGTCGACCGGTTGCTCGGCCACAAGGTGCTGCGCCGGGAGTCCGCCGGGGTCAGTGCGGAGTCGGCGCTGCGGGGAGCGCGGGCCTCGGCCGCGCTCGAGGGCGTGGACCTGCCGCTGGCAGCGCTCCGGGCGGGCGAGGTCGACGACCCGGTGGTGCAGGGCGCGCTGCGGGTCTCCGGAGGGCTGGGCTCGATGGTGGAGACCTGGGACCGCGCGCCGGGCCAGGTGCTCGCCCGGCTGCACGTGCTGGCCGCCACCGGGCTCGCCGCCCCGGCCGACCTCGGCCGGCCCTCGGGGAACGCCGGGCCGCGGCTGGCCGGGCTGCTCAGCGTCATCACCGGCGCGACCACCGTCCCGGCGGTGGTGGTCGCCGGCGTCGTCCACGGCGAGCTCGCGGCGCTGGCGCCGTTCGGCACGCAGGACGGCGTGGTCGCCCGGGCCGCCGGCCGGCTCGTGGGCATCACCCGCGGCCTGGACCCGAAGGCGGTCTCGGTGCCCGAGGTGGGCCTCGCCGAGCTGGGCCGCGGCGCCTACGCGGAGGCGCTGGCCGGGTACCGCTCCGGTGAGCCGGCCGGTGTGGCCGGCTGGCTCGTGCACTGCGCCCGGGGCACCGAGCTCGGCGCGGCCGAGGGCCTGGCGATCTGCGAGGCGCTGCTCCGCGGCTGAGGCTCAGGCGCCGCGGCGACGCCGGCGGGTCGCCGACGAGGTGACGGGGTCGGCGAGCGGCAGGACGTGCGGCAGCGCGGGCAGCGCCCGGAGGGCACGGCGTCGGGCGTACCAGGCCAGCCCGGCCACCGCGGCACCGACGCCCACGGCCGCGCCGGTCACCGCGGGCGCGCGACCGCCGGAGAACCGGGACCGCAGCCGCACCGGACGGGTGAACTGCAGCACCGGCCAGCCGCGCTCGGCGGCCGTCCTGCGCAGGCCGCGGTCGGGGTTGACCGCGGTCGGGTGACCGACCGCCTCGAGCATCGGCAGGTCGGTGACCGAGTCGCTGTACGCCCAGCAGTCGGCGAGGTCCCAGCCCTCCTCGGCGGCGACCTCGCGCATCGCCGCGGCCTTGTTGGCCCCGTAGGCGTAGAACTCGACCTCGCCGGTGTACCGGCCGTCGACGGTGACCATCCGGGTGGCGACGACCCGGTCCACGCCGAGCATCTCCCCGATCGGCCCGACCATCTCGGCACCGCTGCTGGAGACGATGACGACCTCCCGGCCGGCCGCGCGGTGCTCCTCGATCAGGTCGGCGGCCTCGGCGTAGACGAGCGGGTCGACGACCTCGTGCAGGGTCTCCCGCACGATGTCGTGGACCACCGCGACGTCCCACCCCGTCGTCATGGCGGTGATCTGGCTGCGCATCCGCTCCATCTGGTCGGCGTCCGCGCCGGCCAGGGAGAACACGAACTGCGCGTAGGCGCCCTTCAGGACGGCCCGGCGGTTGATCAGCCCGCCCTGGAAGAACGGGCGCCCGAAGGCCAGCGTGCTGGACTTCGCGATGACCGTCTTGTCGAGGTCGAAGAACGCTGCGGCGCAGGTCACGTCCTCCACGGTAGGTGGATCGGCAGTCCCGGAGGGCGTGCGCACCGCCGTCCACACCCCGACGGGGCATCAACGGCTCGCCAGTGCGGCTGGGCCGGGGATCACGCACGTGCTCGGCATGATCGATACTCAGGGCATGTCCTTCGACCTGGCGGTGCTCGAGGCCATCGAGCGACACCGCACCGGCTGGGCCGACGCCGCCACCCGAGGGCTCATGGACGCCGGCCAGCCCGCGGCCACGTACGTCCTGGCCGGGCTCGCAGCCCTGGTGTTCGCGTGGGCCTGCCGGGCCTGGTGGGCGGTGGCGGCGGCGATGGTCTCCTCGTTCGTCGCCACCGGGCTGGCCGAGTGGCTCAAGGAGGTCATCGGCCGGCCGCGCCCTCCCGCCGACCTCGCGCTGGTGCCCACCGACGGCGCCGCGTTCCCCTCGTCGATCGCCGCGCTGACCGCCGGCGCCGCCGTTCCGCTGGTCTTGTGGGGCCTGCGCCGGGCGGACCGGGTCGGACGCCTGGTCGCGGGGGTGCTGACGATCGGCACGCTGGCCGTGGGAGTGAGCATGACCTACCTCGGCGCCCACTGGGTCACCGACGTGCTCGCCGGCTGGGCGCTGGGCGCGGGCGTCGGCGGAGCTGCCTCCTGGTCGTCCGAGCGGCTGGCGAACCGTCGCACCGTCATCGCCGGTGAACCCGTTGCGTGACGTCAGGCGTACGAGGAGTGAGGACACGGGCGCCGTGCCTGCCTGGTCGGGTGAACGCGGACTCTTCGGTACGGATTTCACCCTCCCAGCGCGCAACAGAGTCCCCGGGAGCCCTCCGGGCCGCATACGCTCCGCCCGCTCACCCGGTGCACAGCGCGGTGCGGGCGGGCAACGGGGAGAACGAGACGAGGAGGCCGCGTGACCTTCGGCGAGAGGCCGGTCTACGACGTCTACGGCGCCGGTGGCCACGCCCAGGTCGTGGTCGACGTGCTCCGGGAGCGCGGCATCCGCGTCCGGCGGATGTACAACGACAGCCCTGCGAACCAGCACCCCGCCAGCCAGGACGTGTCCCCGGGCATCCGGGTCGTCGGGCCCGACGACTTCCCGCCGCTGGACGTGCCGCTCGTGCTGGCGGTCGGCATCAACGGCGAGCGCGCCGAGCTCGCGCAGGTCCTCGACGCCCACTTCGGGCAGGCAGTCCACCCGACGGCGATCGTGGCGCCGTCGGCCAGGATCGGGGAGGGGACCGTGGTCCTCGCCGGCGCGATGGTGCAGCCCAACGCCCGCATCGGCCGGCACGTCCTCATCAACACCGGGGCCAGCGTCGACCACGACTGCGACATCGGCGACTACGCCCACATCAGCCCGCAGGTGGCGCTGAGCGGCCACGTGACCGTCGGTGAGGGCACGCACGTCGGCGTCGGCGCGGTCGTCATCCCCAAGGTCACGATCGGTCGGTGGTGCAAGATCGGCGCGGGCACGGTGGTCATCGCAGACATCCCCGACCACGTCACCGCTGTCGGCAACCCGGCGCGGATCCTCCCGGACCGGGACGGGGAGGTGCCGCCGGACCCGGTCTTCGTCAGCTCCGGCGGCCGGCAGCAGGCGGGACTCCGGGTGCCATGACCACCATCGACCAGCACGATCGGCCGACCGCGGCGCCCCCCGGCGACGGGGGTGAGGCGACGCACGACCTCGTCTTCGTCGGCGCAGGGGCCTCCACGTCCTACGTCCTCATCTCGCTGCTCACGGCACTGGCCGGTGACCCGCCGCCGGCGCAGCCGCTGCGGATCGCCGTCGTGGAGCGGGCGTCCGACCCGTTCCCGGGCATCGCCTACGGCAGCCGCACCGGGCGCACCTCGCTGCTCATCACCCCGCTGCGGGACTTCCTGCCGCCCGGCGAGCTGCAGCTGTTCACCGAGTGGCTGTCCGTGCACAAGTCCTGGGTCCTCGACGAGTTCCTGGCTGCCGGCGGGCCGGTGTCGACGCGGTGGTGGGCGCGCCACCGCGAGGCGGTCGCCCGCGACGAGTTCGACGACCTGTTCCTGCCCCGCTACGTCTTCGGCGTCCACCTCACCCAGCGGGTCCGTGCGGCGATCGAGCTCTCCGCCGATGCCGGCATCGCCACCGTCGACGTGGTGCGGGACGAGGTCCTCGCCGTGGACCCCGTCGGACCGGTGCTCCTCGTCACCGGCCGGGAGACCACGCTGCACGCCCGCCACGTCGTGCTGGCGACCGGGTCCTCGCCGGTGATGCCCCGCCTGGACGTCGACGGGGAGCCGCACGACGCCGTGCTCGTCGACAACCCCTTCGACGGCATGGGGGAGGCGCTGGAGCGCATCCGGGCGGCGTTCGAGCGCCGCCCCGCTGACGCCGGGCCGCCGCACGTCGTCCTCATCGGTGGCAACGCCGGCACGATGGACATGCTCTACCAGATCAACGACCTGCCCGTCGTCGCCGAGAAGGGCACCGTCTTCACGGTGGTGTCGCCGGGCGGCGTGCTGCCCGAGCTGCTGACCGCCCCCCGGCCCGGCTTCGTGGCCGAGCGCCTGCGCGAGCTCCGGGACTCCGCTGAGGTCACGGCCGTCGAGGTCTACACCGCCGCCCTCGCCGACCTCGAGCGGGGCCGGGCCGCCGGGCTGACGGTGGCCGACACCCTGCGCCCGATCTCCGAGGGGGTGTCCGCGGTGCTGCCTCAGCTGTCGGCTGAGCAGACCCTGGAGTTCGCGGGGCACTGGGGTGTCGAGCTCGGCCGGCACCAGCGGCGCGCCGGCTGGGAGTACACCGAGGTGGTCGACGACCTGACCGCCGAGGGGCGGCTGGCCACCGTGGCCGGCAGCCTCACCGGCGTCGACCCGGACGGCGGGCGGGGGGTGCGGGTCCGGTACACGCACGGCGGCGTGCCCGGTGAGCTCGACCGGCCCGCCGACGTGGTCCTCAACTGCGGCGGCCCCACCCGGTACCTGCGCGACACCTCGCCCTCGCTCGTCGCCGGGCTCATCGAGCGCGGCGTCGTCCGGCCGACCCCGTACGGCGGCGGCATCGCCGTGGACACGACGCTGGCCGCGGCACCGCGGCTGCACGTGATGGGCCCGCTGCTCGCGGGCAACGTCGTCCACGGTTCGCCGGTCTGGCACATGGAGCACTGCGGCCGGATCAGCTCCTTCGGCTCCGCGCTCGGCCGCAGCCTCGCCGCCGCGCTGGCGGCCGCGGCGCCGGCCACCTCACCGCAGTGACGGGTCGGGCCCCCACCGTCCGGTGTGGGGCCCGGCCCGTCCGCGAGCGGCGGGGGTCAGGCGACGTCGTCCCGTCGGCTGCCGGTGAACAGGTGCATGGTCGGGGCGTCGGTCGCGGAGATGCCCTCCCGCCGCAGCACCGTCCGCAGCGTCGCGACCAGCACCTGGAGGTCCAACCGGGGGCCGAGCCGGTCGACGTACTCGACGTCGGCGGCGAACTTCTGGTCCCAGTCCAGCAGGTTGCGGCCGCGGACCTGAGCCAGCCCGGTCACCCCGGGCCGCACCTCGTGCCGCCGGGCCTGCTCGGGCGTGTAGCGGTCCAGGTACTCCATGAGCAGCGGCCGCGGGCCCACCAGGCTCATGTCACCACGCAGCACGTTCCACAGCGTCGGCAGCTCGTCGAGGCTGGTGCTGCGCAGCCACCTCCCGAAGGGCGTGAGGCGCTCGCCGTCGCTGGCCACCGAGTCGGCCGGCCCGAGGGTGCGCATCGTCCTGAACTTGACCAGCTCGAACGGCCGCCCGTCACGGCCGGGCCGCTGCTGGCGGAACAGCACCGGCGAGCCGAGGTCCCGCCGCACCGCGATGGCCACCGCGGCCATCACCGGGGCAGTGACCACCAGCCCGACGCCGGAGGCCGCGACGTCGATGGCCCGCTTGACCGGGAGGTAGGACGGCCGTCTCACCGCCGCTGCTCCAGGAAGGCCCCCATCGTCTCCAGGACGTCGTCGACCTGGTCGGCGCTCAGCGACGAGCCGCTGGGCAGGGTGAGCCCGGTGGCGAAGAGCCGGTCGGCCGAGCCGTCGAGGTGCCCGCGGGCGCCGGTGAACACCGGCTGACGGTGCATCGGGTTCCACAGCGGCCGGGACTCGATGTCGGCCAGGTCGAGCGCCCCGCGCAGGTCGTCGACCGACCAGCCGGCCTCGGCGGGGTCCACCAGCAGCGCGGTCAGCCAGCAGTTGTCGCCCGCGTCGCCCTCCCGTTGGAACACCCGCACCCCGGGGACGCCGTCGACCAGCGCGGCGTAGTGCTCGCGCAGGGCGCGGCGTCGGCCGATCATCTCGTCGAGCCGCTCGAGCTGGGCGAGGCCCAGCGCCGCGAGCACGTTGCTCAGCCGGTAGTTGTAACCGACCTCGGTGTGCTCGTAGTGCACCGCGGGCTGGCGGGCCTGCGTGCTCAGGTAGCGGATGCGCTGCGCCGTCGCGGCATCGTCGGTCAGCAGCATCCCGCCGCCGCTCGTGGTCATGATCTTGTTGCCGTTGAACGACAGGGCAGCCATGACGCCGGACGACCCGGCCGGCCGGCCGCGCCAGCTGGAACCCAGCGCCTCAGCCGCGTCGGAGACGACCGGGACGCCGTAGCGGGCGCAGATCCCGTCGAGCACGGGGTAGTCGGCGCAGCGGCCCAGCAGGTCGACCGGGACGACGGCGGCCACCGTCGTCCCCTCCGCCTGGAGTGCGGCCAGGGCCTCCTCCAGCAGCGCCGGGGAGAGGATGCCGGTCTCCGGATCGCAGTCGACGAACACCGGCTCCGCTCCGGTGTAGACGACGGCGTTCGCCGTCGCGATGAAGGTCATCGTCGGGACGATGACGGCCCGGCCCGGGCGCGCGCCCAGCTCGAGCAGCGCGAGGTGCAGGGCGGCCGTGCCGGACGACAGAGCCACCGCGTGCGCGCGGCCGCACCGCTCGGCGATGCGCTGCTCGAAGGCGTCGACCATGGGCCCCAGGGGCGCGATCCAGCCGGACGCGATGGCCTCGGCGACCAGTTCCTGCTCACGGCCGCCGACGTCGGGCGAGGAGAGCAGGATCCGGCCCCGTCGCCGGACAGGTGCGGCCGTCACAGCGGGACCACGCTGTTGCGGTGGGGCTGCACGGCGACGTGGTTGCGTGGCGTCGTCCCGGCGGTGTCGGCGGGATAGCGGGTCCCCAGACGGTCGAGCTCGTCGGGCTCGAGCCCCGGCACCGGCACGTGGCTGATCATCGAGTGGAACGGCCGGCTGTCGTGCTCGCCCGAGCCGAACAACTCCTCGTGCAGCTTCTCACCCGGCCGCAGACCCGTCACCCGGATCTCGATCGGCCGGCCCTCGAGGCTGATCAGGTGGGCGGCGACGTCGCCGATGCGCACGGGCGCGCCCATGTCGAGCACCAGGGCCTCGCCGCCGCGGCCGATCGCGCCGGCCTGGATGACCAGCTGGACCGCCTCGGGGATGGTCATGAAGTACCGGGTCACCTCCGGGTCGGTGATGGTCACCGGGCCGCCCCGGGCGATCTGGGCGGCGAAGGTCTCCAGCACCGAGCCCCGGCTGCCGAGCACGTTGCCGAACCGCACCGACAGGTAGCGACCGCCACCGCCCCGCGCGTAGGCCGCGGTGAGCTGCTCGGCCATCCGCTTGGTGTGCCCCAGGACGTTGACCGGGTTCGCGGCCTTGTCGGTCGAGACGTTGATGAAGTGGGTGACCCCGACCTCGGTGGCGGCGGCGAGCACGTTGCGGGTGCCCAGGACGTTGGTCTTCCAGCCCTCGTCGGGGTACTGCTCCAGCATGTTGACGTGCTTGAGCGCGGCGGCGTGGAAGACCACCTCCGGGCGACGTTCGCCGAACAGCCGCAGGAGCGCCTCGCCGTCGCGGATGTCGGCGAGGACGGCCTGTGGCTCGTGCAGTCTCGCCTCGCCGAACATCGTCAGCTGCAGGGCGTGCAGGGCCGACTCGTCGCGGTCGAGCATCATCAGCTCGCCGGGGCCGAAACGCTGGATCTGCCGGCACAGCTCGGAGCCGATCGACCCGCCGGCGCCGGTGACCAGGACCCGCTTGCCGCGCAGGTAGTCGGCGATCTCGGTGACGTCGGTGTCGATCTGCCGGCGGCCCAGCAGGTCGGCGACGTCGATGTCGCGGACGTCGCGGATGCCGACCCGGCGGTTGAAGTACTCCGACATCCGGGGCAGCACCTTGACGGCGAGGCCGGCGTCGGTCGCCCGTTGGGACAGGTCGCGGACCAGCGCACCGCCGGCCGAGGGAAGGGCGATGACGACGACCTCAGCCCCGGTCGCCGCGGCGGCGGCCGCCATGCGCTCGCGGCCGCCCATCATCCGGACGCCCCGGATGCGCAGGTGCCGCTTGGTGGGGTCGTCGTCGAGCAGACCGACCGGCAGGTAGGGGCTGTCGGGGTCGCCGAGCATCGAGCGGATCAGCTGCTCGCCGGCGATCCCGGCACCGAAGACGAGCGTCCGCTCCCCGGTCCGTGGCCGGACGGCGCCCTCGCGCTGGCTGCGGATCGCCAGCCGGAAGGCGGCCATGATCACGAACGAGAGGACGGCGGCGATCGGCGGGACGCTCAGGGGCAGCAGCCGCGGCGTCCCGCTGGCGGCGTCGACGGCGAGCACGGTCAGGGAGGTCATCCCGACGGCGATCACCAGGCTCTTGAGCTCGTCGGCGCTGCCCACCGGGTAGCGGCCCTGGTGCAGGCGCAGGGCGGTCGACGCGATGGGGAAGAGCAGGACCGTGAGCGCCAACGCCACGACCAGACCCCTGGTGTTGATCTGGCCGAGCTCGCCCTCGTACCGGGCGCTGACCGCCAGGACCAGGCCCGCCAGCAGCGAGATCACGTCGCCGCCGAGCATCGCGAAGCGGATGAGACGCCACCGCAGGCCCGGGTCCGTTCCCGACATGTCGGCCTTCCTCTCAGGCTGGGCGGCGGTCGGCCCCCCGGTCATCTGGTCGCGGGACCGGGGCGGGGTCCGCCGGCCGGCGTTGCGGGGTCGGATGCCGCTCACGGCTGGCCCGGGGGCAGCGAGGGGGCAGGACCGGCCGGGACGACCCGCCGCCCGTGCCGGTCGGCGGCGTAGGTCGTCGATCCGGTCGTGGCGACACGGGCGCGGCGCGGGACGCGGTTGAGGACCACGCCGAGTGAGGGGACCCGGACCCGGGCCACCGCGGCGGCGGCCTCGGCCAGGTGCCCCCGTTCGGTCCGCCCGTAGCGCGCCACCAGGAGGCAGACGTCGGCCCGGGAGCTCAGCACGGCGCCGTCGACCACCGGGAGCAGCGGGGGGGCGTCGACGACCACGACGTCCTGGCTCCCGCGCAGAGCCTGCAGGAGCGCCGTCATCGCCGGAGAGCCCAGCAACGCCTCAGGGTCCGGGGGCAGGGCGCCGGCGCCGAGGACGGTGAGGCCGCCGGGACCGTCGCCCCACTGCTGGACGACGTCCGGCAGCTGGGCTGCACCGATCAGGACCTCGGTGAGCCCGGGTCCGTCGGGCAGCTGCAGCCGGCGCCGCACCCGTGGGCGGCGGAGGTCGGCGTCGACGAGGGTGACCCGGTCGCCGGCGCCGGCGAGGGAGACGGCCAGGTCGGTGGCGATCGTGGTGGCACCTTCTCCGGGCAACGCGCCGGCCACCACGACGACCCGCGGGCCGGACCCACCCCCCAGGTGCCGCAGGTTCACCCGCAGGGCCCGGAGGGCCTCAGCGGTGGGCGACTGCCCGCCGGCGCCGGCCGTCAGCGGCTGCTTGGCGAGCTTGCGGTCGTCGAAGACGCGGCCGACCACGGGGGAGCCGGTGGACTGCTCGACGTCGTCGACCTCGCGGACGGTCCGGTCGAGGTGACCGCGCGCCAGCGCCAGCCCGATGCCCAGCAGCAGGCCCACGGCTGCGCCCCGCCAGAGGTTGCCGAGGACGTCCGGGCTCACCGGCGTCGGGTTCAGGTCGGCGTCCTGGATGGTGGTGATGGTGACCATCGGCGAGGCCGCGCCCCGGGGGGTCTCCAGCTCGGCGACCCGCGCGGTGAACTGCTGGCCGAGGGCCGCCGCGATCTGCTGCGCGCGTTCAGCCGAGGTGTCGGTGACGACGACGTCGAGCACGACCGTCTCCGGCAGGGGCGTGACGGCGACCTTGGCGGCCACCTCGCGCGCGGTCAGGGGCAGCCTGGTCGCGTCGACCACGCGTTGCGCCAGCTCCCGCGACGTCAGCACCTCTGCGTAGGAGGCGACGCGCTGCTGGGAGAAGAGGTTGCCCTCGTACGCGTCCGCGGAGGCGGTCGATCCCGCCGTCCCGACGAACAGCTGCGTGGAGGAGGAGTAGGTCCGGACCGCGGTCACGCTGAGCGCGCCGGCCACCGCCAGCCCGAGCAGCAGCCCTGCGACGACGAGGCGGAGATGACGCCGGAGGATCTCGAGCAGGTCGATCCGTCGCACGCGTCCACCAATCCCCCGTGGAGCCCCGCTCGGCTGGGAGGCTCTCTGCACTGCCGCCGCCCGGAAAGGCGCCGGAGTCACGAAAAGTAAGGCCGCGATGGCCCTCGCAGTAGGTTTTCTGTGCGAAATCGGCCGGTACGACGCTCGGTGACAACAGGAGGCGGCTTGTCGTCATCGTGGCGACAGTGATGGTCACCCTTTGTCATATCGACAGAGGTCGATTCAGGTGACCGGTGCTGTCCCCCGGGCGGTGGGCGGCCGACAGGCCGGTGCGCAGACCTCTGGCCCGAACGAGTGATGACGCACGGTCACCGTCTGCAGCGGCCCTCCGGCGTCTAGCCTCCGGGTGTGGACACCGAGGCGGGGGAGCGCGTGTGACCGTGGCGGACGTGGGTCGCCGCCGGACGGACGCGATGGTGACCTCAGTGGGCGACATGCACGTGGTCCCCGAAGCCCGGTGGGACGCAGTGGTCGGTGCCCTGGGTGGACTGGACACCTACACCAGCGCCGCCTATGCGCGGGCGTCGGCTCTGCTCGAGGTGCCGGGAACGCGGCCGTTGCTGCTCCACCTGCGCGATCGGGGCGGCGACGTCGCGCTCCCGCTGCTGCTCCGGCCGCTGCCCGGCGGAGCGGGATGGGACGCCATCAGCGCCTACGGCTACGGAGGGCCGGTCGCCCGCTCCCGGGACGTGGCCACCGCCCTGGGCTCGGCCCTGGACGCGTGGGCCCGGGCCAACGGCGTGGTGACCACCTTCCTGCGCCTGCACCCGCTGCTGGACAACGCGGCACTGGTCCCGCCGTCGGCCGAGCTGGTGCCGGCCGGCTCGACCGTGGCCTGGGACGTCTCGCCCGGCCGTGACCTGCTCGCGGGCATGCACCCCCACCACCGTCGGGCTGCGCGCCGGGCCGACCGCGAGGGGCTCGAGGTCACCGTCGATCCACGGCCGGCCTGCCTGGATGAGTTCCGGGACCTCTACTACACGACGATGCGCCGCCAGAAGGCCGACACGTTCTTCTACTTCCGCGACGACTACTGGGCGGCGCTCGTCGCGGAGGCGGCGACGCTGCGGCCCCTGCTGGTCGAGGGCAGGCTGGAGGGGCGCCTGGTGGCCGCGCTGCTGTGCTTCGCGCACGGGCCGTGGCTGCACTACCACCTCGGCGCCTCCGACGAGGTGGCCCGCACGATCGGTGCGTCCAACCGGTTGTTCGTGGCGGCGGCCCAGTGGGCGCAGGCCCAGGGCATGGTCAGGGTGCACCTCGGTGGCGGCCTCGGCGGGTCGGCCACCTCGCCGTTGTTCGTGTTCAAGCACCGCTACGACCCGCAGAGCGAGCCGTTGCCCTTCCACGTGGCCAAGCTCGTGCACGATCCGGTGCGCTACCGGGAGCTGGCGGGCACCGACGACACGGCCGGGTTCTTCCCGCCGTGGCGGCGCCCCGCCTGAACCGGGACGAGGTCAGGCCGGCGGGTCAGGCCGGCGGAGGCACCCGCGTCCCGGGGCGGTGGGCCCGGCGGCCGAGCACGTCGAGCAGCGCGTCGGCGAGCCCGTCCGCAGCGGTGGTGGCATCCAGTGCGGCACGGACGTCGGGAACGCCCCGCACGGCACCGGATGCGGCGTCGGCGGCGAGCAGGCGGCTGAGGGCCTCCAGGTCGCCGTCCGGCGCGAGCCGGACCAGCGGCGCGTCCCGCAGGCCCTTGACGTCGAACCCGTAGCACCAGCGTCCGACCGCGGCGGCCTCCAGGGCCACGCGCGGCAGCCCCTCCCACGAGGCGGTGTGCAGCAGCGCGGTCGCCTCGCCCAGTGCCGCGGACACCGGCCCCCGGCCCTCGGCGCGGACGACGTCGCCCAGGCCGCGTGCGGCGACCTCGGCCCTCACGGCCTCGTGCAGCGGCCCGTCACCGAGCATGCGCAGCCGTACGGGCACCCCCAGGTCGACCAGGCGGGCCACCACGGCGACCGCCTGCAGGGGGCGCTTGCGCGGCGTCATGTCCCCGGCCCAGAGCAGGTCCAGGGTGTCCGACGCGGGCAGCGGCGCGGCCGGCCACT
Source organism: Modestobacter excelsi (assembly GCF_005930495.1). Lineage (GTDB taxonomy): Bacteria > Actinomycetota > Actinomycetes > Mycobacteriales > Geodermatophilaceae > Modestobacter > Modestobacter excelsi. Next base: position 13,408 of record NZ_SJEX01000023.1, on the reverse strand, counting down.
GCTCGAGCGGGACGCCCACGCCGGTGGCGAGGCGGTGCACGCTCCGCGCACCGTGCCGCTCGAACCACGCCTGGTCGTCCCGGTTGATCGTCACCACCCCGGCCGTCCGCGGCAGCAGGGCGCGCTCGACGGCCTTCCACGGCAGCGCGCGGGCGTCGTCCCGGCCCCAGTGCAGGCCGTGGCAGAAGTAGACGACCGGTGCTCGCAACCCGGCCACCCGCACCAGTGCGGAGGCGGTCGCGGTGTTGGTGACGACGACGTCGTGGCGCTGCGCCGCGGACCACCTCCGCACCGAACGCAGGGCGGTGCGCACGCCGCGGGAGGGGCGCTGGGTGAAGCCCTCCAGCGGTGTCCAGCCCGGCAGCGACGACGCCGTCCCGCTGGCGCACGTCACCGCGAAGCCGAGTTCGGTGAGCCGGTCGACGATCGGGGGGAAGAACGCGTCCAGCGTGCGGCCGACGCTGGTCAGCAGGCCGACCCGGATGGGCTCGCCCGTCCCGCTGCGCTCCGACCCGTCGGGTCCTCCGTGGTCCCGGTCCGTGCTCACCGGAGTGCCCGCTCCTCTCCGGCGAGCGCGGCCGCGGTCGGCTGCGGCGCGGCCGCCGGTGGCGTCCGCTCGGGACGGAGCACCCAGGTCACGAGCAGCCAGCCGGTCACCGCCGGCACGAGGACGTCGATGTCGAGCAACCGCCCGTGGATCGGCGTCGCCGTGAGGACGGCGGCCATCACGCTCATCGCCCAGATCGAGCCGGGGTGACCGGGCCGCGGCCAGGTCCCCAGCAGGTGGACGACCAGGCCGGCGAGCAGGAAGACCGCGACGACACCGGCGAGGCCGAAGTCGAAGTAGGCGTCGCCAAACGCCGTGTAGGTGTTGAAGGGGATCGGCATGTCCACGTAGTCGGCGAACGGTTGCGGCGTCGGGAGGGGCACGCCGAAGAACTGGAGGGACTTCACCACGGCGTAGAGCGACCGGCCCCACGCCCCGTACGGCCCGGCGCCGCCGGTGGACTGGTCGACCGCGACGCTGAACGCGCTGACGCCGCCGACCTGGTAGAGCAGCGGCTGCACCAGCGAGTCGGGCAGCCAGCCCGACACCACGAGTCCGGGCGGCAGCGCGCCCTTGTCCAGCTGCTGGCCGACGAAGCCGAAGTAGGCCAGCGCCGCTCCGCCGACGAGCGAGACGAGGGCCGCCACCCGCACCCCCGGGGGCAGGATCCGACGGCGGTGGCGACGCACCAAGCCGGCCGCCCGCGGCAGCAGGACGAGGAAGAACAGGCTGGTGACGACCAGGGTGAGGGTGGCCGTGCGCGACGGCGACTGCATCGTGGTCGCGATCGCGACCGGGATGAGGAGGAACCACCACCAGCGGTGGCACAACCCGCCGATGACGCCGAACGCGCCGAGCAGCGGGGCCAGCGCCTGCGCGATGCCGACCGGCGTGGGGATGACCAGGTTGCCGTAGAGCTCCGCCCAGCGCACCAGCTTGCTGTCGAGCTGACCGAAGGGGACGCCGAGGACGCTGGAGACCGCCTGGCGGTACTGCCAGGAGCCCCAGAGCACGACCGCCAGCACGACCGCCGTCGCGACCGCCAGCCGGCCGACCCGCACCGACACCCGGACCGGGGGGTCGGCCGCCGCGTCGTCGTCCCCAGGTCGCGGCGTGCGGTCGAACAGCAGCGGGACGGCGATCAGCGCGGTCAGGCCCGAGACGATGGCCACCGCGATCCGCGGGCTGGGCTCGTACAGCTCGACCGGCCGGATCACCAGCAGCAGGCCGATGACGAGCCAGAGGGCGAGCGTGACGGTCAGCGGGTGCAGCATCCCCCAGCGGCGCCAGCACAGCAGGAACAGCAGCGCCGAGCCGACCAGGATGATGGCCGCGCTCACGACAGCACCCGGACCGTGCCCGGCCGCCAGGCCTCGCGGGCCGACAGCCGCAGGGCCCGCCACCGCACGCGCCAGCCCTCCGGCTGCCGGGTGAGCGTGCGGGCGACCACCTCGGCGACTGCGACCACCAGCGCCGCCGCCGCGGCCGCCCTGCCGCCCCGCTTGGCGAAGTAGCGGATCCGGGAGACGCGGAACACGCAGTAGGAGACGGCGGCGACCGTGCGCGAGCTTCCCCCACCGGCATGGCTGCCGAAGCGGCGGGTGTCCAGGAGCACGCGGCCGTGGACTCGGGCCCGGTCGCAGATGTCGACGTCCTCGAAGTACAGCTCGAAGCGCTCGTCGTACCCGTCGAGCAGCTCGAGGAAGGTGCGGTGGGCGATGAGGAAGGCGCCGTCGACCTGGGGTACGGCGATCGTCCCGGTGTCCGCTGCGACCGGCTGCAGGGACGAGCCGGCGCCGAGCACCGCCCGGCGCAGCTCGGTGCCCAGCGTCTCCCGGCGGCGGGCATTGCCCAGCGCGCCGCCGGCCTCGCCGGTCAGCCCACCACCCAGGACCATGCGGTCGTCGGCCCCGCACCGGTCGACGAGCTCGGCGAGGCTCTGCTCGAGCAGCACGTCGGGGTTCAGGAAGGTGACCACCGGGTCGCTGGTGGCGCGCATGCCGAGGTTGCAGCCCCGGGCGAACCCGAGGTTGGCCCCGGGGTCGACGTAGCGGACCCGCCCGTCGGCGCGGCCCACCACGCGGGCGGTGGCCGGGTCGCTGCTGTTGTCCACGACGACCACGTCGCCCACCGCCGGGTCGCGCAGCAGGGCGGGCAGGCCGCGTTCGAGGTAGCCGGAGGAGCGGTAGGCCACCACCACGACCGACGTCCGGGTCACCGGTTCTCCTCCCGCGAGCTCGGCCGGAGTGCCGACCGCAGGCTGGTGCGCAGGTACAGCGCTGTCACGAGGTAGGCGACGGTGGAGACGACGGCGGTCCCGGTGGTGCCCCCGAGCCACGCCCCGGGCACGTACCCCGCCGCCAGGACCAGGGCCAGCACGCCGAACGCCGCCACCGCAGCGTGCCGGCCGAGGGCCTGCAACGCGCTCAGCGCTACCCGCGAGTAACCGGCGAAGACGGCGCCGGGGAGCACGATCAGGACCAGCGGCACCAGGCCCCGGTAGGCCGACAGCGGCCCGAGTGAGAGCACGACGGCTGCTCCGGCGATGCCCACGGCGGCGATGCAGCCGACGCCGGCGTTGAGCCGGACCGTCCGGCCGAGCTGGCCCTCCCAGCGGTCGTCGGTCATGCGTGCCCGGCTGGAGAACACCGACAGGGCGAAGGCCTCCGGGATGATCAGCGCCAGTTCGGTCAGCGACAGGGCGATGCCGTAGATGCCGGCCGCCGTGGGTCCGAGGAGCACGCCCACCACGAGCACGTCGGCCCGGAGCATGACCATCTGGCCGATGCTGCCGACGTTGTTGGCGGTGGCTGAGCGGAGGAACCGCCGCCAGGTCCAGTCCCCCGTCCCGGTGGGCGGGTCCACCGCGTGTGCGCGCAGGTGGCGGACCAGCTGGGTGGACGCGATCGCCAGGCCGCCGACCACCGACAGGGCCCAGGCGGCGTAGACCAGCAGGGGGGACCGGGTGGTCGCCAGCACCACCCCGGCGCCGACGAGGTAGAGCAGGGTCTGCACCACGATGGTGACCTGGTAGCCGCGGTCGCGGCCCAGGCCCTGGAGCACCCGGTTGGCGAACAGCTGGCAGACGACGAGCGAGCCGCCCATGAGCGCCCAGCCGGTGAGCAGGACGTCGGAGTGCGCGGAGCCCACGCGCTCGGCCCCTCGGCCGGTGAGGACGAGCGCGACACCGGTCGCGGCCAGCGTGACCGCGAAGCCGGCGACCAGCCGGATGCCGTGGCGCAGGGTGCTGCGGTCACCGCCGCGGAGGGCCTCGACCACCGGTACGTGCAGGCTGCCGTAGGCGAGGGCGCCGGCCAGGAGCGCGCCGGTCATCAGGAAGGTCAGGACGCCGCGCCGCTCGGGCCCGAGCAGGGTCGCGGAGACCAGGGTCAGCAGGAAGGTGGCACCGAGCGGCACCACCTGGGCGATGAGCAGGTCGAGGAAGCCACCGGCCCGCAGGGTGCCCAGCGCACCGCGCAGCACCGAGGCGAGGCCGGCCTGCGCGGGCGCGGGACCGGACGCCGCCGGATCACCGGCCACCGCCGTCGACGACGGGAGCTCTGCCCTCACGACGGCTCCGGGGAGACCGCGGGCAGCCGTCCCACACGGTCCCGGCCGGCCTGCCGGCCGGGACCGGCCGACTGCCCGGTCCCCTCGGGAGGAGTCGGCCGCGGGTGGGCCAGGGTGGCCGCGGGGGTGACGGCCCGGTCCGCCACGTAGGGGACCAGCATCCGTTGGATGCGGGCGGCGCGGCGGGGCACGTGGGTCAGGACCACGCCGAGGAGCCCGGCGGCGGTGTCGGCGAGCATCGCGGCAGCCCCGGTGAGCTGCTCCTGGGAGGTGACGCCGAACCGGCTCGCCAGCAGGAACCCGTCCGCCACGTCCCCGAGGGCCACGGCGTCGGGCACCGGCCCGAGCGGGGCTGCGTCGACGACGACGACGTCGGCCCGGTTGCGCAGCCGGGTCAGCAGCGCGGCAGTGCCGTCGGTCGTGGCCTGCGTGCTGGGGTCCAGCGGCGTCGAGCCGGCGGTCAGGACCTCCAGCGACCCGTCGGCCCACGGTTGCAGCGCGCTGTCGAGGTCGCTGGTGCCGGCGAGGACGTCGCTGAGACCGGCGTGGCCGGGCAGCGCGAGGGTGCGGGCGAGGTCGGGGGAGCGCAGGTCCGCCTCGACCAGCACGACCCGGTGCCCGCCCTGGGCCAGCGACAGCGCCAGCCGGGCGGCCAGCGCCGAGCGGTCCTCGCCTGCCAGCACCCCGGCCACGACCACGACCTGTGGCGGCGTGTCCCCGTGGCCGAACCGGAGGTGGGCGCGCAGCCTGCGCAGCGCTGCTGCGTCGGGGGAGTCGGGGCCGAGCGAGGGCAGGACCGAGCCCCGGGTCGGCGTCGCGTCCTCCACCAGGACGGCGAGCGGCCGGGAGCCCGTCGCCGCGAGGACGTCGTCGGCGCTGGAGACGGTCCGCCGGCCGCGGGCCGGCAGCAGCGCCCACAGGGCGCCGAGGAGCAGGCCCAGCCCGCCGCCGAGCGACAGGTCACGGGCGGGGGCCGGGCTGATCGGTCGGGAGTCGAAGGTCGCCGGCTCGATGGTCGTCACCTGCACGGCGGAGTCGACGACACCGGGCGGCTGCTCGACGGTGGCCACCTGGTCGGTGAACTCGGTGGTGACGGCGTCGGCCAGCTGCTGGGCCCGCTCGGCGGTGCGGTCGGTCACGGTGATCTCGAGGACCACCGTGTCCGGGACGGCTGCCGCCCGGATGCGCGAGGCCACGTCGGCAGGCGTCTCGTCGAGGTCGAGGTCCTCGACCACCCCGCGGGCGAGCCGCTCGCTGCCGAGCAGTTGGACGTAGGACGCCAGCCGCTGCGTGGCGAACAGCTCGGCCGCGTGCGCCTCGGGGAGGTCGCTCACCTCGGTGGCGCTGACGAAGACACGCGTGGTCGACGAGTAGGTGGGGCTCGCCCGCCACAGGACCAGCGCGGCCACCGCGAGACCGATGAGGACCCCGAGGACGGGGAACACCCATCGGGCACGCAGCGCGCGTCGCGCGTCCGCCAGTTGCACCATGCCCCCGTTCGACGTGGGAGTGCCGGCCGCCGATCGGGGCCACCACCAGTCCGGAGAGCCCTCCCAGCTCCCAGGCGGCCACACGGTAACCGCCGCGAACTGCCCGGATAACCCCTTCGTCCCTTTCCCATGCAGCACTTTCGGGTGAATCAGGTGGGGACATCGTGCCACTCCGCTGCAGACGGACGGGCTGGCCGTGATCGACTCAGCGCCATGAGTAGCGACTCGCCAATGGGTGCGGGCTGTGAGCTCGTGCGGGATCCGTGGCGGGCGGTACCTGCAACCGGGGAGAGGATCGTTCAGCAAAGCTTCCGGCCGTGCGGAAGTGGACCCTCCTGGCGGCCGGCGTGCTCGCGGTGGCTGCCACGGTGACGGTCCGCGTCTTCGTCCTGCCCTCCACGGCCGGTCCCGCGAGCACCGACGCGGTCGTGCTGCTGGCCGGCGATCCCGAGACCCGCGTCCCCCTCGCTGTCCAGCTGGCTGAGCAGGGGACCGGGGTGCTGGTGGTGTCCGCCGCAGACGGGGAGGTCAACGGCCCCGCGCGCGAGCTCTGCAGCGGGCACGGGGACCTGGAGGTCCACTGCTTCCGGCCGTCGGCGGACGACGGCGACGACACCCGCGCGGAGGCGCGCGCCATCGGGGACCTGGTGGAACAGTCCGGTTGGACCCGCATCACGGTCGTGACGAGCGTCTACCACGTGGAGCGCGCCGGGATGCTGGTCCGCAGGTGCACCGACGCCGAGGTCGTGATGGTCGCGGCCCGGCCGACGATCTCGCTGCCCCGGTGGGGTGTCGCGATCGGGCACGAGGTGGGTGGCCTGGTCGCCGCCCTGACAGATGAGGCCTGCTGAGCGTCATGGAGATCGTCTCGAGGAAGACCCTGCGTCCGGCCCGGTGGCCGGCCGCCCTGCTGTCGTTGGTCGTCGTCGGGTGCCTGGCCGCGTGCGCCGACCCTGCGGCGACCGCGGCGGAGCCGAGCGGTGCGCTCGTGGTCGTGGTCGGGGGGCGGGCCAACGCGGCACCGCCCGCGCTGTCCGGGGTCGCCGCCTCGGCCCGCGACGTCGCGGTCGCGCAGCAGTCGGTGTTCTCCCTCGTCCTCGCCGACGGGGCGCCCTTCGCCGAGGGGCCGGCGGCGACGCTGACCGCCGACGCGGCGGACGCGGGCGCGCGGGAGGAGCAGTACGCCGCCAACCGGGAGCGGGTCGACGACGCCGTTGCCGGTGCGCGGGCGAGGACGCCGGAGAGCGACCTGCTGACGGCCATCGACCTCGGCGTCCAGACGGTCGGCACCCCCACCGGGCTGCGCACGCTCGTCCTCGTCGACTCCGGCCTGTCCACCGCCGGTGCGCTCGACTTCACCGCGCCGGGGATGCTCGACGCCGACCCGCGGGAGGTCGCCGACACCCTCGCCGACTCCAACCAGCTGCCCGACCTGCGCGGCTGGTCGGTCGTCTTCCAGGGCCTGGGGGACACCGCGGCTCCGCAACCGCCGCTCGACGACGCCCGCCGGGCACAGCTCGCCTCGATCTGGACCGAGGTCCTCCAGCGGGCGGGCGCCGTGGCCGTCCAGCGGGGTGACGTCCGGCTGACCGGCGACCCGGACCCGGCCCTGCCCGCGGTGCGGACGGTGGCGATCGAGCCGGGCATGCGCTGCACCGGTGGGTCGCTGACGCTCACGGGCGGGCCGCTGGGCTTCCGCCCCGGCGAGCCGACCCTGCTGGACGAGAGCGCGGCGGCCGAGCGGCTGCGCCCCTACGCCGAGCAGCTCATCGCTCGCCCCGGGGTGGTGGCCGAGGTCTTCGGCACCTCCCCCGCCGTGGGCGACCCCGAGGTGGACCGCCAGATCAGCGAGGACCGGGCCCAGGAGGTCGCCAACCTCCTCATCGACCTCGGCGTGCCCATCCCGCAGCTGCACGTCCTGGGTCTGGGCAGCGACTTCGACGGTCACGTGCCCGACCGGGACACCACCGGGCACCTCGTACCGGCGGCCGCGGCGCTCAACCGCACCATCCGCATCGACTTCACCGAGCCGGTGCAGTGTGTCTGACGTGGCTGCTCCTGACGTCCCGCCCCGGTGTCCCCCGATCGCCGTCGGCTCGTCCTACGGGCCGGCCGGCTCCAGCACCCGGGTCCGGGTGCTGGAGTGGCTGCGCTTCCTCGGCCTCGAGGCCGAGGCCGTCCTCGACTACCTGGGCACGCCGAACGTGCGTCCCGGGACCCTGCTGCGTCGGCCGCTGGGGGTGGCGCGGGCCGAGCGGCACCTGCGCCGGATCGGCTCCGGGCCCGGCTGGGAGCGGTTGCTGATCTCGCGCTCACTGGGCCCGTTCACCCGCGGGCGGGTCGAGGCCGACCTGCTCCGGCGTTCGGACTGGGGGGTGTTCGACTTCGACGACGCCCTGTTCGCCGACGACCGCGGCGGGGTGCACCGCTTCTTCGGCGAGGCCGCCGGCTGGTCGACCGCGGTCCAGGGGGCGGACCTGGTGATCGCGGGCAACGACCTGCTCGCCGAGGCCGCGGCGCGGCTGAACCCCGAGGTGCGGATCGTCCCGAGCTGCGTGCACCCCGACGCCTACCCGCGGAAGTCCGTCTACGCCGTCGGGCCGGTGCCGCGGATCGTCTGGGTGGGGTCACCGTCGACCGAGCCCTACCTGGCGCACGTCGCGCCCGCCCTCCTCGAGGTCCACCGGCGCACCGGGGCGCGGCTCACGGTGGTCAGCTCGGGGGAGCGGTCCCTCGGCGACCTCGAGGTCATGGCCGACCGCGTCCCGTGGGCCGGCCGGGAGACCGACGCCCTCCTGGCCTCCGCCGACTGCGGGATCATGCCCCTGCCGGACACCCCCTTCACCCGCGGCAAGTGCGCCTACAAGCTGTTGCAGTACGGCGCGGCCGGCCTCCCCTCGGTGGCCACGCCGGTCGGAGTCAACGCCCGGGTCCTCGAGCAGTTCGGTGCCCCTGCGGCCACGGGCACCGACGAGTGGGTGGACGCGCTGCTCTCCGTCCTGCAGGAGTCGGAGACCGCCCGGCGCTCGCGCGGCGACACCGCCCGGCGGGCGGTCGAGCAGCACTACAGCTACACCGCGTGGCGAGGAGCCTTCCTCGAGGCCCTGCGGTTGCCCGGCGGGACGGGTCCCGACGCGCCCGCGAGGGCCGTGTGCGCGCCGTCCGCGACGGATGGAGGAGTCTGAGCGCGGAACCCGGGGGAGCACGAGGTCGTTCGGCTGTACCGACGCTCCGGAGCAGCTCCCCGGAACCGACGGACCTCGGACGACAGGACAGGCGATGACGCACGCGCGCAGGAGCCGGAGGCCGGCTCGTCGCGTTCTCGTGCGCGCCGGGCTCGCCGTGGCCGCCGTCGTCCTGGTGGGCATCGGTCTGCTCGTCGTCACCGGGAGCCCCGACGAGGACCGGCCGGAGCCGCCTGCCTCCGCGGCTCCCTCGTCGTCGGCTGCTCCCGCCGGCTCGCCCGGCACGGGGACGCCTCCGCCGCCGGGCGCGGTGGACGTCCGTGACTTCGGGGCCACCGGCGACGGCGTGACCGACGACGCACCGGCGCTGCGGCGGGCGCTGGCCGAGGCGACGTCGGTGCACGTGTCCGCCGGGACCTACCTCCTCAGCTCCTACGCGACCCCGAGGGACGACGTCGTCGGCGCGGACTTCGTGTTCCAGCTGCGCGACGGGCAGACCATCACGGCCGACCCCGGCGCGGTCCTCGTCATGGCCGACGGCGTCATCGCGGCGTCGAAGGCCGCGTGGGGCGGGAACGTGTTCCTCGGGGACTCGGTCAGCGGCGTGACGATCTCCGGCCTGACGATCGACCTCAACGGGCCGGGCAACCTGGTCCCGGCCAGGCGGACCATCACCGGCTACGGCCTCTACCTGTTCGCAGCGCAGGACGTCACGCTGGACGGGGTGACGATGCGGGACACGCCGGGGCAGAACTACGTCGTCGCCCAGGGTGGGGGCAGCGGGATCACGGTGCGCGACTCGTCGTTCCTCAACGGCGGCACGTCCGTACCCGGCAACCGGAACCAGGACGACTTCTCGGCGCTCTACTTCACTGCCTCGGACGTCACCGTCGAGCGGATCGTCATCGACCACGACCAGCAGCCCTTCGGCTTCAGCGGCGGGGTCGAGCTCCACGGCGCGCGTGAGGCCGTCACCGGCAGCGTGATCAACGACAGCTGGCCGGCCGTCTACATCGGTCCCGACGTCGCCTCGGACCTGCGGCTGCAGGACCAGATCACCGTCTCCGGCAACCGGTTCCTCGACTGCGGCCGCGGCGTGGTGTTCAACGCGCTGGGGACGGGCGAGATCGAGGGCGTCGACATCAGCGACAACGAGTTCCGGATGGTCGGGTTCGCCGCCTTCCCGGGCGAGCCCACGCGCGCGGTCGACCAGGACATGCCCCCCGACGGCAACTGGACCTACCACCACCTGATCACCGGGCTCACCGTCCGCGGCAACACGGTCACCGGGAACGGCGCGTGGAGCGACGCGGTGGTACGGCTCTCGCAGGTGCACGGCGCCACGATCACCGGCAACCGCCTCGACGGCGTCGTCGGGTCAGCGCTGGTGCTCTTCAGCTCGCCCTGGGACACCACGGACGTCGTGTTCTCGGACAACGACGTCACGTGGCGGCCCAGCCGGGGGGCGCCGCTGCTGGCGTTGTCCCTCGACGGCAGCTCGACGGACCCGCCGCGCCGAGCCTTCGACGCCCGCAACATCAGCCTGGCCGACAACAGGGTCGTCGTGACCGGGGATGGCGGGGGGTCCTGCGCCGTGCACGCCGAGTGGCCGGCGACGGCCGAGGTCGACGACGTCGAGGTGCGGGGCAACGACCTGCAGGGCGTGGAGGACGCGGTGTGCGGACCGCAGGCCGATGAGCTCACCGTCGGTCCCTGAGCGCTCCCCCAGACGGAGGACACGCGGGCAAGACACTGCGTGACCAATCCCTCGCCTTGTGTAAGGTCACCCCGACGCGCCCGGCGCCCACCCGAGTGGGGCATGAGCACAGGTCGGTCGTCGACCGGAGGAGGGCGTGTGACGGCGTTGGTCGTGTCCGCAGCCGTGTGGCCGGCCGTGGTGGTCCTGCTCGGCCTCGGCCTGGGCTGCGTCCTCCGACGAGCCGACGAACCGGAGGGTCCCGCGGTCACGCGGCGCGGGACGCCGCGGAGCCCGCTGTCGATGGTGTGGCGCTCCGTTCCGGTCGCCGTCCCCGCTCCTCACGACGAGGCGTCGCTCGCCTCCTGACGTCGCCTGACGCGGCACACGTCAACTGTCTGCCGTGACCGTCCCCGGGGCCGGTGCCAGCCGGTGGACCACCCAGTCGCGGCCGCGGGCGTGCGCGGTGAAGCGCGGGAACGCCGCGAATCCCGCCTCGTGCACCGGGTTGACGTAGACGACCCAGGCCGGATCGGGGTCGTCCCGCCGCGCGGTGCACAGCGACCCCAGGACGAGGTCGAGAGTGGTCGCGCCGAACGGGTTGAACATCGTCACCACGAGCGGTCCGCTGGGCACCGGCGCGGTCGCCGCGTCCCCGTGGACGACGGTGACCTCCGGGAGGACGCCGCGCGGAGCCCGGCGGTGCCAGCGCCGCACGTTCTGCTCCGCCTCCGCAGCGAGGCGCTCGTCGAGCTCCACACCGACGACGCGCTCGAAGCCGGCCTCGGCCGCGAGCAGCACCGCCCGTCCCCGCCCGGCACCGAGGTCGACCAGGGTGCTCCTGTCCCGGTCGACCGGGACGGTGGCCAGTGCCTCCTTCAGCGGGCGCAGCCCGATGGGCTGGTAGAAGGTGGGGTCGCCGCCGACCGACCGGGCCGCGACGTGGTCCTCGTTGCGCACGAACCCGCGGGTGCGGATCCCCCGGCGCAGGTCGAAGAGCAGTTCACGGGCGAGCGCCAGCGGGACGCCCACCAGCTCCCGAGCCAGGCGGAGGAGCTCTGCCGCCACGCCGCGGCCCCCGGCGCGCTCCCAGGCCGTGACGAGCCGCCGCGTCGCCTGCTTCGCCTTCCAGACGGCGGTGGAGATCATCGGGGCCTTCCGATCGGATGCCGCAGATGGTGTCCTGGCGAGCGAAGCGGCTGGGCGCACCGCTGTCAACAGCGGGGTGCCAGGTGCACTGACCGGAGAATCTGGTCACGGGCGTGTGACCACGAGATCTGACTGCTCGGTTTCATGAGCCAGGATCCCCGGACGTGGCGGAGCTGCTGGAGGCGACCACCGCCGACCCCGCACCGCCACCGGACCGTGGGCACCCCTCACCCGCTGACCGGCCTGTCTGGTCCGTACAGCAGGGGCGGGGACGTCGCCGGGAGGGACCGGTCCGTCCGGCGTGCGCCATGCTGTTGTCCCAGGCCCAGACGCGGAGGAACATGGCTGGCAGCGCACCGTCTGCCGCTCGGCGCCAGCCCGAGGAGGGGCCCGTGACCACCTCCGTCATCGGGCTGCTCTGGCTGGTCTCGACCGGTGTGCTCTGCCTGGTCATCGGCCGGGCGATCCGCGCTGCCGACCGCCAGGACGACGAGGGCGCTCGCGCAGCGCAGCGGTCGCGCAGCCGGGCCGGTGGAGCGTCGACCCGCACGCTGCCTGCCAGGCCGCCCTCGCCGGACGTCGACGAGCTGGAGCAGTGGTTCCGGACGAGCCCGTGGCCACCGGCCGGGCCCCGCCACGAGCCACCCGCCGGCGACCCGGAGGACGCCGGCTGACGATGCGTTCCCCTCCGCTCAGACGGCCGGTCCCCGCGCGGCCCGCCGGACCGCGTGCCAGAGGATGACCACGTCGAGGCGCAGCGACCACTCCCGCAGGTAACGATCGACGACAGCCGGGGCGTCCTCGCCCGCCCGCCCCTCGCCGAGCTCGTCCAAGCCGATCAGACCGGGCTTGAGCGCGAGCCGCGTGACCGTCATCGTCGCTCGTCGCCCGTCGGCCGGTGATGTCGCCCGGGGGCCGACCAGGGACATCTCGCCGCGCAGGACGTTGATCAGCTGGGGCAGCTCGTCCAGACAGATCCGTCGCAGCAAGGCGCCGACCCGGTCGGTGCCCGGACCGGCCGGGTCCACGGTGCGGAACCGCAGCAGGTCGAACGGTCGACCCCATTGGCCCAGCCGCCGTTCACGCTGCAGCACCGGACCGTCACCGTGGCTCCACAGGAGCACGGTCAGGAGGGTCATCCACGGAGCAGCGAGCAGCAGGACGACGGCTGCCACCAGGCGGTCCAGGACAGCCTTCGCGGGCGGGAGCGGCCCGTGTGGATCGAGGTCGTGGCGGATGGTCAGGGACACGGTGTCCTCCCAGAGCCAGGTGTGATCAGGAGGCGGGGTCCGGACGGGGTCGGCGCGGTCGCGGTCGTCCGGACGCCGCGGGCGGCGCAAGGCAGATGACTCCTGCCGCGCACGGTGGCGGTCATGAGGTCGGTCCTCGGGTGGTCGCGGCACGACGGCCGCAGCGATGGATGACGGGGAGTGCGACCGCGGGCACGCCGTCTCCAGCCGTCGACCGGCTGGTGCACCGGGACGAGGCCGCCCGGGCGACGCCGGGCGGGAACGGGTGAGCCGCGGGTCGGCGGCCGCTCAGTCCGGGCGTGTGGCGGGGTCGCCCTCGTGGCAGGTCACCCGTGCCACCGTGGCGACCAGTACGCGGACGTCACCGGCGAGGCCGTCGTCGGCCCGGTCACCAGCGGGGAGAGCCGAGGACGGGTCGCCGGTGCGCAGCCGCTCCTCGAATCCGGAGGAGCCCGATCCACACCCGCCGGCGGCTGCGTTGGTCGGCGTGACCGGCGGCGGCAGGGCGGGCGGTGGCAGGG
>NZ_SJEX01000022.1 GCF_005930495.1 Modestobacter excelsi | reverse complement strand
AGCCCACCCTGCGGGACGACGGGGTGCGGCACGTCGCCGGCGTCACCTACGCCGTCGCGGTCGGCTACCGGCCGCTGCAGCTGGACCTGTGGGTGCCCTCCGGGCCGCCCGCGCCGGTGGTGGTCTGGGTGCACGGCGGCGGGTTCATGTTCGGCGACCGCCGGTACCTGCCGGAGACGCTGCGGCCCGACCAGCTCTTCCAGGCGCTGGTCGACGCGGGCCTGGCCGTCGCCACCATCGACTACCGGCACGCGCTCGAGGCGCCGTTCCCGGCGCAGCTGCACGACGCCAAGGCCGCCGTCCGTTACCTGCGGGCGCACGCCGACGAACTCGGCATCTCCACCGAGCGGATGGCGGTCGCCGGTGAGTCGGCGGGCGCGCACATCGCCGCCCTCGTCGGACTGACCGCGCACCGTCCCGACCTGGAGGGCACTCACGGGGTCGTCGGCCCATCCAGCGCGGTGGACGTCGTCGTCGACTGGTACGGCCCGGCCGACCTGACGACCATGCCGCGGATGGAGCTGCCGCCGCAGATCGCGGCGAAGCTGCCGCCGGAGATGGCCACACCGCCGGAGGAGCACCTGACCCGCGGGCTCACGGGCGCCGCGCTGGCCGATGCCAGCCCCATCACCCATGTGACGCCGGCCTCGCCCCCGTTCCTGCTGGTGCACGGCACCGCCGACTGGGTGGTGCCCTACGCGCAGAGCGAGCAGCTGCACGCCGCGCTGACCGCCGCGGGGGTCGAGGCCCGGCTGGTGCCGGTCGAGGGAGCGCAGCACATCTTCGACGGGCACGACGATGTCGATGCCCTCGTCGCGCTGACCGTGGACCACCTGGCGGAGGCGCTGGCATGAGCGACCTGACGGTCGATCCGGTCACGATCGAGCACCACCGTGAGCAGCTGGGCATCGGTGAGACCACGCCCCGGCTGTCGTGGGTCTCCCGCACCGACCTGCCGGACTGGTGCCAGGCGGCGTACGAACTCGAGATCGGCGACTGGACCTCGGGCCGCATCGAGAGCAAGGAGTCGGTGCTCGTGCCGTGGGGCGCGCCGCCGCTGACCAGCCGGGAGCGCCGGACCGTGCGGGTGCGGGTGTGGGGCACCGACAGCGACCAGCCGTCGGCGTGGAGCGAGGACTCGGTCGTCGAGGCCGGCCTGCTCGACCCCGCCGACTGGACGGCGACCCTGGTCCACCCGGTGCTCCCGGCCGACGCCGGTGAGGAGCCGGCCGCGCTGCTCCGCCGCGAGTTCGTGCTCGACCGGCCCGTCGTCCGGGCCCGGCTGTACGCGACCGCGCAGGGTGTCTACGAGGCCGAGCTGAACGGCGCCGTCGTCGGCGACCAGGTGCTCGCCCCCGGCTGGACCAGCTATCGCCACCGGCTGCGGTACCAGACGTACGACGTCACCGACCTGGTCGCCGAGGGCGCCAACGCCATCGGCGTGCACCTGGCCGACGGCTGGTTCGCCGGGTACCTCGGCTTCACCGGCAAGCGGCGTTGGTACGGCGACCGCACCGGCGCGTTCGTGCAGCTGGAGGTCGAGCACCCCGACGGCTCCCGGACGACGGTGAGCAGCGACGGCTCTTGGCGGTCGGCACCCAGCCCGCTGACCCGCGCCGGCCTCTACAAGGGCGAGACGGTCGACTTCACCCGCGCCCTGCCGGGCTGGTCGACGCCGTCGTTCGACGACGCCGACTGGGCGCCCGTCGAGACCGGGTCCCTCGACGTCGGGACGCTGATCGCCCCGACCGGGCCGCCGGTTCGGCGCACCGAGGTCCTGCCCGTGCAGACCATCAGCACGTCGCCGTCCGGCGCGACGCTGGTCGACTTCGGCCAGAACCTGGTCGGCCGGATCCGGTTCTCGCTGCCCGACGCCCCGGCCGGCACCACGATCACCGTCCGACACGCCGAGGTCCTCGAGCACGGCGAGCTGGGCACCCGGCCGCTGCGGGCCGCCGACGCCACGGACGTGGTGGTGTTCGACGGCACCGGCCCGCGGACGTGGGAGCCGCGCTTCACCTTCCACGGCTTCCGCTACGCCGAGGTCTCCGGCTGGCCGGGCGAGCTCACGCCGGACGCGCTCGAGGCCGTCGTCGTGCACACCGACCTGCGGCGCACCGGCACGTTCGCCTGCTCCGACCCCGACGTCGAGCGGCTGCACGAGAACGTCGTGTGGGGGATGCGCGGCAACTTCCTCGACGTCCCGACCGACTGCCCACAGCGTGACGAGCGGCTGGGTTGGACCGGTGACCTGCAGGTGTTCGCGCCCACCGCGTCGTTCCTCTACGACACCGCCGGCATGCTCCGCTCCTGGCTGACCGACCTGGCTGTCGAGCAGCTGACCGACCACGGCGGCCTCGTGCCGATGTACGTCCCGTTCCTGGAGCTGATGCCGTTCCCGCAGCAGGCCGAGGTCGGCTGGGGCGACGCCGCCGTCGTCGTCCCGTGGGTGCTGTACCAGCGCACCGGGGACGCGGACGTGCTGGCCGCCCAGTGGGACTCGATGACCGCCTGGATGGACGTCTTCGCGGCGCGGGCCGGCGCCGACCTGGACTTCCCCGAGGGCGGGTTCTCCTTCGGTGACTGGCTGGACGCCGCCGCGCCGCCGGACGACCCGGCCGCGGCACGGACGCCCTGGCAGTGCGTGGCGACCGCCTACCTGGCCCGCTCGGCGCGCACCGTCGCGCAGGCGGCCGAGGTGCTCGGCCGGGACGGCGCCCGGTTCGCCGACCTCGCCGAGCGGGCCGCCGAGCGGTTCCGCGGGGAGTACGTGACGCCGAGCGGGCGGGTGTCCTACCCCTCGCAGACCGCCTACTCGCTGGCCCTGGAGTTCGACCTGCTGACGCCCGCGCAGCGGGGGCACGCCGGGCAGTTGCTGGCCGAGCAGGTGCTCAAGGACGGGTTCCACATCGCGTCGGGCTTCCTCGGCACGCCGCTGGTGACTGACGCGCTGACCGACGCCGGCGAGCTGGCCACCGCCTACGAGCTGCTGCTGCAGCGCGAGAACCCGTCGTGGCTGTACCCGGTGACGATGGGCGCGACGACGATCTGGGAGCGCTGGGACTCGATGCTCCCCGACGGCTCGATCAACCCCGGCGACATGACGTCGTTCAACCACTACGCCCTCGGCTCGGTCGCCGACTGGTTGCACCGCACCGTTGCCGGCCTCGCGCCAGCGGCGCCGGGCTACCGGCGGCTGCGCTTCGCGCCGCAGCCGGGCCCGGGCATCACCTCGGCGGCGGCCACGCACGAGACCCCGTACGGGACGGCGGCCCTGTCCTGGTCGCTGGACGGGACGGCGTTCACGCTGGACGTCACCGTGCCGCCGAACACCACGGCGGAGGTGGCCCTGCCCGACGGGAGTGGCCTGGTGGAGGCCGGCTCGGGCCGGCACCGCTTCGACTGCACCATAGCGGCGCCGACCCGGGTCGAACTGCCGGTCAACCCGTTCCTCGGTGGGCACGAGTGACGCTCACGCCCGTCGTCCCGGGCTTCCACCCGGACCCGAGCATCTGCCGGGTCGGCGACACCTACTGGATGGTGCACTCCAGCTTCGAGTACGCCCCCGGTGTGCCGCTCTTCCGGTCGACCGACCTGCTCTCCTGGGAGCAGGTCGGGCACGTGCTGGCCCGGCCGCCGCAGCTCGACGTCTCGGCCGCCCCCGGGTCGGGTGGCATCACGGCGTGCACGATCCGCCACCACGACGGCCGGTTCTGGATGATCACCACCAATCTCGCCGACGGTGGCTGGCAGACGCTGGTCACCGCCGATGACCCGCTGGGGGAGTGGTCGGAGCCGGTGCGGCTTCCCGAGGTGCGCGGCATCGACCCCGACCTGGCCTGGGACGACGACGGCACCCTGCTGGTCAGCTACGCCGGGTTCGGCGCGGGTGGCCCGGCCGGGCTGGTGCAGCAGGCCGTCGACCCGGTCACCGGCGCGGCGCTCACCGAGCGACAGCACCTCTGGCAGGGCACCGGCGGCCGGTTCCCCGAGGGCCCGCACCTGTACCGGGTGGGCGAGTGGTGGTACCTGCTGATCGCCGAGGGCGGCACCGAGCGCGGCCACGCCGTGACGATCGCCCGCGGGCCCTCGCCGTCCGGGCCGTGGGAAGCGGGCCCGGGCAACCCGCTGCTCACCCACCGAGGCGTCGAGTCGCCGGTGCAAAACACCGGCCACGCCGACCTGGTCCAGCGACCCGACGGCAGCTGGGCGATCGTCTTCCACGGTGTCCGGATCCGCGGCACCAGCCCCCAGTTCCACGTCCTCGGCCGGGAGACCTTCGCCGCCGAGGTCGAGTGGGTCGACGGCTGGCCGCGGCTGGGTGCCTGGCTCGCGCCGGCCGCCGGCCCCGTGTCGATCGAGGAGCTGACCGGCGACGAGCTGCCGGTCTCCTGGGTCTCGCCCCGCCGGTTCCCGGCCGACGTCTTGACCCGCACCGACGGTGGCTGGCGGCTCGAGGCCGTGGACGCCCACCCGGCGTCGGACGACCCCACATCCGAGGACCGGGCCTTCGTGGGCCGCCGGCAGGAGCACCTGACCTGCTCGGTGCGGGCGGTGGTGGACGCGAGCGGGGGCGTCGGCGGGCTGTCGATGCGGATGGACGGCCGGCACCACCTCGACCTGGAGCTGTCCGGTGGGACGGTGCGGGCGGTGGCCCAGGTCGGCGGGCTGCGCTCGGTGCTCGGCTCGGCCGACGTCCCGGCCGGTGACGTGACCCTGGAGATCCGCGCGGTGCCGGACGAGGGCCACTTCTCCTCGACCGCGCTCGGTCCGGACCAGCTGCTGGCCGGCGTCGTCGTGGACGGGGAGTTCACCGAGCTCGGCCGGCTGGACGGCCGCTACGTCTCCACCGAGGTCGCCGGCGGGATGACCGGCCGGCTGGCCGGCGTCTGGTGCTCGTCGGGTTCTCTCATCGTCCGCTCGTCCACCTACTCCGGGAAGGACACCTCATGAGCTTGCGGATCGCGGAACGCTGCCGGGTCGTCATCGACAACGACTGGGCCGGCGACCCGGACGGGCTGGTGGCACTGGCCCACCACCTGCTCAGCCCGGCAAACCGGGTGGTGGCGGTGACCGGCTCGCAGAACAGCCCTGTCTTCGGCCCGCCCGCGGGCACGGCCGCCGCCGGCGCGCGGCTCGCCCAGGAGCTCGTCGACCTGGTCGGCACCCACCGGCCGGTCGTGGCCGCCGGGTGCGACGTCCCGATCGGCGGGGGCGACACCACGTCGGCCGCCGCGGACGCCATCGTCGCCGAGGCGCGGCGGGCCGACCCGCTGCCGCTCTTCCTGGTCTGCGCCGGCCCCCTGACCAACGTCGCCCAGGCGCTGCGGCAGGCCCCGGACATCGCCGGGCGGCTGACCTTGGTGTGGATCGGCGGGTCGCTGGACCCCGACGCGGACGAGTACAACCGGGACACCGACCTCCAGGCGGCCGAGGAGGTGCTGGGTCGGGGCGAGCTCCCGGTCTGGCAGTTCCCGCTGGAGACCTACCGCCGGTGCTCGTACTCGGTCGCCGAGCTGGAGCACGACCTTGGCGGCGCCGGACGGCTGGGCGCGTGGCTCTGGCAGCGCTTCCTCGAGCTGCCGCTGCCCGACTTCGTGCAGCTCGGCGAGGTGTGGCCGCTGGGTGACAGCCCGCCGGTCCTGGTCACCGCGCTGGACGACGCCTCCAGCACGTGGACCGGCTCGCCGACCCGCCGGGTCTACACCGACGTCGACGTCCGGCTGCTGGTCGCCGACCTGCTCGCCCGGCTGCGGCTGCACGAGCGCCGCACCGGCTGAGCCGGGGGCCGGGTCAGAGCGTGGTCATGCCCCCGTCGACGGCGAACGTCGCGCCGGTGGCGAAGGCCGACTCGTCGCTGGCGAGGAACACCATCACGCCCTCGAGGTCGCGGGTCGTGCCGGCCCGCCCCATCGGGATCCGGCCGACGATCGCGGCCCGCGCCTCGGGATCGTCGGTGATGGTGCTGACCAGACCGGTCTCGGTGTAGGGCGGGACGACGCTGTTCACCCGGATGCCGCGGCGGGCGTAGGCAGCGGCGACCGTGCGGCCCAGCCCGAGCATGCCGGCCTTCGACGAGGCGTAGGCGGTGAACTCCGCGCCCTCGCCGCGGATCGCGGTGGGGCTGCCGGTGAGCACGATCGACCCGCCACCGACGGTCAGCATGGCCCGCACGGCGTGCTTGATGGTCAGGAACGCGCCGGTCAGGTTCACGTCGTGGGTGCGCCGCCAGACGTCGAGGTCCAGGTCGGCGATCTCGGCGTCCTGCCCGAACAGCTGGACGCCGGCGTTGACGACCACGACGTCGGGGACCCAGCCGGCCTCGGCCAGCTCGGCGAAACCGTCGGCCACGCTGTCCTCGTCGGTGACGTCCATGCGCACCGCCCGCCCGCCCGACGCCGTGGCGGCCGCCTCGGCGCCGGCGGCGTCGCGGTCGGCGTAGGCGACCTGTGCTCCCTCGGCGACGAACCTGTCGGCCACTGCTCGGCCGATGCCGGCCGCAGCCCCGGTGACCAGCGCCGTCTTCCCTGCCAGTCGTCCACTCACGTCGGCAGTCTGGCGGGCGTCGCGATCCGTCGGAGACCTGCTGCCATCCACCGGCACACCGGTGTCGCCGGGACGTGCGGATCGCGGAGGATCGGTCCGCGGGCTCTGGCGGCGACCCAGCGGACGGCCGGTCGCCTCGAGCCGGGACCCGCGTCAGCATGGGGCGCTCCAGCCAGGACGCCATCCGTCGCGTGCTTCCCTCTCGTGCCCTCGATGGAAGGACGGCCATGCGCCGCACCCCGTTCACCGCCGGCTGGTCGACCCGCCGGCACGCCAATTCCTTCGCCGAGATCGTCGGTGCCGCCGCACCCTGGCAGGACGTGACGCTGCCGCACGACGCGACCCTGGGGCAGCCGCGCGACGCGGCGCACGGCGCCGCGTCCGGCTACTTCCCGGGCGGCGTGCACGAGTACCGGAAGCTCTTCGACGTCCCCGCCGAGGCCGCCGGACAGCGCTGGCTGCTGGAGTTCGAGGCGGTCTACCGCTCGGCCATGGTCTACGTCAACGGCGCGCTGGCCGGGCACTGGGCCACGGGCTACACCGGCTTTGCCGTCGCCCTCGACGACCACCTGCGGTACGGCGAGCAGAACGAGGTCCGGGTGGTCTGCCGCTCCTCCGCCGACTCCCGGTGGTACGCCGGTGCCGGCATCACCCGGCCGGTGCACCTCGTCGTCGGCCCGCTGCTGCACGTCGCCCGGGACGGCGTCCGGGTCACCACCGTGGACGCCGACCGCGACCTCGCCGTCGTCGAGGTGGTGACCACCGTCGAGAACGACCGGCCCCGGATGGCGACGGTGGAGGCGGTCACCGAACTGCGCGGCCCCGACGGCGACGTGGTGGCTCGTGACCGGGCGCCGGTGAGCGTGCGTCCAGGCCAGCCGGCGGTGGTGCGGCAGCGGCTGGTCGTGCCGGACCCGGCGCTGTGGGGGCCGGACTCCCCGTCGCTGTACACCGCGACCGTGACGCTGCACGAGGGCAACGGACCGGTCGACGACGAGACGGTCACGGTGGGCATCCGCACGCTCTCCGTCGATCCGGTCCGCGGCCTGCGGGTCAACGGTGAGCCGGTGCTGCTCCGGGGCGCCTGCATCCACTCCGACAACGGGGTGCTGGGCGCGGCGACCGTCGACCGGGCCGACGAGCGCCGGATCGAGCTGCTGCAGGCCGCCGGGTTCAACGCGGTCCGCAGCTCGCACAACCCCATCAGCCGCGCGGCCCTGGAGGCCTGCGACCGGCTCGGTGTCCTGGTCATGGACGAGCTCACCGACATGTGGACCGAGAGCAAGTCCGACTTCGACGCCGCCCTGGACTTCCCGGAGTGGTGGCAGCGCGACGTCGCGGCGATGGTGGCCAAGGACGTGAACCACCCCAGCGTCGTCCTGTACTCGATCGGCAACGAGATCCCCGAGGTCGGCACCCCGCACGGCGCGCTGTGGTCGCGGCGGCTGGCCGAGGAGGTGCGCCGGCTCGACCCGACCCGGCTGGTCACCAACGGGGTGAACGGTGCCCTCGCGGTCATCGGTGAGGCGACGGCCGACCTCGCGGCCGCCGAGGGCGGCATCAACACGATGCTGTCGAACATGGGCGGCTTCATGCGGGAGCTGTCCGGCTCCGAGCTGGTCGGCCGGCGCACCGCGGAGTCCTTCGCCGTGCTCGACGTGGCCGGCATGAACTACATGGACGCCCGCTACGAGACCGACCGGGCGACCTTCCCGAACCGGGTCGTCGTGGGCAGCGAGACCTTCGCCGCCGAGATCGACCGGCTGTGGCGGCTCGTGCAGGACAACCCGCACGTCATCGGCGACTTCACCTGGACCGGGTGGGACTACCTCGGCGAGGCCGGCATCGGTCGGACGTCGGACGTCGAGGACCCGGACGCACGCGGTCTGGCCGGCCCCTACCCGTGGCTGCTCGCCTGGTGCGGCGACATCGACGTCACCGGCCACCGCCGGCCGGCGTCCTACTACCGGGAGATCGTGTTCGGCCGGCGCAGCGACCCCTACCTCGCGGTCGTGCGGCCCGAGCGGTCGGGCCGGGAGACCACGGCGCCGCCGTGGGCGTGGACCGACTCGGTGGGCAGCTGGAGCTTCGCCGGTGCAGCGGGCACACCCTTGACCGTCGAGGTCTACAGCGACGCCGAGGAGGTCGAGCTGCTGCTCGACGGGCGCTCGCTGGGCACCGCCAAGGCAGGGGAGGCCCAGCGGTTCCGGGCGCAGTTCGAGGTGCCCTACGCCCCCGGCGAGCTGACCGCGGTCGGCCGCAGCGGCGGTGCCGAGACCGGCCGGTGCTCGCTCCGGTCGGCGTCCGGGCCGGTGCAGCTGACGGCGGTCGCCGACCGCGGCGTCATCCGGGCCGGCGACGCCGACCTGGCGTACGTGGACCTCGCGCTCACCGACGCCGAGGGCACGGTGTTCCTGGGGCGGGACCGCGAGGTGACCGTGTCCGTGGACGGGCCGGGAGCGCTCGCCGGGTTCGGCAGCGCCGCGCCGGCGACCGAGGAGTCCTACCTCGACGCTGTGCACACCACCTTCGACGGCCGCGCGCTCGCCGTCGTCCGGCCCGCCGGCCCCGGTGTGATCACCCTGACCGCCGTGGCGGACGGGTGCGCGCCGGTGACCGTCTCCGTGGAGGCACGATGACCACCGGCATGCCCGTCCGTCCCAACCCGTTGATCCCGGGCTTCAACCCCGATCCCAGCGTGGTGTTCGCCGACGGCGCCTACTTCCTGGTCACGTCCACGTTCGAGTACCTGCCCGGGATGCCGGTGTACCGCAGCACCGACCTGGTGGAGTGGACGCACATCGGCAACGTCGCCACCCGCCCCGAGCAGGTGGAGATCCAGGGCGTCGTCACCGGCTGCGGCGTGTGGGCACCCACGATCCGGTACCGCGACGGCGTCTTCCACGTGATCGTCACCGTCGCGATGAGCCCGCGCGGCTGCGTGGTGTTCACCGCCACCGACCCGGCCGGCCTGTGGAGCGACGGGACGACGATCGACGGGATCGACGGCATCGACCCCGACCTGGCCTGGGACGACGACGGCACTGCCTACGTCACCTACTCCGGTCTGGGCACGACGGGGGAGGACATCGGGGCCCACCACGGCATCCAGCAGGTCCGCGTCGACCTGGACACCGGCACGGCGCTGGAGCCGCCCCGGTCGCTGTGGTCGGGGACCGGCTCGATGTTCCCGGAAGCCCCGCACCTGCACCGGCGCGGTGACTGGTGGTACCTGATGATCGCCGAGGGTGGCACCGAGCGCGGTCACGCCGTCAGCGTCGCCCGCAGCCGTTCTCCGCAGGGGCCGTTCGAGCCGTGTCCGGCCAACCCGGTGCTCACCGCCCGCGGCACCAAGCGGCCGGTCCAGAACACCGGCCACGCCGACCTGGTCGCCACCCCCGACGGCGGCTCGGCGCTGGTCCTCCTCGGCGTCCGGCCGCTGGGTCTGACCCGCGCGTTCTCCCCGCTGGGTCGGGAGACCTTCCTGACCGACGTCGAGTGGGTCGACGACTGGCCGCTGCCGGCTCCGCTCGAGCTCGCGCCCCGCCTGGGCGTGGAGGAGGTCGTCTTCGACTTCACCGACCCGGCTGCGCTGGATGACCCGGGGTGGCTGGGGGTCCGCCGGACTCCGGCCGACGTCGCTTCGCTGACCGCCACGCCCGGGCGGCTCGCCATCACCGGGAACGGCTCGACGCTGGACGCGACCGCCCCCTGCTTCCTGGGGCGCCGGCAGCGGCACCTGACCGCCACCATCTCGACCCGGGTGGACGCCAGCCGCGGCACCGGGGGGCTCGCCGCGCGGTACTCCGAGGCCCAGCACCTCGAGCTCGAGGCCCGCGGTCACGGCGATCACGTCACCGTGACCGCACGAGCTGTCGTCACCGGCCTCACCCAGACCTGGGAGCACACCTTCCCCGCCGGCGAGGTGGAGCTGCGGATGGAGATGTCCCCACCCCCGACCGGATTCGACCCGAAGGCGCTCGGCGGCGACCGCATCCGGCTGACCGCGGTCAGCGGGGACGACGAGGTGCAGCTGACCGAACTCGACGGCCGGCACTGGACCGCCGAGGCCGCGGTGTCCTTCACCGGTCGCGTCCTCGGGCTGTACGCCGTCGACGGGACGGTCACCTTCGCCGAGCTGGGGTACGCGGGCTCGGAGCAGTAGCCGTGGTGAGACGGGCGACGTCGACCGGACCGGCCTCGGTGTCGTCGCCGACGGGGGCGACCCGGTAGCGCGCGGATCGTGGCGCTCCTGCGGTTCCCGGCGGAACGCCGGGTCAGAACGGTGGCGGGTCGTCATCGCGTGGTCGGGTCTGCGGCAGCCGGGGAAGGCGCACCTTCCCGGGCAGCCGCAGCTCGGCGCTCAGGTCGTCGTACGGCGCAGGTGTCACGAGGGCACTGTGACCCGCGGCATCCCCGGAGCCGAGTGCGTTGCCGGTCAATGGCAGCGGCTTCACCGGGACACGGAGCAGTCGGCAGGATCGGGGAGTGACCGCCACCACCCCGCCGGACCCGACCGCGCTGCCCCTCGAGCGGAAGGTGCAGCTCCTCTCCGGCCAGGACTTCTGGTCCACCCCGCCGGTCGAGGAGGCCGGGCTGCCGTCGGTCGTGCTCACCGACGGGCCGCACGGCGTCCGCCGCCAGCAGGGCGACCTCGACCGGATCGGGCTGCTGGAGAGCGTCCCGGCCACCTGCTTCCCGCCCGCGGTCGCCGTCGGCTCCAGCTGGGACCCCGAGGTGGCCGAGCGGATCGGTGCCGCGGTCGGCGTCGAGGCCCGGGCGATCGGGGTCCCCGTCGTCCTGGGCCCGGGGGTGAACATCAAGCGGTCGCCGCTGGGCGGGCGCAACTTCGAGTACTACTCCGAGGACCCGCTGCTGGCAGGCGTGCTCGGCGCCGCCCACGTGCGCGGCCAGCAGGGCGAGGGCGTCGGCGCCTCGGTGAAGCACTTCGCGGCCAACAACCAGGAGACCCAGCGCATGCAGGTCAGCGCCGACGTCGACGAGCGGACGCTGCGCGAGATCTACCTGCCGGCCTTCGAGCGGGTGGTCACCGGGTCCCGGCCGGCCACCGTGATGTGCGCCTACAACAAGGTCAACGGCGTCTACGCCTCCCAGCACCACTGGCTGCTCACCGAGGTGCTCCGCGAGGAGTGGGGCTTCCGCGGCGTCGTCGTCTCCGACTGGGGCGCGGTCGACGACCGGGTGGCGGCGCTGGAGGCCGGGCTGGACCTGCAGATGCCCGGCGACTCCGGCGCCGGCAACGCCCTCGTCGTCGACGCCGTCCGGGCCGGCCGGCTGGACGAGGCGGTCGTCGACCGCAGCGTCCGGCGGGTCGCCGCCCTCGCCGGGCTGGTGGGCGAACCCACGGCCGGCTTCGACGCCGATGCCCACCACGCGCTGGCCCGCGAACTCGCCGCCGGCTGCGCCGTGCTGCTGAAGAACGACGGCAGCACCCTGCCGCTGGCCGCCGGCGCCCGGGTCACCGTGGTCGGCGAGTTCGCCCGCACCCCGCGCTTCCAGGGCGGCGGCAGCTCGCACGTCAACGCCACCCGGGTCGACGACGCGCTCACCGCCCTCCAGCAGTCGGTCGAGGTGACCTTCGCCCCCGGGTTCACCCTCGACGGCTCCGGGGACGCGGCGGCACTGCGCGAGGAGGCGCTCGCCGCCGCCCGCGGCGCCGAGGTCACCGTCGTCTTCGCCGGGCTGGCCGAGTCCGACGAGTCCGAGGGCTTCGACCGCACCACCCTGGACCTGCCCGCCGCCCAGGTCGACCTGATCCGGGCCGTGGCCGCGGTCAGCCTGCGCACCGTCGTCGTCCTCTCCGCCGGCAGCGTCGTCTCCCTGGAGGGCTGGCACGACGACGTCGACGCCGTGCTGGCCGGCTTCCTGCTCGGCCAGGCCGGCGGCAGCGCGCTCGCCGACCTGCTCACCGGCGCGGTCGACCCCTCCGGCCGGCTGGCCGAGACGATCCCGCTCCGGCTGCAGGACACCCCGTCGTACCTGAACTTCCCCGGCGAGCAGGGGCACGTCCGCTACGGCGAGGGCGTGATGGTCGGCTACCGGCACTTCGAGACCGCCGAGCAGCCGGTGCGGTACCCGTTCGGCCACGGGCTCAGCTTCACCACGTTCGAGACCGCCGACCTGCAGGTCCGCACCCGAGGTGCCGACGGCGCGACGGTCACCGGAACGGTGACCAACACCGGCGAGCGGGCCGGCCGGCACGTGGTGCAGGTCTACGTCGCCACGACCGCCGGCCCGGTCCGCCGCCCGGCCCGGGAGCTGCGGGCGTTCACCAAGGTGTCCCTCGCCGCCGGCGAGTCGACGACGGTGGCGTTCGAGCTGGACCGCCGGGCCTTCGCCTACTGGGACGTCCGGGAGCACGACTGGGTCGTCGCGCCGGGGGAGTACACGGTGCAGGTCGGCGCCAGCGCCGCCGACGTCCTCGACGAGCGGACCGTGACGCTGGCGGGCGACGACCTCGTGCCGGAGCTGACGATGCAGTCCTCCGTCGCCGAGTGGTTCGCCCACCCGGTGGCCGGCCCGCAGCTGCTCGAGGGCTTCCTGGCGACGATGCCCGACGGCGCGGCGGAGATGCACGAGGGGATGCTGCAGATGATCGGGTCCATGCCGATGCGCCGGTTCACGGCCGACTTCGGCTCCGCCATCCCCGCCGCGGAGCTCGACCGGCTGATGGCGGCCGCGGAGGCGGCCCGGTGACCACCTACGTCGCCCTGGGCAGCTCGTTCGCCGCCGGCCCCGGCGTCGACCCGATCGTCGTCCCGGCCTGCGGCCGGTCGGCGCGCAACTACCCGGCCCTCGCCGCCGAACGGCTCGGGTACGACCTGGTCGACGTCACCTCCGGGGGCGCGACCGTGGACGACGTCCTCAGCCGGCCGCAGCCGCTGCTGACCGGCGGCAGCGTTCCCCCGCAGCTGGACGCGCTGGTGCCGGACGCCGACCTGGTCACCGTGACCGTCGGCGGCAACGACGTCGACTACCTGCTGACCCTGCTGCGCTGCTCGTACCGCGCCGACCCGGCCGGTGCGCCCGAGGCGGCCGGGGCGTTCTTCGGGACGTCGATCGACGCCGCCGCCGTCGACGCGGCGCTGGCCGCGCTGCCGGCCCGGTTGGCCGGGCTGGTCGACGCCGTCCGGCAGCGCGCGCCGCGGGCGCGGGTCGTCCTCGTCGACTACGTCACCGTGGTGCCCGAGCAGGGCACCGCCGCGTTCCCGATGAGCGAGGAGCACCGGGTGCTGTGCGCCGGGATCGGCCGGCGGCTGGAGGCGGCCACCGCCACGGCCGCCCGGGACGCCGGAGCGGAGCTGGTGGCCGCCTCGGCGGTGTCCCGGGAGCACGCGGTCGGCTCGGGCGACCCGTGGCTCACCGGCTGGGAGTTCGGCGACCTGCTCGCCGGCGGCGTCGCGCCCTACCACCCGAACGCCGCCGGCATGCGCGCCGTCGCCGACCTGCTGGTCGCGCACCTCAGCTGACGACGGCGGGTGGCGCCTCCGACGTCCCGGTCGTGGCGGCCGGCTGGTCGGCGACGAGGGTGACCGGCGGGACGACGGGGAGGTCCTCCTCGCGCTCCACCGCCTCGCCGCGGGCCACCATGCCGGCCACGTCGGACAGCGGCACCTCGCGCAGCGCGAAGGCCAGCAGCAGCGCCACCACGAGGATCGGCACCAGGTACCAGAACACCGGCGCCAGGGCGTCGGCGTAGGCGTCCACGATCGCGGTGCGCAGCGGCTCCCCGGCGGCCTGCACGGCGGAGGGCACGAGGGTCTCCGGTGAGGTGATCCCGGCCCGCACCGCCTGCTCAGCGTTGCCGGACAGCGCGGAGGTCAGGCTGTCGGCCAGCCGGCTGGTGAACAGCGTGCCGAACACCGCGACGCCGAGCGTGGCGCCGACCTCGCGGAAGTAGTTGTTCGTCGAGGTCGCGGTGCCGATCTGCCCGGCCGGGACGGCGTTCTGGGCGGCGAGCACGACGTTCTGCATGATCAGCCCCAGGCCGGCCCCGAGCAGGAAGAACATCGCGCCGACGGTCCACAGCGAGGTGCCGCCGGACAGCGTGGTCATCCAGAGCATCGCGGCCAGGATCAGCGCCACCCCGGCGACGGTGAACACCTTGTACCGGCCGGTCCGCTGGATGAGGCCGGCCGAGCCCTGGATGGTCAGGATGATGCCGGCGGTCATCGGCAGCATGAGCAGGCCCGAGTTCGCCGCCGACAGCCCCGAGCTCATCTGCAGGTAGGTCGGCATGAACGCGATCGCGGCGAACATGCCGAGACCCACCGCCATGCCCAGCGCGGTCGCGACGACGAAGGTCGGGTTGCGGAACAGCGACAGCGGGACGATCGGCTCGACCGCGCGCCGCTCCACGAGCACGAAGACCAGCACCGAGACGACGAAGGCGGCGATGGACAGCAGCGTCCGCGGCGCACCCCAGCCGTCGCTCCCGCCGAAGTCGGTGAACAGGACCAGCGAGGTCGTCGTCGCCGACAGCGCGACGATGCCGAAGTGGTCCAGCGGCGTGCTGTTCCGCTTGCGCGGCAGCGTGAGGGCTGACCAGCCGATGCCGAACGCGATCAGGCCGACCGGCACGTTGACCCAGAAGCACCACTGCCAGCCCAGGGCGGCCGAGTCGGTGAAGAAGCCGCCCACCAGCGGGCCGGCCACCGCGGAGAGCCCGAACAGCGCACCGATCGGGCCCATGTACCTGGCCCGCTCCCGGGCCGGGACGATGTCGGCGATGATCGCCTGGGACAGGATCATCAGCCCGCCACCACCGAGGCCCTGCACGCCGCGCCAGACCACGAGCCACCCGAACGACGGCGACAGCGCGGCGCCGAGGCTGGCCACCGTGAACAGCCCGATGGCGATGAGGAACAGGTTCCGGCGGCCCCACAGGTCACCGAACTTGCCGTAGACCGGCATGACCAGCGTGGTCGCCAGCAGGTAGGCGGTGGTCATCCAGGCCATGTGCGAGACGCCGCCGAGGTCGCCGACGATCGTCGGCATGGCGGTCGAGACGATCGTCTGGTCCAGCGCCGCCATGAGCATCCCGGCGATCAGCGCCGAGAAGATGATGTTGATCCGGCGCCGGGTCAGCACGATGACGGGTGCCGTGCTGTCGACCGGCCGGGCGTCGGTGGGCGGGGCCTGCATGGTCGTGCTCCTCACTCGTTCGTCGGTGCCGCGGGCGCGCGGCACCGGGTGGTGCGGGGAGGACGAGGTCCTTCTTCAGCCGGGCAGCCCGGCGCCCACCGCGTCCCAGGCCTCGTCGACGAGGTCGGGCAGGGAGGCGGTGAAGTCGCTGGCGAACCAGCGGTGCAGCGAGGTGCGCATCGCCGCGGCGGCCACGGCGGCCAGCAGCATCGGCAGGACGTCGTCCACGTGCGTGCCGGTGCGCTCGGCGATCGCCGCCGCCAGCACCCGGTCGGACTCGCCGAAGGCGGCGACCAGTCGGCCGACCAGCGCCGGGTGCGCCTCGATGACCTGCACCCGGAGCGGCCACAGCTGCCGGTCCTCGGCCATCTCGGTCGCCTGGTCGCGGGCCAGCGCGCGCATCGCCGTGACGGCCGGCTCGCCCGCCGGCCGGGCGATCAACGCCTCGGCCTGCCGGGCCGCGGCCGCCGGGTCCAGCCCGACCACCGCGTCGTCCTTGGAGGCGAAGTAGTTGAAGAACGTGCGCGGGGAGACGTCGGCCCGGGCGGTGATGTCCTCGATCGACACGTGCTCGAGGCCGCGCTCGGCGACCAGCCGCAGGGCGGCCTCGTGCAGCGCCAGCCGGGTGGCGAGCTTCTTGCGTTCGCGCAGCCCCGACGTCACCGGCTCATCGTGGCCGAATCGTGCACGAACTGCAAACATGCGCGCCCTGCACGGCGCGCCGGCGTCAGGAGGCGCTCGCCCGGCCGACGTCGTCGCTGCGCCGGCGGAGGAAGTCGATGATCGTGGGCACCGTGGTCCGGGCCGCCGTCCGGCCGACGACCAGCCCCATGTGCCCGGCGTCGAGAGCCAGCTCGTGCTTGTCCGCGGAACCGACCAGGTCGATCAGCGGGGCGGTCGCGGCGGTCGGCACGATGTGGTCCCGGGTCGCCCGGACCGTCAGGAAGGGCAGCGTGACGTCCCGCAGGTGCACGGTGTCACCGCCGAGGACCAGCCGGTCGGTGAGCAACCCGTTGTCGCGCAGCAGCATCCGCACCGTCTGGCGTGCCGCGGCGCCGGGGAAGGGCACGTGGTCGTCCGACCAGCCGGTCATCGCCTGGTAGGCGGCGACGTACTGGTCGTCCCACAGCCGCTCCCACAGGGTCACGTACCGGGTCACCTCGGCCACCGGGGTCAGCGCCTTGAACCCCTGCAGGACGACCTGCGGCGGCACGTTGCCCGCGCTGTCGACCACGTCGTCGACGTCCAGACGGCCGGAGGCGAACACGTCGGCGAGCGGACCCAGGTGCCGGAAGTCGACCGGGGTGGCCAGCACGGTGAGGCTGCGCACCGGCGCGTCGGGGTGGTGCGCGGCGTGGAGCAGCGCGAGGTCCCCGCCGAAGCAGTAGCCGACCATGGTCAGCTCCTCGGTCCCGGACCGTTCCAGCACCCGGGCGACGGCGGCTGGGATGTAGTCGTCGACGTAGTCCTCGAGCTGGTTCTGGGCGTCCCGGTCGTCGGGCTCGCCCCAGTCCAGGAGGTACACGTCGAACCCCGCCGCGAGCAGCTGCTCCACGAAGCTGTTGCCCGGGGTCAGGTCGAGGATGTAGCTCCGGCTGATCAGGCTGAACACGACCAGCAGCGGTGGGGAGTGCCGGACGTCGTCGTTGCGGTAGTGCCACAGCTGCGTGCGGCCCCGCTGCCAGACGACGTCCTTCGGGGTCTGGCCGACGCCCGGGCGGTCGGCGCCGGCGGCCAGCCGGATGCCGTTACGCGCCCGCCGGGCGTTGCGTTCGACGTCGCGCCGGACGCGGTCCAGCACCGTCTGGGGGGTCGGCAGGTTCGGCATGGGGCTCCTCGGCGTCGGGCTGACGTGCGGCGGGCCGGCGCCGTTCGAGCTCCAGCTGCACGGTTAGCCGCCGGACCTCCCGGTCCAGCGCGCCGATCTGGGTGCGCAGCCGGCTCACGTCGCTGCCGGCAGGGAGGTTGAGCAGGTGCCAGGCGCGGGCGGTGACGCCCTCCGCCGAGCTGCGGGCCAGCGCCTGGGCCCGCCGCAGCACGGCGGTGCCGACGGCGAAGGACGGCGTCCGGACCAGCCGGTCGGCGTGCGGGGTGACCCGGCGCTCGGCGGCGTCGTAGGCCTGACGCCACAGCGGGGACTCCGTCATCGCGTCCCCTCCTGCGCGGGCACCTCCACCGCACGGCGCAGGATCTTGCCGGTCGGGCCCTTGGGCAGCGCGTCGACCAGCCACACGTGACGGGGGTACTTGTACGCCGCGACCCGCGCCTTGGCGAAGTCGCGCAGCTCGTCGGGGTCGGCGCTGGCGCCGGGCTTCAGGGCGACCGCCGCGGCGACCTCCTCGCCGAGCTCGGGGTGCTTGATCCCGATGCAGGCGACCTCGGCCACCGCCGGGTGCTCGTAGAGGGCCTCCTCGATCTCCCGCGGGTAGACGTTGTAGCCCCCGCGGATGATCATCTCCTTCTTGCGGTCGACGATGAAGTAGTAGCCGTCCTCGTCCTGCCGGGCCAGGTCGCCGGTGCGGAACCAGCCGTCCGGGATGGCCTTCGCCGTCTCCTCGGGCCGCTGCCAGTAGCCCTTCATCACGTTCTCGCCGCGGATGGCGATCTCGCCGACCTCGCCCGCCGCGACGTCCTTGCCGTCGTCGTCGACCAGTCGCTGCTCCACGCCGCGGATCGGCACGCCGATGGACCCGGGCTTCCGCTCGGCGTGCGGGTGGTTGAACGCGGCCACCGGCGAGGTCTCGGACAACCCGTAGCCCTCCAGCACGATGCAGCCGAAGGTCTCCTCGAAGGACCGCATCACCTCCACCGGCATCGCCGACCCGCCGGACACGCACAGCCGCAACGTCGAGACGTCGACGCCGTCGCGGTCGGGCGCGTGCAGCATCGCGGAGAACATGGTGGGCACGCCCTCGAACACGGTGACCGAGTCGCGCTCGATGACCGCCAGCGCCTTGGCCCCGTCGAAGCGCGGGATCAGCGTCAGGCACGCGCCGGCCAGCACCCCGGCGTTGAGCGAGCAGGTGAGCCCGAAGACGTGGAACAGCGGCAGGCAGCCCATGACCACGTCGTCCGGGGTGGCCTCCAGCAGGGTCTCCTCGGTGGTGCGGGCGTTGCTGCCCAGCCCCGCGTGGGTGAGCTCCGCGCCCTTGGGCTTCCCGGTGGTGCCGGAGGTGTAGAGGATCACCGCGGTGTCCCCGTCGGCCCGCTCGACCGCGGGGGTGACCTCGCCGGCCGGGCCCATGAGCTCCTCGGGGAACGCGGCGCCGACGGTCACCGCGTCGATCCCCACCGTGCCGGCGGCCTCGGTGACGGCGGCCGCCGCCTGCTCACCGGTCACGACGACCCGCGCCCCGGAGTCCTCCAGGTAGTACTCGACCTCGCGCGCCTTCAGCAGCGGGTTCATCGGCACGACCACCGCGCCGGCCAGCAGTGCGCCGTAGAAGACCACCGGGAAGGCCAGCACGTTGGGCAGGACCATGCCCACCCGGTCGCCGGGCTCCACGCCGCGCGCCCGGAGCCCCGCGGCGACGCGGAACGCGGCGTCCCGGAACTCGCGGTACGTCAGCGACGCCTCGTCCATCCGCAGCGCCGTGCGGTCGCCCTCCCGCTCCGCGGTGTCCAGCAGGTTCTGTGCCAGGTTGCTCATCGTCGAGTTCTCCCCCTCGGGTACCGGCCCCCCGCCTACCCGCCCGGGCGGTGATCTACCGCACATCCCCGATAGCGTTCCGGAGATCGACGGGACACCGTCCGGCAGCGGGCCGGACCCCCTCGGTGGCGGAGGAGCAGGTACCCGTGGCGGACCGCAGGATCCTGGACATGTTCTCCCTCGACGACCGCGTGGCGATCGTGACCGGGGCCTCCTCGGGGCTGGGTGCGGTGTTCGCCCGCGCGCTGGCCGAGGCCGGTGCCGACGTGGTGATCGCCGCCCGGCGGGAGGACCGGCTGGCCGACACCCGGGCGGCGGTCGAGCGCGCCGGCCGGCGGGCGGTCCCGGTGCGCACCGACGTGTCGGTGCCGGAGGACTGCCAGGCGCTGGTGGACCGGGCCGTGGCCGAGTTCGGGAAGGTCGACGTCCTGGTCAACAACGCCGGCGTCGGCACCGCCGTCCCGGCCACCCGGGAGACCCCGGAGCAGTTCCGC
Organism: Modestobacter excelsi; assembly: GCF_005930495.1. Classification (GTDB taxonomy): domain Bacteria; phylum Actinomycetota; class Actinomycetes; order Mycobacteriales; family Geodermatophilaceae; genus Modestobacter; species Modestobacter excelsi. Next base: position 35,659 of record NZ_SJEX01000022.1, on the reverse strand, counting down.
TCGGTCATCGACGTCAACCTCAACGGCTGCTACTGGATGGCGCAGGCCTGCGGCCGGGTGATGCTGCCGGGCAGCTCCATCGTCAACATCTCCAGCATCCTCGGGCTGACCACCGCCGGGCTGCCGCAGGCCGCCTACGCCGCCAGCAAGGCCGGGCTGATCGGGCTGACCCGCGACCTGGCCCAGCAGTGGACCGGTCGCAAGGGCATCCGGGTCAACGCCCTGGCCCCGGGGTTCTTCGCCTCCGAGATGACCGACAGCTACGCCGAGGGCTACCTCGAGTCGCAGTTGGGCCGGGTGCTGATGAACCGGCCGGGGAACCCGGAGGAGCTGGCCGCGGCACTGGTGTTCCTGGTCAGCGACGCGGGCGGCTACGTCACCGGCACCACGCTGCCGGTCGAGGGCGGCCTGCTCACCAGCTGAGCGGGCACCCGCCGATCGCGACCGCGGGGGGCCGACCGCAGACTGGGGGCGCGAGTCCACCGGTCAGCGGGGGCGCCGGCGGGGGGAGACCCGGAGCGATGACGGATGCGGGACCGGACGGGACGGTCGGGGACGGCCGGACGGTGGACCTGGGCGGGCCGGTGCACGTCGTCGACCACGGGGGTGCCGCCGACGGGTCGACCGTCGTCCTGGTGCACGGGCTCGGCGGCTCCCACCTGAACTGGGACCTGTTCGCCCCGCTGCTCACGCCGCACGCCCGGGTGCTGGCGCTGGACCTGCCGGGTTTCGGCGGCAGCGAGCCCGGCACCCGCCGGGCCACCGTGCAGGCCAACGTGGCGGTGCTGGACCGGTTCCTCCGCGAGGTCGCCGGGCCCCCGGTGGTCCTGGTGGGGAACTCGATGGGCGGGATGATCTCGATCCTGACGGCGGCGGCCGCACCGCACCTGGTGCGCGCGCTGGTGCTGCTCGACCCCGCCGTCCCCGGCCCGCTCCGGCGCCCCGACCCGCTGGTCGGCCTCACCTTCGCGACGTACGCGATGCCCGGGGTGGGGGAGTACGCCCTGCGGGCACGCCGGCTGCGGGCCGGGGCGCGCACCCAGGTGCTGGACATGCTCCGGCTCTGCGGTGTGGACCCGGCCACCGTCCCGGCGGCGCTGGTCGACCGCTCGGTGGCGCTGGTGGAGCAGCGGCGCGACGTCGCGGGCATGGACCGGGCGTTCCTGGCCGCGGCCCGCTCGCTGCTGCGCGTGCTCGCCGACCCCCGGCGCTACCGGGAGGCGATGGCGGCGATCGACGCGCCGGTGCTGCTGGTGCACGGGGACAGCGACCGGCTGGTGTCGGTGCACAACGCCCGGGACGTCGCCGCCCGCAACCCGGACTGGCGCTACGCGGAGCTGCCCGGCGTGGGGCACACCCCGCAGCTGGAGGTGCCCGAGGAGCTGGCCGCCCTCGTGCTCGGCTGGCTCGCCGACCTGCCGCCGGAGCCGACGGCCCGCTGACCTGCTGACCCGCTGACCTGCTCAGCTGCGGGCGGCGTCCACCTCGGCGCGGGTCGGCGGGTCGGCGCCGACCCGGGTGCAGGCCAGCGCGGCGACCAGGGCGGCCTCCGCCACGATCGGCTCGAGTGCCTCGTCGGTCAGCTGCTCGAGCGCGGCGCGGTCGGTGACGCCGGACCGGAGCAGGCCGGAGAGGAAGCCGGCGGCCAGCGAGTCGCCGGCCCCCACGGTGTCCACGATCTGCACGGCCGGTGGGGTCAGGTGCCGCAGCCGGCCCCCGGGGCGGGCCACCCGCAGGGGTGCGCCGCCGTCGGTGAGGAGCACCACGGCGGGTCCGCGCTCGGCCCAGCGGCGGGCCGCGTCGTCGAGGTCGGTGGTCCCCGGCTCCAGCCAGGCGAGGTCCTCGGCGCTGACCTTCACCACGTCGGCGGTGGCGACCAGCCGGTCGAGCCGGCGGCGGACGTCGGCGGCGGTGTTGCCGAACCCCTCGGCGAGCATCGGCCGGATGTTGGGGTCGACGCTGACCAGCGCCGTCCCACCGGCCCGCAGCCGCTCGACCAGGGCGGCGATCGGCTCGCAGCCCGGCGCCGTCCAGCTGGAGATCGACCCGACGTGCACCGCCCGGGAGTCGGCCGACCACCCGGCCTCCAGCTCGGCGTCGGTCCACTGCCAGTCGGCCGCGCCGAGGACGTGGAACCCGTAGTCGGCGGAGCCGTCCGGGGCCAGCCCGACGACGGCGAGGCTGACCGGGTCGGTGGAGTCCACCGCGCCGTCGAGGTCGACGCCGGACAGCTCGGCGTGCCGGCGCAGGTTGCCCGCCAGCGGCCCGCGACCGAACCGGGCCATCAGTCGCACCGGCTGGCCGAGCCGGCCGGCTGCCACGGCGACGTTGAGCGCGTTGCCGCCGGGCCGGGCGACGAACCGCGGCGCGGTCCCCTCCGGGCCGGCGTCGGCCGACCGGTCGGGGATGAGGTCGACGACCAGCTCGCCCAGCACGGTGAGGACGGCGGGGGACGGGTCGGCCGGAGAGGTGCTGCTCGACGTCGGGGTGACCACACCGTGAGCCTGCCAGGAAGGGAGCCGGTGCGTCGGCCGATCGTGCCCGGCCGCGCGATCGACGAGGATCGCACCGTGACGTCCCTCCCTCCTCCCCTCACCGTCACCGGCTCGTCCGGGCAGCTCGGCAGGCGCATCGCCCGCCGGCTCGCCGCGGCCGGAGTGCCCCAGCGGCTCGTGGTCCGCGACCCGGCGCGGGCGCCGGAGCTGCCGGGCAGCACCGTGGCGGTCGCCTCCTACGACGACGGGGCAGCGGTGCGTGCGGCCCTGGCCGGGAGCCCGGTCGTGCTGATGGTGTCGGCTGCCGAGCACCCCGACCGGCTCGGGCAGCACCGCACCTTCGTCGACGCGGCGGCCGCCGCCGGCGTCGAGCACCTGGTCTACGTCTCCTTCCAGGGTGCCGCACCCGACGCGACGTTCACGCTGGCCCGCGACCACTGGGCCACCGAGGAGCACATCCGTGCGCGTGGCCTGCGCGCGACGTTCCTGCGGGACTCCCTCTACGCCGACTTCCTCCCCCAGCTGGTCGGCGCGGACGGGGTGATCCGCGGCCCGGCGGGCGAGGGGCGGGTCGCGGCGGTCGCCCAGGACGACATCGCCGACGCCGCCGTCGCCGTGCTGCGCGACCCGGCGCCGCACGCCGGGGCGACCTACGATCTCACCGGCCCCGCGGCGCTGACCCTCGCCGAGGCCGCGGCGACGATCACCGCGGTCACCGGGCGGGAGGTCCGGTACCAGCCGGAGACCCTCGAGGAGGCCCGTGCCTCGCGGGCCTCCTACGGCGCGCCCGACTGGCAGGTCGACGCCTGGGTCTCCACCTACACCGCGATCGCCGCGGGGGAGCTCGCGACCGTCAGCGCGGCCGTGCCCGAGCTGACCGGGCACCCGGCCCGGACGCTCGCCGAGGTGGTGAGGGAGGCCCCGCGGGGGTAGGGCAGGGAGATGGCCGACCCGGGCGCTGTCCGCAGGTCCCTCCGCGCGGTGCGCTCCGCCGGGCTGGTGCGGCCACCGAGCCTGACCACCGGTGAGGACCGGACGGCGTCCCGGTTGGAGCTGTTCTTCGACCTGGCCTTCGTCCTCGTCGTCGCCGAGCTGGCCGGCGCCCTCCGCGAGGACGTGTCCGCGCACGGGGTGGCGGTCTTCGCCGGCCTGTTCGCCACCGTCTGGTGGGCCTGGGTCAGCTCCACGCTGTACGCCAACCGCTTCGACCACGACGACGTCGTCTTCCGGTTGCTCAAGCTGGCGAGCATGGCCGCGGTGGTCGGGCTGGCCGCCACGGCGTCGGAGGCCACCGGCGGGCGGCCGGCCCTCTTCGCCGGCTGCCAGGTGCTGCTGCGGGTGGTGCTGCTGCTGCAGTACGGCCGCGTGCACCGGCACGTCGAGGAGGCGCGGCCGCTGGCCCGCACCTACCTGGTGGCCTTCACCGTCGGCGCCGTGCTGTGGGCGGTGTCCATCGTCGTGCCCGTGCCGGTCTGCTTCGTCCTCTGGGGGCTGGCCGTCGCCGTGGAGGTCGTCGCGCCGCTGCGGGCCACGGCGGCGTCGGCCGGGGTCCCGCTGCACATGGAGCACCTGCCCGAGCGGTTCGCGCTGTTCGTCATCCTGGTGCTCGGCGAGTCCGTCGCCGCGGTGGCGCACGGTCTGTACGAGGCGCACTGGACGGCCGAGGCGGTGGCCGTGGGCGCGGTGTCGTTCCTGCTCGCCGCCGGGTTGTGGTGGAGCCACTTCGACCTGGCCGGCGCCGGCGCCAGGCGGCTGCTGGCCGAGGCGGGGGGCGAGCGCAGCGAGCGGGCCCACGACGTGTACGTCTTCGGGCAGCTGCCCGTCGCCCTCGCCCTCGCCGGGATCGGTGCGGGGATCCAGTTGGCCGTGCTGGAGAGCGGGCAGGGCGACGTGCCGCTGGGCACCCGGGTGCTGCTCGCCGGTGGGGTGGCGCTGTACCTGACGTCGGTCAGCGTGCGGAACAGCGGGATGGCGACCGGTGGCAGCCACGGGTGGTGGTGGCCGGTGCTGGCCGCGGCGCTCGCCGCGCTGGACCTCGTGCTCGACCTGCCGGCGGTGGTGGTCGTCGGGGCGCTGGCGGCCCTGCTGGTCGCGGTGATCGTCGTCGGCACCGTGCAGCGGGCGACCGGCGACCTCGAGGTCGACGCGGTCTGAGCGTCCGGACGCCCGCCCGGACGCCGTGGCGGGCACGGGAGACGGCAGGATGTCGGCGTGACCCGCGCGCCGTACCTGTCCAGCCGCCTGCAGGGCTTCGGGACGACGGTCTTCGCCGAGATGAGCGCCCTGGCGGTGACCACCGGTTCGATCAACCTCGGGCAGGGCTTCCCCGACGAACCCGGCCCCGCCGCGGTGCTCGACGTCGCCCGCGCGGCGATCGGCACCGCCCACGACCAGTACCCGCCGGGCCCCGGCCAGCTCGACCTGCGCACCGCCGTCGCGGAGCACCAGCAGCGCTTCCGCGGGCTGAGCTACGACCCGGCCGACGAGGTGCTGGTGACGGCGGGGGCAACCGAGGCGCTGACCGCCGCGCTCATCGCGCTGCTCGAGCCCGGTGACGAGGTCGTGCTGTTCGAGCCGATGTACGACAGCTACGCCGCCGCGGTCGCCATGGCCGGTGGCGTGCTCCGCCCGGTGCCGCTGCGCCCGCCGCCGGTCGCCTCGGGCGAGGTGTCCACCGAGCCGTGGACCTTCGACGAGGCCGACCTGCAGGCGGCGGTCGGCCCGCGGGCCCGGCTGCTGCTGCTCAACACGCCGCACAACCCGACCGGCAAGGTCTTCACCGCCGCTGAGCTGGCGGTGCTGGCCGACGTGGCGCAGGCCGCCGACCTGCTGGTGCTGACCGACGAGGTGTACGAACACCTGGTCTTCACCGGCGCCGAGCACGTCTCACCGGCCACGTTGCCGGGGATGCGGGAGCGCACGCTGGTGGTCAGCAGCGGTGGCAAGACGTTCAACACCACCGGCTGGAAGACCGGCTGGGTCTGCGGCCCGGCACCGCTGGTGGCCGCCGTCCGCACCGCCAAGCAGTTCCTCACCTACGTCAACGGCGGGCCCTTCCAGCCGGCGATCGCGGCCGGGCTGCGGCTGCCCGACGAGTACTTCCGGCACGTCGCGCACGACCTGGAGCAGCACCGCGACCTGCTGGTCACCGGGCTGGCCGAGGCGGGGCTGCCGGTCATCAGCCCGCAGGCCACCTACTTCGCGACCGTCGATGTCCGGCCGGTGCAGCCCGACGGCGACGGCTGGGCGTTCTGCCGGTCGCTGCCCGACCGGGCCGGGGTGGTCGCCGTCCCGACCGAGGTGTTCTACGCCCCGGAGCACGCCGCGATGGGCCGGCCCCTGGTGCGGTTCGCGTTCTGCAAGCGTGAGGAGGTCCTCGGCGAGGCCGTGGCCCGGTTGAGGAGGATGCGTTGAAGATCGCCGCCGTCCAGCACGACATCGTCTGGGAGGACCGGGAAGCCAACGTCGCCCGGCTGGCCCCGCAGGTGGCCCGGGCGGTGGGCGCCGGCGCGGAGCTGGTGCTGCTCACCGAGACCTTCTCCACCGGCTTCTCGATGACCCCGGGCATCGGTGAGCCCGAGGGCGGTCCGTCCTCGCAGTTCCTCGCCGCCCAGGCGAAGGAGCACGACGTGTGGGTGGCCGGCACCTGCCCGGAGGTCGCCGACGGCGAGGAACTGCCCTACAACTCCTTCGTCCTCGCCGGACCCGACGGCAGCACCCACCGCTACCGCAAGCTGCACCCCTTCGCCTCCGAGCGGGACCGCTTCCGCTCCGGCGAGGGGCCGGTGACCGTGCAGGTCGGCGACCTGCGGGTCACCCCGTTCATCTGCTACGACCTGCGCTTCGCCGACATCTTCTGGCAGACCGGACCGGACACCGACGTCTTCCTGGTGCCGGCCAACTGGCCCAGCGCGCGCCGGCACCACTGGACGACGCTGCTGCAGGCCCGGGCCATCGAGAACCAGGCGTACGTGGTCGGCTGCAACCGGGTGGGCACCGCCGGCGACGGCACCGAGCACACCGGGGACAGCCGCATCATCGACCCGATGGGGGAGCTGCTGGCCACCGCGTCGGGCGTGGAGACCATCGTGATCGCCGACGTCGACCCGGCCGAGGTCGCCGCCACCCGGGACCGGTTCCAGTTCTTGAAAGATCGACGGGGCCTGGCCGACCGACGGAGCTGATCAGGACGGCGGCAGCACGCACCCGCGCAGCCGTCCGCCGCTCCAGCGCAGCGGGGGCTCGCCCAGCGCAGCCCGGGCCTCGCGGCCGGACGTCCCGAAACTGGTGAGGTAGCGGTCCCAGAGCTGCTCCTGCGTGCGGAGCAGCCGGGAGAGTCTGTCGGTCATGCCCCGAGCCTGGCCGTCCGGCCGGTCGGCGTCCATGGCCGCGGTGGCGTCCACCGCGCCGTTCCTGCCAGATCGTCAGAAGTTGCCGCGGAGCTCCTGCTCGCGCTCGATCGCCTGGAACAGGGCCTTGAAGTTGCCGATCCCGAACCCGAGCGACCCGTGCCGCTCGATCAGCTCGAAGAACACCGTCGGCCGGTCGCCGAGGGGCTTGGTGAAGATCTGCAGCAGGTAGCCGTCCTCGTCCCGGTCGACGAGGATCCCGCGCCGTTGCAGCTCCTCGATCGGCACCCGGACCTCGCCGATCCGGGCCCGCAGCGCGGGGTCGGAGTAGTAGGAGTCCGGCGTGGTGAGGAAGGCGACGCCCTCGGCGCGCAGCGCGTCGACCGTGCCGACGATGTCGTCGGTGGCCAGCGCGACGTGCTGCGCGCCGGGGCCGCCGTAGAACTCGAGGTACTCGTCGATCTGCGACTTCTTCTTGCCGGCGGCCGGCTCGTTGAGCGGGAACTTGACCCGGTGGTTGCCGTTGGACACCACCTTGCTCATCAGTGCCGAGTAGTCGGTGGCGATGTCCTCACCGACGAACTCGGCCATGTTGGTGAACCCCATGACCCGGTTGTAGAAGGCCACCCACTGGTCCATGGCGCCGAGCTCGACGTTGCCCACCACGTGGTCGATGGCCTGGAACAGCCGCCGCGGGGCACCCGGCCGCTTCACGAGGGACGACGTCCGGGCGACGAAGCCGGGCAGGTAGGGACCGGAGTAGCGGGACCGGTCGACCAGGGTGTGCCGGGTGTCGCCGTAGGTGGCGATCGCGGCCAGCCGCACGGTGCCGTGCTCGTCGGTGAGGTCGTGCGGCTCGCTGAGCACCGTCGCCCCGGTCGCCCGGGCGTGTGCTGTGCAGACGTCGACGTCGGGCACGCTCAGCGCGATGTCGGCGATGCCGTCGCCGTGCCGGCGGTGGTGGTCGGCCAGCGGGCTGGCCGGGTCGTAGGCGCCGGTGACGACGAACCGCGCAGCGCCGCTGGTGAGCACGTAGGCGTGGTGGTCCCGGTTGCCGGTCTCCGGTCCGGAGTAGGCGACGAGCTCCATGCCGTACGCGGACTGGAAGAAGTGCGCGGCCTGGGTGGCGTTGCCGACGACCCACACCAGCGCGTCCCAGCCACTGACCGGGAACGGGTCGCGCGAGGGGTCGTGCTCGACGAGGCCGACCAGCTGCTGGAGCTGCTCCAGGCTCAGCTCGGCCAGCTTCTCGTCGTCGGTGAGGGTCTGCTCGATGCTCACGGCGCGCCTCCTCGGCTCGGGGTGGGGAGAGCGCACCGCATCGGCGCCCTGCTGCGCAACGAGCAGGGCGACGGGTGGGCAACCGGTCCACCCCGTACGGCCCGACCGCGCCGGTACTGTGCAGATCGACCAGTTGTGATCGCGATCACCCCGGGGGGCCCGCATGGCGACCGACGGGACCCGGCTGGACACCCTGGACCTGGCGCTGCTCCGGGCGCTGACCGAGCACCCGAAGGCCGGGGCGCTGGAGCTGTCCCGCCGGCTCGGCGTGGCCCGCGGCACCGTGCAGGCCCGGCTGCAGCGGCTGGAGGACACCGGCGTCGTCACCGGCTACGGCCCGGACGTCGACCTGGCCGCCGCCGGCTTCGGCGTGCAGGCGTTCGTCACCCTGGAGATCGCCCAGGGCGCGCTGGCGGACCTGACCGCGGAGCTGGCGGCGATGCCCGGCGTGCTGGAGGCGCACGCGACGACCGGGTCGGGTGACGTGCTGTGCCGGGTGGCGGCCCGCTCGCACGGCGACCTGCAGCAGATCCTGCTGCAGCTGGGCCGCTCCGGGTCGGTGGTGCGGTCGACGAGCGTGGTCGCGTTGTCCGAGCTGGTGCCGCTGCGCACGCTGCCGCTGCTGACGTCCGAGAGCGCGCCCCCGGCCCGCGCCCCGGGGCACCGCGGCGGCTGATCGGCCGCCGCCCGGCACGGACGGGCAGGAGGCTGGGACAATGGGTGCCATCGGCTCCGGCACGGGGCCGAGGACGTCGAGATGTGCAGGAGTCGCAGGATGCCCCAGGGCACGGTCAAGTGGTTCAACGCGGAGAAGGGGTTCGGGTTCATCGAGCCCGACGACGGCGGGCAGGACGTGTTCGCGCACTTCTCCGCGATCGCCGACGACGGGGGCTACCGCAGCCTCGACGAGGGGCAGCGGGTCGAGTACACCGCCAGCCCGGGGGACCGCGGCCCGCAGGCCGACTCCATCCAGCCCCTCGGTGGCGGCGGCGGTCGCGCGCCGGCCCGCGAGGAGCGCGGGCACCGCGACGACCCGCGGCAGGTCCGCGCGCCGCGGGCCGGCCGGGGCGGCGGCGGGAGCGGGTCCGAGGGCACGGTCCGCTGGTTCAACGCCGAGAAGGGCTTCGGGTTCATCGAGCCCGACGACGGCGGGGACGACGTCTTCGTCCACTTCTCCGCGATCGCCGACGACGGCGGCTACCGCAGCCTGGACGAGGGCCAGCGGGTCGAGTTCACCGCCAGCCCGGGTCAGCGCGGGCTGCAGGCCGACTCCGTCCAGCCGCTCGGTGGCGGGGGCCGGTCGCCGGCCCGCGACGACCGCCGGCAGTCCGCGCCGCGCGACCGCGGGAACGACCGCGCTCCGCGCGGCGGTGGCGGCTCGCAGGGCACGGTGCGCTTCTTCAACGCCGAGAAGGGGTTCGGCTTCATCGAGCCCGACGAGGGCGGGGACGACGTGTTCGTGCACTTCTCCGCGATCGTCGACGACGGTGGCTACCGCAGCCTGGACGAGGGCCAGCGGGTCGAGTACTCCGCGAGCCCGGGTCAGCGCGGGCTGCAGGCCGACTCGGTGCAGCCGCTGGGCAGTGGTGGCGGTGGCCGGCCCCCGGCCCGGGACGACCGCCGGCAGAGCGCCCCGCGCGACCGGGACCGCGCGCCGCGCGCACCGCGCGGTGGTGGCGGCGGTGGTGGGCAGGGCACCGTCCGGTTCTTCAACGCCGAGAAGGGCTTCGGGTTCATCGAGCCCGACGACGGCGGGGACGACGTGTTCGTGCACTACTCGGCGATCGCCGACCGGGGTGGCTATCGCAGCCTGGACGAGGGCCAGCGGGTCGAGTACACCGCCAGCCCCGGCCAGAAGGGCCTGCAGGCCGACTCGGTGGACCCGCTCTGACCTGAGCGCCGCATGACGGTCCACGTCGGGACGTCGGGCTGGAGCTACGACCACTGGGACGGCGTGCTGTACCCACCGGGCACGCCGTCCCGGGACCGGCTCGCGCACTACGTGCGGCGCTTCGGCACCGTCGAGCTCAACGCCAGCTTCTACCGCTGGCCGCGGACGGCGACGTTCGCGAGCTGGCGGCGCCGGCTGCCGCCGGGGTTCGGCCTGTCGGTCAAGGCGCCACGGGGGCTGACCCACGCCAAGCGGCTGTACGCGCCGGAGGTGTGGGTCGACCGGCTGGTGGCCTGCTGGCACGAGCTGGGCGACCGGCGCGCCGTGCTGCTGGTCCAGCTGCACCCCGGCCACCAGCGGGACGACGCCCGGCTGGACTGGTTCCTCGGCCTGCTGCCCGGCTGGATGCGGGTGGCGGTCGAGTTCCGGCACCCCAGCTGGCACGACGAGGCGGTGTACGCGCTCCTCGAGCGGCACGGCGCCGCCTACACCGTGATGAGCGGCGCCGGGCTGCCGTGCGTGCTGCGGGCCACCGCACCGTTCGTGTACGTGCGGATGCACGGCCCGGACCCCACGCACCTGTACGCCGGCTCGTACTCCAGCGCGGACCTGCGCTGGTGGGCCGACCGGGTGCGGGAGTGGTCCGACGCCGGCCGGGACGTGTACGTCTACTTCAACAACGACGGGTACGGGCACGCCGTCCGCAACGCCGAGGAGCTGCGCGGGCTGCTCAGCTGACCTCGAGCGAGCGCACCAGCGGGACGCCGGGCCGGTAGACCAGGTGCAGCCAGGACGGCGCGTCGACCACCGCCAGGTCTGCCCGTGCGCCCGGGGAGAGCCGCCCGACGTCGGCTCGCCGCAACGCCGCCGCACCGCCCGCGGTCGCCGACCACAGCGCCTCGGCCGGGGTCATCGCCATCTCCCGGACGGCCAGCGCCAGGCAGAACGCCATCGACGAGGTGAAGCAGCTTCCCGGGTTGCAGTCGGTGGCCAGCGAGACGGTCACCCCGGCGGCCAGCAGCGCCCGGGCGTCCGGGTACGGCGAGCGGGTGGAGAACTCCACGCCGGGCAGCAGCGTCGCCACCGTCGTCCCGCCGGCCAGCGCGTCGACGTCGGCGCCGGTGAGGTGGGTGCAGTGGTCGGCGCTGGCCGCACCGAGCTCCACCGCCAGCTGCACGCCGGGGCCGGCGGACAGCTGGTTGGCGTGCACCCGCAGCCCCAGCCCGGCGGCCCGCCCGGCGGTCAGCACGGCCCGGGCCTCGTCGCCGTCGAAGGCGTGCGGCGAGGCCGGCTCGCAGAAGACGTCGGCCCACCGGGCGTGCGGCGCGCAGGCCGTGAGCATCGGCCCGGTGACCAGCGCCAGGTAGTCGGCCCGGTCGGCACCGGGCGGGACCACGTGCGCGCCGAGGAACGTCGTCTCCGGGGTGACCTCCGCGGCCAGCCGCAGGCTGCGGGCCTCGTCGGCGACGGTGAGCCCGTACCCGCTCTTGACCTCCACGGTCGTCGTCCCCTGCGCGCGCATCTCCGCGACCAGCGCAGCCAGCCGGGCCCGCAGCTGCTCGTCGGTCGCGGCCCGGGTCGCCGCCACCGTCGAGGCGATCCCGCCGCCGTCGTACCGGGCGCCGGTCATCCGGGCGGCGAACTCCGCGGCCCGGTCGCCGGCGAAGACCAGGTGCGCGTGGCTGTCGACGAAGCCGGGCACGACCGCGCGGCCGGCCAGGTCGACGAGCCTGTCCGCGTCGGGGGCGCTCGTCGCCGGACCCACCCAGGTCACCACCCCGTCGGCGACCACGAGCGCGGCGTCGGGGACCGTGCCCAGCGGACCGGGGCCGAAGGCCTCGTCGTTGGTGACCAGCTCGCCGATCCCGGTGACCAGCGTGCTCACCGCAGGTCCCCGATCGCCGCGGCCAGCAGCGCGCCGACGTCGCCGAGCGCGTGCCGGCCGTCCTCGACGACCACCCGGCCGCCGACGACGACGGTGCCGACGTCCGCGGCGGTGGCGACCAGCGGCAGCTCGCCCGGCGCGCAGCCCGCCGTGCGCACCGAGTGCGGCCGGACGGCGACGAGGTCGGCCCGCTGCCCGACCGCGATCCGCCCGGCGTCCGGCCAGCCCAGCGCCCGGTGCCCGGCGGCGGTCAGCGCGGTGACCAGCTCGGCGGGGGTGAACCGGCCGCGCTCGCCGGAGACCAGCCGCTGGTGCTCCTCCAGCGCCCGGGCCTCGCCGAGCAGGTCGCCGCGGACGTGCTGGTCGCTGCCCAGGCACAGCGGCACCCCGGCGTCGGCCAGCCGGCGGAACGGGCCGATCCCGTCGGCCAGGTCGGCCTCGGTGCTCGGGCAGGCGCAGACACCGGTGCCGGTGGCGGCCAGGGTCGCGATGTCGTCGGCGGTCAGGTGGACGGCGTGCACCGCCGTGGTGCCCGGGCCCAGCACGCCGTGCTCGGCGAGCAGCGCCGTGGGTGTCCGGCCGGTCGCGGCCAGCGCGGCCGCGTTCTCCGCGGGCTGCTCGGACAGGTGCACGTGCAGCGGGCGGCCCTGCGCGGCCGCGGCGACGGTGGCCAGCTGGTCGGCCGGGACGGCGCGGACCGAGTGCACCGCCGCGCCGATCCGCAGGCCGGGACGCGGGGCGAGAGCGGCGACCCGGGCGGCCCAGGCCTCGGCGTCGCCGTCGGAGAAGCGCTGCTGCACGTCGTCCAGCGGGGTGCCGTCGAGTCCGCCGGTGAGGTAGCAGGTGTCGAGCAGGGTGAGCCGCACCCCGGCGTCGGCCGCGGCGTGGACGAGAGCCTCGGACATCGTGTTGGGGTCGGCGTACCGCCCGCCGCCGGGTGGGTGGTGCAGGTAGGAGAACTCGCCGACGCAGGTGACGCCGGCCAGCGCCAGCTCCGCGTACGTCGCCCGGGCGAGCGCCAGGTACTGGTCGGGGTCCAGCCGGGCGGCCACGGCGTACATCTGCCGGCGCCAGGTCCAGAAGCTGCCGCCGCCGTCGTGCGTGCGGCCGCGCAGCGCGCGGTGGAAGGCGTGCGAGTGCGCGTCGGCCAGCCCCGGCAGCACCAGCCCGGCCAGCCGCCGGTCCCCGGGGCCCGGGTCCGCGACCTCGACAGCGGTGATGACGCCGCCCGCCTCGGTCACCCGGACGCCGTCCACCGGTCCGTCGAGCCACGCCGACTCGCACCACCAGGTGGTCATGCCAGCTCCTGCACCACGCGGGCCAGGGCGGCGACCCCGGCCAGGCAGTCGGCCTCCTCGGCGTGCTCGGCGGGGGAGTGCGAGACCCCGGTCGGGTTGCGGACGAACAGCATCGCGGTCGGCACGCCGGCGGCGGCGAGGACGCCGGCGTCGTGGCCGGCCCCGGTGGGCAGCACCGGCGCGGGGACGCCGTCCGTGCCCAGCGCCGTGGCCAGCCGGTCCCGCAGCGCGGGGTCGAACACCGTCGGCCCGGTCCAGGACTCCTCGACCGGCTCGGCGCCGGCCGCGTCCCCCACGGCGGCGACCACCGCCCGGACGTCGGCCTCGCGACCGCCGCGGGCGTCCAGCCAGGCGGTCACCGACGACGGGATCGCGTTGACGCCGTTGGGGGCCACGGCGAGCTTGCCGATGGTGGCCACCGTGCCGGCCTGCTCCGCGGCGGACCGCGCGGCGAGCACGGCGGCGGCCAGGGCGAGCATCGGGTCCTCGCGGTCGGCCAGCCGGGTGGTGCCGGCGTGGTCGGCCCGGCCGCGCAGGTCCAGCCGCCAGCGGCCGTGCGGCCAGATCGACGAGGCGACCCCGACCGCGGCGTCGAAGTCGACGAGGGAGCGGCCCTGCTCGACGTGCAGTTCGACGAACGTGCCGACGCGGCGCAGCGTCTCCTCGTCCCGGCCCACGGCTGCCACGTCCAGGGAATCGCGCATCGCCTCGGCCATCCAGGTGCCGTCGGCGTCGGTGAGCGCGCGGGCCCGGTCGGCGTCCAGTGCGCCGGTGAGCAGCTTGGACCCGGCGCAGGCGACGCCGAACCGGGCGCCCTCCTCGTCGGAGAAGCAGGCGATGCCGAGCGGGCGGGTCGGGGCCCGGCCGGAGGCGCGCAGCAGGTCCAGCGCCGCGAACGCCGACACGACGCCCAGCGGTCCGTCGAAGGCGCCGCCGTCCGGGACCGAGTCCAGGTGGCTGCCGAGCACCAGCCCGGGCCCGTGCGCGTCCGGGTCCGCCGTCCAGGCCCAGAGGTTGCCGGCCCGGTCGCCGACGACGTCGAGCCCACGGGCCTGCGCCGAGGCGGTGAACCACTCCCGCAGGACGGCGTCCGTGCGGGTCCAGGCGAACCGCCGGTACCCGCCGGACGGCGCGCGCCCGATTGCCGCGAGCTCCGCCCACATCCCGGCGAAGGTCACGACTTCCCCACCGCCAAGAGCATGCTCTTGGCGGTCACGGGAGTTCGGTCATCGGGACGCGGATGCCCTGCTCGTGCGCCACCTCGGCGGCGCGGTCGTAGCCGGCGTCCACGTGCCGCAGCACGCCGGTGCCCGGGTCGTTGCTGAGCACCCGGGCCAGCTTCTGCGCGGCCAGCGGCGTGCCGTCGGCGACGCTCACCTGCCCGGCGTGCAGCGACCGGCCGATGCCCACCCCACCGCCGTGGTGGATGGACACCCAGGTGGCCCCCGAGGCGGTGTTGACCAGGGCGTTGAGCAGCGGCCAGTCGGCGATCGCGTCCGAGCCGTCGGCCATCGCCTCGGTCTCCCGGTAGGGCGAGGCCACCGAGCCGGTGTCCAGGTGGTCGCGGCCGATGACCACCGGCGCGGACAGCTCGCCGCTGGCGACCATCTCGTTGAACCGCAGCCCCGCGACGTCCCGCTCGCCCTGGCCCAGCCAGCAGATCCGCGCCGGCAGCCCTTGGAAGGCGACCTTCTCCTGGGCTGCCCGGATCCAGCGCTGCAGCCGGTCGTCGTCGGGGAACAGCTCGAGGACGGCGCGGTCGGTCGCGGCGATGTCGGCCGGGTCGCCGGACAGCGCGGCCCACCGGAACGGGCCCTTGCCCTCGCAGAACAGCGGCCGGATGTAGGCCGGCACGAAGCCGGGGAAGGCGAAGGCCCGGGAGTACCCGCCCTGCCGGGCCTCGTCCCGGATGGAGTTGCCGTAGTCGAAGACCTCGGCGCCGCCGTCGAGGAAGCCGACCATCGCCTCCACGTGCCGGGCCATCGACGTCCGCGCCCGGTCGGTGAACTCCTCGGGCTTGGCGGCGGCGTGGTCGTGCCAGTCGGCGGGGTCGACGCCCTCAGGCAGGTAGGACAGCGGGTCGTGCGCGGAGGTCTGGTCGGTGACGACGTCGACCTCCACGCCGCGGCGCAGCAGCTCCGGGAAGACCGTCGCCGCGTTGCCGACCAGCCCGACCGACAGCGCCCGGCGGCCGGCCTTCGCGTCCAGGCAGCGGCGGACGGCGTCGTCCAGGTCGTCGGCCACCTCGTCGAGGTACCGGTGCTCCACCCGCCGGCGCAGCCGGGTCCCGTCGACGTCGACCACCAGGCAGACCCCGCCGTTGAGGGTGACGGCGAGCGGCTGCGCGCCGCCCATCCCGCCGCACCCGCCGGTGAGGGTGAGCGTGCCGGCCAGCGTGCCGCCGAACCGCTTGTCGGCGACCGCGGCGAAGGTCTCGTAGGTGCCCTGCAGGATGCCCTGGGTGCCGATGTAGATCCACGACCCGGCGGTCATCTGGCCGTACATCGTGAGGCCGAGCTGCTCCAGCCGGCGGAACTCCGGCCAGGTCGCCCAGTCGCCGACCAGGTTGGAGTTGGCGATGAGCACCCGCGGCGCCCACTCGTGCGTACGGAGCACCCCGACCGGCCGGCCGGACTGCACCAGCATCGTCTCGTCCTCGGCGAGGGTGGTCAGCGTGCGGACCATGGCGTCGAAGCTCCGCCAGTCCCGCGCCGCGCGGCCGGTGCCGCCGTAGACGACGAGGTCGTCGGGGCGCTCGGCGACCTCCGGGTCGAGGTTGTTCTGCAGCATCCGCAGCGGCGCCTCGGTCTGCCAGCTGCGGGCGGTGAGCGTCGTCCCCCGCGGGGACCGGACCGGTCGTGCGCCGTCCATGGTGTTCTCCTCAGTGCAGGTCGAGTGCGGTGGCGGTCAGGACGGCGCCGGTCGAGACCAGCCCGACCACCGCCTCGATCTCCGGGGCCAGGTGCCGGTCGGGACCGGGACCGGGCACCCCGGCGGCCCGGACGGCGTCCCGCACCGCGCCGGTGGCCGGGGCAGGTGCGAGCGGGGCCCGCAGGTCCAGCGCCCGGGCGGCGGTGAGCACCTCGATCGCCAGCACCCGGGTCAGGCCGTCGAGCGCGCGGCGCAGCTTGCGAGCCGCGTGCCAGCCCATCGAGACGTGGTCCTCCTGCATCGCCGAGGAGGGGATCGAGTCGACGCTGGCCGGCACCGCGAGCCGCTTGAGCTCGCTGACGATCCCCGCGGCAGTGTACTGGGCGATCATGTGCCCGGAGTCGACGCCGGCGTCGTGCGCCAGGAAGGGCGGCAGCCCGTGGCTGCGGGCGGCGTCGAGGAACCGGTCGGTGCGCCGCTCGCTCATGCTCGCCACGTCGGCCACCGCGATCGCCAGGAAGTCCAGCACGTAGCCGACCGGGGCGCCGTGGAAGTTGCCGTTGGACTCCACCCGCCCGTCGGGGGTGACCACCGGGTTGTCGACGGCGGCGGCGAGCTCGCGGTCGGCGACGGCGGCCGCGTGGGCGAGGGTGTCCCGGGCGGCGCCGTGCACCTGCGGCGCGCAGCGCAGCGAGTAGGCGTCCTGCACCCGGGTGCACTCCGGTCCGCGGTGGCTGGCCATCACGCCGCTGCCGGCCAGCAGCGCCCGCAGGTTGGCCGCGGACGCGGCCTGCCCGGGGTGCGGGCGCAGCGCCTGCAGGTCGGCGGCGAAGACGGCGTCGGTGCCCAGCAGCGCCTCGACGCTCATCGCGGCGGCGACGTCGGCGGTGGCCAGCAGCCGGCGGAGGTCGCCGAGGGCCAGCAGCAGCATGCCGAGCATCCCGTCGGTGCCGTTGACCAGCGCCAGCCCCTCCTTCTCGGCCAGCTGCACCGGGGCGATGCCGGCCTCGGCCAGCGCCTCGGCGGCCGGGTGTAGGGCGCCGGCCGGGTCGCGCACGGTGCCCTCGCCCATCACCGCCAGCGCCACGGCCGACAGCGGGGCGAGGTCGCCCGAGCAGCCCAGCGACCCGTACTCGTGCACGACGGGGGTGAGGCCGGCGTCGAGCAGCGCGGCGTACGCGCAGGCGGTCTCCGGGCGGACGCCGGTCCGGCCGGTCGCCAGCGTCGACAGCCGCAGCAGCACCAGCGCGCGCACCACCTCCCGCTCCACCTCGGGGCCCGAGCCCGCCGCGTGCGAGCGGATGAGGCTGCGCTGCAGCTGGGCGCGCTGCTCGACCGGGATGTGCCGGGTGGCCAGCGCGCCGAAGCCGGTGGAGATGCCGTAGTGCGGCCGTTCGTCACCCGCGAGCTCGTCGACGACGTCGCGGCTGGCGGCGATCGCGGTCAGCGCCTCGTCGGCCAGCCGGACGCCCCAGCCGTCCCGGGCCACCCGGACGACGTCCTCCGGGGAGACCGGACCGGTGCCGACGACGACCTGCGGGGTGCCCATGGACCCATCGCACACGCTGGGGGGACCTGGTCACCAGAGCCGGAGGGCCACTGGTGTCCGGGATCCCGGACAGTTCAGCCGGGCGGGTGGCCGTTGATCCGCCGGGTCAGCTCCGCCGCGGCCCGGCCCACCCGGCGGGCCAGCTCGACCCGGCCGCCCTCGTCGACGTCCCCGGCGGGGAAGGTGACCGCGACGGCGGCCGCCGGCCGGGCGGCGTGGTCGTGCACCGCGGCGGCGACCGAGGCGAAGCCGGGGGTCACCTCGCCGTCCTCGCCGGCGTGCCCGGCCCGGCGGACGTCGGCCAGCAGCCGGCGCAGTTCGGAGAGCCGTCGCGGCCCGGAGCCGTGCCGGTCGACGAAGGCGGTCCCGTCCGGGAAGAGCGCCCGGACCTGGGCCGGCGGCAGGCCGGCCAGCATCGCGCGGCCGCTCGCGGTGAGCTGGGCGGGCAGCCGGACGCCCACGTCGGTGACCAGCGGCGGACGGCCGGGAGCGCGCTGCTCGACGACGTAGAGCACCTCCCGGCCGTGCAGCACGGCCAGGTGGGCGGAGTGGCCGACCGCGTCGACCAGCCGGGCCAGCACCGGGCGCGCCAGCCGGGCCAGCGGCTCCTGCCGGGAGTACGCGCTGCCGATCTCGAAGGCGCTCACGCCCAGCCCGTAGCGCCGCTCCTCGGGCAGGTGGACGACGAAGCCGGCATCGACCAGCTCGGCGAGGAGCGAGTAGGTCGTGGACCGGGGCAGGCCGAGGTCGCGGGCCAGGGCGGCGGCCGGTACCGCGCCGGGCTGCCGGGCCAGCGCCTGCAGCAGCGCCAGCACCTGCCGGGCCGCGGGCACCCCGGGCCGGGGCGTGCCGGCGCGCGGCTGCCCGGGCTGGTCGGTCACCGGGTCCGGCACGGCGGGCAGCCTAGTGTTCGCACCTCGCGGGCCCGGTCCAGGAGGTGCCGGCCGCACGGTGCAGAGGAGCACGTGATGGAGATGAAGCTGGAACTGGTGCCGGTCCCGGTCACCGACGTCGACCGGGCCCTGGCCTTCTACGCCGAGCAGCTGGGGTTCGTCGTCGACGTCGACGTCCGCCCGGCCGACGGGGTGCGGGTGGTGCAGCTGACCCCGCCGGGCTCGGCCTGCTCGATCGGCCTGGGCACCGGCCTCGCCGCCTACGAGGCGCCGCCCGGGTCGCTCCGCGGCCTGCACCTGGTCGTCACCGACATCACGGCGGCCCGCGCCGAGCTGGTGGGCCGCGGCGTCGACGTCGGCGCGGTCACCGACGTCGGCGGCGGGGTGCTGTACGCCTCGATCGAGGACCCGGACGGCAACACCCTGACCCTGCAGGAGATGCCCTGGCGGACCGGCGAGGCCTTCTGAGCGCCCGGGCTCCTGGAGGGCTCAGCGGGCCGGGCCGGCCCCGAAGTCACCGAACGGAGCGGTCGGCACGGGGGCGATCGGGGTCTCGCTCAGCGACCGGCCCGCCGCGTCCAGCGTGCGCACCGACCGGGCGCCGTCGGTCATCGGCACCACGGTGCCGCCGTCGGTCAGCGGGAGCGGCCGGAGCAGCTGGCCGCGGCTGCCCAGCAGCTGCGCGGAGGCGGCGGCCGGCGGCGCGGTGACCACCAGCCACCGGCCGTCGTCGGTCTGGCCGAGGCCGGGGAGGGCGACGTCGCAGATCCGGGCGACGGTCAGGGTGGACACGTCCGTCGTCCCGGGCGGTGTCTGCACGCCGCAGGAGACCGCGCCGCTGCCCACCCCCGCCCAGGTGGTCACCACCAGCGCCCCGCCCGGGCTGTGCGCGACCAGGACGGCCACCCGGCCGGTGCCCCGGGCCAGGTCCACCTCGGCCGACCACAGCAGGTCCGGCTGCAGACCGGCCGGTTCGACGCCGAGCGGCACGGCGACGTCCAGGAGGGCGGCGTCCACCAGGTGCCCGTCGGCAGGCGGCGTACCCGGGCGGAGCGGGGACAGCCCGGTCACCGGCGCCGCCTGGAGGGTGCCCGCGCCCAGCCAGTCCGCGGCGGAGCGGTAGACCTCCCGGCCGTCGCGTTGCACCCGGACGCTGACCGCCGAGCCCGCCCTGGTGGTGCGGGCCGGGACGACGGCCACCCCGTCGGCGGCGTCGAGCGGGGTGTAGGTGCGGCCGACGGTGCCGCGCGGTCCGGTCATCAGCCGCTCGGACACCGCCACCGCGTCACCCGGCGCGGCGACGACGACCAGCGTCGCGTCCCCCGGGCCGCCGAGCAGCAGGGCCAGCGGGCGGTCCCGGCCGAGCTGGACGGGCAGGTGCGGCGCCAGGTCCGCGGCGGCCGCGCCGTCCGGTCCGGTCAGCCACACGCCGCGGAAG
Source organism: Modestobacter excelsi (assembly GCF_005930495.1). GTDB lineage: Bacteria > Actinomycetota > Actinomycetes > Mycobacteriales > Geodermatophilaceae > Modestobacter > Modestobacter excelsi. Next base: position 15,709 of record NZ_SJEX01000022.1, on the reverse strand, counting down.
TCCTCCAGGACGGTGCCGACCACGAGCGCGACCCGGCCGTGCGGGGTGTCGGCGGCGAAGACCACCTCGCGGTCGGCCGGCGGCGGGGCCTCCTGGGCGCCCCAGCCCACCGAGCGCACCGCGTCGAGGAACGCCGCGTCGCCGGCCAGCGAGCCCCGGGTCGGCCCGGTCAGCACCGGCACGCTGGGCACGGCCGGCGTCGTCGGGGCAGCGGGCGCGGGAGACGGCGCGGTCGCCGTGGTCGGCGGGGGATCGGGCGCCCAGCGGGCGAGCGGGACGGCCACGCCGACCACCGCCAGCGCCGCGACGGCGGTGCCGGCCAGCCGTCGCCGGATGCCGGTCCGGCGGGTCTGCACATCGGCGACGGCGGCGGCCGGGTCCAGCCGCCACGCCCCGGGCGCGTCGGCGAGCCGGGTGAGCTGGGTGAGCTGGTCGGCCAGCCGCTGCTCGGCCGGCACGTCGGGAACGGCCCGCTCGAAGGCGCTCGGTGCCAGCGCCGGGCCCAGCTGCGCCAGCCCGCGGGCGGCCTCGGCGGCCACCTCCGCCACCGGGCAGCGCAGCAGGCCGGCGATCCGCGTGTCCGGGAGGCGGTCGTGCCAGCGCAGCACGACCACGGCCCGGGTGCGCGGCGGCAGATCGCGCAGCGCCCCGGCGAGGTCGGGCCCCTGGTCCGGGGCGGCGGCCGGGCGGAACGGGTCGGGCAGGGTCTCGATCACCTGCTCGGCGCGGCCGAGCCGCGCCCACCGGCTGGTCGTCCCGCGCACCACGGACGCCAGGACGGCCGACCCCGGGTCGCCGGCACGTCGGCGGGCCCGGGTGAGCGCGCGCTGGACCAGCTCCTCGGCGGTGGTCCGGTCGCCGGTGAGCAGCAGCGCGGTGCGCAGCAGCGCGGGCCGCCCGTCGGCGACGGAGCGGGCAACGTCGTCCACCCGTCCTCCTCGCCTCGGTGGTGGGGTGTTCGGACCCGGGACGGCAGCCGGTTCGTCCCCATGGTCCGTCATCCGCGGCGTTCTTGACCGGACAGCCCTGTAACAATGTAATCAGAGGACCGACGGCGGGAGCCGACATGATCGTCGAGTACATCCGGTACCGGGTGCCCGAGGAGCGTCAGGCAGCGTTCCCCCACGACTACGCACGCGCGGCGGGGGTGCTCGCCCGCGCGCCGCAGTGCGTCGACTACGAGCTCAGCCGCAGCGTCGACGAACCCGCCTGCTGGGTCCTGCGGATCACCTGGACCTCGGCGGCGGACCACCTGCAGGGCTTCCGCGGCGGGGAGCTGTTCGGTGAGTTCCTCGCCGCCGTCCGGCCCTACGTCGGGGACATCGAGGAGATGCGGCACTACGCACCCACGGCGGTGCGCGGCCCCGGCGCGTCGGTGCCGACGCTGTACGACTGGGCGGGCGGGGCGGCGGCGCTCGAACGGCTGACCCGGGTCTTCTACCGGCACGTCCTCGCCGACGACCTCGTCGGCCCGCTCTTCGCGCACATGGACGACGAGCACCCGCGGCACGTGGCGATGTGGCTCGCCGAGGTGTTCGGCGGCCCCGACCGCTACACGCGGGAGCGCGGCGGCTACCCGGCGATGCTCGGGCACCACCTGGGCAAGGCGATCACCGAGCCGCAGCGCCGGCGCTGGGTCGCCCTGCTGCTGGACTCCCTCGACGAGGCCGGGCTGCCGGCCGACCCGGAGTTCCGGGCGGCGTTCGTCGGCTACGCGGAGTGGGGCACCCGGCTGGCGCTGACCAACTCCCAGCCCGGGGCCGAGGTGGTGCGGAACGCGCCGGTGCCGCACTGGGGCTGGGGTGTCGCGCCGCCCTGGACCGGCTGACCGGTCAGCCGGCGTAGGCGGCGGCCAGTCGGGTGAAGCCCTCGTCCAGGGTCACCCGGGGCGTCCAGCGCAGCGCCGAGCGGGTGCGGCGCTGGTCGAACCAGTGCGCGGTGGACAGCTGCTCGGCGAGGAAGCGGGTCAGCGGAGGGGTGTCGCGGCGCTGCGTCACCGCCCAGACCCCCTCGACCGCGGCCCCGGCCGCCCAGGCGACCGGGACGGGCAGCCGGCGGCGCGGCGCGGGGACCCCGGCGGCCCGGCACAGCCGGGCGATGACCTCGGCCACCGGCCGCGGTTCGCCGTTGGAGACGACCAGCGCCTCACCGTGCGCCGGTGCGTCGACGGCGGCGACCAGGGCGTCGACGGCGTTGTCCACGTAGGTGGTGTCGATCAGGGCGGCGCCGGAGCCGATCACCGGCAGCCGCCCGGCGCGGGCCCGCTCCACCACCCGCTCGACGAGCTGGGTGTCACCTGGCCCCCAGACCAGGTGCGGCCGGACCACCAGCACCGCGAGGTCGGCGGAGTCCGCGCCCAGCGCCTCGGTCTCGGCGACCGCCTTGGACCGGGAGTAGTGCCCCCGGGCCCGCTCCGGGTCGGCGGGCCCGGCGCCCACGCCCACCAGCGCCGACCCGCCGTGCGCCACCGAGGGCGAGGAGACGTGCACCAGCCGGCGGACCCCGGCCCGCCGGCAGGCGGCGAGCACGGTGCGGGTGCCCTCGATGTTGGCGCGCGCGTACTCGGCCCAGCGCCCGGTCACGTCGACCTTGGCGGCCAGGTGCAGCACGGCGTCCTGCCCGGCCGCCGCGGCCCCGACCACCGCCGGGTCGGCGACGTCGCCGAGCACCTCCCGGCAGGGCAGCCCGGCCGGCCGCCGCTGCAGCACGGTGACGTCGTCGCCGCGGTCGGCCAGCGCGGTCGCGGTGGCCCGGCCCAGCATCCCGCTGGCGCCGGTGACCAGCACCCTCACCGGCGGGCGCCCGCCAGCAGCTGGGCCGCCTGCCCGGCCACCGCGCGCCGGTCGACCTTCGACTGGTGCCGGATGTCCACCGGCAGCCGGCGGGCGACCAGCACCGCCGCGACCTCGGACCCCGCGGCCGCCCGCACCGCGTCGGCCAGGTCCGGGTCGGCCAGGGCCGGGCGCCGGGGACCACCCGCCGTCGGGACGACGACGGCCACGACCACCTGCGCACCGGCCGGGCCGACGCCGACCACGGCCGCGGCGGAGACGGCGTCCAGCGCCTCGACCCGCTGCTCCACCCCGACCGGGGTGACCACGCCCGCCGCGGTGGTGACCACGTGCGGCAACCGGCCCCCGATCCACAGCCGGCCGGCGTCGTCGAGGTGCCCGACGTCGCCGGTGCGGTGCCAGCCCGGGTCCCGGGACGAGGCGCGCTCGGTGATCCAGAGCGCGTCGTAGCGGTCCTTGACGTGGGCGGCGCGCACGCACACCTCGCCGGTCGTGCCCGGGTCGGCAGTCAGCGGCCCGTCGGCGGCGCCGAGCGCGGTGAGCGGGCTGACCCGCACCTCGACCCCGGTCAGCGGCCGGCCGACGCAGACGCCGTCGCCGGGTCCGGCGGCCGCGATCTCCTCGGCGGTCACGTCGGTGACCGGCAGCGCCTCGGTCATCCCGTAGGGGGTGTGCGCCTCGGCGGCCGGCAGCACCGCCCGCAGCTCGGTGAGCAACGGCAGTGGTACCGGTGCGCCGGCCGACATGAGCAGCCGCACCCGGCCCAGCGCCGTCCGCTGCTCGGCGGTCAGCTCCGCGGCGGTGGCGACCACCCGGCGCAGTGCGGCCGGTGAGGCGAAGACGACCGTGCCGCCGACCGCCGCGGCTGCGTCGGCCAGCTTCGCGGCGGTGAGCGACGCCGGCTGGGTCACGTCGATGTCGGGCACCGCGGAGCCGATGCCCAGCGCCGGCCCGAGGATCGCGAACGGCGCAAAGGCGGCGACCAGCCGGTCCTCGGGTGAGAGCCGGTAGGTGCTGCGCACCAGGTCCAGCTGGGCCAGGGCCTGCCGCTGGGTGTAGACGACGCCCTTGGCCGGCCCCGTCGCCCCGGAGGTGAACAGCACGGCGCAGTCGGCGTCGGCCGGGGACTCCGGCGGCGGAGGTGCTGTGGCCCCGCGCGCCTCCAGCTCGGACAGGGTGTGCCGGGCGCCCGGCACCCGGCCGGTGGCGATCCGGAGGCCGGGCAGCCGCATGACCCGGGCGGCGGCGAGGCCGGGGGCGCTGCCGATGACGGCGTCGACGTCCGCGCTGCGCAGCGCCCCGCGCATGCCGCGCAGGCCGAGTCCCTTGTCGGCCACGACGATGACCGCGCCGGCCCGCCACACCGCGTAGACGCAGGCGGTGAGGTCGGCCGAGGGCTCGACGAGCAGCGCCACCCGGGAGCCGGGGCGGATGCCGGCGTCGGCGAGCCCGGCGGCCAGGTGCTCGACCCGGCGGTGCAGCTGCGCCCAGCTGACGGTGCCGCCACCGACCTCGACCACGGCGGGGGAGTCGTCACCGGCCCGCTCGGTCAGCGCCGACCAGGGGTGCCCGGGCAGCCCGGCGGCCGGAGCCGGGGCGCTGCGGTCGGTGCCGAGGTCGGTGACCCACTGCGCGATCGCGTCCGCGTACTGCGGTGCGTCCTCCGGCACGAGGTGCGAGGCGCCCTCGAAGCGGTGCAGCTGGGCCTGCGGCAGCCGCTCCCGCAGGTCGGCCAGGTAGCGCTCGCCGAAGACCGGGTCACGCGGGCCCCACATCAGCAGCGCCGGGACGTCGAGGTCGCGGATCCCCGCGGCGACCTGCTCCTGCGCCGCCCGCGACGGGTGGCCGGGGGAGAAGGGGATGTCGGCCACGAAGTCGCCGACCGAGCGCCGCCGGGCCGGCGTGCCGTAGGGAGCGGCGAAGGCGTCCCGGACGGCGGCGGGCAGCGACGGCCAGGACAGTGCGGTGGTCGCCCGGACGAAGACCGGGGTGCCGACTGTGACGGCGGCGCGCACACCCGGGGCGTGCGCCAGCCGGATCAGGGCGGGGCCGAGGTCGCCCTCGGGCATGGCGACGGCGGTGTTGCCGAGCACGACGCCGCGCAGCTGCTCGCGGTGCTGCAGCGCCCAGCCGAGGGAGATGACGCCGCCCCAGTCGTGGCCGACGGTGATGACCGGGCCGGTGACGCCCAGGGCCGCGGTGAGGTCGCCGAGGTCGGCGACCCGCTGGGCCAGCGGCCGCGGTCCGGTCAGCCGCTCGGAGAAGCCCATGCCGAGCTGGTCGGGGGCGACGACCCGCCAGCCGGGGGGTGCGGCGGTCAGCAGCCGGCGCCACAGGTAGGACCAGGTGGGGTTGCCGTGCACGCACAGCAGCGTGCCGACCGGTTCGGTCACCCCGTTGTCGAGCAGGTGCCACTCGTGCTTGGTGCCGGTGGCGTCGGCGACGGTGAGGTGCCGCGACCAGGCGGGGTCGAGCCCGGGCAGACCCGGCGGGACGGAGGAGGGTGCGGTCACCATTCGATCTCGAGGCACGCGGTGTTCAGCCCCGAGCCGACGCCCATGAGCAGCACCCGGTCGCCGTCGTCCAGCGCGTCGGACTCGGTCGCCAGGGTGAACGGCACCGACGCCGGGCCCAGGTTGCCCCGGGTCGGGAAGGTCTTGGGCACCCGCGACTCGTCGATGCCGAACTTCTCGCACATCGCGGCGGTGTGCACCTTCGAGACCTGGTGCATGACGTAGCGCGACATGCCGCCGTGCCAGTCGAACTCCTCGCCGGCCTCGGTCCACATGTCGACGCCGAGCCCGATCCCGGCGTCGAGCAGGCCCTTGAGGTCGGTGCGCATCATGTCGTTGTCGCCGACGCACAGCTCGTGGTGCTCGGTGCCGGCCCGGCTGACCGAGCCGACCATCCGGTGGCCCTCGGGGTGCTGGTCGGTCCGGCCGAGCACCATGGCGACCGCGCCGCAGCCGAGGGTCAGCGTGGCGAACTGGGACAGCACGTCCCGGGCCACCGTCTCCGGGCGGTTGAGCCGGTCGATGGTGCGCTCCTGGACCGACCGGGCGTCCTCACCGTTGACGATCAGCGCGTGGTCGACCAGCCCGGAGTCGATCATCGCCCCGGCCAGCTCCATGCCGTTCATGAAGCCCAGGCAGGCGTTGGTGACGTCGAAGTTCTGCGCCGAGCGGGGCAGGCCGAGCGCGTCGTGCACGGCGACGGCGGTGGAGGGCTCGAGGTACTTGCGGCTCACCGACGTGTTGATCATGACGCCGATGCCGGCCGGGTCGACGCCGCTCTCGCTGATCGCCTTGGCGCCGGCCATCGCGGCGCCGTCGACGAAGGTGACGCCGTCGGCCCACCAGCGGCGTTCGCGGATGCCGCAGAGCCGCTCGAGCAGGCCGGGGCGCAGCCCGACCCGGCGGTAGGTGTCGACCAGCTGGTCGTCCAGGTCGTCGGAGGTGACCACCTGCGACGCGTCGGCCGTCTGCACGGTCAGGACGCTGGTGTTGCGGAAACGGTGCGTGGCATTGCCACTCATGGGCGGTCCAGTCGTCGGGAGGGCCGACTCTTCCACGTACGCCGCCCTGCTCCGCCAGCCAGTACCCGGCTCGGCTCCCGGTATGCCGCACGCCGTCCACCTGCGTGTTGGTTCCGTCACGTCGGCCGGGCACCGCGGGGTGCGTTGGGCAGCAGCGATCCGGCGGGCACCGGGGGGGGGGTCATGGACGCCGAGATCTCCCTGCGGGTCGACGGGGAGAGCCACCGGCTCACCGTGGACACCCGCACCACGCTGCTGGACGCGCTCCGTGAGCGGCTGGGCAACACCAGCCGTCCACCACGCCACCGGCGTCCGGGTCCGGTCGCTGCCGATCACCCTGGACGAGCTGCTGCCCGGGCTGCCCTGAGCCCGGGGCCCCGGACGCCGATCGACGCCGGTCGCGTCCAGCCGAGCTGACGCGACGGCGGCCCTTCCTCCCGGGCGGGACGCGGCCTACGGTTCTTGCCCGGACCTCCCAGCGGCCACCAGGACCTGTCATGACCGTCATCGTCGCGGTGCCCCCTGTCCACCCGGGCGTCGACGAAGCCCTCCCTGCGGCGCGCCCGGGACCGCCCGGCCGGCGGGGAGCGCGGCAGCACCGACGGGCCGCCGCGCGCGCCGGCCGGACGGCGGCAGCCCGGGCGGAGCTGCACGGGATCCTCGAGGTCCTGGTCGAGGCACGTGCCCTGCTCGGCCGAGGCTGGGTGCAGGGGACGTGGTTCACCGCCCAGCCGCTCGCCGCGGTCGCCGCAGCGGGGGAGGAGCGTGCCGGTGCGCAGCCGGCGGCCTGTCTCGTGGGTGCGGTGGTCCTGGCTGCCGGGGGGCGGGCCGCCGTCCGCGGGCAACGGGCCCAGCGCAGCCTCGACCTGCTCTGGCACACCCTCCACCGGGCGACCGACCCGGGCCCCGTCCGGTGGTGCCCCGCACCCGCCCTCCGGACGCTCCAGGTGCAGGACCTGACCCGGTGGAACGACACCTCCGGGCGCTCGCTGGAGGAGGTCCGGGCACTGCTGGACGCAGCGATCGGGCGCGTGACACGGGAGCTGCAGCTCACCGGCGCCCACTGACGGAGAGCCGGTCCGCGCCGATCAGGGCTGCGGCGGTGTCCCGTCCGCAGGCGGCGTCGCGGCCGTCGCGGCACGCACGTCCTCGCGCAGGCTCGCGACGGTCCCCGTCGGCACCAGCGGCGCCGCCTCGCGGAGCTGCTGCAGGGCGGTGACCGCCAGCCCGCCGGCGGCACCTCCGAACAGCCCCGTCGCCAGCAGCGCCGACGTGGTGGGGGAGAACCGCCGCTCGAGCACCCGCAGGACCAACGCGCCCGACGTCCCGACCGCCAGCGTGCCGAGCACCGCTGCTGCACCGAGCAGCCCGCCGGCCCTGCCTACCTGCTTGGCCTTGTCGGCCAGCTCCTGCTGCGCCTGGCGCAGCTCCTGCCGCACCAGCGCGCCGACGTCGTTGGTCAGGGACTGCACCAGGTCGGCCGTCGAGCTGCCCGGAGTGCTCGCTGTCATGTGGTCCTCCTCGACGTGGACGTGTCGACGGACGGCTACCCGGTCAGCGCTGGGCCAACCCGGACGGGCAGCTCGTCGAGGCCGTAGACGAACGACAGCGGCCGGAAGGCCAGCTGCTCGGACGGGACGGCGACGGCGAGGTCCGGGAACCGCCGGAGCAGCGCCGGCAGCAGGATCCGCAGCTCCATCCGGGCCAGTTCGGCGCCGATGCAGCGGTGGATGCCGTGCCCGAAGGCGAGGTGACCGCTGATGGGCACCCGCGCCGGGTCGAAGGCGTCGGGGTCGGCGCCTGCGGTGGCCGGGTCGCGGTTGGCGCCGCTGAGCGAGGCGAGCACGACGTCCCCGGCGCGCAGCGATTGCCCGGCGATCTCCGTGTCGCGCTTGGCGAACCGGGGGAAGGCCAGCTGGACGACCGAGAGGTGGCGCAGCAGCTCCTCGACCACGCGGTCGACGTCGGCGCGGCTGCCGGTGCGCACCAGCTCGGCGTGCGCCGGGTCGCGCAGCAGCACCATCGTCGACAGCGAGATCATCCCGGCGGTCGTCTCGTACCCGCCGGTGAAGACGCCGTCGGCGAGCCCGGCCAGGTCGACGTCGGAGATCAGGTCACCCTCGTCCCGGATGATCTGGCCGATCAGGCCGGGCCCGGGCTCCTTGCGCTGCCGGGCCACCGCGTCGAAGAGGAACTCCCGCTGCTCGGAGACCGCACCGAAGGCGCCCGCGGCGCCGCCGGTGGCGTCGAAGCGCTGCACACCGAGCCGGGCGAAGGCCTCGCGGTCGTCGAGGTCCAGCCCCAGCAGCGCGCAGATGGTCTGGAACGGCACCGGGAAGGACACCAGCCTGGCGAGGTCGGCGGTCGGACCGGCGGCGGCGAGCTCGTCGAGCTGCTGGGCCACGATCCGCTCGATCATCGGCTCGAGCCGGGCCAGCCGGCGCATCGTGAACTCCGGGGTGACGATCTTGCGCAGCCGGGTGTGCACCGGCGGGTCGGTGAAGCCCAGCCCGCCGACGTCCTCCCCGGTGCCCGGGCCGGTGCCGGGCAGCAGGTGCCGGATGTCGTTGCTGTAGTTCTCCCGGTCGGCGAGCACGGCACGCACCTGCTCGTGGCCGGTGACCAGGTAGACCCGGAAGTCGAACGGGAACCTCAGCCGGTGCACCGGGTCGGTGGCCCGCAGCTGGGCCAGCCGGGGCACCGGGTCGGTGCCGATCCGCTGCAGGGGGACCTTCGAGCGCTCCGGGATGAAGGTCATCGCCGACAGGTCGATGCCCTTGCGCTGGATGCGCCGGGTGATCAGGCGGCCGGCCAGCGCACGGGCGCGGGCCCTGACCGCGGGTGCCACCCGGTGGCCCTGCCGGCGGCCGTGGGCCGTCGGGTCGGTGCGCAGGCGGTGCGACCGGTCCGGGGTGCCGAACACCGATTCGCGGAACACGCTGCCCCTTCCGGGGTGTCGAGGACGATGCTGTCTTCGTACTGCAGCACGACGAGCGTGATCAAGGCTGCCACGCCCTGTCCGCGCACCGACGCACCCCCTGCGCCCCACCCGTGTCACGGCGGCGCCCCGGGTTCGGCCGCACGGCGGCCGGATACAGGACGGCGGTGACGACGCGGCTGACGTTCGACGGCTGGATCCTCGGGCTCGGCACCGTCTCGGGCACCCGCGTGGTGGTGGGGCACTGGCCGCGTTCCCCGCTCGGCCCGATCTCGGACGTGATGGTGCAGCGGCCCGGCGGCTCCCGCGTGCTGCTCGCGCCCGGCCCGGAGGTCGCCGACTTCGTCGGCGCGACGTACACCTTCGACGAGGTGCGGATCGTGCCGGTGACCGTGGCCCGGCCGGACGACCGGACGTGGTCGGTGCAGGCCGGACCGCTGGACCTGCGGACCCGGACCGGGCCCCGGCCCGTGCTGGGCCGGCTGCTGCACGCGGTGCCGGCCCGGCTGGCCCGCAGGCCGGCCTGGATCGGCCTGCTGGACCTGCCGGCCCGGGTCACCACCGGGCTGCGGACGACGGGGTCGGCCGGCAACGGGCGCACCGAGTGGTACGGGGTGCAGGACCTGCACGCCCTCGTCGAGGTCGACGCCCGCTGGGACGGCGAGCCGCTGGGCGCCCTCACCCCGGTCCGGCCACCGGTCACCTTCGGCTTCGGCTCGGTGCCCCCGCGGCCCTCGGTGGTGCGGGTGACCACGACCGTGCAGCTGCCCTGACCCGCGGCCGCGGCCGCCGCCGGGGTTGCCCGGGCCGGGCCCGGGGCACTGGCCAGCAGTCGAGCCGTTCCCCAGGAGGTCCCATGCGCGCCATGACGTACCGCGGCCCGTACAAGCTGCGGGTCGAGGAGAAGGACAAGCCCCGGATCGAGCACCCCAACGACGCGATCGTGAAGGTGCAGCTGGCCGCCATCTGCGGCTCGGACCTGCACCTGTACCACGGCCTGATGCCGGACACCCGGGTCGGCCACACCTTCGGCCACGAGTTCATCGGCGTCGTCGACGAGATCGGCTCCTCCGTGCAGGACCTGCAGGTCGGGGACCGGGTGATGGTGCCCTTCAACGTCTTCTGCGGCAGCTGCTGGTACTGCTCCCGCGGGCTGTACAGCAACTGCCACAACGTCAACCCCAACGCCACGGCGGTGGGCGGCATCTACGGCTACTCGCACACCACCGGTGGCTACGACGGCGGGCAGGCGGAGTACGTGCGGGTGCCCTTCGCCGACGTCGGCCCGGTGCGGATCCCGGACTGGATGCACGACGAGGACGCCGTGCTGCTCACCGACGCCGCCGCCACCGGCTACTTCGGCGCGCAGCTCGGGGAGATCGCCGAGGGGGACACGGTCGTCGTCCTGGGCGCCGGGCCGGTCGGGCTGATCGCCGCGCAGTCGTCGTGGCTGATGGGCGCCGGCCGGGTGATCGTCATCGACCACCTCACCGAGCGGCTGGAGAAGGCCCGCACCATGGCGCACGCCGAGGTGTGGGACTACGACGAGATCGACGACGTGGTGCTCGAGATGAAGCGGCAGACCGACTTCCTCGGCGCGGACGTCGTCATCGACGCCGTGGGCGCGGAGGCCGACGGGAACCTGCTCATGCACGTGACCGGCACCAAGCTGAAGCTGCAGGGCGGCTCGCCGATCGCGCTGAACTGGGCCATCGACGGCGTGCGCAAGGGCGGCACCGTCTCGGTGGTCGGCGCCTACGGGCCGATCCCGAACATGGTCAAGTTCGGCGACGCGCTCAACAAGGGCCTGACGCTGCGGATGAACCAGACGCCGGTGAAGCGGCAGTGGCCGCGGATGTTCGAGCACGTGCGCAACGGCCACCTCACGCCGCGGGAGATGGTCACCCACCGGTTCCCGCTGGAGGACATCTCCGAGGCCTACCACGTGTTCTCCGCCAAGCTCGACGGCTGCATCAAGCCGCTCATCGTGCCCAGCGCGTCCTGAGAGGGGACATCCCGATGGCCGAGGACGACATCCCCAGCGCCTACGTGAGCGACAAGCGCACCCCGCCGCCCAGCCGGGAGGAGCTGCGCGCCCGCATCCCCGGGTGGGGCGCGGACCTCGACCCGGCCGACCGGCCGTCCTCCCCCAAGCTGCAGTACTCGCCGGGCACCACCGGCGCGCACTGGGACTTCCCCGACCGGCAGCCCGGGTCCGAGGGCCGCGAGCACTCCATCGAGCACGCCTTCGTCACCCCGGTGTTCGGCACCGCGCAGCCGCTGCACGGCCTCTCCGGCGCGATCCGCCGGCTCGCCTACGTGCGGTTCAGCGAAGCCCGGCTGGCCCACTGGCTGCTGCTCATCGCCGGTGACCGGGTCGACGCGTGGGGCAGCCACCTCCGGTCGTTCGCCTCGCTGCACCCGGACAACCCGATCACCGAGACCGGCGTGCGGACCGAGCTGACCGCCGGCGGTACGGCGCGCAGCGGACGCTCCGACCGGCGGCACCAGGTGCTCGACCCGGTGGTCGTGGCGGGCCCGTGGGTCGCCGGTGGTGCTGTGATGGTGCTGGGCGCGCGCCGGGTGGTGCGCGCGCTGCGCGGCTGAGCCGGCCGCCCCGCCCGGGGGCGCCGGGGAGAGGCGGTGGCCCCGTGCCCGGTCTGCGTCGCCCGCGGCCAGTGCCCAGCCCCGTCGTCCCCAAGGTCCTGCAGCGGGCGCCCACCGACTCGGCGGGCTGGCCACGGCAGGAACCGCCGTGGCTGCGGCGCGGCGTGCTGCTGGTGCTCGCCGTCGTCACCGGCTACCAGCTCGCGCTGTGGCTGTTCGGCCACCTCCGGGGCTTCCTGGGCCTGCTCTTCCTGGCCTGGCTGTTCGCCGTCGGCATCGAGCCGATCGTGGAGGCACTCGTCCGCCGCGGGCTGCGGCGGGGGGCGGCCACCGGCGTGGTGATGATCGGCCTCGTCGCCGCCGCCATCGGCTTCCTGGCGGTGTTCGGTGCCCTGCTGGTCGACCAGCTCAGCCAGCTGGTGACGGTCCTGCCCGACGCGGTCGCCGACGTGGTGCGCTGGGTCAACGGGACGTTCGACACCGACTTCCGGGCCGCGGACGTCGTGGACTCACTGAACCTGACGTCGGAGCGGGTCCAGGGGCTGGTCCAGGACCTCGCGCCCGGGCTGGTCGGCATCCTCTCCTCGCTCGTCGGGTTGCTGTTCCAGCTCCTGGCGTTCCTGCTGTTCGCCTTCTACATGTCCGCCGAGGGCCCGCGGTTGCGGGCGATCGTCTCCACCTGGTTCCCGCCGCGGCACCAGCGGGTGATCGCCACGGTGTGGGAGATCGCGGTGGACAAGACCGGCGGCTACCTGCTGTCGCGGTTGGTGCTCGCGCTGGTCAACGCCGCGGCGACCGGGGTGCTGCTGTGGGCCATCGGCGTCCCCTTCTGGCTGCCGCTGGCCATCTGGACCGGGATCGTCTCGCAGTTCATCCCCACCGTGGGCACCTACCTGGCGATCGCGCTGCCGGCGCTCATCGCCCTGTCGGACCAGCCGGTCGACGCGCTGTGGGTCGTGCTGTTCGGCACCCTGTACCAGCAGGTCGAGAACTACCTGCTGGCACCGCGGATCACCGCGCTGACGGTCTCGGTGCACCCAGCCGTGGCCTTCGGCGCGGTCATCGCCGGTGCGGCCCTGTTCGGGCCGATGGGCGCGCTGGTCTCCATCCCGGTGGTCGCCGCCGTGCAGGCGGTCCTGGAGACCTACGCGCACGGCTACGAGCTGGTGGAGGAGGAGCCGGCCGTCGACGAGGACGCCGAGCCGCCGGCCGGGGAGCCCCCGCCGGACGCCGCCTCGTCGGCCTGACGCATCGCGGGGGCGATGCCGGGAGGAGGCTGGCGCGATGGACATCACGACCGTCAACGACCGGCACCTGTACTCCGGCACCGTCCGGCTGCGGGACCCCGCGCTCCCCGGGGTGGTGGTCGAGCTCGTCGACCGGGTGGTCCGGTTCGGGCCGCCCGGCTGGCTCACCGTCGCCGACGGTGCCGACCCGGGCCGGCCCATCGAGCTGTTCCCGACCGCCCAGGTGGTGGCTGTGACGGAACTCGGCGAGGTCCACACCCCGGACCGGCCCGTCGACGGATGAACGGGCCCGCTGCTGGGTAGCGTCGTCAGTGGCGCCGCTCGGCGTCCAGCCCCTCGGGAGATCGGCGCGTCCTCCATGGCCACCCCTGCACGTCCCCCCGCTGCTCCGGCAGCAGCTCCCGGCGAGCCCGGGGCCGGTCCCCGGCGTCCCACCCCGCGGGACGTGCCGAAGCGGACGCCGCTGGTGGCCCGCCCGGTCGGCGCGACCGGCCCGGACACCGACGCCGGCAGCGAGCTGCCGCACCCGTGACCTCCTCGGACCCCCGCCCGTGCTGACGGTCCCCGTCTCCCTGCCGGGCAGCACCGCCGATCCGGTGACGACGACGGCCGGTCCGGCGCTGCCGGCCGCGCCCGAGCCGGTGACCGACGGTGGCGGTGACCGCCTCGTGGTGGTCGGCCTCCCCGTCGTCCCCGCCCGCCCGTCCGCCGTCCTGCTGGCCGCCCAGCAGCTCTCCGACGAGGCGGCGCGGCACCCGCGCCGGCCGCGGGGGCTCGGCCGGGCCGTCGCCGAGCGCCGCCGCCGGCAGCAGCGCGCCCTGGTGGTGCAGCGCCGGGTCGACCGGGTGCAACCGCCCCTCGGCTGATGCCGGCTCGGGCCGGGGGGCGTGCGCCCCGCCCGGGGGCGGGGCGCACACCCCTCACGGCACGAGGATCGCCCGGGTCCCCGGGAGCCGGCCGCCGTCGAGGTCGTCGAGCGCCTCCAGCGCCGACGCCAGCGGGTACGTCCTCGTCGACAGCGTGACCAGGCCGCGGGCAGCGAGTGCCATCAGCTCGCGGAGGTCGGTGTACGAGCCGACCTTGTTGCCGACGATGCTGATCTCCCGGTTGATGATCTCCAGGGTCGGCACCTCGACCGCGCCGCCGTAGCCGATGACGTAGTAGGACCCGGTGTCCCGGGTCATCGCCACGCCCTCCGCCTCGGTGCCGTGCTCGCCGACGAAGTCGAAGACGACCTCCGCGCCCGTGCCGCCCAGCGCGTCCAGCACCTCCGCCACCGTGTCGTCCCCGGCCTGGACGGTCCGGTGCGCGCCGAGCTCGGCGGCCTTGGCGAGCGCCTCGGCCGAGCGGTCGACGACGGTGACCTCGGCCGGGGTCATCGCCAGCAGGCACTGCAGGCCGATGTGCCCGAGGCCGCCCGCGCCGATGACCACCGCCCGGGCGGTGGCCGGCAGCAGCGGCACGGCCTTGCGGACGGCGTGCTGCGCGGTGAGCCCGGCGTCGGCGAGCGCGGCGACGTCGACCGGCTGCAGCCCCTCGGCGAGCGTCACCACCGACCGGGCGTTGGTGCGGAGCAGCTCGGCCATCCCGCCGTCCCGGCTGATGCCGGGGAACTCGCCGTTCTCGCAGTGCACGTCGTCCCCGCGCCGGCAGGGCGGGCACAGCCCGCAGGTCACCAGCGGGTGCAGGATGACCTTGTCGCCGACGGCGACGTTGCGCACCGCGTCGCCGACCTCGACGACGGTGCCGGCGTTCTCGTGGCCGATCACGTAGGGCAGGCCGACGCCGCTCGCCTCGGCCCACTGGCCCTCGATGATGTGCAGGTCGGTCCGGCACACCCCGGCCGCGTCGACGTGCACCAGGACGTCGAGCGGGCCCTGCAGCGTCGGCTCCGGGATGTCGTCGACCGAGGGGGGCTTGCCGTACTCGTGCACGCGGACTGCCTTCACGACCTGACCTCCAGGGGGAGCAACGGGTGTGTGTCGTCGGCGCGTGGGGTCTGGTCGCCCTCGGCGCCGGGGTAGCGGGTGGCCAGCAGCCCGCGGCAGAAGTGCGCGTTGCCGTCGACCGAGATGCGCACCGACCGGGCCCGGCGCAGGGTGAGCGCTGCGGTCTGCGCCGTCGGCCGGGAGCCGTCCGGTGCCAGCAGCACCGGGGCGGTGTCCTCCACCGGCAGGCCGAGGACGGCGCGGCGGTGCCGCAGCGCCTCGGTGACCGGCCCGGCCGGCAGGTCGCCGAGGGTGACGTCGAGGACCGCGGACTCGGTCCGGGACGGGTCGGCCCGCAGCCAGCCGGTGAGCGCCCGCTCCATGGCGGCGGTGTGCGCCTTGCGCTGGAACGTCGCGCGCAGCTCGTCGAGGCTGTCGTCGGCCTCGTGCCCGAACGTGCCGCGGTAGCCGGCGTCCGCCGCCAGGCCCCGGTTGATCAGGTCGGAGTCGTGGTGGTCGTCGAGCTCGACCACCACCCGCCCGGCACCGGGCAGCGCGACGACGGCATCCCGGGCGTCGGACACCATCAGCCAGGCGAAGTTCGGCGCGCAGAACGACGTGGGCAGCCGCAGGTGCACGGTCACCCCCGCCCCGTCCACCCC
>NZ_SJEX01000021.1 GCF_005930495.1 Modestobacter excelsi | reverse complement strand
GGTGGGCGCGGGGTCGGAGGTGGCGATGCCGATGCTGACGGTCAGCGGCAGCCGCGTGCCGGCCACCTCGAACGGCTCGTCGAAGACCGACCGGAACCGCCGGGCCAGCGCCTCGCCGCCCGAGGCGTCGCAGTCCCGGGCGACCACGACGAACTCGTCGCCGCCCAGCCGGCCGACGACGTCGGTCGGCCGGGTGCGGTGCGACAGCCGGGCGGCGAGCTCGCGCAGCAACGTGTCCCCGGCCGCGTGCCCGAGGGAGTCGTTGACCGCCTTGAAGCCGTCCACGTCCATGTAGAGCACGGTCACCCGGCCGCCCTCGTCGTCGGCCAGGGCGCCGGCGATCGCCTCGTCCAGGGCCGCGCGGTTGGGCAGCGCGGTGAGGTGGTCGTGCCGGGCCTGCCAGGCGGCCCGCTGCTCGGCGGTCACCCGGTCGGTGATGTCGGTGTGGGTGACGACGACGCGCGGCCCGCCGTCGACGGGGAAGACCTGCAGGTGCCACCAGGTCGTCTCCCGGGCCCGGTCGCCGGCCGGCGTCGCGGCGTAGTCCAGCGAGAACGACGGTGCCCGCCCGGCGAGGACCGACTCCAGCCCCTCGACCGTCGCCCGGAACCACGGGTCGCCGTTGGCGGCGGCCGCCCGGCAGGCGTCGAGGTAGTTGGCGCCGGCCCGGCTGGCCACCGGCCGGCCGGCGACCGCCGTGCCGGCCGCCCACGCCGCGTTGGTGGTGAGGATCGTGCCGTCGCCGTCGAGGATGGCGGTGCGGGCGGGCAGCGCGTTGAGCACCGCGCGGATGAGCGAGGACTCCGCAGCCCGCTCCTCGTCCATCCTGCGGCGCTCGTGCACGTCCCGGAAGAAGACGACGAGGTCCCCGAGCACCGGGTAGGTGCGGACCTCGAACCAGCGGTCCAGGTGGTCGTAGAAGAACTCCAGGTGCTGGGTCTCCCGGGTGGACCGCGCCGTCGCCAGGGACCGCTGCAGCGGCCCGCCGGGCAGGTCGGGGAACTCCGCCCAGATCCACCGGCCCACGAGCTCAGGAGCCGGGCGCTCGAGGAGCCGCTCGGCGGCGGGGTTGACCCAGGTGAACCGGTCGTCGGCGTCCAGGACGTAGACCGCCTCGGTGATCGACCCGAGCGCGTCGGTCACCCGCGCGCGCCACGCCCCGTCCACCACCCGGGGTGGCCGGTCGTCGGGCTCGGTCATCGGCCTCCGCCCTCAGCAGTGCAGGAGTCCGCGAACGGTACCGCCCGGCGACGTCGTACGCGGTGGACCGCCGCACCGAGGCGGGTCCCAGCCAGTTCCCAGGGGGTGTCCGGGAACCGTGCCAGCTCCGCGGACGACCGTGGCGGCGTGAGGGCCCCCGGACCCTGGGCGGCGACCGCCGCACGCTGCTGCTCGGCTGCGTGGTCGCCCCGGTCGTGCTGACCGCCGCCGTCTCCGCTGCACAGCAGTAGGACACTGGGCCCATGTCGACCTCCACCCTGGCCCGCGTGCAGACCCGTTTCCCGTCGGCCGTCGCGGTCGCCGTCGGGCTGGCCGCCGGCTTCGGCATCGCGCAGGGCACCGGGGTCCGGGCGCTGGGCGGCGTCGTCTTCGCCGCCGGCGGGCTGGCCGCCGGGTGGCTCTGGTACCGCCGTCGCGGAGCGGCCGTGGCCGCCGCCCTGGGTGTGGCCTACGTCGCCGCGTTCGTCCTCGCCCACGTGCTGGCCCTCGGCGTCGGCTGGCCGGCCTGGCTCGCCGTCGGGGTGGTCACCGCCGCCGCCGCGGCTCTCGCCTGGGCGGTCGCGGACCGGCCGGTGCCCACCGTCTGAGTGGGGGACCGGTCACAACCGGTCTGGGGGCGCCCGCACGTCCCGTACCCTGGGCGGGAAGGTCTCGGCCCGCACGGTCGTTGACCCAGTGTCGCGCGCCGCAGCGCGCAGACCCCCACGCGATCTCCTGAGGTGCCTCTCCGCATGCCCACCCGTAACGACCTGCGCAACGTGGCGATCATCGCCCACGTCGACCACGGCAAGACCACCCTGGTCGACGCCCTGCTCCGCCAGGCTGGTGCCCTGGGCCGCGCGAAGGGCGAGGGCACCGACAACGACTCCACGCAGGACCGGGTCATGGACTCCATGGACCTGGAGCGCGAGCGCGGGATCACCATCCTCGCCAAGAACACCGCGATCCACCTGCACGACGACGACGGCAACCCGGTCGTGGTCAACATCGTCGACACCCCCGGCCACGCCGACTTCGGTGGCGAGGTGGAGCGCGCGCTGAGCATGGTCGACGGCGTCGTCCTGCTCGTCGACGCCTCCGAGGGCCCGCTGCCGCAGACCCGCTTCGTGCTCCGCAAGGCGCTCGCCAAGGGGATGCCGGTCATCCTCGCGGTGAACAAGACCGACCGGCACGACGCCCGCATCGAGGAGGTCGTCGACGAGACCTACGAGCTCTTCCTCGAACTGCTCGAGGACGCCGGTCTCCCGGCCGAGACGCTCGAGTTCCCGATCGTCTACTGCAACGGCCGCACCGGCCAGGCCTCGCTGAACAAGCCCGAGAACGGCACCGTCCCGGACAGCCCGGACCTCGGCCCGCTGGTCAAGACGCTGCTGGACACCGTGCCGGCCCCGGAGTACGACGCCGAGGAGCCGCTGCGCGCGCAGGTCACCAACCTCGACGCCTCGCCGTTCCTCGGCCGGCTCGCGCTGCTGCGCATCCACTCCGGTGAGATGAAGCGCGGTCAGCAGGTCGCCTGGTGCAAGGCCGACGGCACGATCACCCGCACGAAGATCACCGAGCTGCTGGTCACCGAGGGCCTCACCCGCACCCCGGCCGACAGCGCCGGCCCCGGCGACCTGATCGCCATCGCCGGCATCGAGGACATCATGATCGGCGACACCCTCGCCGACCCGAACGACCCGCGCCCCCTGCCGGCGATCACCGTCGACGAGCCGTCGATCTCGATCACCATCGGCATCAACACCTCGCCGATCTCCGGCAGGTCGGGCAAGAAGCTCACCGCCCGGCTGATCAAGAACCGGCTCGACCAGGAGCTGGTCGGCAACGTCTCGGTGCGCATGCTGCCCACCGAGCGCCCCGACACCTGGGAGATGCAGGGCCGTGGCGAGCTGGCGCTGGCCATCCTGGTCGAGCAGCTGCGCCGCGAGGAGTTCGAGCTCACCGTCGGCCGCCCGCAGGTGGTCACCAAGGAGATCGACGGCAAGCTGCACGAGCCGGTCGAGCGGGTCACCATCGACACCCCGGGGGACTACGTCGGCACGCTGACCCAGGCGCTGGCCACCCGTCGCGGGCGGATCGAGAACCTCGTGCACCACGACACCGGCTGGGCGCGGATGGAGTACATCGTCCCCTCGCGCGGCCTGATCGGGTTCCGCACCGAGTTCCTCACCGAGACCCGTGGCACCGGCGTGCTGAACCACAACCTCGAGGGCTACGAGCCGTGGCTGGGCGACATGCGCGCCCGCCCGACCGGCTCGCTGGTGGCCGACCGCTCCGGTGTGGCGACCACGTACTCGATGTTCTCGCTGCAGGAGCGCGGCCAGATGATGGTCGAGCCGGGCACCGAGGTCTACGAGGGCATGATCGTCGGTGAGAACTCCCGTCCGGACGACATGGACGTGAACATCACCAAGGAGAAGAAGCTCACCAACATGCGCAAGTCCACCTCCGAGGAGCTGGAGCGGCTCATCCCGCCGCGGATCCTCAACCTGGAGCAGGCGCTGGAGTTCTGCGCCGAGGACGAGTGCGTCGAGGTCACCCCGGGCTTCGTGCGGGTGCGCAAGGTCGAGCTCGACCAGACCGTCCGCGGCCGGACGAAGAACCGCAAGCCCAAGCCCTGACGAAGGACCCCACTGCCCCCCACCGCTCGCAAGCTCGCGGCGGGACCCTGCAGCGGGGCCGTTCCAGCACGTCACCGCGAACGCCGTCGTCCCCTCGGGGACGGCGGCGTCCGGCGTTCCGGGGGGTGTCGGCGACGGCGCGCGGGCCACACCTGCCGATACAGGTGGTGCTCCTGTGGTGACAGTGGCCGGATGATCACGTCAGGTGATGACAGGCCGCCCTGGCCGGACAGCCACTGCGGCGTCCCTCGTGGCGCGCGGGGGTGTCGCGGTGCCGGTCGTACGTTCCCGTCGCGAGAGGTGTGCGCGGCTGGGGAGGCCGCACGACACCTGGGGGATGAGGGCGAGAGGTGGTCGGGCAGTCGATGACGGTCCAGCGGGCAGCGGGTTTCCGGAACGGGATCGACGTGCGGGTGCGGCTGCGCCGGGAGGGGGCGGCGGGTGACGCCGCGGTCGACGGTGCCTGGTGGCCGCGCAGCCGGGACCTGGGCGCCGAGCTCCCCGAGCTGATCGCCGCCCTGTCCATGCTCGACGTCCGGGTGGAGCGGTTCACCTACCCGGTCGAGGCCTGGGAGCACCCGGTGCAGCGCAAGGTCACCGTCTCCGGGCGGACCGTGCGCACCGGCGCCTTCCGCAGCATGGACCCGCAGCTGGTCTCGCTGACCGTGGACGGCGACCGGCGGCTCGACCTGCTCGTCGTGCCGCCGGAGGCCGACGCGCTGACCGGCGTCCGCGCGCTGCGGATGGCCGGCCTGCGCGAGGACTCCGGGAGCCCGCAGCGGGTGCTCGCCGCGGCCGGCTCCCGTCCGCGCCCCGAGGTCGTCCCCCTCCGCGGCGTCCGCGCCGGCTGAGGAAGGACCCCCTTCCTCCCCACCCCTCGCACGCTCGGGGCGGGCCCCTGGAAGGGGGCCGTTCCAGCACGTCACCGGGTACGCCGGGGGTGAACCGGGTGGACGGCGGCGGGCGGGTGCGCTGAGGTCGGCGCATGCGACTCCTGGTCCTCGGCGGCACGCTCTTCCTCGGGCGGCACGTGGTCAGCGCCGGGCTCGAGCGCGGGCACGAGGTCGCCACCTTCACCCGCGGCGTGTCCGGCGCCCCGCCGGACGGGGCCCGCGCCCTGCACGGGGGCCAGCAGCCTCAACGCCTACCAGAACTGGCCGCCCGGCCCGATCGGCAGCGAGAACGACGAGCCGACCTGGCAGACCGAGGAACGCGGGTACGGCCAGGACAAGGCGCACGCCGAGCGGGTGCTGGGCGCGGCGCTGCGGGACCGGTTCCTCACCGCCCGGGCCGGGTTGATCGTCGGCCCGTTCGACCCGCTGTACCGGCTCGGCTGGTGGCTGGACAGGATCGCCGCGGGTGGCCGGGTCGTCGTCCCGGGGAACACCGCCCAGCCGATCGCGCTGGTCGACGCCCGGGACCTGGCCGGCTGGCTGGTCGAGGTGGCAGAGCGGGGGCTGTCGGGCCCGGTGAACACCACCGGGCCGGCCGGGATGACGACGCTGGGCGGGCTGCTGGACACCTGCCGTGCGGTCACCGGCAGCGACGCGGAGTGGGTGCGCGTCCCCGACGCCCACCTGCTGGCCGCCGGTGTCGAGGAGTGGGTGCACCTGCCGCTGTGGCTGGCGCCGGAGACGGCCCCTACCGCGTGGGAGGTCGACACCACCCGCGCCCGGGAGCTGGGCCTGGATGCAGGCCGCCGACCGGCCGGAGCCCCCGGCCGCCCGGGAGCTGCCCGGCTGCCGCCGGAGCTGGAGGCCGCGCTGCTCGCTGACGGCTGATCAGCCCCGCCGGCGGGCCCGCAGGACCTCGTCGGCGTGGTGGTGACCGGCGTCCTGGCCGGCCCGCGGACGCTGGGCAGCCACCAGCACCTCCCACTCCCCGGGATCGAGGTCGGCGGCCACCTCGGCGGCGGTGGCGAACCGCTCCCCACCCCAGAGGGCGGCGCGCTCCTCGTCGTAGGGGTGGCCGACCCACAGCAGCGTCCCGCCGGGGGCGACAGCGGCCGCGAGTCGGGGCACCAGGGCGTGCCGCTGCGCGGCCGTCGGGTGCAGGAAGTGGGCGGTGACCAGGTCGTACGCCGCGACCGGCGGCTGCCAGGTGTCGACGTCGCCGCACACCCAGGTCACCCGCTCGCCGACCCCGGCCGCGGCCGCGTGCTCCGCGGCGCGGGCCAGCGCGACCTCCGACCAGTCCAGGCCGGTGACCTGCCAGCCCTGGCCGGCCAGCCACAGCGCGTCACCCCCCTCGCCACAGCCGACGTCCAGCGCGCGGCCCGGGGTCAGCCCGGTGGCCTCGGTGACCAGGGGCGGGTTGACCCGTCCGCTCCACAGCGCCGGGGCGTCCCGGTAGCGCTCCTCCCAGGAGGCGTGGTCGTGGCCGGTCGACACCGGCCCGTGCTCGTGTCCCTGCACCGGTGCTCCTCAGATCCCGTGGCGCCGGTCGCCCAGCACCATGTCGCACAACTCGCGTTCGGTGGCAGCGGAGAACGGTGCCCGCCGCTCCTGCACCGCCAGGCGGACGTCCTCGAACAGCAGATCGGCGTTGATCGCGGCACCGGCCTGCAGCCCCGCCGCGGCCGCGGTGACCACCTGGGCCATCAGGTCGGTGACGTTGCCGGCCACCCACACCCCGGGGACGGCGGTCGCGCCCATCGGCCCGGAGGGCACGGCGGTGCCGACGGTGTGCCCCATCGCCTCCACCGGCTCCACCGGCAGGCCGAGCGAGGCCAGCACCGCGGAGCGGGCGGTGAAGACGGGGGAGACCACCAGCGCGTCCCGCGGGACCACCCGGCCCGAGGCGAGCCGGACGCCGGTCAGCCGGTCGCCGGCGGACTCCACCGCGGCCACCTCCCCGGTCACCACCGCGATGCCGCGGGCGGCCAGCTGCTCACACTCCTCGTCGGTGGGCTCCGGTCCGGTGTGCAGGAACAGCGTCACGTCCGCCGTCCACTGCCGCCAGAGCAGCGCCTTCAGCACGCCCGCCGGCCCGGTCGACAGCACCCCGACGGCCCGGTCGCGGACCTCCCAGCCGTGGCAGTACGGGCAGTGCAGCACGTCGGAACCCCACCGCTCGCGGAGTCCGGGCAGGTCGGGCAGCTCGTCGACCAGTCCTGTGGTGACCAGCAGCCGCCTGCTCCGCACCTCCTGCCCGTCGGCCAGCCGGACGACGAACCCGCCGTCCTCGGCCCGGGCGGAGACGGCCTCGCCGGTCACGACCCGCCCGCCGTACCCGGCGACCTCCGCCCGTCCGGCGGCCAGCAGGTCGCCGGGCGGGGTGCCGTCGCGGCCCAGGTAGTTGTGCATCGCGTCGGCCGGGGCGTTCCGCGGCTGTCCGCCGTCCACCACCAGCACCGACCGCCGGGCGCGGCCCAGCGCCAACGCCCCGCTCAGGCCGGCGGCGCCGCCGCCGACCACCACCACGTCGTGCCGCTCGTCCATCGTCTGCTCCTCTCGACCGCCGGGTGGGCCCGGCAGGGACGACGGTGCACCCGTGGGGGTGCACTTGACAAACTCCGTTGCCGGAGCAGCAAATGGACGCATGGACGACGACCTGGACGGCGACCTTGACGGCGTGCTCGACGGCGTGGGGCCGCGGCTGCGCGAGCTGCGCCGGCAGCACGGGGCGACGCTGGCCGAGCTCTCTGCCAGCACGGGCATCTCGGTGAGCACGCTGTCCCGGCTCGAGTCGGGGCAGCGCCGGCCCACCCTGGAGCTGCTGCTGCCGCTCGCCCGGGTCCACCAGGTGCCGCTGGACGAGCTGGTCGGGGCGCCGTCCGCGGCCGATCCGCGGGTCCACCCGCAGCCGGTCCAGCGCAACGGCATGACCATGTGGCCGCTGACCCGCCGGCCCGGCGGGGTGCAGGCCTACCGGGCGTTGATCCCGCCGCAGGGACGGCGCGAGCCGGAGCAGCAGTCGCACGAGGGCTACGAGTGGATGTACGTGCTGTCCGGTCGGCTGCGGCTGCTGCTGGGGGGGCACGACCTCGTCCTGGGCCCCGGGGAGGTCGCCGAGTTCGACACCCACACCCCGCACTGGTTCGGCAACGTCACCGACCAGCCGGTGGAGGTCCTGATGCTCTTCGGGCCGCAGGGCGAGCGCATGCACGTCCGCGCCCGCCCGAAGGGGAGCTGACGGCCCTCCTGCAGGGGCCCGCCGCGAGCTTGCGAGCGGTGGGGGCAGGAGGGTGCTTGCTCAGTCGCGCGGGGCGCTCGGCCGGCCGGAGCGGACGGACTCCTCGACCGGGGCGACCCCGTTCGGGGCGGCGGCCCCCTCCGCCTCGGCCAGCCGGGCCGCCTCGGCGGACAGCGCGTCGGCCGACTCCTGGGCGCGGTCCTTGCGGTACTCGCGGTAGGACCACGTCACCGCGGCGGCCCAGACCAGGTAGACGACCGCGTAGACCGTGTACCGGACCGGGTCGCCGGCGTCGATCCAGTCGCTGGTGAGCAGGCTCTTGGCGTTGGTCAGCACGATGATCCCGCCGACGCCGGCGCCGAGCAGCCGCGGCGGCACGTAGCGCACCAACCAGGCCGCGATCGGCGCGGCGACCAGCCCACCGACCAGCAGCGCAGCGACCCAGCCGACGTCGATGCCCTGGTCGCCGAGGGCGAGGAGGAAGCCGAGGCTCGCCGCCACCGAGACGAGGAACTCGGAGGTGTCGATCGAGCCGATCGTCTTGCGCGGCTCCAGCCGGCCGCTGGCCAGGATGGCCGGGGTGCTGACCGGGCCCCAGCCGCCGCCGCCGGTGGCGTCGACGAAGCCCGCGGCCAGCCCCAGCGGGGCGAGGAAGCGCTTGCGCATCGGCTTGCCCAGGTGCCGCTTGTCGATCCCGCGCAGCGTGAAGCGGGCCAGCAGGTAGAGGCCGAGGGCCAGCAGGATCAGCTGCATGACCGGTGCGGCGACCTCGGTGGAGAGGTTCGACAGCACGGTCGCCCCGACGAAGGCGCCGACGGCTCCGGGGACGCCGATCTTGGCGACGACCCCCCAGTCGACGTTGCCGAACCGCCAGTGGGAGACGCCCGAGGCGAGGTTGGTGCCGATCTCGGCCAGGTGGACGGTGGCGGAGGCGGCGGCCGGGTTGGTGCCGAGGGCGAGCAGCAGCGTCGTCGAGGTGACGCCGTAGCCCATGCCGAGGCTGCCGTCGACGAGCTGGGCGCCGAGGCCGGCCAGGGCGAGCACGATGAGGGTCTTCACGGGGAGGCTCCGAGGTGAGGGCACGGTCGCGCACGCAGACGCGGGCCGCAGGGCTGAGGGGAGGCGCGCGGGAGCGCGCAGGGGTCAGCAGCCGCGACAGGCGGTGGTGGTCACGCGGAGCAGGTCGACGTGCAGTCGGCTCACCAGCAGGTCGCCAGGGAGCTCTGCGGACGTCGGCACGACGTCATTCCTACCATCCCGGTGGGCTTTGTCGAGCGGCGGGTCCGCAGGCCTCGCTCACCCCCTGAGCGTGTCGGTCCTGATCGTCGCCCAGGCGACCGCGCCGCCACCCACGAGCAGCCCCGCGCAGACCACCATCGCCGTGCGGAAGCCGTCGCTGAAGCTGGCCGGGTCGGCGTAGTCGTCCCCGGAGAGGCCGACCGCGACCGGCAGCGCGGCCACCGCGAGCAGCTGCGCCGCCCGGGCGACCGCGTTGTTCACCCCGCTGGCGACGCCGGCGAGGTGGTCGGGCGCGGCGTCCAGCACGGTCGCGGTCAGCGGGGCCACCAGCAGGGCGAGCCCGATCCCGCTGACCAGCGACGGTGGCAGCACGTCACGCAGGAAGGAGCTGCCCGCCTCCACCCGGGACAACCAGAGCAGGCCGGCGGCGGTGACCAGCGGACCGACCGCCATCGGCAGCCGGGCGCCGGTGCGCTGCGCCAGCGCACCGGCCCGGGAGGACAGCAGGATGAGCACGACGGTCGACGGGATCATCGCCGCCCCCGCCTCGGTGGCGCTGTAGCCGAGCACGGTCTGCAGCTCGACGACCAGGAAGAACCCCCAGCCACCCAGCGCGCCGTAGACCAGGAAGGTGCTGAGGTTGGCGCCGGTGAACTCCCGGTCGCCGAACACCGCGGGCGGCAGCATGGGCTCGCGCGCCCGCCGCTCGCGGCGGACGAACGCCACCCCGGCCAGCGCGCCGACCGCCGCGGCGACCCAGACCTGGGGCCGGCCGGGACCGTCACCGGCCGCGATGAGCGCGTAGGTCACCCCGGCCAGCGCCAGCGCCCCCCACACCGCCCCGAGGGCGTCGAACCGCCCGGTGCGCCCGGGGTCGCGGCTCTCCGGCACGTGCCGGACGGCGACCAGCACCACCACGACCGCCAGCGGCCCGTTGACCAGGAACACCCACCGCCAGCTGACCGCGTCGACCAGGAAGCCGCCGAGGAACGGTCCGACCAGCCCGGCCACCCCACCGAGGGCGGACCACAGCCCGATGGCCCGCGGCCGGTCGGCGTGCGGGAACGAGGACTGGATGATCGCCAGGCTGCCCGGGGTGAGCAGCGCGCCGCCGACGCCCTGCAGCACCCGCATGGCGACCAGCTGGCCGGTGGTCTGGGCGAGGCCGCAGCCCAGCGAGGTGACCGCGAACCAGATGACGCCGACCACGAAGACCCGCCGCCGTCCGTAGCGGTCGCCCAGCGCGCCGCCCAGCAGGATCAGCGACGCGAGCGCCAGCGTGTAGCCGCTGAGGGTCCACTGCAGCCCGGCCAGCTCGGCGCCGAGGTCCTCGCCGATCGCCGGCAGCGCCACGTTGACGGCGCTGGAGTCCAGGAACGCCATGCCCGAGGCCAGCACGGTGGCCAGCAGCACCCAGCGGCCGGGTGCGGTGCCCAGCCGGACCGCGTCGGCGGCGGCCGGCCCGACCGGCTCGACCGGGCCGGGCGTCGTCCCCTCCGGCACGGGGGACGACGTCACCGGTCCTTCCTAGCCCACGATCGCGTGCGTGACGAAGTACGCCACCGCGGCGACCGCGCCGGCAGCGGGGAGGGTGACCACCCAGGCGACGACGATGTTGCCCGCGACGCCCCAGCGCACCGCCGAGAGCCGCCGGGTCGCCCCGACACCCATGATCGAGGCGGTGGTGATGTGCGTCGTCGACACCGGGACGGCGAACACCGTCGCGGTGGCGATCAGGACGCTGGAGGCGACGGTCTGCGCCGCGAAGCCGCCGGCCGGGGTCAGCTGGATGATCCGCCGGCCCAGGGTCCGCATGATCCGGAAACCACCGGCGTAGGTGCCGGCGCTGATCGCCAGCGCCGAGGCGAGGATCACCCACAGCGGCACGTCGAAGTCGTCCAGTTCGCCGGAGGTGACCAGCGCCAGGGTGATGATGCCCATCGTCTTCTGCGCGTCCTGGGTGCCGTGGCCGAAGGCCATCGTCGCCGAGCTGACGATCTGCGCGTAGCGGAAGCCGCGGTGCGCCTTGTGCGCGTTGGCCCGCCGGAAGGACCAGAGGATCGCCAGCATGAACAGGTAGCCCAGGCCGAACCCGATCAGCGGCGAGAGCACCATCGGGATGACGACCTTGTCGACGATGCCCAGCCACTTCACCGACTCCGCAGCCGCCAGCGCCGCCCCCACCAGGCCGCCGATCAACGCGTGCGAGGACGACGACGGCAGCCCGAAGTACCAGGTGATCAGGTTCCAGACGATCGCTCCGATGAGCGCGGCGAACACCACCTGCAGGCCGCCGCCGCCGGTGGGCGGGTCGATGATCCCGCTCCCCACGGTGGCCGCCACCTTGGTGGAGATCAGCGCACCGATCAGGTTCATCACCGCGGCCAGCCCGAGCGCTGCGCGCGGGGTCAGTGCCTTGGTGGAGACGGCGACGGCGATCGCGTTGGCCGCGTCGTGGAAGCCGTTGGTGTAGTCGAAGGCCAGCGCGACGACGACGATGACGACCAGCGCCAGGAGTGCCCCGTCCATCGGGTGGTCAGGACTCCTTGACGGCGATGGTCTCGACGACGTTCGCCACGTGCTCGAAGGCGTCGGCGGCCTCCTCGAGCTGGTCGGCGACCTCCTTGAGCTTGAGGATCTCCAGCGCGTCGAACTCGCCGGAGTACAGCCGGGAGAGCAGGCGGCGGTACAGCTTGTCCGCCTCGTTCTCCAGCCGGTTGACCTCGATCCAGTAGTCGGAGAGGTCCTTCATCGAGCGCAGCCGCGGCATCGACTCCGCCGTCACCTGGGCGCAGCGCTGCAGCAGGGCGACCTGCTGGCCCATCTCCGCAGGCAGCGTCCCCAGCTTGGTGAGCACCACCAGGTCCGCGGCGGCCTCGATGCAGTCCATGACGTCGTCGAGGTCGCTGGCCAGGTTGTAGATGTCCTCGCGGTCGAACGGCGTGACGAAGCTGGAGTTCACCTGCCGGAAGATCGCGTGGGTCGCCTGGTCGCCCTTGTGCTCCAGGTCGCGCAGGGTGCGGCCGAGCTCCTCGCGGCGGGTGTGCTCGTGCACGAAGGTGCCCAGGACGTCGGTGGCCTCGACCAGGTTCTCCGCCGAGGCGGTGAACATGTCGTAGAAGCTCGAGTCCTTGGGGGTCAGACGGAAGGCCACGCAGTGCTCCGGGGGTGACGGCGACGGGGTGGCCGTCTCCCCGCGGGGCATGGCGACCTCGGGGAGCATAGGTCCCCTGCGGTCCATCGTCCGTTCAGCGGGTTGCCCCCGCCTTCCGGGAACTGGACGGGCTCGGGCGACGACTGTTCTCCCGTGCACCGTGCGACCACCCGTCCCCGACCCGGGCAGCCGCCGGCGTGAAGCGGTTGCTCCCCGCCGTCCTGCTGCTGTCCGCACTGCTCGGCGCCGGTCTGCTGCTCGACGTCGTCACCGCGCCGCCCGCCGCGGCGCACGCGATGGTGGTGACGACGACCCCCGCCGACGGCGAGCGGGTGGACGTCGCCCCGGCGCAGGTGACCATCGAGTTCGACGAGCACGTCTCCCTCGGCGCCGGGTACGCGCGCGTGCTGGACGGCGACGGCGAGCGGGTCGACACCGGCACGGCCGGGGTGCGCGACGACGTCGTCACCGTGCCGCTGCGCGCGGACCTGCCCGACGCCGGGTACGTCGTCACCTACCGGGTGGTGTCGGCGGACTCGCACCCGGTCTCGGGTGCCTTCGCCTTCGTCGTCGGGGACGGCGAGCTCGTGCCGGCCGGGTCGGTGGGCACCGGGGACACGATCGACCCCGGGGTGGCGCTGGTGCTGCCGCTGGCGCGCTGGCTGGGCTACGCCGGGGTGGCGCCGGGCCTCGGCATCCCGCTGGCGCTGGCCACCGTCTGGCCCGGCGGCTGGTCGTCGGGGCGGTTGCGCCGGGGCACGCTGGGCGGGCTGGCCGCGGTCGTCGTCGGCGGCGCGCTGTCCCTCCTCGTGCAGGGCCCCTACGCAGCGGCCACCGGGCTCGGGTCGCTGTTCGACGGGCAGCTGGTCGGCACGACCGTCGACTCGAGCTACGGCCGGACGCTGCTGGTCCGCATGGCGCTGGCGGTGCTCCTCGGTGCCGTCCTGGCGGGGAGCTGGCGGTCCGGCCGACGGCCGGGTGCCCCGGCGCTCGCCGTCGCCGGGCTGCTGGCCGCCGGGCTGGTGGTGGCGGTCGCCGGGGTCGGGCACCCGGTCGCGGGCGCGCTCCCCGGGCTGGCCGTCGCCGTGTCGGCGGTGCACGTGGCCGCGATGAGCGGCTGGCTGGGCGGCCTGGTCGTGCTGTTCACCGGCCTGCTGCGCGACGGCACCCCGACCCGCGAGCTGGACGCCGCGCTGCCCCGCTGGTCGCACCTGGCCGGGGGGTACATCGGCGCGCTCGTCGTCACCGGGGTGCTGCAGTCGGTCCGCGAGGTCGGCTCCTTCTCCGCGCTGGTCTCCACCAGCTACGGCTGGGTGCTGCTGGCCAAGCTCGCGGTGGTGCTGCTCGTGCTGGTCGCCGCGCTGGTCAGCCGGGACTGGGTGCAGCAGCGGGCCGGGCGGGGCCGCCGTCCCGGCTCCGGTCGCCGGGTGGTCGCCCAGGCGTTCTCCGCGACCGAGGAGGCGGATCCACCGCCGGCCACGCTGGGGGTGCTGCGCCGCTCGGTGCTCCTGGAGTGCGCCGGGGCGGTCGTCGTCCTCGCGCTGTCGGCCGTGCTGGTCAGCCAGTACCCGGCCAAGGCGTCGGTCGCGATGCCGGTGGAGGTCACCCTCCCGTTGCAGTCGGCCAGCGGCACCGAGGGGAACGGCAGCGTCCAGGTGTCGGTGGACCCGGCGACCCCCGGACCGACGACCGTGCACGTGTACCTCTACGACGCCGACGGGCAGCTCACCCAGCCGCAGCAGATCGCGGTCTCGCTCACCGAGGTGCCGCAGCAGATCGGCCCGCTGGACGTCGGGCTCGCCGCCGCCGGCCCCGGCCACTACACCGGCGATCCCGACCTGCCCTCGGCCGGAAGCTGGACCCTCACCGTGACCGTCCGGCTGGACGAGTTCACCGCCGTCACCGCCAGCACCGTCTTCCCGGTCCGCTGACCCCTGAGAACGAGGAGAACCGTGTCCCTGGTCCGCCCCCTCCGTCGACTGCCTGTCGTGCTCACGGCCGCCGGCGCCCTGCTGCTGGCCGGCACGGGCGTCGCCTCCGCGCACGTGACGGTCTCCTCGGCGGACGCCTCCCCGGGCGGCTACGGCAAGGTCACCTTCAGCGTGCCCGACGAGAGCGATGCCGCGAGCACCGTCGGGCTGCGCATCCAGCTGCCCACCGACCCGCCGCTGACCTCGGTGCGGGCCCAGCCGGTGCCCGGCTGGACGGTCACCCTGACCACCGTCGCGCTCGACCCGCCGGTCACCTCCGACGACGGCGGCACCGTCGACTCGGCGGTCTCGGTGGTGGACTTCCAGGCCGACCCGGGGACCGGCATCGCGCCGGGGCAGTTCCAGGAGTTCGCGCTGTCCGGTGGCCCGTTCCCGGACGTCGACCGGCTGACGTTCAACGTGGTGCAGACCTACAGCGACGGCAGCGAGGCCGCGTGGATCGAGCCGACCGTCGACGGTCAGCCCGAGCCGGAGCACCCGGCGCCGGTGCTGTCGCTCTCCGCCGCGGCCGGCACCGACGCCCACGGCGCCGCTCCGACGATCAGCTCCGCGAGCGCGGCTGCGGACGACGGCGGGGACACGACCGCCACCGTCGCCCTGGTGCTCGCCGTCCTCGGGCTGCTCGCCGGGCTGGCCGGTCTCGGCCTCGGGCTGAGCGCGCGCCGACGTACCGTGTCCTCGTGAGCTCTGTGACCCGGCCCGCGCTGGCCGCCCTCGGGCTGGCCGCGGGTCTGCTGCTGGCCGGCTGCAGCGGGGACGCCGACGCCACGGGCGGGGGGCACGACCACTCCGCCACCTCCGCACCGGCGACGGTCGAGAGCGCCGACGACGACGCCTACGACGGTCTGCACCTGGCCGACCCGTACCAGAAGCCGGAGTTCACCCTCACCGACAGCGCCGGTGCCCCGTTCGCCTTCGCCGACCGCACCGGCACCGGACCGACGCTGCTCTTCTTCGGGTACACGAACTGCCCCGACGTCTGCCCCACGACGATGGCCGACATCGCGCTGGCCCTGCGCAAGGTCGACCCGGCCGTCGCCGCGGAGACCTCGGTGGTCTTCGTGACCACCGACCCGACCCGGGACACCCCGGACGTGCTCGGTGCCTACCTCGACCAGTTCGACGCCGACCTGCCCACCCCGTTCATCGGGCTCACCGGCGACCAGGAGCAGATCGACCAGGCGCAGCTGGCCGCCGGGGTGCCGCTGGCCGAGGACATGGGCCAGACGCACTCGGCGCTGCTGCTGCTCTACGGCACCGACGGCGAGGCCGACGTCGCCTTCGACGCCGGCAACACCGGCGCCGACATCGCCCACGACCTGGCCGTCGTCGCCGCCGAGTGAGCCCGCAGGCAGGTGGCGGGCCGCCGCCCGGGTGGTCGTGCTCGGGCTGCTCGCCACCCTGGGCGTGGCGGGTCCGGCGAGCGCGCACGTCGGCGGCTGGACCTCGACCGCTACGGCCGCACCCAGGTGCCCGACGACGTCGACATCGCCGCTGCGCCGCGCTGGGAGCAGGTCTCCACGCAGCCCCGGTACGCGTGGCACGACCACCGCACGCACTGGATGACGGAGGGACAGCTGCCGCCGGTGGTGGCCGCGGACCCGGGATCGGCGCACACCGTCAGCCGGTGGACGGTGCCGATGACCTACGGCCGCGCCGACGTCGTCACCGGGGAGCTGACCTGGAGCCCGCTGCCACCGGGGTGGCTGGTCCGGCCGCTGTACGCGCTGCTGCTGGTCGAGGGCTGCCCGACATCGACGTGCTGTGGACCGCGCACGCCCTCACCACCGGCCCGCAGCCGCTGGCCCGGGCCGCCGTCGCGGTCCTCGTCGCCGGTGGCCTGGGCCTGGTCGTCGGCGGGCTCGGGACGGTGCGCCGCTCCTGGGCCGCCGGTCACGGGCAGCCGACGGCGCCCGCGGCCGACGCCGTCGCGGGCTGACCGGTCGACGTCCCGGAGCGGGATCGTCCATCCCACGGCGGTTGCACGGCGTGTTCGGAGGAACACGCCGTGCAACGAATTACAACTCTGTCATTCGATGTTTGGATGCACGCACACCCGATCCGGCCCACCGGGGCGTCGGACGGGGAGCGAAGGGCAGGCACCGTGGGTTCGAGGCACACCGGCACGACCGTCCGCAGCCGCGGTGCACAGGTCGGGCCCCTGTCCTCGGAGACTGCCTCCCCGGAGCCTGCCACCTCGGAGGCCGCCACCACCGGGACCGCCGCTCCGCGGGCGCGCCGCAGCGCCGTCGGCCGGCGCCGTCCGGCTGCCCTGCTCGCCGCCCTGGTGGTCGGCGGCATGGCCGCCGCCGTGATCGGCACCCAGGCGCTGCCCTCGGCCGACGCGGAGGAGCCCCTCTCGGTCACGGAGCTGCTGGGCTCGGACGCCGAGGGGATGCTCGAGCCGGAGATGAGCCCGCAGGAGGCGATCACCGAGGTCGAGGCGAAGGCCCGGCTGGACGAGGTCGCCGCCAGCCGTGCCCAGCGCGCCGCCGAGGCCGAGGCCGCCGAGGCCGCGGCGCAGGCCGCCGCCGAGGCCGCCCGCCCCAAGGCCGTGATGCCGATCCAGGGCGCCCGGATGACCACCTGCTTCTGCATGCGCTGGGGCACCATGCACTGGGGCGTCGACCTGGCCGCCCCCAAGCTGACCCCTGAGTACGCCGCCGAGGACGGGGTCGTGCTGCGGGCCGGCGCCGCCACCGGGTTCGGCTACGCCGTCTACATCCTGGGCGTGAGCGGCGACGTCACCGTGTACGGGCACATGGAGAAGATCCTCGTCGACGCGGGCGACGTCGTGGAGGCCGGCGACACGATCGCGCTGGAGGGCAGCCGCGGCCAGTCCACCGGCCCGCACCTGCACTTCGAGGTGCACTCGGGCGGCATGGACGGCAAGCGCATCGACCCGGTGGCCTGGCTCCGCGCCCGCGGCGTCGACCTCTGAGCAAGGACCCCCGTGCCTCCCACCGCTCGCACGCTCGCGGCGGGCTCCTGCACGGAGGCCGGGGTCTGTAGTTCCGCGCGCGGGAGCGCGGGTCAGGGAGGAAGCGGTAGCCCATGCCGGGTTCGGTGTGCAGGTACCGGGGGTGGGCGCGTCGACGTCCAGCTCGGTCCCGCCGCCGGGGGCGGCGCCCAGGTGTGCACGGTGCCGCGAGCCATGCCGAGGTACGGCTCCGGCCTTGCGATGATGGCCGGGTGAGCCGGGCGAGCGAGGACTCCAACCGGCGGATGCTGCGTGCCCGGGACGCGATGGACCGCTCCTACGCCGAGCCGCTCGACGTCCCGGCGCTGGCCCGGATCGCGCACGTGTCGGAGGCGCACTTCATCCGCACCTTCAAGACGACGTTCGGCGAGACGCCCAACCGCTACCTGCAGCGGCGGCGGGTCGAGCGGGCCATGTTCCTGCTGCGCAGCACCGACCGGACCGTCACCGACATCTGCATGGCCGTGGGTCTCAGCAGCCTGGGCACCTTCAGCCGGGTGTTCGCCGACGTCGTGGGGGAGCCGCCGAGCGTCTACCGCCGGCGCGGGCCGCTGGCCCCGGTGCCCAGCTGCTTCGGCATGCGCTGGTTGCGGCCCGGTTCGAACACCGCAGTTTCGGAGAAGCCCGGGGCGGCGTCCCCGCCCTAGCGTTCCGGGCATGTTGAACGCCATCACCATCACCTCCATCTACGTGCTCGACCAGGACGCCGCGCTCGACTTCTACGTCGGGAAGCTCGGCTTCGAGGTCAAGGTCGACCAGCAGTTCGGCCCGATGCGCTTCCTCACCGTCGCCCTGCCCGAGGACCCCGACCACGCGGTGCTGCTGGAGCTGCCGGCCCCGCCCTCGGTCAGCCCGGACGTCGCCGAGCAGGTGCGCGACCTGGTCAGCAAGGGGGCCGGCGGCGGGCACCTGTTCCTCCGCACCGACGACGCGCACAAGACCCACGCGGAGCTCGAGGAGCGCGGCGTCGACCTGCCCGAGGAGCCGATCGTCCAGCCCTACGGCATCGACTTCGGCTTCCGCGACCCGTTCGGCAACTCCGTCCGGGTCGCGCAGCTGACCCCGCCGCCCTCCGCCTGACATCCGCGGGGCCATGGTGGCCAACATGGCCCCGTCAGGTGGCGGAGCGGTGGTGCAGCCAGGACCGCACCCCCAGCAGGAGCACCAGGACGACGAGGACGCCGGCGGTCACCCAACCGACGTCGCCGGCCACCTGTGCACCGAGCGAGCGGGCGAGCAGCACGAAGGTGGTGGCCCAGGCGGTGGCGCTGACGACGATCGCCGGACCGGCCAGGCGGAGCGGCACCCCGGCACCGCCGGCCACCCGCGGGGTGAGCGTGCGGGTGACCGCCACCCAGTGCGCCCCCACCACCAGCAGGCCGGCGCCGAGCGGCCCCTGAGCGGCCAGCCACCGCCGGGCCCGCCGGACGACCGGGTCGACCCGGGCCCGCAACCGCCTGTGCCCGGCGGGGGCGACGTCCTGCCGGCGGTGCCCGCGCGACCAGCCGACCAGCGCGCCCGCGGCGCTCGCCGGCGCCGCCACGGCGATCGGCAGCACGGCTCCGGTGTCCGCTGCGGCGGACCACAGACCCAGCACCACCAACGTCGTGGTGCCCGGCAGCAGGACGCCGAGGACGACGCCGGTCTCCAGGAACAGCACCGCCGCGCCGACGGCGAGCACGACCGCGGCCGGCCAGCTGCCGACGGCGTCGAGCAGCGTCGTCAGCACGGTGCCCTCCCGGGGGCGGCCACCCCGGCCGGACGGCGGGGTCAGACGCCGTCAAGGTACGCGGCAGCACCCGTCAGGAACCCGTCAAGAACGGTCGCGGGCACCCGGTGCGAGGTGACGGCCCTGGTGGCGCAGGCGACCTACGGCCGGGCCCTGGGTGTCATCGAGGCGCCCCACGTGGACGTGCTGGAGCTCGACCTGGCGCTGGACGGGGAGTTCGGCACGAGGGGCGACCGCCTCCCGACACGCGGCGCCTGGGAGAGGACCCCTCGCCAGGCGCCGCCGCGGGGGTCTGTATGGTTGTCAACGGCTCGGACACACCAGACCGGGTCGGCAAGGGGCTGTGGCGCAGCTGGTAGCGCACCACACTGGCAGTGTGGGGGTCAGGGGTTCGAGTCCCCTCAGCTCCACCCCGATGACCAGGCCGTTCCCCTTCTGGGGAGCGGCCTGAGTCGTCTCTGGTTGCAGTTGTGGTTGCAGTTTGCCCACCCTTACCTGGCAGCAGCAGGGCGCCCATCCGGTCGGCGGCCTCGCGGGCCATGGCCGGCATGACGTGGCTGTAGATGTCCATCGTCGTGCGCATTTGGCTGTGGCCGAGCAGCTCCATGACCACCCGCGGATGCACGTTCTCGCTGAGAAGCAGGGTCGCCGCAGTGTGCCGACCGTCGTGCAGGCGGACGTGGCGGACGCCGGCCTTCTGCAGCAGACGGGTCCAGTCGTCGTAGTCGGTCTTCTTGTCGATCGGCCGGCCGTTGGGCTGGGCGAAGACCAGGTCCCCGTCGTGCCACTCATAGCCGGCCAGCATCCGCTCGCCGAGCTGGGCGGCTTTGTGCTCCTGCAGCGCGGCGAGCAGGGGCAGCGGCAGCGCCAACGTGCGCTGGCTGCGGCGGGTCTTGGGCTCCTCGTAGACCAGCCCGCCGCCGCGGACCCGGTGGATGCTGCGCCGCACGCTCAGGGTGCCGGCCAGCGGGTCGATGTCCTTCCACTGCAACGCCAGCGCCTCGGACTGGCGCAGGCCGAGGGCGAGCGCGACGGTCCAGCGGGCGGAGTTGCGCACGGTGGCGGCCGCTTCCAGGACGGCGCGGGCCTCGCCGAGGTCGAGTGCGGTGGCGATGTCGCTGTGGCGCTGGGCGGGCGGGTCGACGAGGGCGGCGACGTTGCGGGGGACGTGGCCGCGCTGGACGGCGACGGTGAGGGCCCGGGACAGGATGCGGTGGTGCCGCAGCACCGAGGCGGGGGAGTAGCCCTCGTCCAGCAGGGCGCTGTAGAGCTGGTCGAGGTGCTCCGGACGCAACCGGTCGAGGCGGTGCCGGCCGATGCCGGGGATCAGGTGCTTGCGGACGGCCGACTCATAGCTCTCCAGCGTCCGCTGTCGCACCCGGCGCGGGGCGATCTCCGTCAGCCAGTGCTCGAGCCACCAGGCGACTGTCGGGGTCGACGTCTCGCTGACCGTCCCGGTGTCGCGCTTGCGTTCGAGCTCTCGGACCTTCGCCACCACCACGCCGCGGCTCATGCTGCTGACGTGCCGGCGGTCGACCTTGCCGTCGAGCGTGAACCCGACGGAGACGTAGCCGTGCCAGCGCCCGTCGGCGCCCTTGTAGATCGTCGACTCGCCGTTCGACGCGCGTCCGGCCATCCGCTACCCCTTGGCGCTCGTTCGGAGGCTGAGTGTCCCGGAGCGCTGACGTAAGGGGCAGGCTCGCTGGGGATTCACGCAGCGTCCGGCGAAGGCTGTGGACGGGACGAAGAAGCCTCGAGCCGGCGGACGTAGCGGCCGAGCTCCGCCTGAGAGATCCGGCAGCTGCGGCCGATGTGCACGGGACGCAGATCCCCGCTCTTCATGAGCGCGTACACCGTCGTGCGGCCGACGCGGAGGACCTCCGCCGCCTCCTCGGGCGTGAGGAGAAGCCGATCGGCCGCCATGACTTCGCGGAGCGGCTGCGGATCACCCATGTCGACATCTCCCGGATCAGTGGCGTGGCTGCGTAAAGGCTGCTGCACGACGGTGGGGGAGCGGCCTCCCGAACATCTCCTGTTCCTCTCCCGTGGCGCGCACCGAGCGGTGACCGCTGCTGACTGGAGACGCGAGCACATGCCCCTCGTTACTGCAGAGCCGCTGCAGCATCGGTCAGCGCAAGTGGGGAGCGCCGGTGGGGTGGGCGCGTCTCCTGTAGCTCTCCAGTACGGGCTGGAGAGCCCGCGCCAGGGCGGGCAGGTCGCGGTCGTGGACCCGCCCGTCGTCAAGCTGGCCTACGAGCTCGCCGAGCAGTCTGGGCCAGTCGCGGCGGGTGGGCACGAGTGGAACCTGGACATCGACGCGCCGCTCGACGACCTCCACCGCGGACAGCCCCGAGGCCGCGGCTCGGGCCTGCTCCCAGGCGCCGTGCCGGCAGGTAGCCGAGCACCACTTCGGGATCGGCCCTCGGCTCCGCGGGCTGATCGGCCCGCCGCACCAACCGCACGCCGTCGCCGCGGTCCTCCGCTCGCGACCGTGTACGTCCGCTGCGGCCGGGTCCGCGCGGGCTTCGGGAGTCGTCCGCTGGGATTGCTGACGCCGTTG
The DNA here is from genome assembly GCF_005930495.1 of Modestobacter excelsi. Taxonomy (GTDB): domain Bacteria; phylum Actinomycetota; class Actinomycetes; order Mycobacteriales; family Geodermatophilaceae; genus Modestobacter; species Modestobacter excelsi. The sequence goes on along the minus strand of NZ_SJEX01000021.1, from coordinate 36,214 downwards.
CCGCTCGCGCTCACGCCGGCGTGCTCGATATTCGGGGCTACCGCTGGTTCCCATGCCGTCAAGGCTCCGGAGGAGTCTCCTGGAACCCGTCACCACGATTCGGCATACGGCAGGTGCATGAGGTGTGATGCCTCGTGATGTGATGAGCTCCAGTGCGTTGGCTGGGGCGGCGTCTCGCGTGTCGCGACTCCGCAATAGTCGGGGTGGTGTCTGCGTGCGGACTCGCCTTAGGGGCGTCCCTGAAGGCGGCCTATGGGATACCCGACTCAGGGATGGGACTCTGCGGACCCCTGCATGGCCATGGACCGGAGGCGGAGCATGCCGTCTGCGGCGCAGTCAGCCTCCGCGACGCCGCTGACACGCTGGTCTCCATGGCGTCCATTGAGCGATCTGTGGGCGGTGGCAGCTAAGGGGTCAAGGACCGTCACCTGCCGCCGCTAGCCTGCCCCCGCCTGACAGCCGAGTGAGCGGGGGAAACACGTGACGTTCAAGGATGACCTGGTCGCCGCGAAGGACGACATCGTCAAGAAAGACTTCGTGACCAGGGATGGCACGGTCGTCCCCGTCTCCACCGACGTCGGCTTCAACGAGGCGGTCAAGCTGAAGGCGACCTACCTCTACGCCGACATGGCCAACAGCAGCGGCCTCGTGGCGATCAGCCCCAAGGAGACGGTCGGCAAGGTCCTGCGCCTCTACCTCGACCTGTCCGTCCGCATCATCCGCAAGAACGGCGGCCACATCCGCAGCTTCGACGGCGACCGAGTCATGGGCATCTTCATCGACGACGGGCGCTTCAACACGGCGGTCAAGGCCGCGATGCAGATCAAGTGGGCCTGCCTCAACATCATCCAGCCGGAGCTCAACAGCCGGTACGGCAGCATCCAGAAGTCCGGGTGGCTGCTCAAGCCCGGCACCGGCATTTCGAGCGGTGAGGCGTTCATCATCCGGGGCGGCGTCCGCCGGACGGGTAGCGACCTGGTGTCCGTCGGCCTGGCACCAACCTGGCCGCCAAACTGAGCGACCAGCGGACAGACCCGTATCACGTCCGCATCGACACGGCGACGTACAAGGGCCTCACCGACGCCGGGAAGATCGGTAAGGGTGGCAAGAACATGTGGGACGGTCTGTACTCATTGGAGGTGGGCGGCAACAAGCACAGCTACTACCGGTCCAGCTTCAACTGGTCGATCGCTTGAGGCTGCTCGTCGTCCTGCTGGCCCCGCTCCGGGCTCGAGCCCAACCACAGCACCCGCCAGTTGATCCGTCTGACCTCCTGCCTACCGAGCACGCCGGGCGCCAATTGATCGGCAGCTATCAACAGAGGGGAAACCAGTTGGGGATCTCTGCCGACGTGAAGTCGGCCATCGACGACATCATCACGACCAGCTGGAACACGCGGTCAGGTCGCACGGTCCCCGAGACGTCTGACGTCTCCCTCAGCAACGGTGCGGTGATGCTGGATGCGACCTACCTCTACGCCGACATGGCCGGCAGCTCGAAGCTGGCGCAAACAGCCCCGGACGAGGTGGTCGCCAAGGTCATCCGTACCTACCTGAACGCCGCGACGCGGCTCATCAGGCACTACGGCGGCGAGATTCGCAGCTTCGACGGTGACCGGGTGATGGGCATCTTCATCGGCACCGACCAGTCGACGAAGGCCGTCAAGGCTGCCCTGGCGATCAACTGGGCGGTCAAGCAGGTCATCAGGCCGAAGATCGAGAAGCGCTGGCCGTCCACCTTGAGCGACTGGACCATGCACCACGGCGTCGGCATCGACATGGGCGAGGCCATGATCGTCCGCGGCGGGGTGCGGAACAACAACGACCTGGTGTCCATCGGTTCAGCGCCGAACGTGGCCGCCAAGCTGAGCGACCTGCGGCACGAGTCGGACATCTACATCTCCGACGCCGTCTACAAGGACATGGGGTACTCCGTCACGTGGTCGAACGACGGAAAGACCTTCCTGTGGGGCAATACCTACTGGCCCGTCATCGGCGGGTTGAAGAAGACCGTTCACGGTGCGACGTGGTGGCGTGAGCCCTGATGACCCTTGAGGCCGAGGAGCACGCCTGGCGCATCCATGCGGCGATACAGGAGTGGATCAAGCACGCTGAGACGAAGGCCAGCTTCCTGCTGACCATCCAGTCGGCGCTGATGGTCTTCTTCAGCAGCCGCCTGGCGGCCAACGACTTCTCACTCATCGACCGGCTGACGGATGCGGCTCTCTCCCCCCTGGCGTTCATCCTGTACGCGTTGGGACTGCTCTGCGTCCTCGGTGCCATCGGCAGCCTGATCTTCGTGGTGGTCCCCCGGCTCCGCTCGAAGGAGCTGGCGGCCGAGCGCGGCAGTAACGCCATCTACTTCGGGCATGTGGTCGGTCAGGACGCGAACGACGTCAAGCGCCTCATCGAAGGGCCAACAATGCTCGACCAGCTGAGCCGGCAGATCAGCGTCACTGGCGGTATCGCCTGGACCAAGCACATCTGGCTGCAGACGTCCATCTTCATGGCGGTGGTCGGCGTCGTGCTGATCGGCGTCGCCTTCATGATGGCGGCCTTCGTCGAGGTATGAGAAAAGCCTGCTATCGGATGTAGCAGGCTTTCCCTACGGTTCTAAGCCAGGCGGGGCGTGACTCTGACCTCGCGCTTCTCGATCGGAGATGGTGAAGACCGCCCAGCGGGCAGCCAGGAACCAGTCGGTCACCTGGACCTCCGTCGAGAAGCTGTCCTGCTCCCCGACCGAGCACTCGAACACGGTCGCCCGCGTGAGCGAGAAGTGGTAGATGGCGTGGACGGTTCCTCGCCTTCGGCGATGGCTTCATGGCGGCCTTCTTCGCCGTGTTCACTCTGCTGCTCGTCCCGGCGTACCTCTGCTTTCGGTGGGCCGCTCGTCGGCGCTCTTGGTGAGCCGGCGCCTTCAGTCGCTCACTGCGTGTGAGGAACCGGCTAGGTGGGCGACTCGCCCGACGCGGGAGCGTCAGTCCGCACACAGTCCGCAAGTCGGTCGATCTCGGCCCTTCGAAGCCAACGGTGGCCAAACGTAGAACCGCAGGTCAAGAGCCAATTCCGTCGACGACCGTCATCCGCCAATCACCCGATTTTCGTTCCGCTTCTACGTCTGGTTGGACCGTGGCCCGTGTCGGTGGATCGGCGATACGCCTCTTCCGTTCGGTTCCGGTTGTCCGGCCCGAGTTCCGGTTGACTGGGTCCGCCATCGCTGCTCGTGCGTCACAACGAGTCCGGCCACCTGAAATGCAAGACGTGTGTGGGGCTTGATCTTGCTCCATCTCCAGTAGCGATGAGGAGCAGGATGGCCCGGTGGAGCAGAGCATCAGGATCGATGTCGAGGCCCCGGTCCAACGGGTCTGGGGGGTGCTGCGTGAGGTCGAGCGGCGGCCGGAGTGGGCGCCGACGGTGACCTCGGTGCGACGCCTGGACGACGGGCCGCTCGCCGTCGGGTCCTAGCGCGGGTGGAGCAGCCTCGGATCCCTCCTGCTGAGCCCACGGTGACCGACTTCGCGCCGGGCCGATCATCAACCTGCGTGGCCGCCGGTCACACGGTCGAGCAGGTCCTCCGGCGAATCGCTAGCCAGCAGCACCTCGATCGTCGTCGGGGCGTCCATACCTCCGCTCGGAAGCTGCGTGAGGAAGTCGGAACCGGCGGCATGCGTGTGACACTGGCGGTGGAGCAAGCCGGGCCCGTGGGCGTGGTGATCAGACGGTTCCACCGCCGCCTCACCGATCGCTACCTGACCGCCGAGCCGAGGGCATCAAGGCCAGGAGCGAGAGACAGGTGTGAATTCCGGCATGTGGCGTCCGCCGTCGTCGCTGGGACTGTCCGGCCTTGCACTCGGACGCTCGGCGCGACCTTGAGTCGGCTCACCCGACGACACGGCCGCTGTCCCAGCAGCAGACGGGTACGAGCCGTACTTCGCGACCTCGCCGCGCGTCCGGCCCGGTCCGGTCCGGAGCGGCCTCGAACCCGTAGCTAGTCATCGGACTTCAGCCGCAGGGTCGCGCAGCGATCTGCGGCCGCACCGAACGGGATGTCGTCGACGCGGGCGACGATCGTCGCCCGCCGGGTTGGGCACCCGGACCACCAGCTGCGAGAACGGGAAGCCGTCTTCGAGGCACTCGTCGAGCACCCCAGCTGCCGCAGCACCCGCAGCGCGTTGCCTTGCAGGGTGATCCCGGACCCGGGAGCGGAGACCTCGGGCTTGATCTCCACGAGGTCAGACGCGATCCCGTCATCGGCGAGCAGGATCGCCGTCGTGGCTCCGGCGGCGCCGGCACCGACGACCAGGACGTTGTTCACAGCGGGCACAGCAAGACTCCTTCGTCCGCCGACGCGTTCAGGGCTGGTAGGGGGTGAACGTCCTCGTTTGGGCGCGAAGCGGAACGTGTGGCCACGGTCGGCAGGGCGGTGGTCGCGGCCCGTCGCCCCCTCGACAGGCCCCGACCGTCCGGCTCAGGACTTCCGGTACTGCGTGCGGGCGTAGCTGTCGTACGGCGCGGGCTGCACAGTTGCCCTGATCCGCGAAAAGCCGAGGTCCGCGTCGGGGGCCGTTCCTGGCCCGGGGTGCTCGCCCCAGACCAGCTCGACCTCGGTGCCGGGTTCGGCGTGCTCGCGGTCGATGACGGCGATGGAGTGGATGGCGCCCGCAGGGTCGATGTACGTGGCGTACTCGGACAGCCCGATGAGGCGGGCGTCCTTCTCCACGCGGTCCTTGGTGTAGCTCAGGAAGAAGTCGCGCTCCGGCCCGAACACCGTCACCACGTCGTCGGAATACCAGACCAGGGTGACCTTTTGCCGGTGCACCTGGTCCTTCGCCGCGGCGAGGGCGTCCTTGCCGATGAAGTCGTGGTTGAACGAGACCGAGCGGCCGTATCCGAGCTCGTAAGGGGAGTGGTAGTAGTCCTCGATGTCGTCGGAGTAGAAGCTGCCCCGAAGGGCGCCCTGGCCCTCGTACGAGAACAGACTGGTGAAGCCGCGGAAGCCAGCCGTGCTTTCGGACGTGTAGATGGCCGGCACCGGAGTCGCCAGCCACCCGCCGACGACGCCGGCGGTGTAGTAGGCCAGCCCGCCCACCTGGACGAGGCCGAACTGCTCACCTGCTGCCAGCAGCACCTCGCGGACCGGTGCGTAGTCCTCCCACGCCCCGAAGAACTCGAAACCGGGCTGGCCGGTCATGCCGTGCCGGAGCGCTCGGAACGTCCTGCCCGCCAGCGAGACCTCGGCGGAGTGGAAGAACTTCACCGTCGGCATCGGCCCGCCGAACACGGACTCCAGGAAGGGTATTGCCTTCGCGCCCTGGACCTGGAACCGGAAGAGGACCGGGTCGGCACCGCCGCGGAACGCGGAGTCGGGGTCGACCGTCAGCGTGACGTCGTAGTCCCCTCGCTCGGCCTCGTGCTGCACCCAGGTGCCCGCGGTGCCGATGCCGGCGAGGTTGAACCGGTCCTCGGCAAGGCGGGTCAGGATGCCGTCCTGGACCAGCAGGCCTTCCTCGTTCACCACGATGAACTGCTTCGCCTGACCGATGGCGTAGTTCTCGAAGTTGTTCGCCCCGACCCTGGAGAGGAGGCGCAGGGCGTCCGGGCCCTCCACGAACAGGTCGGCCATGTGGTGGGAGAGCTCGAGGTAGGCGACGCCGTCGTACCAGGCGCGCTGCTCCTCCCGCCAGCCGGTGATCTCCGGCGGCACCACCGGGACGGTGACGGCTGGGGCACCCGGCTTCCAGAGCAGCTTCACCGGGCTACCGGCCTGGTCGATACCGCTCTGCAGGGAGGGCAGGTTCATGTCGTCCTCTGTTCGTGGGGTGGGGTTGACGGGGCGGCGGTCCGGTCGATCGCGAGCTTTCCGACAGCCCCCGCCCGGAGTGCCTCGAAGGCCAGGGGGATCTCGTCGAAGGGGAAGGTCGCGGTGATGGGCGCGTGCAGCTGACCGGTTCCGGCGAGCTCGGCGATGGTGCGCAGCGCCTCCTGGTCGACAGCGGCTCGCACGTTCGTCGCTACGACACCGGGCAGGCGGTCAGCGTCGGCGGCGTGGCCGGTGCAGGCGACCCGCCCGCCGGGAGCGAGGACCCGGGTGGCGAGAGCGGTGAACGCGTCCTCGTCGCGGTTGACCAGGTCGATCACCGCGGCGACGCCGGCGGGGTGCAGCGAGCGGACCCGCTCGGCGAGGTCGGCGGTCGACCAGTCCACGACGTCGGTTGCACCGTTCTTCCGGACGTGCTTCTCCTCTTCGCCCGGCCGGGCCGTGGCCAGCACCGTCGCGCCGTGGGCCACCAGCATCTGCACGGCATAGCTGCCGACGCCTCCGGTGGCGCCGTTGACGAGGACCACGTCGCCCGCTGTGGGCGTGACTGCCTCGACGCAGCGGAGGGCGGTGAGCGCGGCCAGCCCGAGCGCCCCGGCGGCTGCATCGTCCACGCCGTCGGGGACCGGCGCCACCCACGTGCGCGGAACGGCGACCAGCTCGGCGAACGAGCCGCGCCCGGCGACCAGTTCGCGGACCAGGCCGAACACCCGCCGGCCCACCGCGAGGTCGTCGACACCGGCACCGAGAGCCTCGATCGTGCCGGCGAAGTCGCTGCCGAGCACGACGGGGTAGTGGTAGGTCATGTAGCGGGCGGCGCCGCCGTTGGCGACCATCGCGTCGTGCGGGTTGACCGAGGACGCGGTCACCCGCAGGAGGACCTCGTCGTCGGCCGGCTGGGGTGCCGCCACGTCCGCGAAGACCGGGGAGGCCCCTTCGGCCGGGAGCACGTAGGCGCGCATCAATAGGCCTCCTGCGCGATGCGGGCCTGCGCCCCGGGGATGCCGAGGGACAGCAGTTCGGCCTCTGCGGGGGTCAGGTCGGCGCCACCGGTCTCCTGCTTGAGCAAGGCCAACGACATGTCGGCAACGAACAGCGCGCGGTCCCGCCTGCGCTCGAACCAGGCCGGCAACGCCCGGTCCAGGGTCGGGTGCTCGTCGAGGGCTGCGGCGAGGGTGACGGCGTCCTCCACCGCCATAGCGGCGCCCTGCGCCATGTGCGGGGGAGCGGTGTGGGCTGCGTCGCCGGCGATCGCGATCCGGCCGCGGAACCAGGGCTCGCGCACTGTCACGTGGTATAGCGGCGCGTAGCTGACGTAGTTGTCGGCGGTGATGCTGTCGCGCATCTCGCCGATCCGGCCGGAGAACCCCTGCATGCGCTCCTTCGCGAGCCGGACGAAGTCGGCGGGGTCGAACCTGGGGTTGTCGGGCTCGGGGGTGACGAGCCCGAAGTACATCTGCTCGTCGCTGATCGGGGTCAGCACTGCCTTGGCCGGGCCGCTGATGGCGAAGGCGATGTGGGTGAGGTCGGCCGGGCGGGGCATTGTGATGCGCCAGCACGCGGACCCGGTGAACTGAGGTGTGTACCGGTCTCCGAAGAGGTGCTCGCGGATCTTGGAGTTGACGCCGTCGAAGCCGACGACCAGGTCGTAGCGGTTGCTGCTCGCGCCGTGGTCGCGGACCGGTGGGGTGCGCTTGCCGGTCCAGGTGGCCAGTTCGACCTCCACCCCGTCGAGGTCCTCGGTCAGGTTCCAGACCGTGGAGCCGGTGCGGATCCGGGCGCCCGCCTTCTCGGCGGCCTCGCGCAGGATGGCGTTATAGACCGGACGGCTGATCGCGTTGTTCGACGGCTTGCCGTACCGACCCTCCGCCGGCGGGATTCTTGCCACCTCGACGCCGGCGGGGTTCCAGATGGCCAGCGGTTCGAAGGGGAAGCCGACCTCCAGACAGGCGTCCCGGACCCCGATCTCGTCCAGGGCGGCGAGGGCGTTGTTCGGCTGGCTGAGTCCCACGCCGAGCACGGCCTCCGGGCCGGCAGCCTCCAGGACGTCGACCTCGACGCCGCGCCGGCCGAGGGCGGCGGCCAGCGCGAGGCCGCCGACGCCGCCGCCCTGGATCAGAACCCTGCGCACTGCGGTCATCTGGGCGTCCGCAGTTCTGCATGGTGTCCGGTGCGAGCGATCATGAGATGTCCGATCGGGTGGCGAGGCGGGTGTGGGGAGCGCGATGGCGGGATGACCCGTGCGTTACGACCTCGGCGAAGGTGTGCGACCCGTGTCACAGCGCACGCTATGAACAGCGGGGGCGGTGCGGAAATGCGGTGTTGATATCGCTCCGATCCATCCGGTGCATGGCGTGCGTCACACGACCAGGTCCGCGACGTCCACCGGGTCGGCGTCACGTGCCAGCTGCATCGGCCCGGACGGTGAGGACGCGGTGCGGCGGGGCGTACCGCAGTGCTCCGTCGGCGCGCTGACCGTCGGAGTGGGGCCACTGCCGCCGTGCGATGACGGGCGTCGGAACCTCGTTGCCGTCGGTGGGGGTCATCAGCTCGTGATGCCTTGTTGGGTCCTCGCCGCCTGCAACGTGTTCGCCAGCAGCATGGCGATCGTCATCGGGCCAACTCCACCAGGCACGGGGGTCAGGGCGCACTGGTCTACGACTCGGGGGCCAGCGCTCGGGCCGCCAACCGCGCGAAGGCGGGGAGCAATACAGCAGTCCGTACAGCAACGCGCTCGGAACGGCCGCGCATGGGGACGAACGGGGAAGGGCGCCGCAACCCTGTGACCTGCGCTTTCGGTACGTCCGCGAATCCTGGCGGACCGATCGAAGGTGACTGAGGGGCACAGGCTTCAGGCGTGCCCATGCGGCACCACAGTTCAGCACCGACATGAACGACGGACTGGTGAGGGTCGCTGGCGATGCGCTGGCGTGGCGGCGAAATCGAACGGGACGAAACAGCCACCGGGTTGTCCCCTGACCAAAGGCTCGGCTGAGGGATTGCTCCTGACCTTCTCCGGTAGGTCTCCAGCTATGCCCCGCGCGGGTCTTCGTTTCTCGACTGCTCGTGCACAGCGCGACTCCGATCCACAGATGTGGGCCCACGTGCACGCCTGCCGCTCGACGGCGTCCCATTGGTCTGCCGACAGGCCCCTCCAGCGGAGCGATCACCACGCCGCCACCCGGCCACATGCCGTGCGGGACCCGGCCTGATGACCTGCTCTGCACCCGCCTCTGGACCTCAGGGCGACAGCGGCCGGCCAGCGACGGGCTCGTCGTCGCGTCCGAAGCCGAAGAAGGAGACGTCACCGAGCTGTCCGCGGTCGGGCTCGAAGAGCAGGAACACCGCGTGCGAGCCGGCCACCGGCGCCGTGCGCGCCTCCAGGGTCGTCCATCCCGCACCGACGGCAGGAGCGGTCACCGGCACCGCCGCGACCGGCGTGCCGACGGGCGCGTCGAGATAGACCAGGAGGCGGCCGGTGCTGCGGGCGTCGAGCTCGATCAGGACCGTCCGGTGGGCGACCGCGGCGCCGAAGTCGAGGTACTTGAACCCGAGGACCCCACCCCGGTGGGTGTTGCTGACGACCTGCAGCGTGCGCCGCCCCGACTCGTCCTCTGTGCCACGGGCGTCCTCGCGCAGGACGACGGTCGGACGCCGGGACCGGCCTGGTAGCCCGCGCGGTCCGGTGAGGTGGCACGCGATGGAGGCCGGCCAGGTCCGGAACGCGTCGAGGTCGGACGGGTCGAGGCCTCGCGAGGTGTACTCGGCCTGCTCGAAACCGCCGTGCGGCGCTCGTTGCAGCGGGGTCGCGCAGGCCTGCCGGCCGTCGGCGGTGTGCCGGTGGTAGACTTGGTACGAGGTGCCGTCTGCCTCGAACATGCCGCCGTGCGTGTTGCCTATCCGGTCGGTCGGGCCCGGGCCGGCGTTCTTCCAGGCGTTGCCCAGCGAGACGAGCGGTCCAGCCGGCTCGAACGGCCCGAGTGGATTGTCGGCGACCGCGTGGTACATGCCGAAGAACTTCTCGCCGCCCACGGCCCAGTAGGACAACCAGTACCGCCCGTCGATCCAGCGGATCGACGGGCCGTTCATGTACGACGTCCAGCGCCGGCGGCGCGACGCCATGGCGCGTGCGGCCCCGAGCATCCCCTGCCGGAAGATCGGCGTCACGTACTCGCCCGTCTCGGCGTTCCGCATGACGGTACGCATGTCGGCCGGGTCCAGCTCGACGACGGAGCAGTTGAACGATCCGAAGTACAGGAAGACGCGCCCGTCGTGGTGGAGCAACGCAGGGTCGTAGGCGTACTCGCTCGAGCGCCGGCCGAACATCCCGATGCCCTCTCCGAACGCCCGGTCTCCGTCGTCTATGCCGTCGAGGTCGTCCCGCCGCCCGTCCGGCCGGTCAGCCTCGGGGTACCGCACGCGTCCGACGTACTCGAATGGCCCCGCAGGCGACGTGGCGGTGGCCATACCGAAGCCGGACCGCGACGTCCCGACGCCGTAGTACAGGTGGTACGTATCGTCGACCTCGACGACATCGGGTGCGAACAGCCCGTGCACGGTGCCCAGCCGGTCGCGCTTGTGCGCGATGCTGCGGATGTACGGGTCCTGCAGCCGCCGGTAGATGATTCCCTCGTACCGCCACGTCGCGAGGTCGTCCAGCGCCGCGGAGTAGCAGATGTAGTCTCCCGCGCACATGCTCGTCGGCGACGATGCGACGTCGTGCGATCCGTAGAGGTAGACGCGTTCGCCGAACACGCGCGGCTCGCCGTCGGGAATGAACTCGTTGCTCGGCAGGAACGGATTCACCGACCGCTCGTCGGAGCCGAGGGGCAGGCCCCGGAAGGTGATGGTCACTGCCAGCGTCCTCTCGTCGGCGCGGCCTGGGGTAAGAACCGCCCCGGCGCCGCTGCATCGGTGAGCGACAGCGTCAGCGGTCGCTCTCGATCGGGTCGATGACGCCGTCCGACACTCATGAGTTTCCACCCGCGGGCGAAGGCCAGGACGAGTGGTGGTGTGAGCGTGTCGCGGGCGAAACCGCGGTGGGTCTGGGACACCGCGGCTGCACGTCGCCCGCCCTGCGCATCTGCAGAGGCCAGGATTAAGAACTCCCGGTCGTTGCCGGCCTGGTTCCTGGACCACGCAGACCGCGCTGAGGCTGGCTTGCTGGCGGCGGCCCGCGCCCGACCGGGGCTCAGAGGCTGGCCGCGCTGGCGATGGCGGCGACGATCCCGACGGCGAGGACGACGGCGTCGGCGGGGACACCCCGGGATCGCTGCTCTCCCCCTGCGCGGACCCGGACGGCGATCGCGCCCACCATCAGGACGATCACGCCGATGGTGGCCGCCAGGCCGAGCGCCGGCACCCAGATGCCCACCACCAGCCCGATCACGACGAGGATCTCGGCTGCGCCGATCGCCTTCCACTGTCCGGCGCCGAGGTGCAGGCTGTCGCGGATCTGCAGTGAGGACTTGATGCCTGCCAGCTTGCCGCCTCCGGTGCTGAGCAGCAGCAGCGCCAGGACGACGCTGAGCACGATCCGCAGGACATCCATGTTCAGTTCACCCCCGCCGCAGCGCTGCGGTCAGCGGGGCCGCCGCCCTGCGGGTGAGCTCCGGTCCGGAGCCGCCGGTCACGGTGCCGCTCGGGATGGATGGAGCAGGGTCGGTCGGTGTCATTTCATGGGGTCCTGTTCGCAGGAAGACCAGGGGCCCAGACTTGCGGGTCTGGCCGATGGGTCGTGGACGGGCGGGGGAGTTACTGCTGGGCGCCGTTGGCTTCGTCGGACAGCCACTTCCACTGCTCCCAGGTCTGCAGGCGCTGCTGGTAGATGTGCGGGGCGATCTGGGTGGGGAAGCTGCCGAAGAAGACCCGCAGCGGGGGCTGCTCGGCGTCGGCGAGCTTGAGGATCGCTTGGCCCGCAGCGACCGGGTCACCGATCGAGCCCGGGGCCGGGTTCCTGCGCTGCTCGGCCATCGCGGCGCGGAGGCCGTCGTACTGCGGCTGCGGTACCGCGTGGGTGGCGCTGCTGCCGCCCCAGTCGGTGGCGTAGCCGCCGGGCTCGACGAGGGTGACCTTGATGCCGAAGCCGGCGATCTCCTGGGCGAGGGACTCCGTCAGGCCTTCGAGGGCCCACTTCGAGGCGTGGTAGCCGCCCAGGCTGGGGAACGCAGCCACACCCCCGATGGTCGAGATTTGGATGATGTGGCCGGCCCCCTGCTCCCGCAGGATCGGCAGCACGGCCTGGGTGACGTGGAGGACTCCCAACAGGTTGACCTCGAGCTGGTCTCGGAGCTGGCTATCGGTGATCTCCTCGACCGCGCCGAACAGGCCGTAGCCGGCGTTGTTCACCACGACGTCGAGCCGCCCGAACTCCTTGTGTGCCGCTTTGACGGCGGCGAACGCGGCGGCGCGGTCCGTGACGTCGAGCCGAAGGGGCAGCACAGCGTCGCCGTGCGCCGACAGCAGCCCGTCGAGCGCGGCGGTGTCCCGGGCCGTAGCAGCGACCTTGTCGCCCCGCTCGAGGGCGGACTTGGCGAACTCGAAGCCGAACCCGCGGCCAGCGCCGGTGATGAACCAGACCTTGGACATGTCACTCCTCTGTCAACGTCAGCTCTCCTCTGACGACTGCTCGCACCGTACGCCTAATCTGACACCAAGTGCCACTTGCGCGTATGGGTGTAGGCTGGCACCCATGGCCGAAGACCTGCACCTGTCGCTGCGGGAACGCACGCGTCGCGCCGTCCAGGCCGAGCTGGTCGACGTGGCGCAGCGGCTGTTCGTCGAGCACGGGTACGAGGCGACGACCGTCGACTCGATCACCGAGGCGGCCGGCCTGAGCAAGCGCAGCTTCTTCCGCTACTTCGCCTCCAAGGAAGACCTCGTGCTGGGGAAGTACGACCTCCTGGGGGAGCAGCTGCAGGCCAGCCTCGCCGCCCGGCCGGCCGAGGAGCCCGTGTGGACCGCACTGCGACGCATGTTCGACGACGTCGTCACCTATACCGGGGATAGGGACAACAGCGCCCGGATGGAGGAGATGGAGCGCATCGTGTCCACCAGTCCCGCCCTCAACGCCGCCTACCTGCAGCGCCTGGACCAGATCCAGACCGGCATCGCCACCATCGTCCGAAACCGCGAGGCGCAGGCCGGCCGCCCTCGGGCCAGCACCGACCCCGCACCCGAAGCCATCGTGGGCGCGGCCTTCGCCTGCATGGCAGCAGCCCGCCGGACCGCCACCCAGTTCAGTGACCAACCGCTGGACGGACTGCTCGACCGGGCCATGACAGAGCTGTGGACCTTCGACCGCTAGGCAGGGCCATCCAGCGGTGATCGTCATCGTCCCATCACCCAGGCCGTCTGCGACCCGCGGCATCACACGGTCGCAGAAACCGACCGGCCAGTCGCTGGATCGGACGCGATCCACCAAGGCAGCACACCCTCCCCATCAGACGAACCGAGCGAGGACATCATGAGCAACAGAACGATCATCATCACCGGCGCCAGCGACGGCATCGGTGCTGCCTCAGCCCGCCAGCTGACGGCTGCGGGCGAGAAGGTCGTGATCGTCGGCCGGTCGAAGGCCAAGACCGAGGCCATCGCGGGGGAGTTGAAGGCCGACTCCTACATCGCTGACTTCAGTGAGCTCGCGCAGGTCCGAGACCTCGCCGACAAGCTCCTGAAGGCCTACCCGCGCATCGACGTCCTGGCGAACAACGCCGGCGGGATCATGGGCGACCGCGAGGTCACCACGGACGGGTTCGAGAAGACCTTCCAGGTCAACCACCTCGCGCCGTTCCTGCTCACGAACCTGTTGCTGCCCACCCTCATCAGCAGCTCAGCCACTGTCATCCAGACCTCCAGCGTCGCTGCCCGGTCCTTCAGCAAGCTCGACCTCGACGACCTGGGGAACGAGAAGAACTACACGCCCACCCGGGCCTACGGCGACGCCAAGCTGGAGAACATCCTGTTCACCAAAGAGCTCCACCGTCGCTACCACCACCAGGGCATCTCCACCGTCGCCTTCCACCCCGGCAACGTCGCTACCAGCTTCGCCAGCGACACCACCAGCGGCATGCGCTTTATCTACAACACCCCGCTCAAGCACCTGCTCCTCATCAGCGCGGACGAAGGAGGCAGGGCACTAACCTGGCTCGCCGAAGGCACCCCTGGCACCACCTGGACGTCGGGTGAGTACTACGAGAAGAAGAAGATCGCTAAGACGAACGACCTGGCCCACGACCCAGCGCTGGCGACCAAGCTCTGGGACACCAGCGCTCAGTTCGTCACGTCCTGACCTGACAACGGGGGACGGGGCGGTCGGGCATCTCGATCGAAGGCCAACCCGACCGCTGAGTCCAAAGCAGCGCAGACGGCCGGCCCCGGCGTGGTGCGGGCTTGCTGGTCCACAGATCGACGCTTGGTTCATTCTGGATGCACCCCAGAACCACGGACGGTGCGCCGTTACGTCCATCGGAGGGGATCGCGCGTGACAACAGTCGAGATCAACGGTTCGTCGGTCTTCTACCGGGAGTTCGGCGAGGGGGGAAACCCGCCGCTTTTCCTGGTCCACGGCCTCTACAGCGACTCGTCGGCGGTGCAGTCGCTGGCCACCGCACTGGCGGCCCGCTTCCGCGTCATCGCCCCCGACATGCTCGGCCACGGTCACTCCGCACACCCCAGTCAGTTCAGCCTCGCTGACCAGGGCCGGACCCTCAACGAGCTGGTCGCTGCCCTCGGCTACGAGTCGGCAACGCTGATGGGGGTCTCCATGGGCTCCTACATCGCTGCCCAGGCGGCCATCCTGGACCCCTCCCGAACCTCACGACTGCTGCTCATCGTCCCCAAAGCCCACGGCACGACGTCGTCGGTGGCGGCGTACGCCCAGCGGAAGGGCTTCGACCTCGTCACCGCAGCTCCGGAGGAGATGCTCACGTTCATGGCCGGCGCACTGTGGTCACCGGCCACCTCCCCGCAGCGACGCGAGGAGATCCTGAACTCAACACTGCAGGATCAGGTTCTACTCAGTGCCGAGGAGCGCGCCGCAGTCGAGGCATCCCTGGCTGGGTTCGACCTGCGCCCGCACCTGGCCGCGATCGCGGCGCCGACGCTCGTCATCTCTGGACGCGCTGACGGCCTCAACCCGCCCGAAGCCGGCGAAGAGCTCGCCCGAGGCATCCCCGGGGCCCGCTTCGAGGTGTACGAGCACTCCGGTCACATGCTCACCTTCGAGGAGGGGGACCGGCTCGTCGCCGACGTGATCACCTTTGCTTTCGGTTCGAAAGACGCGCTGGCATGAGCCGTACCGCCAACATTTCTGCCGCCGGTCACGCGCGGTGGCTCTGACAGATAGCCCGCACGACTACGCAGGCTCCCGCAGTTCTGCCCGGTCCTGTCCATCCGACTCTCTGGGTCCTCCAGGTGGCTCGTTGGGACTGGTGCCTCGCGCCAGGTGGTCCTGGGCTGTGAGTGTGCGAGCAGCGCGTGGGCTGCGGCAGGTACCGGGCGCGGAGGAGACCACCTGGTGCCCGCCGGGACCTCACGCGACAGTCAGCCGCACCGGCAGTGAGCGGATGATGTTGAACCGCTGGTTGGGGGCGAATTGCGGCTCCGACAACGCATCGGCCGGAGGGTTCTCCGGCCGATGCGGCCCAGCCCGCCCCGCTCCGCGACGCTAAGTGCACGCCTCAAACCGTCGCGTCAGGCGGCCGTCGTGGTGCCACGCTGGTGGCCAACGCGCGTCGTTCAGGGCTGTTCGAGAGGGTTCGCCATAGTTTCCGCGGGCGCCTGAGCTGCGGATATGCATTTCGACGAACGCCTCCGAACCCCCTCAAGCCGCCCTGGCAGTGTGTGGCTCAGGGGTTCGAGTCCCCTCAGCTCCACCCGAATGACCAGGCCGTTCTCCTTTGCGAGAGCGGCCTGAGTCGTCTCTGGTCGCAGTTTGCCCACCCTCGCCTGGCAGCAGCAGGGCGCTCATCCGGTCGGCGGCTTCGCGGGCCATCGCCGGGACAACACGAGACCGACCCCCCGCGCGGTCACGAGCCCCCGTGGGTTCGTTTCGAGTCCCGCGGCAGAACAACGGGAGAGGGGGCGGCGATCGATCGCCGTCCCCCCTCCCGCTTCTCGCGTCCGGACCGTCGGCGCGCCGCCAAGACGTCGGCCGCTAGGAACGGGCAATGGGCAGGACGAACCGCTGTCGCCAGCCCCAAACCCGGTCACCACGACCACTGGTTCTTCTCGCCTTGCCATCGCCTCCAAGAGCGGACGCCGTGTCGCTGAACAGCGTCGTCGCACCGAGCTTTCTTATATCGAGGGTGATGAGAACGGCGTCCGCATCGACGGTCCCTCGGCGGACGTCGTCCGCTGATCTGGGGTGCCCTACACGACGGTCAGGTCCTCGCCGGTCGACTACGCGTCGACCGATCGCTACAGGGCGCTCAACCTGCGTCCGCGGGCCAGCGCGGCGTGCACGGTCGTGATTCCGACGCCGGCAGAGGCGCCGATGACAGCGATGTCCACGCTACGAGGCGGCGACGGCCGTGCGCACGGCGTCTGCCGGGGTGGTGGTCGGTCGTCCGATGAGCGTGCGGAGGTCATCGCCCTCGACCAGGAGGTCGCCGCGGGCGAGTCCTTGATCCGAGTCCGCCAGGATCCCCGCGAAGGCCTCCGGGAGGCCGAACGAGGTCAACAGGGCCACGTACTCCTCGGCGGGGAGGTCGTTGTAGACGACGGTGGTGCCGGTGACGGCCGTGATCTCCGCAGCGAAGTCGGTCAGCGTGAAAGCGACGTCGCCGCCGAGCTCGTAGACCTTGCCCGCCTGGTCCTCGCCGAGCAGGACGGCCACGGCGGCCTCCGCGAAGTCACGGCGGGTGGCCGCGTTGACCCGGCCATCGCCGCCGCTACCCACAAGCGCACCCTGAGCGAGGGTTCCCTGGATCTGATCGGTCCAGTTCTCGAAGTAGTAGCCGTTGCGCAGAAGGGTGTAAGGGACTCCGGCGTCCGCAAGGATCGCCTCGGTCGCCTTGTGGTCCTTTCCCAGCACCGTCGCATTGATGTCTGCGTTCGCGTTGCTGGTGTACGCGAGCAACTCGACGCCCTCCGCCTTCGCGGCCTCGATCACGGTGCGGTGCTGACCCGGCCGATCCTTGCCCACCTCGGAGCTGGCGATCAGGAGGACCTTGCTGGCACCGGCGAGGGCCGCGGCGACGGAGGCCGGGTCGTCGTAGTCCATCGCGGTGACCCGGACTCCCTGGGCGGCGAAGTCCTCGAGCTTCTCGATGGAGCGGCCTGCGGCGACGATCTCTTCCGCGGGGACGTTGCGCTCCAGCAGCACCTGAAGGACGTGGCGGCCGAGCTTGCCGGTCGCGCCGGTGATGACGATGCTCATGGTTTTTCCTCTCGAGGTTCGTACGTGGTCACTGGTCACAATCTCTGCGCCCACGACTTGCTTCCCGAGAGTTAGTACGCACCTTGAAGTAAGGTGCATGCATGGCAGTTAGTACTTCTTCCGCGACCCCCGTGATCGCCACCGACGACGTCTTCCTGGCGGGCTGCCCCAGTCGGACAGTGCTGGAACACGTCACGAGCAAGTGGGGCCTTCTCCTACTGATCGCCCTGTCCGAGGGCGAGCAGCGCTGGAGCACCCTCCGCCGGCGTGCCGACGGCATCAGCGAGAAGATGCTGGCTCAGACCCTGAAGACCCTCGAGCGAGACGGTCTCGTGAGCCGTCAGGCCCAGGCCATCATCCCGCCGCGCGTGGACTACAGCCTGACCGACCGCGGCCACGAGCTGAGCGCGCTGCTCGTTCCCCTCGCTGCCTGGGCCATCCAGAATGCACAGGACATCATCGCCGGGCAGAACTCCACGGCGACCTGACCCAAATCTGCAGGTCCGCCACCTCTCACCACTAGCACTCGCCGGTGAGTGCCCAGAGGAAGCGCAGCGTCGCGCTCCTCGCCGCGGAGTTCGCTGGGTGGACCTAGGGGCCGCCGTCACAGCCCTGGCAGAGGCAACCGCTCTGTTCATGGCCGCGCCCGCTGCGTTCGGCGTCCTGCTCGTGAGGCTGCTGTCAACGCTGCCGCCAGTCTCGACCCACGAAACGACACCTCGGCGTCGGTCCAAGCAGCCGTTGAGATCACTCCATCGGGCGCGATGCCCGCGGCCGTCGAGCATCCCCACGACGCTCCACCGGCGACTGCTGTCAGGATTCTGAGCCGAGCTAGGGAGTGGCGTATCTGGTTGCAGTTCTGGTTGCAGTTGGGTCAGATCGATCTTGGTTCGCGCTCGTTCGCCGTCGTTCGGCCAAGCGGTGAACTCCCTGCTCACCAGGCCCTTCCGGACATCCGCGAACGTCGGCGAACGCCGTCAGGTCGGCCTGGCAGTGTGGGGGTCAGGGGTTCGAGTCCCCTCAGCTCCACCCCGTTGAGCAGGCCGTTCTCCATCCCGGAGAGCGGCCTGACTCGTTTCTGGTGCCAGCGTGGTGGCGAGTGGCGCCAAAGCGGTGCCCCGTCAGTCCCACAGCGCCCGCCCCATCCGGTCGGCCGCGTCCTTGCCCAGCGCGGGCATGACATGGCTGTCGGTGTCGGTGGTGGTCCGCATCTGCGAGTGGCCGAGGACCTCCATGACCACCCGGGGTGGACGCCGGGACTCCGACGGGCCGAGTCCGGCCCGGCGCCTGGGCCGCCGAGGTCGCCGGCCTGTTCGACCTCTCCGGGTGGCCGGCCGCAGTGCGGCTGATCGTGCGCGAGGATCGCCCGCACCCCGCAGGGCAGCTGCGGATCACCGACTACGGCGGGCACCGGATCACCGCGTTCGATACCAGTACCAGCCGCAGGCAGCTGGCCGACCTCGAGCTGCGGCACCGCCGCCGGGCCCGCGCCGAGCCCCGCATCCGCTGCGCGAGAGACAGCGGGCAGACCAACCTGGCGCTGCACGACTTCGCCCGGAACCAGATCTGGTGCGCCATCGTCGCCCACGCCGCCGACCTCGTGGCCTGGATGCGGACCCTCGCCCTGACCGGGCACGCCGCCCGGCGGTGGGACCAAGCGCCTCCGGCTACGGCTGCTCTCCATCGCCGGACGTCTCGCCCGAACCGGCCGACGGGCCCGGCTGCACCTGGCCCGACCGGCCCCGTTCACCGGCCTGGCCCTGGGCGGCCTCCGCCGGCTCGACGCTCCGGCCGCCCCCGCCTGAACGGGCACGTTGCACGCGCTGGCCTTTCCTCGCGTTCACAGCGTGCCGGCCACTCACCTCGACGTGCGTACGTCACAGAGGGGTTGTGGACCCAGCCAGGTTCGAGCTGGCCCTGTCCCGACTCGCTCCTGGCCGCTCCAGCGCCGACGGCAATCGCCCCAACAGTCCTCCCGGGCGTTCCAGTTCCTGCCGCGCCTGGAAGGAGGAGTAGTCCAGTTGACGCTTGATAAAGTAGATGCTTGAGTACACGCATGGCGATCACCATCGACGACGAGCGGCTCGATGCGGTGTTCGCGGCGCTCGCCGACCGCACCCGGCGGGACATCGTGGCCCGGCTGAGCGAGGGCGAGGCGACGGTCAAAGAGCTCGCGGCCCCGTACGCCATGACCCTGCAGGCCGTCTCGCAGCACATCGGGGTGCTCGAGCGGTGCGGCTTGGTCAGCCGCGGCCGGCACCGGCAGACCCGCCCGTGCCGGCTGGAACCGCAGACGCTGGAGACTGCGGTGTCGTGGATCGAGGAGAGCCGGCGGGCCTGGGCTGAGCGGATGGACCGGCTCGAGGCGCATCTGGCTCGCCTGCAGGACGGCCAGCAGCGGTGAGCGTCGACGAGTTGGTCTACCGGCGGGTTCTGCGCGCGCCGCGCGTGCTGGTCTGGCGGTGCCTGACCGAGCCGGCCGAGCTCGCGCAGTTCTGGGGTCCGCGCGGCACGATCACCCCGCTGGACGGCATCGTCGTCGAACTCTCCGTCGGAGGCCGCTTCGAGACCCTGATGGTCGGCGACTCCGGCAGCCACCGGATGGTCGCCACGTTCACCGAGGTGGTCCCGCCCGAACGGCTCGCCTGGGTCGAGCCGGCCAGCGGGATGCACACGACCGGCACGCTCACCGACCTCGGGAACGGCAGCACCGAGGTCGTCATCCACCAGCGGCACGTGCCCGGAGCGATGCGCTCGCCGGAGGCCCGTGCCGGCTTCCTCACCTCCCTCGACGCGCTCGAAGAGCATGTCGCCCGCCTCATCCGAGAGGAACGACCGTGACCGACCTGCAGTCCTGGGTGGCACCGACCTGCAACGGCCTCGCCGACCTGCTCGCCGGCGCGCCCGCCGAGATCTGGGACGCCCCGTCGCTGTGCGAGGGCTGGCAGGTCCGGCACGTGGTCGCGCACGTGACGATGCCGGCACGGCTGACGCCCGAGCGGTTCGGCGCGGAGATGGCAGCGGCCGGCGGCGACTTCACCGTGCTCTCCGACACCGTGGCCGCGCGCGACGCCTCCCTGCCGATCGCCGATCAGCTCGACGCGCTGCGCTCCCCGTTGCTGCACGCGTGGCAGCCACCGGGCGGCGGCGCGGCCGGTGCGCTCAGCCACGCCGTCATCCACTCCCTCGACGTCACCGTCGCGCTCGACCGGCCGTCAGTCGCGCCCAAGGAGGCCGTGATCGCCGTCCTCGACCAGCTCACCGCCGCCAACGGCGCACTCTTCGGCCTCGACCTGACCGGCGTCCGCTTCGAGGCTGCCGACACCGAGTCGAGCTGGGGCAGCGGTGACGTCGTGCGGGCCGACAGCGGTGATCTCGTGGCGCTCCTCAGCGCCCGCACCCTGCCCGACGGCCGGACCCTGCCTCGCGGCTGAGCCACTCAGTCGACAACTCGTCCACCGAGAGCCCAACGAACGCAGGGAAGTACGCGAACACCAGACCTCTCCTGCGGAGGTCTGCACCGTCGAGGCGCGGGCCAGCTCCTCGACTCAGCCGGAGAGACCACAGGATGCAGCGCCTATCGGGAGGATCACATGAAGACAGTGCAGTCGTCCGACGGGACCACGATCGCCTACGACTGCTCCGGCGACGGGCTGCCGCTGGTGATCGTGGCCGGAGCCTTCGGCGACCGAACGTCGAAGCGGGAACTGACTGCAGTCCTTGGTCGCGAGTACACGGTGTACGAGTACGACCGGCGCGGCCGCGGGGACAGCGGCGGAACCTCCGCGTCCACCGCGGCCCAGGAAGTCGAGGACCTGTCCGCCGTTCTCGCCGTGGCTGTCGATGCGATCGTCTTCGGGGACTCCTCGGGCGGTGCGCTCGCCATCGAGGCCGCGGCCGCAGGTGTCCCGATGCGAGGGCTGGCCGTCTACGAGGTGCCCTATACCGACGGGCCGACCCTGGAGCTGGCGGACCAGCTGGACGATCTCGTGGCCGCCGACCAGTCGGGAGAAGCGGTGACCGCATTCCTGGCCCTCATGGGCACACCGCCGGAGGCGGTCGAGCAGATGAAGGCCGGACCGTTCTGGGGCCACCTGGAGAGGTTGGCAGGCACCCTGTCGGCCGACGTGAGGGTGTGCAACGGCGGGGTGGTGCCAGCCGAACGGCTGCAGTTGATCGAGGCACCCTTGCTTGCCCTTGCCGGTGGTGCAAGCCCGTGGGCAGTCGGCGTCGCGGAAGCGATTGCCGCCGCGGCCCCCCACGGCACGCTGCAGATCCTGGAAGCACAGGGGCACGCCGTTGACGGCACTCTCCTTGCCGCCGCCCTCGCGGAATTCCTGCGATGACAGTCAGCGCCGTCGTAGGACACCGCCTCGAAGTCGACCGTGATCGTGGACTCGCAGGAGGACGTCGGCTGTGGCGTGCCGGTCAGGGACCATGGGATCGTGCTGCGGACGGCGCTCCGGACGGCGGTGGTCCTCGCGGTGCTGTTCGCTGTGCTGGTGGGGCTGCTCTGGACGCTGCAACGCCGCCTGGTCTACCTGCCCTCCGCCGGTCCGGTGCCGGCCGCGGCCGAGGTGATCCGCGGTGCCCGTGACGTCGAGCTGCACACCGCGGACGGGCTCGTCCTCAGCGGCTGGTTCGTCCCGGGGCCGGCGCCCGACGCCCCCGCGGTCCTGGTCGCCAGCGGCAACGCCGGCCACCGGGGGATGCGCGCCCCCCTGGCCAGCGCTCTCTCCGCGGCCGGCCTGGCGGTGCTGCTGTTCGACTACCGCGGCTACGGCGGGAACCCGGGCAGCCCCACCGAGTCCGGGCTGGCGCTCGACGTCCGCGCCGCGCGCTCCTACCTGCTCGAGGAGGCCGGCGTCCCGGAGGACCGGCTGCTCTACCTCGGCGAGAGCCTGGGGTGCGCGGTGGTGACCGAGCTGGCCGTCGAGCACCCGCCGGCCGGGCTGGTGCTCCGGTCACCGTTCGTCGACCTGGCCGCCGTCGGCAGCGAGCACTACCCGTTCCTGCCGGTGCGGGCGCTGCTGCGCGACCGGTACCCGGTGGCGGACCTGATCGCCGCGGTGCGGGCGCCGACCACGGTCGTCTATGGCACAGCGGACACCATCGTGCCGCCGGAGCAGAGCCGGCGGGTCGCCGATGCGGCAGCGCAGCTGCACCGCCTGGTCGAAGTGCCCGGCGCCGACCACAACGACGCGGTGCTCCTGGACGGCGAGGCGCTGGTGCAGGCCGTCGTCGAGCTGGTGCCGCGGCACTGACCCGATCGCCTACCCGTTGTCACCCGAACGGTGAACGTGACCTGTGGATCGTCACGGTTCGTCCACAGGGCCTCGGCGCGGAACCCGCTCGTGCTCTCCGGCGCACAGCCCCGACGAGCTGGTCGTCCTGGGCACGCTTCACCCCGCAGGTGTCCCGGTTCCTGGAGGCCTCGGTCGGGGCTGGGCTGTACATCCCGGTCTCGGGTGGCACCCAGGCCGGCAAGACGCTCGTGGTCTGTCCGGCCCAAAGTGCATCGAGTCTGGGCCAGGACATTGGCGGCGACGCGCGCCCAACGCTGCCGGGTCGCCTGGACGGCTGGGGCGGCCATGGCTCACCCGGGCTTGGTGCAGGTACAGCTTCCCGGGGGCTCGAGCTGAGTGACGGCGCGCCTACCCGACGAGCGAGCCGGATCCAGGCCGACACGAGTCGGCGTCGGGTTTCCGCCGACGTCCACGACACGCCGGAGTTGTCTTGACGGTCGGATGACACCCTCGTCACTGTCGGGGTGGACGGCGTCTTCCGATCGACCGGCCCGGACCGAGCGTGTTCGTCGACTCGGGACCGAGGTCGCGCTCCGCTGGGCCGGGGACCGCTGCCGACGTCCAGCTGTTCTCTCTCCCTGCGTCGATCAGGAGGGTCCGGCAGTGGCAGTCAAGCCAGCGCAGCCAGGAACGCAGACCACCGACCTCGGCACCGACTTCATGGCCGACCGGAGCGACCCGACCGCGGGTCGGATGGCCATGGCGAGAGAACTCGCCTCCGAGAACGTCCGCATGATCGCCGACCCGGCGCCGCTCGGCCTGGCCGCTTTCGCACTCACCACGTTCCTGCTCAGCCTGTTCAACGCAGGCCTGTTGCCGGCGGCGGGCGAGCCGATCGTCTTCGGCGTCGCACTCGCCTACGGAGGCGTGGCCCAAGTGCTCGCCGGCATGTGGGAGTTCCGGAAGGGCAACGTCTTCGGCGCGACTGCCTTCACCTCCTACGGCGCCTTCTGGATCTCGTTCTGGGCCTTCGTCACCTTCTACGCAGCGGACATCCCCGACGCCACCGACCGGGAAACCGCGGTCGGCTGGTACCTCATCGGCTGGGGCCTCTTCACGCTCGTCCTGTGGGTCGCGTCCTTGCAGACCACGACGGCGCTGGCCCTGCTGTTCACGCTGCTCGCCGTGACGTTCTTCCTCCTCGGCTCCGGGGATGTGGCGCACAACGAGGGCCTGACGACGATCGGCGGCTATCTGGGCCTCCTCACCGCCGCCGTCGCCTGGTACGCATGCCTCGCCGGGGTGAGTGCGTCGACCTTCGGCCGCGCGGTGCTGCCGAACCCGCCGCTGTACAAGCTGTGACTCGAGCGGCGGTCGCCTGACCGACGGCTCCACGGTCGGACGGTGGGAGGGAGAGCGCCGGGTGGCCGTGCCGGGCGTGGTCGGCTGCCGGGTCGAGGTCGTCGCCAAGCTAACCCGGACGCGGGTGCTCGCCGCCGTGGCGTACCTGATCGCTGCTCCGGGGCACCGGCGTCAGGTGGACGCATGGGTGGCGGACTTGACCGCGGCCATCCATGGCGCCAGCCGAACTCGAGCAGCGGGCGCAGGATCGCCTGGTCGGCCGTCCGAGCCGCCATGTGCGACTCCGCTTCTCACGTGGCGCTGCCCGACGCACCGATCATCCGAGTGGGAAGTGCAGCACGGCCTGCAGCGGCGGGCTCGCCAGTCGGCGTTCCGCCATGTCGGTCAGCAGCCGGGGACCGTCCTCGAAGGGGACGACGTCGGTGACCAGGTGGGTACGGATGTCCTCGCCACGCTCTCGGAGCAGATCGAGGGTGACCGCGGCAAGGGCCGGCCGCGGCCACGTCGCGCTCATCCCCCGGGGCACCCGCCCGATCTGGGCGCAGATCAGCGCCAGGCCGTTGTGGTGGAACTCCTCGCCCAGCCGGACGGCCTCGGCTCCGGCCTGGTAGAAGCCCAGGTCCACCACGACGCCCTGCGGCCGCAGTGCCTTGAGGGCCGTGGCCAGCGCGGCGTCGTGGCCGCGGCACTGCAGGACGACGTCGGCTCCGGCATCCCCGGGGCCGTGTCGCCAGCGCTGCTTGATCGCCAGCCACGCGCGCCCGTCCGCGTCGTCCACGGCGACGAGGCCGAGGGCTTCGGCGACCGCGCGTCGTTCGGCTGAGGAATCGGCGACGCACACCTCGGCCGCGCCGTGTCGAACGGCCAGCAGCGCACTGAGCAGGCCGACGACGCCGGCCCCCACGACCAGGACGTGCTGGGCCCGGACGCCGGCGTCGATCCCGGCCTGCGGCCCTCCGAGCGCCGCCGCGGCGTGCAGCAGGCCGTTGACGCAGATCGGCCCCATCTGCGCCAGGTAGATGCCCAGCAGCGGGTCGAGGTCGTCGGGAACCGGGATCACCGTCGTCCGGGTCGGGTCGGCGCAGGCGCCGGTGCGGTGGCCGTAGGCCATCGCCACCAGTGATCCCACGGCCAGCACGTCGGTGCGGCTCTCGGTGACCCGGCCGACCTCCATGTACCCGAGACCACGCTTCGGGTAGCGGTCCACGGGGCTGATCCCGAAGGCCCGGAGGTCGGGGTCCCAGCCCCGCTGGTGCTGCGGATCGGTACCGCGGACGAGGGCCACCTCCGTTCCCGCGCTGATCCCGGACCATTCGGTGGCCACCCAGGCCTGACCGGGGCCGGGCTCCGGTTCGGTGTCGTCGATGATCATCGCGCGACCGGGGCGGGACACCGCGATCGACCGGACCTGGCGCTCAGGCACCGGCGGCCCCGGCATCGAGGCGCACCGGTGTCCCGTCTCGAGCCGAGCGGTCGGCGGCGCAGGCCAGGGTGTGCGTGCGCAGTGCCTCCTGGTAGGGAACGCGCACACGAGGGGTGATCCCGAGCAGCACGTCGAGGAACTCCCGGTCCTCGACGGCGATCGGATCCTGCCTGGAACGCACCACCTCCGCGCCGTCCCCGGTTCCGATCCGCAGTTCGTGGTCGGTCAGCCCGTGCTCGGAGATCTCCAGCACATGGCTCTCCGCCACGACGTGCAGCGCGACCCGGTGCCTCCCGTCCAGGACGCGCGCCGACGAGATGCTGCCGACCGCGCCGGAGACGAACCGCAGCAGCGAGGAGGCCGCCAGGGGGACGTCCTCCGGTCCGGCGGGAGCAGACCGCTCGGCCGCCGTGACCTCGGCGACGTCCCCGGCGAGGTGGCGGGCCAGGTCGAAGATGTGGGTGGTCTGCTCCACGACCTGGCCGCCGGAGTGCGCCCGTTGGGGCCACCACGGGACGCGGGGTGTCTTGTCCCAC
Organism: Modestobacter excelsi; assembly: GCF_005930495.1. GTDB lineage: Bacteria > Actinomycetota > Actinomycetes > Mycobacteriales > Geodermatophilaceae > Modestobacter > Modestobacter excelsi. The sequence goes on along the minus strand of NZ_SJEX01000021.1, from coordinate 10,450 downwards.
CAGTAGCCGGTGACCAGTTGGGCCGGCGTCCGGGCGAGCAGCTCCGCGGCCCGTTGCACGACGTCCAGGTGCCGCCAGTGGTATCCGACGGCGGTGGTCAGCCCGGTACCGGCCAGTTGGTCGGCGATCGACTGCGCGGTGGACAGGTCGCTGGCCAGCGGCTTCTCGACGAAGAACGGCAGCCCCCGGGCGATCGCAGCGGCCTCGAGCGCGCCGTGCGCGAACGGCGGTACGCACAGCCAGACGGCGTCCAGCTCTTCGGTGTTCAGCAGTGTGAGACCGTCGCCATGGGCGCGAGAGCCGTATCGGGCGGCGACCTGCTCCGCGCGCTCCAGCTGCGTGTCGGCGACCGCCACGATCTGCACGTCCGCCATCGCCGAGAGCGCCCGCAGGTGCTCGCCCGCGATGAACCCGGTGCCCACGCAGGCCACCCGCAGCCGTGTCACGTCCGGCTCCCGGTCAGCGCCGGCCCGGCCGATGCCTGCAGCAGCCGTTCGTAGACCGCTGTCGTCTCCAGGGCCATGCGATCGCGGGTGGAGTTGGCCAGGTACCGGCACCGTCCAGCGGCGCCCTGCCGCCGACGCAGCCCCGGGTCGGCGAGCAACGACGCGAGCGCCGCTCCGAGCTCGGCCGGAGGTCCGTTTCTCACCAACACCCCGGTCACGCCGTCCACGACCACCTCGTCGCTGCCGACTCTCGCCATCCACGCCTCCACCGATCACCGGCCCACCGTCGGGGGTAGGGGCGTGCAAACTATCGGCGGACCTGGCCACGTGCACGCCCGATCGTCGCCGGATCTCGTCGGGGGCCATCACCGTCAGCCCAAGCCCCCGCCGCCGTGGCGGCCGTGGGGGCGCACGCGACGCTCGCGGGATGACCGCGGTCGGTTCATGCCCTACAGCCCGCCTTCCCATCGAGCGGTGCCGCTGTCCGGAGAGGTGACGATGCCATCGACCTGCGGCCGCTCGAGCCGACACCCCGCGGGCTTCGACGCCTGCACGTCGTGCGCCTACCGGCGGGCGGGGACCCCTGCGCTCTGCTTCGCCTGCAGCACCGCCGGCGTCATGGCACCCGACGGGCCGACCTGCGTCGTCTGCGGCCAGATGGTCGACGACCGCAGCGGACGTGGTCCGGGCAGCTCCGCCCACGGCTGCCGCCGTCGATGGGTGGCAGGTCCGCGGCCTTCGTCGCCGTCACCGTCGGCTGCCGCTGCGGCCGTTCCTGCTGACCCTTGTCGTCGACGACGTATCGAGGCGGTTCCCCGCCTCGGTAGGACGTTTCGGAGGCCGACTGCCTGGCTACCGTTGTCCACCCTCGAGGTCAGCGGGTGTCCAGCGGGTGTCCAGGGAGAGCGCCGGACGTCCTCCGTCGGGTCACCGACACGGCATGGGAAGCGCGCGACGATGGACGCAAGCGAGCGGGTCAGCTGGACGGACTGCCCGAACTGTGGCGGACTCGTGGCCGTCGGCTGGATGGACGGGGACCCCATCGCGGTCTACTGCATCGATGGTTGCCCACTGCGCGTGGAACAGGTCGTGTCCGCCGTCGGTCGCGACCGTGCCGGCATGCTCGGCGATGTCGAGCAGATGGCGGCCATCCTCGAACGCGCGGTCCTGGACACGACAGAGGCCTTCGGTCTCACCGACCCCCGAGTCGCCGCCGAGCTCGTGGCCGGTGCATGGGCGGACATCCTGCGTCAGGAGGGTCGGCCGCCTCGGCTCGTCGAGCTCACCACCGCGGCTGTCCGGGAGGTCGGGGACCACCTGCATCGTCGGCAGGTCGCAGGAGGTCCGCGGAACGTCCGCGACGCCCGGGATCACATCCGCGTGCTCGTCGTCGATGATCACCCGGTGGTCCGGCTGAGGCTGGTCGAGATGTTCGCCGGTCAAGCCGACCTCAGCGTCGTGGGCGAGTGCGAGAACGGTCCGGAGGTCGTGGAGGCCACCGCACGGCTCCGTCCGCATGTCGTCTGCATGGACCGCTCCGTGCCGATCGGGGGTCGCCTCGCCGCCACGCAGACCCTACGGGCGGCCAGGGCCGAGGTCCGGATCGTCCTGTTGAGCGCCGGCTCGGAGGCACGGCGCGAGATGGCACTCGCCGGCGCAGACGCGCTCGTCCCCGAGGATGCCGGTCCCGCTGCCCTGCTCCGCTGCGTTCGCACGGTCGCCCGCAGGGGCACGGGTTGCCCCCACTGCCTGTGATCCACGAGCTCGACCGGCGCGCCGCCCATCTGAGCGCCCGGCGTCCCCGAGGCACAGGAGTCCGCTGACCGCTCGCGCTTCCACGGCTGGGACCGGCGGACGGGGGAGGCGCTCGCCTCGTGCCCGTTCGCGACGTGTTCACCGCCTCCTGCACCGACCTGCGCATCGTCGCCTACACCGCGGAACCGGGCACCGAGGACGCGTCCCGGTTCGACCTGATCCGGACGGTGGGGATGACCGAGGTCGGCGGCCCGTCGCGCTGAGCGGAGCGCCGTGTCGTGTTCCTGTCGCCGCCCGGCTGGCTACCTGCACGGCATGGGACAGGACGGTCGACGGGTCGCCGTCGTCGGTGGGGGAGTGCTCGGGACGTCGACCGCGGCGCAGTTGGCGGCCCGTGGGGTCGACGTCACCCTGGTCACCGACGGTCGGCTGGCCAGCGGCGCGACGGGACGGTCGCTGTCCTGGCTGAACTCCGCAGGCTCCTACCCGCCCGCGTACCACCGGCTGCGGATGCTCGGCCTCGACCGGTACCGCACCTTCGCCGCGCGCGACGACCCCCGAGCGGCCATCGCGTTCGACGGCGGGCTGCGCTGGGGCGTCGGTGTCCGGGAGTCCTTCGAGCACCAGCGCGCGATCGGCTACCCGGCCGAGTGGCTCTCCCGCGAGGACGTGGCCGGCCGGGTGCCCGGCGTCGACCCGGCCGCCGTGGCCGCCGAGGGCGCGTTGCTCAACCCGGCCGAGGGCTGGGTCGACCTGCCGTCGCTGGTCGACGAGCTCGTGCACGACCTGGTGGACGCCGGGGGAGAGGTCCGCACCGGCGCCGGCCGGTGCGCGCTGGTCCGCGACGGGGACCACGTCGCCGGGGTCGCCACGGGCACCGGCGACGTCCTCCCCGCCGACGTGGTGGTCCTCGCCACCGGTGACGCTGTCCCCGGCAGCCTCGCCGAGCTCGGCATCCACGTGCCGGACGGGACGACGAACGCGCTGCTGGTCCGCACCCCGCCGTTCGACCACCGGCTGCGCGCCGTGCTCAACACCCCGCGCGTCGCGGTCCGACCGTCACCAGGCGGAGGCGTGGTCCTCGACGCGGGCTGGGCGGAGGAGGAGGTCGTCGCGCGGGACGGCGGCACGTTCGAGGTCCGCGACTCCACGGTCGAGGGCCTGCTCCGGGAGGCATCCGCGGTGCTCGCGGGCCACCCCGACCTGATCGCGGAGTCCTGCGGTGTCGGGCGGAAGCCCGTCCCGGGCGACGGGCACCCGGTGCTCGGCGCCGTTCCCGCAGTGGACGGCCTGCACGTCGCCTTCACGCACAGCGGCGCCACGATCGGGCTGATCGCGGGTGAGCTGCTCGCCGAGGAGGTCGTCAGCGGGACCCCCAGCCCGCTGCTCGACGCCTTCCGACCCGACCGCTTCACGGGCGACTGAACCTCGAGGTCCGTCCGCCCGTCCGCCCGTCTGTCCGAGTTCACCGAAGGCCTGCCTGTGGCGTCCGCGTCGGTTGTCGCGGCTCCTGTCAACCGCTCAGCGTGATTTGTGGACAGCCCTCTGAGCTGGGGATATGCCTTGTCGGAGACCCCCGCCACCGCTAGACTTCGTACACCTGTTCGAAGCGGTGGAGGAGGTGTCCGGTGGGGGAGTTGCAGTCCGCGCTGGACGCCCTGGCCGCTGAGGACCTCTTCGCCCTTCCCCCGGGTGCGGTGCTGGACCGGGCCACCCTGCTGGTGACCGTGGTCAACCGGGCCAACGCGGAGTTGACCCGCACCGTCCGGCACGCCGACTCCACGGGCGCCGCTGAGCACGACGGCAAGAAGACGGTGGCCTCCTGGCTGCGCGGGCACGGCCACCTGACCGCCGGCGACGCCGGGCGGCTGGTGCGGTCGGGCCGGGCGCTGGAGCACCTGCCGGCCACCGCGGCGGCGTTCGCCGCCGGCACGCTCACCGCCGCCCAGGTCGCGACCATCGCCCCCATCGCCGGAGACGCGGAGCGGGCCGCCGCCGCCGAGCAGGACGTCGACCTCGGGGCGGTGGACCGGGCGCTGGTCGCCGTCGCCGAGGGTGAGGCGCACGACCGGCTGCCGCAGGTGGTGCACCACTACCGGCAGGCCCTGGACCCCGACGGCACCGAACCCGACCCCACCGAGGGGCGGCGGCTGTCGTTCACCCGGCACGCCGAGGGCAGCGGCACCGGCCGCTTCGACCTGGACGCGGTCGGGTTGGAGAAGGTGCGGGCCGCGATCGAGTCGATCGTGCAGGCATCCCGCCCCCAGGGCGATGACCGCAGCCGCGCCCAGCAGCAGGCCGACGCCCTGGTCCAGCTGTGCGACAACGCCCTCGCCGCCGGGAACCTGCCGCTGCTGCGCACCGTGAAGCCGCGGGTGATCGTGACCGTCGACATCGAGGACCTCCTCGACGGCGGAACCGGCCCGGGGGCTGCCGAGACCGGGTTCGGGGCGGTGATCTCAGCCGCCGCGGCCCGCTGGATCGCCTGTGACGCCGAGATCACCCGGATGGTGCTGGACCCCGACGGGCTCCCGCTGGACGTCGGGCGGGAGAAGCGGGTCGTGCCGGCGCACATCCGGCGGGCGGTCGAGCAACGCGACCGGCACTGCGTGTTCGCCGGCTGCGACGCCCCCACCCACTGGTGCGACGTCCACCACCTCCTCGAATGGCTCCGCGACCACGGCGAGACCTCACTCGAGAACTCCGCGCTCCTGTGCGAACGGCACCACACCAAGGTCCACCACGGCTTCCGGATCGAACGAGATCCCGACGGCCGATGGCACACCTACCGCCCCGAGGGCACCGAGATCCTCATCGGACCACTCCTCCAGGTCTGATCGACCCGTTGGGCGTGCCGGGCAGTATTGCCCCGCTCACCTGAGGAGATGGTCAGCTGCCGGCTGACCCGCGCGGGTGATCTGGTGGAGCGCAGCACAGGTTGTGGGACGACACTGGTTCGTCGTGCAACCGAGGAGTGACTCGTGACCGAGTCCGTCGCCACGCCGGACGCCGCGGAGGACGCGCGGCCGCCGCACCGGTCGCCGGCTGCCCATGCCGGGCGGGGGTTGGTCCTCGCCGCGCTCGGCATCGTGTTCGGCGACATCGGCACCAGCCCGCTCTACGCCCTGCAGACCGTCTTCTCCATCGACAACGGCGCCGTCCAGCCCACGCCCGGTGACGTCTACGGCGTCATCTCGCTGATGTTCTGGTCGGTCACGCTGATCGTGTCGGCGAAGTACGTCGGCGTGGTGATGCGCGCCGACAACGACGGCGAGGGCGGCGTGATGGCCCTGGCCGCGCTCGCCCGGCGGCTCTATGCCGACCGCGACCGACCGACGAAGTGGCTGCTGCTCATCGGCGTCGTCGGCGTCTCGCTCTTCTACGGCGACTCGGTCATCACCCCGGCGATCAGCGTGCTCTCGGCGGTCGAGGGGCTCGAGGTCGCCGCGCCGAGCCTGAGCCACGTCGTCCTGCCCATCGCGGCCGCCATCCTCACCGTGCTCTTCGCCGCCCAGCGGTTCGGCACCGGCCGGGTGGGACGGCTGTTCGGCCCGGTCACCGCGCTGTGGCTGGCCGCCCTGGCGGTGGGTGGACTGAGCGAGGTGCTGCCACACCCCGAGGTGCTCAAGGGGCTCTCGCCGACGTACGCCCTGCTGTTCGTCATCGACCACCCGGGCATCGCGTTCGTCGCCTTCGGCGCCGTCGTCCTCGTGATCACCGGGGCCGAGGCGCTCTACGCCGACATGGGGCACTTCGGTCGCACCCCGATCCTGCGCGCCTGGTTCTTCCTGGTCTTCCCCGCGCTGGTGCTCAACTACCTGGGCCAGGCGGCGCTGATCCTGCACCACCCCGGCGCGGCCACCAACCCGTTCTTCCTGCTCTTCCCGCACTGGTCGCGGGTCCCGATGGTCGTGCTGGCCACCGCGGCGACGGTGATCGCCAGCCAGGCCGTCATCTCCGGCGCCTTCTCGCTGTCCCGGCAGGCGATGCAGCTCGGGTTGCTCCCGCCGCTGACCGTGCGGCAGACCTCGGAGGAGGAGAGCGGCCAGATCTACCTGCCCGGCGTCAACGCGATCCTCTTCGTCGGCGTGCTCGTCCTGATGCTCAGCTTCCGGTCCTCCGAGCGGCTCGCCACCGCCTACGGCGTCTCGGTCACCGGCGCGCTCGTCATCGACACCCTGCTGCTGCTCATCGTCGCCCGGGTGCTGTGGCACTGGCAGCCGTGGAAGCTCGCCCTCGCCGCGGTCGCGTTCGGCGGGGTGGAGCTGGTCTTCCTGGCCGGCAACCTGTCGAAGGTGCTGCACGGCGGGTGGCTGCCGCTGCTCATCGCCGTCCTGGTCTTCACCGTGATGACCACCTGGCGGCGCGGCCGGGAGATCGTCAGCGCCAACCGCCGCACCATGGAGGGGTCGCTCGCCGACTTCGTCGAGGAGGCCCGGCACCACGGCAAGCCGCGGGTGCGCGGCGTCGCGGTGTTCCCGCACCCCAGCAAGGAGACCGTGCCGCTCGCGCTGCGCGCCAACACCCAGCACAACCACGTGCTGCACGAGACGGTGGTGATCGTGTCGATGGGCGCGGCCAACGTGCCACACGTGCCGCCGGAGGACCGGCTCACCGTCGACGACCTGGGCTACGAGGACGACGGCATCCAGCACCTCTCCGTGAGGCTCGGGTTCGCCGACCCGCCGGACCTGCCGGCGGCGCTCCGCCAGGCGCACGCGGCCGGGATGATCGAGCCCCCGACCGCCGACCTGGACGACGCCTCTTACTTCCTGTCCCGCGGGTCGATCCGTCGGACGTCGGCGCCGGGCATGGCGCGCTGGCGGAAGGCGCTGTTCGTCGGGCTGGCGCACACCGCGGCCAACCCGGCCGCCTACTTCGGCCTGCCGCCGGACGCGACGGTGACGATGGGCAGCGACGTCGAGGTCTGATCGGAGGTTCGTGGCACACAGTGCCACGAGGGTGACAGAGTCGGGGCAGGCAGTCGCCGCACCGATCCTGGAGGAGAACCCGATGACCACCCCGGTCCCCGAAGCGCCCGTCCCGCACGACCCGATCGCCCGCCGGTTCGAGGGCAAGGTCGCGTTCATCACCGGCGCCGCCCGTGGCCAGGGGCGGGCGGAGGCCGTGCGGCTCGCGGCCGAGGGCGCCGACATCATCGCCGTGGACATCGCCGCGCAGGTGCCCGAGACGCAGTACGCGGGGTCGACGCCGGAGGACCTCGCCGAGACCGTCCGCCTGGTCGAGGCGCTGGACCGCCGGATCGTCGCCTCGCAGACCGACATCCGCGACTACGAGGCACTCAAGACGGCGCTCGACGCCGGCGTCGCCGAGCTGGGGCGCCTGGACGTCGTCATCGCCAACGCCGGGACGACGACCGCCGCCCGGGCCTGGGAGATCGACGCCGCGCACTGGGCCGAGCAGATCGACACCAACCTCAACGGGCCGTTCCACACCGCCAAGGCGGCCATCCCGATCATGATCGAGCAGGGCACCGGCGGCGCGATCGTCTTCACCAGCTCGGTCGCCGGGCTGCGCGGTCTGCCGTACCTCGCCGGCTACGTCGCCGCCAAGCACGGGGTGACCGGGCTGGCCAAGACGCTGGCCAACGAGCTCGCCGAGCACCGGATCCGGGTGAACACGGTGCACCCGCACGGCGTGCAGACCGGCCTGACCGTGCCCGAGCTGTTCCCGATGATCTCCGACGCCAGCCCGACGCTGAGCACGCTGTACATGGGTCAGCTCCCCGACCCGGTCAGCCAGGCCGACGACATCGCCGCCGCCGTCGCGTGGCTGGCCTCCAACGAGGCGCGGCACGTCACCGGCATCCAGCTGCCGGTGGACCTCGGCCGCACCAACCGCTGAGCACCGGGGTGCGCGGCCGGCTCCCGGGTCGGCCGCGCACCGCTCGGTCAGCCGAGCAGCAGGACGACCGCGACGGCCAGCGCGTTGTAGGTGGCGTGCACCATGATCCCGGGCGTCAGCCGCCCGGTGATCCGGACCAGGTGGCAGTTGACCAGGCCGAGCACGCCGACCGAGCAGGCCAGCGTCACGGCGCCGGCGACGGTGTCGACCTCGTAGACGTGGAAGGCGCCGAACAGGAACGTCGACAACCCCGCGGCCGGCCAGAAGCTCATCCGGTGCATGAAGGCGCGCAGCAGCAGCCCGCGGAACATCAGCTCCTCGGCGATCGGCGCCAGGACGACGGCCACCACGACCAGCACGACGATCGAGACGACGCTCCGGTCGCCCGCGGTGAGGTTGCTCGCCTCCGCCAGCGCCGTGCCGCCGGTGAGGGCCAGGGCCACGACGCTGACCACGGTGCGCCCGAGGTAGGCGAAGCCGACGCCGGTGATCCACGGCAGCCAGTCCGACCGGCGCACCCGGTCCAGCCCGAGGGTCTGCCGCCAGCCACCACCACGCGCAGCGAGCGGCCGGCCGAAGGCGACCAGCACCGCCAGCAGCACCAGCTCGAGGCCGATGGAGAGCGCAGCGACGCCGATCGTGCGGCCGGTGCCCCGCTCGGGCAGGACGCCCGCGACGACGCCGGAGCCGACGATCAGCGCCGCCAGGCCGACCAGCGGGCCGAGCCAGCTGCGCACGCCCCAGGACTGCGGACCGGCCTGCCGGGCGGCGCGGATCTGCTCGTCGAGCACCGTCCGCTCGATCAGCGACCGGCGCGCCTGGGGCGCCCCGTCGGTGGCCGTGGTCATGACGTCGGGACGAGCGGGGGCGCTCAGCTGGAGATGGCGACCGCGTAGACCACCATGACGACGAGGTCGGCGATGCCCAGGATGATCGCCGCCATCGACATGCCCTTGTGGCCGGCCCCGCGGTTGGCCCGGGAGAGACCGACGCCACCGAAGATGATCGCCAGCGGTCCGAGGACGATCGGGAGGAACAGGAGCCCGACGAGGCCGCAGACCAGGCCGGCGACGGCCAGCCCGTTCCCGACGTGGTTCTGCTGGGCGTTGGCCGGCTGCCCGGTGTACCCCGCGCTGTGGGTCATGACGTTCCCTTCTCGGCTGTCGCGGCGGACTGCCGCGGACGTCATCTACCCACGGTCACGACCGTCGCAGTCTCGAATCACCCGATCGTGTGACCGGGGTGTCGATCGAGGCGCTGGACAGCAGGTTCCCGGCGGTCATCGGGACGAGTGCGGTGACGGAGCGTCAGAGGTGCACTGCGCTGCCGCCGACCGACCCCTTCGGGGGAGACGGCGCCCTCCGGCGTCCAGTGCCCGGCCCGGCGTCCCGACCTTCGGGGCATGTACACCTACCGCGCGACGGTCACGTTGCCCTTCTCCCACCGGGAACGAGCCATCGCCGCGATCCGGCAGGAGGTGGTCCGCCTCTCCACCGCCGAGCGCGGCCTGGAGGAGCCGGACTGGGCCACCATGAGCATGACCGGGCCCGAGGAAACGTACGGCCCGCGCGGTGAGGTCCTCGTCGAGTACCGCGGCACCGTCAAGGGCCGCAACCTCGCCGAGCGGCGCGCCGGCCGGACCTGACGACCTCGCAGCCCGTCGTCGTGAGGACGGAACGGACTCGTGCCGCTCACTCAGCAGGTCTGGTCGTTCACGCCGTGTAGCGCGACCCGCGTGCCGGTCACTCTCCGGCCGCTCAGCTGTTGACCTGTGACTCTCCGCAGATCAAAGTCTGCCGTTCAGCGCACCGGGGGTCCCTCGTGCGGCGGTAGTCGATGACCTGGGGTCACCGTCGGAGTTCCGGCGGGGTGCGGAGGCGTGGTGGGGAGCACCGCCGAGCAGCGGTCTGCCGCTGCCGTGCGCTGCCCGTCCGGCCGACGCGACCCCACCGCACGTGCGGCGTCCTGGGCTCGTCGCCTCCTGCTGCTCGGAGCCCTCCTGGTCGGCCTGTGGGTCGTGGGGGTGGGCACCGCGCAGGCCGACGAGGGGACCGTGGACCCGGGGCCGGTGACGGTCGGGACCCCGGGCGCAGCGGTCCAGGACGTTCCGCCCGCTCCCTCTCCGGCGCCGGACGAGGACGTCGCGCCGGTCGTGGCGCCCGATCCCGCGCCCGCTCCGCCCGACGCCGACGAGCCCGAGGTCCCGGTCGCCGACTCCGACGAGGGCCCCGTCCCGGACGCGGTCAGCTCGCCGGCGCCGACCACCCCCACCGTGCCCGTCCCCGTTCCTCCGGTGCCCGCCCCCAGCGACCCGGTGACCGGCAGCGGTCAGCCCGCGACCGCGCCGGGCACCGCCGTGCCCGCCGTCGTCACGCCCGCGACGC